>JAVRCH010000135.1:0-40438 GCA_034530795.1 Nostoc sp. DedQUE12a
CCGAAGAGTTAGTTGAAAACTGGTACGAAATTCAGAGAAACTTATCTCTTCAAGTAGCTCGTGACTTTATTTTGGAACACTTGCAAAGACAGATGGGCTTGAATACACATAGTTAACTATCTGTCAATGCGTAAGTCCTGAAAGTGTTGGCTATTCCCTGTTCCCTGTTAATAAGCTATTACGCATTTTAATTGCATATGTTCGCAAGCAATCCTTCCAAACGTCGCCAGATGATTCTGCTAGTTATTATCACATTCAACATCATTTCTACTTGGTTACACTACACAGACAACGCACTATTTTTGAGCCAATATCCCGGCCCTGAGTGGTTTACTTCTGTTGGAGTAATTAGTGCTGTGATTGTAATGACTCCAGTAGGATTGCTAGGATATTGGTTTTACAGCAAAGGCATATTTTGGCTAGCGTACCTTTTATTAGGGTTATACTCAATCACTAGTGTCTCTAGTCCAGCGCATTATTTCTTTCCAATGGTTACTCCCATATCTTGGAAAATGCATTCTCTAATTTGGCTAGATGGAATTATGGGAGTATTACTAATAGGTTTTTTGCTGTGGTCTAGTGTTGTATTGAAGGAGTGGCGTAGTACATCAGTTGCCAATTGACATAATATGTATGTCATTCATTTTAAATTAACTCAACATCGAAATTTGCTTAAGTCTAATTGAACAAAATCTGTTAGTTTTCATTTCACGATAAAATTTTACCAGACACACCTGAGCAATAGATCGAGCGTGAGAACTGACAGCATTTTTTATCGCCTTTTTCAAGAATTTCCTAGTATTTTTTTTGAATTAATAGGCAACCCACCCCAAACAGCAGAAGGTTATAAATTCTCTTCAATTGAAATCAAGCAAACTGCCTTCCGTATAGATGGTGTTTTTCTGCCAACGCAAGGGGAAGAAAATGCAATTTACTTTGTTGAAGTCCAATTTCAAACCGATAGAGAAATTTACTCGCGGCTAATTTCAGAAATTTGTTTATACTTACGTCAAAACCAACCTAAAAATTCTTGGCGAGCAGTAGTTATCTATTCCAATCGCAATTTAGATACAGCAGACATCAAGAATTACAGTGAATTTTTCACTAGCCAGCGCATCAGTCGGATTTATCTTAATGAATTAGGTGAGACTGCATCATTACCAGTTGGAATTGCTACCATGAAATTAGTAGTCGATAATCAGGATGCAGCAATTACATCTGCAAGACAGTTAATAGACAGAACACAGCAAGAAATCAACATTGAACCACAACGGCGGCAGTTATTAGAATTAATAGAGACAATTTTGATTTACAAATTTCCAACTATGAGCCGAGAGGAGATCGAAGGTATGTTTGGGTTGAGTGACTTAAAACAAACACGAGTTTATCAAGAAGCGAAGCAAGAAGGCAAGCAAGAAGGCAAGCAAGAAGGCAAGCAAGAAGGCAAGCAAGAAGGCAAACAAGAAGGAGCGCGTCAAGAAAAGTTGAGAATGATTCCTTTATTGTTGAGGTTGGGATTGAGTCTTGAAGAAACAGCAAAAGAGTTAGGTTTGAGTTTAGAGGAGGTGCAGCAAGAAATCCAAAAACAGCCACCAAATCAAAATGCTTAAACAAAATTAATCGCACCATAATTCACAATTAGCACTCAGAATAGGTAAGTAAAGCACGCTTGATACCTGGCTTACAGACAAATAGTTTTGTAGTTTACTTTTCTTGAAATCCGGTGTAAGTCAATAAAAAATGAGATGATGCAATTAAGAGTATCAGTTAAGAGTTTTAAATATCTTGACAATTTTCAGCGATGCTACGGCGGTAAACTACGTAATTTTGAATTTTTAATTTATTCTTATGATTTCCCTGTCTCCCACTCTCCAAGCTAGACTTTCTCAACCTTTAAAAATTGGCTCATTTGAGGTTAAAAGCCGGGTTCTCCAGTCGCCTTTATCTGGAGTTACAGATTTGGTATTTCGCCGCCTTGTGCGTCGTTATGCACCCGATTCCATGATGTATACGGAAATGGTCAATGCTACCGGGTTGCATTATGTTAAACAATTGCCCAAAATCATGGAGGTAGACCCCAACGAACGCCCAATTAGCATTCAACTATTTGATTGTCGTCCAGATTTCCTGGCAGAAGCAGCAGTTAAGGCAGTTGCAGAAGGGGCTGATACTGTTGATATTAATATGGGTTGTCCGGTAAATAAAATTACTAAAAATGGGGGCGGTTCCTCTCTGTTGCGGCAACCAGAAGTTGCAGAAGCAATTGTGCGAGAAGTGGTGAAAGCTGTTGATGTACCTGTGACAGTGAAAACCCGTATTGGCTGGAATGACAAAGAAATTACTATTCTCGACTTTGCCAAGCGAATGGAAGATGCAGGGGCAAAAATGATAACAGTACATGGGCGTACTCGGGCCCAAGGATACAATGGCAATGCGCGTTGGGAATGGATTACCCGTGTAAAGGAAATACTTTCTATTCCAGTAATTGCTAATGGAGATATTTTTTCCATTGAGGCGGCGGTGAAATGTTTAGAAGAAACTGGCGCTGATGGTGTGATGTGTTCTCGTGGAACTTTGGGTTATCCGTTTTTGGTGGGAGAAATAGATCGCTTCTTAAAAACTGGAGAAATATTACCACCACCAAACCCAATTGAACGCTTGGAATGTGCAAGAGATCATTTACAAGCTTTGTGGGAATATAAAGGCGATCGCGGTGTTCGTCAAGCCCGTAAACACATGACTTGGTATGCTAAAGGTTTTGTCGGTGCTGCTGAATTACGAGGACAATTAAGTGTAATTGAAACCGTAGATCGGGGTTTAGAAATGATTGACCAAGCTATTACCAAACTCGCTAATGGCTATGAATTAGAAGAAGAAGCACAAGATAATTTGGTAATGATTTAATTAATCAAAATGGAGGCTTGCAATGTTAGTTTCTAAACACAAGGAAATTGTATTTATTCCCGAAATCCATTCTTTAGAAGATTTCATGACAAATCCTCCAGATGGGATGGAGTGGGTAGACGAACAACTGATAGAAAAAACAGGAATGACATTAAAACATAGTGAAATTCAAGGAAATCTCTACTTTTACTGGAGAAGTTACATCAACTCCAATCAACTAGGCGGCAAAGTTTACACTGAAGTGCCTTGTCGCACATACAAACAAGGGCGTCGTCCTGATGTGGCTTATCTGACACCAGATTTAGTAGCTCAATTTGATAATGTTCCCACTTTGCCACAAAGCTTTCCCCTAATTGCAGAAATAGTTTCACCCACTGATTTAGCTGAAGAATTATTTTTAAAAGCCCAGGAATATTTGCAGTCTGGTTGTGAGGAAATTTGGTTAGTATTTCCTGAAAGTCAATTAGTTTTGGTCATGACTGATAATCAAGTTTTGGGGTTTAAAACTGGTGATGTAGTTCCCACTCAAAAAGTATTATTGGGTTTTAGTGTAGCTGTAAACGAATTGTTAGCTTGAAAAAGTAAAATTTCCTATTCCCCATAGCTACGGCCAGTCACCTTACCTCGAAAAACAATGTACTGGTAAAGGTTATAAAATAGCATTACGGGGATGAGGAAGCCAATAAAAATAATCATAATCACCAACGAACTGGGGTCGGCAGCTGCTTCATAAATGGTAATTTTATTAGGAATGATGTACGGGAAGACAATTAATCCCAAGCCAATAAACGACAATACAAACAGCAGAATTGTCCAGATAAAAGGTGCTCTTTCTTGTTTGCGATCAATACTCTTCAACAGTTGCCAAATCAACCAAACTCCCAACAAGGGAATGACTGCAAAGATATAAACTAAAGGTTGTTGAAACAAGCGCGATCGAGCACTTTCGTAAATTATTGGTGTTGTAATTGTAATGAAAATCGCACCAATTAAAGTTGTCCAAGCTGCAATTTTGGCAGTTCTATAGTGAGTTTCCTGCAATTCTCCTGTTGTTTTCCAAATCAGATAAGTTGAACCAATTAACACATATCCTTGAATTAAAGTTAAAGCTACCAGCACCGATGGAATATTTAACCAGTCCCAAGTTGTACCAATAAAATGTCCCGTATCATCAACAGGAATGCCTGCCAGCACAGCACCAAGGGCAAATCCTTGACCGAGTGCAGCAGCAAAACTGCCAGCACCAAAAGCAAAATTCCAAAATAATTTGCGGTTTGCTAATTCACGAAATTCAAACGCTACACCACGAAAGATAAACCCAAATACCATTAAGAAAACCGGAATATATAAGGCGTTCAAGATTGTGCCATAAGCTAAAGGAAATGCACCAAAAAGGCCTCCTGCCATTAGAACTAGCCAAGTTTCATTAGCATCCCAAATATTGCTTAAACTAGTCATCAAAATGCTTCGACGTTCTTCATCTGAGGAGGTAAGAGATAATATCCCCACCCCTAAATCAAATCCATCTAGCATTACATAAAGGAATAGAAAAAGAGCTAAAATTACAAACCATACTTGCGGCAGAAAATACTCTAGGGTTTCCATTACAATCTCCTATTAAATAAGGGCATTGAGCATTGGGCATGGGGCATAGGAAGAGGACAAGGGGAAAGGGAAAGGGGTAAGGGGAAAGATTAAATTTATTCCTTTTCCCTTTTCCCTTTAACCTTTTTCCTGCCCAATGCCCAGTCCCCAATTTTCACTGCTGTGCTTCTACAGGGCGTTCATCTGGAACAAACTCACCAGGAGTAGTATCTACTGCGGGTTTTGTAATTTGGGCACCTGGAATTGGTAAGTCGAGGTTTGGGCCTCTGCGGAGAATGCGGCTACCGAAGTACAAAACTGCGATAAATAAAAGGCTGTACACTGTGGCAAAGCCAGTTAGTGAAATTAAGATATTACTTGCAGGTAAATGAGAAGCCGCATCAACTGTGCGAATTTGCCCGTACAGCGTCCACGGTTGTCTTCCAACACAGCGCACAATCCAGCCTGATTCTACGGCAATGTATCCTAAAGGAGCAGCCAATATCCAAGCCCGCATTAACCACCGCTGTTGAGTAATGTTTTCTGCTGAGAGTTTACCGCGTAACCATTGCAGAATACTCAATAACATTAATCCAGCGAAGAAAAACCCAATGGCAATCATTGTGCGAAAAGCGTAGTAAATCAAACCTACTAAATGAGGACGATCCTCTGGTTTCCACTCTTTTAAACCGCGTACTGGTTCGGAAAGATTCTTTTTGAATTCGAGAATGTATCCTAGTGCATTGGGAACGGTGATTTCCCAATCATTTTTCTGGGCTTTTTCATTGGGTATGGCCACAAGACTCCAATCTGCTGGCTGTCCCGCGGGTGAAGATTCCCATTGCGCTTCCATTGCTGCGAGTTTTGTGGGCTGATAATGATAGACTTGTTCGCCGCTCAAATGCCCGATGTATATTTGTAATGGGGCAACTGCAAAAGCAGCTGCTAAAGCAATCTTCAATGATTGCGAAAAGAAAGCCGCATGGCGTTGTTGGAGAATATACCAAGCACTAATTCCACCAATCACAAATAACGAAGTTTCTAGTGTGGCAAAGAACATATGCAGCACACTATTAACCATGAAGGGATTTAAAATTGCTTGAAAATAATCATGGACAATAAACTTGCCATTGACTAATTCTCCACCTGCCGGAGTTTGCATCCAAGAATTTGCTGTCAAAATCCATACGGTTGATAGGTTAGCACCAACGGCCACTAAAATTGTTGAAAGATAGTGAATAGTGGGATTAACGCGCTCCCAACCAAATAGCATAATACCTAAAAAAGCAGCTTCCAGCATAAATGCCCAGGAAGCTTCAAAGCCGATAACACTACCAAAAAAATTGCCAGCCGCTTCCGAAAACGGTGCCCAATTAGTGCCAAACTGGAATTCCATCGGGATACCCGTTGCCACACCAATCCCAAAATTCAACACATAAAACTTAGACCAAAAGCGGGCATGGAGGTAGTAGTCTGGATTACGAGTCTTTAACCATATTCCCTCGACGATAACTAGATAAATTCCCATTCCTGTAGTCAAGACAGGCCAAAGCATATGGAATATCGCAGTCAGCGCAAATTGCATCCGTGATAGCACTACGGAATCTGATAAAAAT
The DNA here is from genome assembly GCA_034530795.1 of Nostoc sp. DedQUE12a. GTDB lineage: Bacteria > Cyanobacteriota > Cyanobacteriia > Cyanobacteriales > Nostocaceae > Nostoc. The sequence continues at coordinate 6,105 of JAVRCH010000135.1, forward strand.
TCCATGCTTGTATTCCTCTATTGAAATTCTCTGTAATTTGTTCGTCTTAGTCTACATTCAATAGTCAAAAATCATTTTGACATGCAGATTCTCAAGCCATGCAATTTTAATTGTTAACTATTAAATCTTCATTGTTGAGAATTATTAAATGATATATTATTACATCATAGCGGGAATAAATCTACCATTGGGAATGGTTAAAAAGTTCGCATTATATATATTTTTGAATTTTATTTTTGCGTTATTGTAGTGGCGATGGCTGATTCTCAATCAGTGAAGACCACGGAAAAAAAGGGAGGTCTACGGTTTTGATGGTGGTAAAAAGGTTAAAGGGCGTAAGCGCCATATAGTTGTCGATTCTCAAGCGTTGTTAATCGCTGTTTTAGTTACCGAAGCTAATGCCTCGGAGCATTTAGGGGCTGGCGAATGGCATCTTAAGCTTTTGTTTACGAATCTGCTCTAAGAATGGATTTAGGAATCAAACCCGATGCATTCAACTATTCTTTAACACGTTGCCTTTGATAAAACCCATATTCCGCACATTGATTGTAACATGGGAAAAGGATGGTAATAAGGCACTTACATCCTATGAACATGTCTAAGAAATTCTGCTTTTGTACCTTAGCTGTGGGTGAGAGATATCGTACTCACGCAAGGATGCTAGCTAAAGATATTCAGCAACACACACAAAATACAGCTCTATGTGTTCTGACTGATAAGCCAGAGTATTTTCAGGAATTTCCTCACGTTTTGGCATTTAAGCACCGCCTTCAAAGTGTGAAAGGCTATCATGATAAACGCTTCGTCCTTGAAAAGGCTCTCTCACTGTTTGAGAGTTGTATGTTTTTAGACTCTGATGTCCGAATTATTGGCGCTGTAGTCAAAGAAATGAATTGGCCTCCTGGAATCACAGCTAGAGCCGGTTGTGATTTGCTGCAACACATGACAAATATCAAGAACCCCAAAGAAATTGAAGTTATAAAAGAAGTAGCTGAAAAACTAAATATCGAGCTTCACCAAGTGCAGTGGTTCCATGAATTCATGTTTGCTATGGGCAGACAGTCCGGATTGGAAAGAAACTTTTTTCAGCTTTGGCAGACGATTTCTTACTTATTTGAAATCCGAGGAATTTATCATGGCGAAGGTTACGCTATGGGGCTAGCTGCCGCTAAAGTGGGAATGACGATCGCATTTGACCGCGAAGATAAATTTGCGTTTTTTAAGGACAATATAGAGCGAGTAAGAATCAAAAAAGGACTATCCAATCCCCAAGAAAAACAAATCTATTTCGAGATTCACAAAAATATTGAATATCGAAATCGTTCAATTTTGCGAAAAATCAGCGATAAATTAATTAAGAAATCTGTGTTTTTTTATAGATTATTGCGGCTAAGAAAGATGGCAAAAAACGATTCTGATTTTCACAAGCTGTTTGAGGTAAATATATAGTTTGTGAAATGGCGATATTGTAGGTAGAGACGTAGCAGTGCTACGTCTCTACAAGGATATCGGGGAATGCAGAATTAATTTATAGAGATGTTTACCTGCCTCCCAATACGGCTCGGATAAGCATTTTTCATCTCTGATGTGGGCTGGGAAAAGGAAAAAAGTTTGAAATTACCCTTTTCCCTTTTCCCTTTCCCCTTTCCCCTTTAACAGAACCGTATTAAGCTGTCTCCTACTTATCTAATGCTTTTTATCATTACCATATAGTTTGAACAAAATACTGTGTAATTTGCTGGTCAATTGTTACAATTGGCAAATTCTCTACTTGGCTTTGAGCAATCAAAATCCGATCAAATGGATCTCGGTGGATATCTGGTAAACTGGCAACTTGCAAAACATGGCTCATTTGAATAGGTAAACTTTCAAAGCGATTGATTGCCAGACGACTTGGAATATACTGTTCTACAGGTTCAGGTAAAGTCAGTTTCCCTAATTTATTTTTGATTATAATTTCCCAGGCACTTACCACACTCAAAAATAGGGTATTACCTGAATCAGCGATCGCATTACGAGCATTGGCAGATAATTGAGGGTTATTTGTTACCCACCAAATAAATGCATGGGTATCGAGTAAAGCTCTCATTACTAGACAAAGTTAGAATTTTCAAAATCACTCAAGATTTCTTCGGGTAAAGGCTCGTTGAAATCTGGTGCGATAAATACTTTACCTTTATCTAAGCCTGGAATGCGAGGAGAATTAGTATTTGTAAAGGCAACTAGACGTGCAACTGGAATTCCCTGTTCAGCAATCACAACTTCTTCACCAAGCAACACTTGATTGAGAAGTTCGCTAAATTTGGCAGTTGCTTGGGCAACGTTGACAGTGATAGTCATCTGCCTTGGTAATTAATTCCTAATATTCTTTACGATAACACTCGATGGGCGATCGCAGTTTGTAGAAGGAACTGGGAAAGAGTTTTCTCAATATCCAGTAGCCGTTAAAATCAACATAATGGTGTCAAAGTGCGAAAAAAATACACCCACTAGGAGAAAAATGCCAGCCATTGTTAAACTACAACTCTCCTTGGAAATTTTAGCAGAAGCAATATCTTCCCTTGATTTAACAGAAAAACGTCAACTTCAAGATCTAATTGAGCAACAAATTTTTGCAGATGAAGAAGCATTGTATGAAGACGATGCAGAAACATTCTCAGAAATTCAAGCAGTTCGCGCTGAGTATAGAGATGGTGAGTCAATGACTCTAGATGAATATCTTGCTAACTGGTCAACTCCTGGCGATGTCTCATCGACAGTCTAGACAATTTCTCTGATGATTTTATGACTAATGGCGATCGGTCACTCATATCTTAAATTACGAATTACGAATTACGAATTTTAAATGGTGCGTTGCGCTTTGGGACAATGCACCCTACTCAATACTCGTCGGTTAAGGCAAGAGACGCGATAAATCGCCGTCTCTACAATAAACAATCTTTCCTAGCTAGTAATTAAGACTCCATCTCTGCTAATTCTAACCAGCGTTCGGTCGCAACATCGATCGCCTGTTTTAAAGATTCCACTTCTTCATACAATTTCTGCACTTGGCTATAATTCCCTGGTGAAACATTAGCCAGTTTTTTCTCAACTTCTGCCTTTTCACCTTCTAAGTCGGCAATTTTACCTTCTAACTGGTCAAATTCTTTTTTCTCCCAATTGGATAATCTGCGCCGCTTTTGATTTTCGGTATTCTTGGATGAAGATGCACCATTTTGGGGTTCGGCATTTTTTGGCTTTTCTTTAGTACTAGCAGCTTGTTGCTGTGCTGCTTCTTCAGCTTTTTTGTAGTCCAGATAAACTGAGTAATTGCCTGGATATTGCCGCAGGTTCCCGCCTTCTTCAAAGGAAAAAATTGTGTCGATGGTGCGGTCAAGAAAGTAGCGATCGTGAGAAACTACAATTACACAACCGACAAAATCTTCTAAATAATCTTCTAATACTGCCAATGTCTGAACATCTAAATCATTTGTCGGTTCATCTAAAATCAAAACATTCGGCGCACTCATGAGAACGCGCAACAAAAATAAACGACGTTTTTCGCCACCAGAAAGTTTATGAATTGGGGCATATTGTTGATTACCAGGAAATAGAAATCTCTCCAACATTTGGGAAGCAGTAATTTGAGTGCCATCAGTAATTTTGACAAATTCTCCTTCTTCTTTGATGTAATCAATCACGCGCTGATTTTCGTTTAATGCTGTGAGCAATTCTTCAGAATGCTGGTCAAAATAACCGATGTGAATTGTACTACCAATTTCTGCAATGCCAGAATCAGGCTTAATTCGTCCAGTAATAATATCCATTAAAGTGGATTTACCCGCACCGTTAGCGCCGATAATACCAATGCGGTCTTCTGGACTAAATTCGTAGCTAAAATTATTAATCAGGGTGCGATCGTTATAAGCTTTAGAAACGTTATTTAATTCAATAACCTTTTTGCCGATGCGACGACCAACTGTCGAAATATCAACTTTACCCTGAACTTGTTTAAACTCAGTATCTCGCAGAGCGTGAGCGCGGTCAATTCTCGCTTTTTGTTTGGTACTTCTAGCTTTTGGCCCTTTTTTGAGCCATTCCAACTCGCGCCGCAATAAGCCTTGATGTTTGCGTTGACTGCTAATAGCAGATTCTTCCGCTAAAGCTTTCTTTTCTAAGTAGTATGAATAGTTACCTGTATAAGTGTAAATGTCGCCTCGGTCGATTTCAATGATACGATTGGTGACGCGATCTAAAAAATAGCGATCGTGGGTGATAAGAAAAAGTGCGCCGCGATAGCGATTTAAATAACTTTGTAACCATTCTACAGAAAGAGCATCGAGATGGTTTGTTGGCTCATCCATGAGCAAAACATCTGGTTCTGCGAGTAAAGCTGTTGCTAGGGCAATGCGTTTGCGATAGCCTCCAGATAAAGTGCCAATTTTGGCATCAAAGTTAGAGATTCCTAATTTGGTGAGGATGATTTTAGCGTTGGTTTCTAATTCCCAAGCATTGCTTGTATCCATCCGTTGCATCACCACAGAAAGGCGGGACATGAGTTGATTATCATCTGGATAGTGAGCCAATTTATCAGAAAGTTCTTCATACTCACGCACTAAAGTCATGTGTTCGCCGCTATCAGCAAAAATTTGCTCTAAAACTGTGCGGTTTTCATCTAAGTCTGGTTGTTGGGGTAAGTAGATGATTTTGGAACCGGAGTTGGTTAAAATTTGACCGCTATCGATGGGTTCTAAGCCGGCAATCATTTTTAGTAGGGTTGATTTGCCGGAACCGTTAGTACCAATTAAGCCGACTTTATCGGTGGCGTCGAGGCTAAAACTGGCATCTTTTAAAATTTCTTTGATGCCAAAGTCTTTTTTGACTGATTGGAGGGTGATGATACTCATAGGATTTAGAATATAGGGTTTTTTTATTTCACGCAGAGGCGCAGAGGCGCAGAGGAAGAGAAGGAGGAGTAAGAAGGAAGGTTAGGACATAAGCTAATCACAAAACCTGGCCGGAAAGAAACTTCTAAGGCTATTGCCTATTTGCCTGCTTACCTATTGATAAATTTTAAACAAATAAATCCAAGGGTAGATGTCCATACATTTCGTTGATTCCGCCTTCGTTGAAAGATTGGCAAGATACTAAGACGCCACGGTGATGTCCAGCATAGGAATCGACATAACACAAGCCGTTTTTGCCATTTAATTTGATATAAACTGGCCCTTCAGGTGTAGGTAAATTGCTTGGTGGTTCATAGCCAAAGGCCAGAGAATAGGTTTTCATGGCTAATATTCCTTCTTCTGCTGTATCAGCACAAATTCCTAAAATTTCATAGTCAGCAAGGTTAGCCATCAAAATTAAGGCATTACGGATTACATCTTTTTCTCCTGGTTTGACGACGGGTGCTATATCTAGACAATTGAATTTATTCAGAATTTTTCTTGCTTCTTCGGGAGTAAGATGATGATTAGAATTTGGCATAAATTTACTTTATTATCCTGTGGTTATTCTTTACTATTTGATTGTTGACTGTTGGCTTATTCTACTTGTCTCCCTTGTCTTCCCAGTCTCACGGTTGATTTTCTACATTCCCAAGATTAAAAATGAAGGGTACATTGCTTTTTGAATCACCACTCATAACAAGAACTTTTGGCATTTGAGCGCCGCCAGTTTTCCAAGCTTCAATTGCTTCTTTTTGCAGAACTAATTGCCCTCCTTGGGCTTTGAGTGTCTCTGCTAAAAGTCTTTGAGCTTCTGCTTTTCCTTTTGCTCGATTAACTTCCGCTTGTGCTTCTTGTTCGGCTTCTCGTGCTACATAAACTGCTCTTTGTGCGCGTTGTTCTGCAATTTGTTTTTCTTCGACTGCTTTAGCGAATTCTGGAGAGAATGTCAAGTCAACTACGCTAGTATCTAAGACAATTATTCCATATTTGTCTAGGCGATCGCCTAATGCATTATCAAAGTCTTCTTTCAATTCACTTCTTTTAGTAATTGCTTCTTCTACTGTTCTTCTCGCTGCCGCAATTTTAAATGCTTCTTGGGTTTGGGGAGCAATTATTTTTGATACTATATTCTCTAAGGTTCCTTGTTTTCTTCTCACCTCAACTACCTGTATCGGATCGAGACGAAAGTTAATCGCAAATCTCGCTGATAAGTTTTGCAAATCTTTGGTAGAACTTTCCGCTGGCACTTCAAATTTTTGCACTGTCAAATCATATACATCTATTACAGAAATAAAAGGTGGTTTGAGGTGAATACCTTCCAATAAAGCGCCATCTCTAGCTTTACCCAAAATGCTAATCACTCCTGCTTGCCCTGGGTTAATAATAATAAAAGAATTTAGCCCAACGAGCGCTAATATTGCTAACACAATTGCCAAAACTGTAGTTTGCCAATTGCCAAATTGTTGATTTTTCAAGTTTTTCTCTCCATGTGAGTGATGAGTATTGAGTACTGCGTCCTAAGTTAGAAGAGACACGATTATACTCTTACGAGAAGCCGCTCTTCTAGGTCTACGCGTCTGTACAAAAGTTAAAAATTACGAGCTAAGAATAAACAATTATCTCCCCATATTCCCATTCCTACATCTCCCCATCTCCCGATGTCGTCATTCTTCAGATTCAGGATTCAAAACTTGATTCCGTGGTAATATCAATTGCACGCAAATGCAAAAAGCCGTGGCTACCGTACTAAAATCTCATCAAGTATCAAGAAGGCGTAAACATTCGACGCATCCTCTCCAGCGTTTGTTTGACTATGCACATCAGTATCGTAAACAAATTTGGCTAGCGACTACTTATTCTATCCTCAATAAATTTCTTGACTTGGCGCCACCTGCCTTAATTGGTGTCGCAGTAGATGTGGTAGTCAAACAACAGGATTCCATAATTGCACAGTTAGGTGTACGCGATGTCTTTGGGCAATTTTTAATTATTTCTTTCCTCACTGTCATCATTTGGATTCTAGAATCTGTTTTTGAGTATGCCTACGCACGACTTTGGCGTAATTTGGCACAAAATATTCAGCATAACTTACGTTTGGATGCATATAAACATCTGCAAGAGCTAGAGTTAGCTTATTTTGAAGAACGCAGCACTGGCGGTTTAATGTCCGTCCTCAGTGACGATATTAACCAATTAGAGCGATTTTTGGATGTGGGAGCAAATGATCTCATTCAAGTTGCCACAACTGTGCTAATTATTGGCGGTGCTTTCTTTATATTGGCTCCTAGTGTAGCGTGGATGGCTCTATCTCCGATGCCATTTATTCTCTGGGGTTCGTTTGCTTATCAGCGTCTACTTGCACCCCGGTATGCTGATGTGCGGGAAAAGGTAGGTTTTCTCAACTCGCGTTTGGCAAATAATATCAGTGGCATTACTACTATTAAAAGTTTTACTGCTGAAGTTTATGAAGCTTATCGTTTGGAAATAGATAGTGAAGCTTATCGTCGCAGTAATGCCAAAGCAATTGCCCTTTCTGCGGCTTTTGTACCGTTAATTCGGATGTTGATTTTGGTAGGTTTCACAGCCTTACTGTTATATGGCGGGATGGCAGCCGTTTCGGGAAAAATGTCTGTCGGCACTTATAGTGTATTGGTGTTTTTAATCCAGCGCTTGCTGTGGCCTTTAACCAGATTAGGCGAAACTTTTGACCAATATCAACGGGCAATGGCTTCTACTAATCGAGTAATGAATTTGTTAGATACTCCCATTAATATTCATACAGGAAATACACCGTTACCTGTAGATGAAGTCCGCGGTGAAGTGCAATTTAAAAATGTTTATTTTGCCTATAAAGATAGATTTCCAGTAATTAAAAATCTGTCTTTGGCTGTTCCAGCCGGACAAACTATTGCAATTGTAGGTTCTACTGGTTCTGGTAAAAGCACTTTAGTCAAACTTTTGTTGCGGCTATACGAAGTACAAGCGGGAAGCATTACCCTTGATGGTATTGATTTGCAAACTTTAAATTTGCGCGATTTACGCCGCTGCATTGGTTTGGTGAGTCAAGATGTGTTTCTATTTCATGGCACCGTAGCTGAAAATATTGCTTATGGTAGCTTTAATGCCAAAGAAGAAGAAATTATTACAGCAGCGAAGGTAGCAGAGGCACACGAATTTATTATTAACTTGCCCCAAGGTTATGAGACAATTGTGGGGGAAAGAGGACAAAAGTTGTCTGGTGGACAAAGACAAAGGATTGCCATCGCCCGTGCAGTCTTGAAGAATCCACCCATTTTGATTTTAGATGAGGCCACCTCAGCGGTGGATAATGAAACAGAAGCGGCTATTCAGCGATCGCTCGAACGGATTACAGTAGATAGGACTACAATTGCGATCGCTCATCGTCTTTCCACCATTCGCAATGCCGATTGCATTTATGTCATGGAACATGGGAAATTAGTAGAATCAGGAACCCATGAACAATTGCTAGAGGAAAATGGTATCTATTCTAGCCTTTGGCGCGTACAAAGTGGCTTGAGATAAATATCACTCATTCTTTGCTTTTTAATTACGAATTACGAATTATTATGATCTTTGGTAGTCCTCAACCCGAAACAGGAGATAACAAGTGGCGTCGCCAGTTGGATAAGTTTGTCAAAGCAAATCAGCAAGAATTGGCGGCTTTGTTTTGGGGATTATGGTTAGCAAATGGTGACACTCAAGGTACTGTTGGTATTGATTTGCAACCAAAGCCGCATTTTGTTTATTGTCCTCAAGAACAGATAGAAAAGTTAAATAATAAAGTTGAAAATCGGCTGCAAGAAATTTTGGGAATTATTGAGAATCATAAGCCGGAAGTGGAAGTTGTGATGATTGGTATTGGGAAGGGTGAAATTAAGTTAGTTCAGTTTGCACCGGAACCAACACCACCGATTTGTTTTGAGCAAGTTGGGAAGGATGTGGATGGGTTGTTGGAATTGTTGGAACAGAGGATGAGTGAGGAGATTGTTTTTTAACGCAGAGGTAAAATCAAATTATTGTCGGGTGTGTTAGGCTAAATCCTAACACACCCGACGTGAATTTCAAAAATTAAATATCAGTACTGTATAGTACTAAAGCTTAATTAGATCAAGGAGTTTTTATACTTGAAGGTGTACAGACTGTTTTGGATGCAGGAGTTTCTTTAGTTGAAAGATTCGAGCAAGGTACTGTAGCTTTTTTAGGAAAGATAGTTCCAATAAAGCTTATCAATAAAAATAGTAAAATAGTCATAACTACTAATATTGCACCAGATGAAACTTGCCTGCGAATTAGATCCCCAGCTGTGGTTGGTAATGATAATCCCAAAAAAGTCCTGAGCCATTCAACAATATGCAAGCTGACCAACCAAAATAACCCTAATATAAACAGAAGGATTCCTAAAAACAACCAATGATCAAAATGGATGTTAACAACATCTAAGTTAATTCTAAAAATTAGCAAAATCCAAGCTATTACAAAACAAATAATAGAAGCAACTATAATGATATCTCCAATAGAGAGAGATTTAAGATAACATTTAAGGTAATCCTCGTTAGGTGGTGTCCTCTTTATTGCTTCTATTATTCTCTGGCGAACTACTGAAGTGTATGCTGACAAAGCAATTATGATAGCTAGGACTGCAAATATATCACCTGGCGCTAAAGTCGGTAAGTTCATAAATTAGTAAACTTTTTTATTAAGTCAAGGAAATGTTGAAGTTTTTTAATGAAATGATTTTATCAGAAAATTGGAAGATTTAAATTATTTTTAACTGTATTTTACTAAAATTTACTTTTTTATAACTCGACACTTGAGCTTCAGAACTAGTAATTTTTAGTTCGCCTTTAAAACACAGGCATTACTTACCCCACTCTTAAAAAACAGTATTCACGCGAGAGAATAAACTCTAATCAGGGAAACCTAATAAATGTCAAGTTTACTAAATTATTCGCGTTATTTTCCTTGGTTGTTTTAAAAATCAAGCTTGGCTAAACTGACGTAAAGTTTTATGAAACAAATAAAACAGAAAATTACAAATAAATTAGAGCGAGTATTTGAAGAATCGTTAGTACCTCGTCTTGTACAGTGGGAAGAATATGTAGAAAGTAAAATCAGGCGATACAAGCATCAACAATTGAAGAATAAATTAAAATTTTGTGGCTCAGGCTTACGATTTAAGCGAGACTTGAGAATTGAACACCCACAAAATGTATCTCTGGGAAATAAAGTCTACATTGGACAAGATGTCGTTTTAGACGGACGTGGCGGAATTACAATTGGTGACAATACAACAATTGGATTTAATGTTGTTATTTTATCTGCAAATCATGACTATCAAAGTAATGGTTTGCCTTACGAATATAACGTTTATATTCATGAACCTGTTGTTCTCGGTCGCAATGTTTGGATTGGTGGAAATGTTTTAATAGTTCCCGGTGTTTCCATTGGAGATGGTGCAATTGTGGCAGCTGGTACGGTTGTGACTTCTAATGTTGAACCTTTAGCAATTGTAGGAAATAAGCCTATGAGAACAATTAAATATCGCGATAAAGAACATTATGAAAAACTCGCCTCTAAGCAAGAAATTCAATCTTCTTTTGAAGATTAAGCTGGTGGGTTGGGCATTTTAATACCCAACCTATTTGTCTAAACCAACACTGGTGTATTCGCACGCTTTACTTGAGGCGTTGCAATCACTCGCATTCCAGCTGGTGCGGCGATGGTTAAACCACGGCGCACAGGACGCACGGGACGTTTGTTAACTAAAGATACTTGAAACTCTGACAAAATAGTTGCCAAGACAATTTTCATTTCATACTGAGCAAATGCCATACCAATACAGCGACGATTACCGCCACCAAATGGTAAATATTCATAAGGTGAATATTGCCTTTGTAAAAATCGTTCTGGTTTGAACTGCTTGGATTGCGGGTAAACTTCTTCACGATGATGTGCTAAATAAATACTCGGAATAATTCCCGTTCCTTTTGGCAGTTTGTAACCCTCAATTTCAATTGGATTTTTCACAATTCGTAAGAAAGCAGTCATAGCAATTGGGTAAATTCGCAATGTTTCTTGGCAAACTGCTGTCAAATAAGGCAATTTAGCAATGGTACTCAAATCTGAGTTAATACCAACAGTGTCGAGTTCCCGTAGCAATTTCTCACGCACCTCTGGTAAATAATCAATCCAGTAAAATGCCCATGTCAACGCCGAAGCTGTAGTTTCATGTCCCGCAACTAGCAGTGTCATTAATTCGTCGTGTAATTCTTCATCTGACATCCCTTGACCATCGTCATAACGAGCTGCCATCATCAAACTGAGGATATCTTGGCGATTTTGATGAGATTCGGCGCGGCGTTCCCGAAGCAGAGTATAAATAAGTCGATCGATTTTTTCTCTTTGTTGGAGAATCCAACCCCACGGACTCCAATTACCAAAATCTTTTTGCATGAAGTTGAAAAAGAAGGCGCTAGACATTAAAGGCGAAGTCATGAAGTCTAGTAAATCACTTAGCGATCGCCTTAATTCCTCAAATCGCTCTCCTTCTTCTAAACCAAACACAACCCGCAGGATAACACGCAAAGTGATTTCTTGCATGGAGTCACGAATTTTAAAAGGCTTACCAATTTGCCATTCATGACTGACCTGTTGTGTTATTTTACGAATATCCTCGCCGTAAGCCCGCATTCTTTCGCCATGAAACGGAGGAGCTAATAATTGCCTTTGGCGCTGGTGGCGATCGCCATCGGTTAACATAAAAGAGCGATCGCCAAGTAAAAATCTTAGCCCAATATTCCCCCTACCAACGTCGTAATAACTCGGATCGGCTGTAAAAATTTCCTCAAGCGCTTCAGGTTTGCTAAAGTACACAAGAGCATTATCTGAACGACTACTCTTAATGGTGAAAGTGTCACCATAGATTTTGGCAAAATCATCCACATATTTTACAGGCTGACTAATAAACTTAATCATCCGCAGCCAGCGCGGTATTTGAGGCCCATCAGGTAAGTTGTAAGTTGTTGTCATAGGAGTTTGTGGGATTTATAGCTTCTGAATTTTATTGTTACGAGTTTTTATGCGATCGGGGGTCACACAAAGCGGTATATTCATCATTGGGGACTGGGAACTGGAGACTGGTGACTAGGGGCTGGGAAGACAAAGAGAACAAGGGCAAAAATAACTCCTAACTCTTAACTCCTAACTCTTAACTGAACACTCAGCAACAGCATCGGAAGCAAGCAGTGTCAAAAATCATCGCTATTCTCAACGGTAAAGGAGGAGTCGGTAAAACGACTACCGCAATCAATCTAGCTGCAAACTTTGCGAAGAAAAAAAAGGTGTTGCTGATTGACGCAGATATTCAAGGTTCTGCCAGTTGGTGGTTCGGGCGTAGTCAGCAAGGAATGGGATTTGATTTATCTCAAGAAACAGATCCGACACTTTTAGGTGATTTAGGAAAAATAAAAGGTTACGATTTAGTAGTGGTGGATACGCCTCCCGCGCTGCGCTCTGAAGCATTAGTGGCGGTAGTTGCGATCGCAGATTATCTAGTTTTGCCTACACCCCCGTCTGCAATGGATTTAGCTGTCCTCGTGGAAACAGTCAAGGAAGCCGTTATCCCCCTGGGAACTCCCCATCGGGTATTGCTCACTAAAGTCGATACGCGCAGTTTAGGGGAAGCATTAGAAGCAAAAAAAACTCTGACTCGGCTAGGTATTCCTGCTTTTGATACCCTCATCCGCGCCTACAAAGCTCATGAACGAGCCGCGCTTGAAGGTGTCGCAATTACTCAATGGCGCGGAGGAAATGCACGGGAAGCGGAGATAGATTATCGCCGCGCAGCTGATGAATTACAGCGAGATTGGAGGAAATAATGGCTAAGAAACAAAGTCTGTCGGATTTATTACAACAAGAGGCGCAAAAATTTACATCACCAGAGGATGAATCTGCGATCGAAGTTTCCGCAGAAGAAATTGTCCAAGAACAGGCTACAACTGATGAAGAATCTTCACCACAAACGCCCGAACCAACTACTACTAGACGCACAAATCCTACTAAAGCTGATTTAGAAGCAACTGTCAAAGAGTTGACAAACAATCTAGAAATAAGTCATCAAAAGCAAGCTGCTCTAGAACAGGAAATTGTTGATTTAAAATCAAAACTCTCACAACAAAAAACATTAGTCTCCGAACAGAAAACTCTAGCGGAGCAGCTAACAGAAGAACTTGACGAAACCAAAAAAACAGCATTACAACTTGCAGAAGCAAATTCTCAACTCATAGAAGAAATTAATGCCTTAAAACAAGCAGCGGAAACTAAATCTCAAGTTGCTGCCAAACAAACTAGTGCTATAAAACCAGTAAAAGAAACCTACAATCCACTAACTTATAGAAAATCACATCGTTCATCTGAAAAACTAGCAGAAAAACAAACAGCAGCAAATGATGATTTTGCAGAAAACACTTGGTTGTATGACTAGCACTACTACAGCCAGTTCAAAAATCAACAAGCTTGTACGCTAAGCTCAAAAGAACAACAAAAAATACATCAATCATCACAATTTCAACTCAAGGCTTTGACCATTTATAGAGAGGTTGAGTAGGGTAGCACAACTGTGCATCCCTACAGATAGTTTTGGTTAAAATAAAATAGCTGAACGATTCGCTACGGTTCTTTAATTACAACCTTTCATCCAAGCTTGGTATTATTAATATCAATTTTTTAGCTAACAAATTGTTTGAAAAAAGTTAGCTTTAACAAATAAACACTTGCGAACGTAAAAAATATCACGAAAAATCCTTCAATTATAAATATTGAACTTAAAGGAGTTCCAAAGACTCGTCCATCTATGCCAATTCTATAATGATTAATTAGCAAAAAAAATAAGTATTGCCAGTATTTATGTAATGAAAATAAACCAAGAGAATATTTAGATAGTTGCTGTATTATGAAATTCTGTTTGATATCTTTTTGATTGTAAACATAACAGAAAATAGTCACGGCTCCACAAACAATTGCAATTCTTCCATAAATATTTAAATAATAGCCGTAATTACGCAAATACATATCATGGAAGGAAAACAGTATATATGCAATTAGATAATAAAATTTAAAGCTTAATATCTTATTAGTAAAATTAGCTAAATAGAAAGCTATAGGAACATAAATAACAAAATTAATTAGCCAATGATAAGGAATATTAAAATTGAGTAAAAAACAAGTTTCAAAATAAACTAAACAAAATATTATTATTGTAAAAGATAAAATCCTTCTTAAATAATCAGAGTTAATAAGTTGATATGAAAAGGCAAAACTTATCAAACAAATTAAATTAAATATAAAATAGAAAACTGAATCACCTACAAATGGTAAGCTTGGCTCCAAACCTATAAACATTTGCCACGAAAAATTAGGAAATTCTCGCGTAAAGACAACAAAAAATATATTCTGAACAATCATCCAAAATAAATAAATTTTAATTAGTTTAGTCAGCCTTTTTCGTAAATATTTTATATCGCTAGATTTTTTAAAAAATAAGTAAAGAGAAACAATGTAAAAAATTGGAACTGCTGTTAAAGATAATTGTAGTTCTAAATCTCTGATAATTTTAGCAATCATCAATACAGTAATTTGGTTAGAATCATCAATAATAAATTGAAAAGGTCGTAAATGCCAGATAAAAACAAAAGTAATACTTAAAGCTTTTAATGTATCCAGGCTATTATTTCTTTCTACTCGCATACCTATTTTTCTCTTAATTGACTTTTAAGAAATTGTTCAAATCTAGCAAAGCAATCTAGTATAGCAATCCTATTTGATTTGCAAATATCAAGAGGCTCAGATCCCCGACTTCTTTAAGAAGTCGGGGATCTTTTTGTTGGTAACTCATTTAGGACTTCTATATCTTTTTTAAAGACAAAATGCCTTTAGGCTTACTCCTCAAATTTCTACCAATAATTTTTAACCGAACAGTATTGAGATATATACTTCCCTAAAATTCTGCGAAATTAACACTTACAGTACATTGCAGCTTGGTGAAGTACAAATAATCGTAGGGGCGCTAAGCTTGGCTTGGCGTCCCCTACTCGTGTACTTCATTACCATCCACAAGATTGGAAAGCAATGATTGAAGATATTACAAATAATCAATAGACCTCTTGCAAAAATGGTTTTGCAAGAGGTGAAAAGGAAAGAAGAAGGAAAAAGCCGCGGTTGTTGTTCGCTTTAACTAAATTGTTCGCCTGCGTCTAAATTAAACAGCATTTGTAGAGTTTGCATACAACGCCGTCTAGCTTCCACATCTTGCTGCGATCGCAGTTGCACCATCGGATCGTGTAAAATTTTATTAACAATGCCTCGTGTTAAGGCTTCGATCACCTCTTGATGTTTTTCTGCGAATTCCGAACCTAATCTAGACAAAGCTTTTTCTAATTCTTGTTCCCGAATAGTTTCGACTTTATTTCGCAAACAGCTAATAGTAGTCACAGTTTCTAAACTACGCCACCAAACATCAAAAGCTTCCACTTCTTCTTCTAAAAGTCGCTCTGCTTCCTGTGCAATTTTCCGACGGCTTTCGTAGTTTTGTGCCACCACAGCCTTCAAATCATCCACGTTAAACGCCTGGACATTTGCCAATTCATTTACGTCTGTATGAACGTTGCGCGGCACAGAAATATCAAATAACATCAAAGAGCGTTGAGTTTCTAAAACCATTTCCAATTTGGCACGGTCAAGAATTGGCTCCGTAGCAGAAGTACTTGTAAACACCAAATCGCTATCGGCAATTACTGTCATCATTTCCGAGAGCGTGTGAATTTGAATAGGTTGTCCGGGGAACTGTTTGGCTAATTCTTGGGCGCGTTCGCGAGAACGATTGACAATGCTAATTTCTACTGCACCTTTAGAAAGCAGGTGTTGTACTAGCAACCGTGACATTTTCCCGGCACCCAAAATTACCACTCGGCAAGCAGCTAAATTTGCTACTTTCATTTGTGCTAATTCCACAGCTGCCGAACTGATAGAGACAGCGCCAGTACCAATACTAGTTTCAGTGCGAACTCGCTTGCCAGCTGTTAGCGCTTGTTTAAATAATCGATTCAAAATGGTTTTTATACCGTTATATTGCTGTCCCAATTTGTGAGTAGTCTTCACCTGAGCCAGAATTTGACCTTCTCCGAGTACCAGACTATCTAAACCGCCTGCTACCCTCATCACATGCATAACTGCATCATCATGCAACAACATAAACAGGTGTTGTCGCAGAGAAGTCACAGGCAATTTGCTGTGTTCTGCAAGAAATTGAGTTACTTCTCGGATACCTTGGTCTGCTTCGCTGGTAACAATGTAGATTTCTAGGCGGTTACAAGTGCTAAGAATTGCAACTTCGTCAATATGGGGACAACTGGTAAGATGAGCGATCGCACTTTCAATTTGTGGTTCTGGAATGCTCAATTTTTCCCGGACTTCTACTGGGGCTGTTTTATGGCTTAACCCCACCACTGCTATATTCATTTGCTAAATCGTAATTACTAATTGGTAGTTGGCAATAAGGCATTGAGAATAGGGAATGGGGAATTGGAGGTTGTTGCTTGGAAAAACTTCCAAGCAACAAACAAAAATCCATCGCTAACTACTAACTACTAACTACTTTAGGGGTGAAGCATTTGAGTGAATATGTTTCACTTTTAATGTTTTGCCCTTAGTATTTACATTCCCCATTCGCCAAAAATTAGTGCAGTTGGAGGGTCTTCGGTTCGCCAAACATGTGGATTGTATCAACAAACCGAGCTGTTTTCGACTGGTTAGAAATTACCAAGCTTTGAGTTCTTGCTCCGCCGCTGAAAAAGCGTACACCTTGCATGAGGTTACCAGAGGTGATGCCGCAAGCAGCAAACAAAACAGTTTCACCAGATGCGAGTTCGTGAGCATCATAAACTTTATCGGGGTCATTGATACCCATAGACTTCAAGCGATCGAGGTTGGCTTGTTTGCTTTCTCCAATCAGACCTGTTTTCACTATTTCTGGATCGTAGATCAGTTGACCTTGGAAGTGTCCACCCAAAGCACGCATAGCAGCTGCCGAGATTACACCTTCAGGAGCCGCACCGATACCCATCAGAGCGTGGATATTAGTTCCGGCAAATCCACAAGATATGGCTGCGCCCACATCACCATCAGAAATTAGTTGTACTCTTGCTCCAGCCTGACGGATTTCTTTAATTAAATCATTGTGGCGATCGCGCTTCATAACCACGATTACAAGTTCTTCAATAGAGCGCTCTAAACACTCAGCGAGAATCTTGAGGTTTTCCGTTGCTGACTTGTTGATGTCCACCTTACCCTTCGCTGCGGGAGGTGCTGCTAATTTCTTCATGTAAAAGTCAGGAGCAGCAAATAACCCACCCTTCTCAGAAATTGCCAATACAGCCATTGAACCAGGTTGTCCGTAGGCTACCAAGTTCGTACCTTCACAAGGGTCAACCGCGATGTCAATTTCAATTAGTTCATCTGGGTTACAGAAATCTTTAGCATCTGGTTGGGTACAGATACCTACTTCTTCTCCGATGTAAAGCATGGGAGCGTCATCGCGTTCGCCTTCCCCGATAACGATGCGACCGCGCATGTAGATTTTATTCATCCGTTCCCGCATCGCTTCCACAGCTACCTGGTCAGCAGTGTTTTTCTCACCTTTGCCCATCCACTTGGCGGATGCGATCGCTGCTTGCTCTACTACCTCAATAATCTCTAACCCAAGTGTATTTTCCACAGAGTCTGCCCTCTCAACTGCTTGAATTTGCGTTACTTTATCTGGCTATTTCAGTCTTTAAGTCTACCAAAGGGCGGTTACCAAATTTCCATTACAAATGTTAACGAAGTGTCAACTTCCTATTTATTGAGAATAATGTCAATAAACTTTAGACACCCTCACTTTCATTTTAACCATGTACTTGTGAGGATTAATACCTCAAATTTGTAAGGTAAATGTTAATCTGTCTTTATCTGTGATTTTAAATATTTAAAAATATAACGGTTTAACTTGGGATAATTCATATCAACCCAGAAAAGCATTAAGAGGTGAATTGTGTTTATCGACTACATCACACTCATGTTAATCAACATGGTAGCTGGCTTATTTATACTAGCTGACTATGTATATCGTGGGTTAGATAGCTCACATCAAAAACAGTGGATTCCCGGTTTTGGAATCGTAGGTGCGATCGCCTTAACAACTGGTTTACATATGAATTTCACCTGGCCGGTTCCTGGTAGCTTTAACATTGCCTTCGGTGAAACAAGTGTTTTATTTGGCATCTTGTTTGTTGCTGCGGCAATTGCCCTGTCTGTAGGTTGGGATTTATTCACAATCGCAGTTTACGGTTTTTTTGCTGGATTAGTGGCGATCGTCATTGGTATCCGAATTATCAACTTGAATATGACAAAACAACCGTTACTCTCAGGAATCGGTTTTATCTTAACAGGATTAGGTGGTATATTTGCCGCCCCTACTCTCTATTGGAAAACCAACCGAACTTGGCGGCTAATTGGTGTTGCCGTACTAATAGTAGCCGCTTTAATTTGGGCACTTACAGGATATTTGGCTTACTGGAGTCATTTAGAAAGTTTCCAAAAGTGGGTTCCAATACCGATGCGGTAAGTAATGCGAAGAATGATCTAGGCTAGAAACATAGTTAAAATCTTGCTTTAAAAATATGCTGGACTTTCTGAATCCCCTTTTGAATCGCCATCCAGAGCGAGTTAAAGCCAACGTCGAAATCTACACATGGCAAACTTGTCCTTACTGCATTCGCGCCAAGATGCTGCTGTGGTGGAAAGGTGTAAACTTTACCGAGTATAAAATCGACGGCGACGAAGCAGCTAGAGCAAAAATGGCAGAACGCGCTAACGGACGCCGCACCGTACCACAAATTTTTATCAATAACCAACACATTGGTGGTTGCGATGATCTTTATCAACTAGATACACAAAGCCAACTCGATGCTTTGTTAGCTCAATAGTAATTGGGCATTGGGCATTGGGCATCGGGAATTGAGAGTCCTGACTGTTGACTGACCACTTAGGAGTTATTTATTCTTTTTGTCTACCTTGCCTCCCCATCTCCCCATGCCCCATGCCCAATGCCCAAATTTATTAAATTGTAAAAATTTGATGAAATTTTTATACTACTTAGAGGATGCTGAATAAATATGGTGATTATCTTATACATCAACAATGGATGAGTCGTGCCCTAGAATTAGCACAAGCAGCAGGTCACGCAGGTGAAGTCCCTGTAGGTGCTGTAATCATCGATTCAACTGGGAACTTACTTGCGGAGGGAGAGAACAGAAAAGAACGCGACAAAGACCCCACAGCTCATGCGGAAATTCTTGCTCTCAAGAAAGCCGCCACAACTTTACAAAATTGGCATCTGAATGAATGTACTCTGTACGTAACTTTGGAACCTTGCCCAATGTGTGCAGGTGCGATCGTCCAAGCGCGTCTAGGACTACTCATATATGGGGTGGACGATACAAAAACTGGCGCAATACGTACAGTTATTAACATACCCGATAGTGGTGCTTCTAATCACCGCTTGCAGGTAATCGGAGGCATTCTAGAATCAGCTTGTCGTCAACAATTACAGTCTTGGTTTGTAACTAAGCGACCTAAGGGGAAGTAACAGACAGAGGTAAAACTGTCCATCCAGTACGGCACAAGTCATGCAAGAGAATCTACGGTGTAACTAATCAGGCTTTTCGTTAAATTTTATCCGTCAATCAGCTGTCTCCATCATGATGGAATTTTACTCTTTATTCGATACTTGCCAGCACGCACCAGCAAATACTCAAGTAGATGATAGTACCTCAAGGGTTTCTCCTTGGTTAAGCCCTCTAGCGCATCTAATCGGTCGTCACTGCCTATTACCATTATTCTTTGGGCGAATTAGAATAACCGGACAAAAAAATATCCCTACAACTGGGCCTGTTATCTTCGCTCCTACCCATAGAGCACGTTGGGATGGATTGCTAATACCTTACGCGGTTGCTGATTGTATGACAGCGAAAGACCTGCGGTTCATGGTCACTATTGATGAATGTCAAGGGTTGCAAGGCTGGTTTGTGCGACGTTTGGGAGGTTTTCCCGTAAATACTCGACAGCCGTCAATTCGCAGCCTACGGCATGGAGTTGAGCTGCTCAAACAGCGAAAAGCCCTAGTGATTTTTCCAGAAGGTAACATTTACCGTGATGCTCAAGCTCCTTTGAAACCCGGAATTGCTCGTCTGGCTTTGAGTGCTGAATGTTGTGATTCCGCACTGGGAGTAAAAATTATACCTGTAAGCATTAATTACAGTCAACCATACCCTAATTGGGGTACAGATGTGACCATTCACATTGGCTGCCCAATGAGAGTTAAGGATTACATACGTGGCTCCATAAAACAAGATGCTAAAAATCTCACAACCGATTTAGCAAAGGCACTCCAACAATTAAGTCATCAAGAAACAGAAATTACCAATCACACATTTGCAGAAATTACCAATTCTTGAGCTTGTCAAGGGTCTCAAGACAGCTAATCAGCGAAAAAATGCCATAACTGAGCAATTAGTCGTTTTAAGATTTAGTGCTAATTACTAAATGCTACGTTTAGCGTGCATCAACCACAAAAAAATTAGTAGTATTTTGCAACCTTTTGAGGAGGTATATGTATAGATTAGCCTGCATTTACGGAAGATTCAGCCAAATTGGCAGTTTTTGAGCAAATAACTAATTATTGACTGCAAAATAAGTCAGTGATGGAGATTATACAGGGGTAATGGGAACTATATTCAAGGAATTTTTAGTCTAAATCTGAGAAACTTAGTTATGTGGCTTTGGTTTGCCCAAGACCAAAACAGAGTTAAGATACCCGAAGTATCCATAACTTTTCTATATAGTTGTTGCACTAATTGACCCCATGAACACTGCTGCCGCTGTTACTTTGATGCACCGTGGTTTTTTATCAGTCTTAGCAGTCCTCAGCTTGTTATCACCTGTGAATGCTCAGGTATCACAGTTACCAGGCACTACTAGCCAACCACAACCCATCGATCCCAACGCTCCCAATAACCTCCGTCCGGTAACTCAAAATAACAGCCTTTTGAGCATTGAAGGGGGCGATCGCTTAATGAAAGATGCAGAACAAGCCGTTTCTGCTCAAAACTACACTTTAGCTGCCAAGAAACTCCAAGAAGCACGTCAGGTTTATAATCAGCTATCTAATTTTTATCAAGACTTAAACTCTAGTTTTTCCGGAATTGACAATAGAGTTTCCGATTCTCAACGTCAAAAGGCTTTATTAACAGCCCAAAAACGAGATGAGGCCACCTTTCAACTAGCATTGGTACATCGCGCACAAAATCAGCCAGAATTAGCAGTACCATTGTTAATTCAAATAATTAAAAGTCAAAACCCAACGCGGGATTTAGGAAAGAAAGCCTATAAACAGTTGTTTGAATTGGGTTTTGTTGATTCTCCCTACCCAAGAGAAAGTAGTGGTTCATCTTCCTCATCTCAAAAATAACTTGAGTTAAGAGTTAGGAGTTAGGAGTTAGGAGTTAAGAATTATTCCCCTTGTCTCCCCATCTCCTCATCTCCCCATCTCCCTCATCAGAGCGTCCCCACTCGGCTAGTCTAAAATCAGGCTTGTCAAAATTTCACTGTCAACAGTCAACAGTGAACAGAAATTATCTGTATACTGCATTAATCACAATATCTTTGATAGTAAAGTAAATAATTAATAGCAATAATAAAAATTGTTCAAATTGAAGAAGTGGAACTAAACGCCAGCCTTGAAAAAGTAATATTACTCCCGATAATAACAATATAATTGGCGTAAATATTACTTGGATAACGTAAAGGCCTAAAGCCCAACCTCTAAGTCTGCTTCGACGCTGCACTAACGAAGCTAATGTTAAAATAAAATAGACAATTGCCAAAAGTAAATAAATAATTCCTATTAAACCAGCTAGATTTAATCCAAAGTTAACTTGAGCCAAAGTGAGCATTTATTAATAATCCTAGCTTAATTCAAAGTAAAAATATTAAACCTAATTAGTAATTAAATAAAGCAAAAATCAAAGGTTAAAATTTAGAACACATCTTATTTTGTGGGCTATTCGTCTATTTTAGATATTAAGTTGATTTAGCCTTTATTTTATTAGAGATTAGAGAATTCTAAAGATTTTTTTGATAAGAATTGTTGGGTTAAGCGCGAGCAAAACCCAACTGACAATTCTTGCCCATTTTCTCAGAACCTCTATCTCTTATAACCAGGAGGTGAATTGCGCTGCGTCAGGTTATCAACTTGGAGTTGTTGTCGTCCGTTGGTGATAATTCGCAACATTTCTTTGAGATCCTGCTCAATATTTTCGAGGACACCATCGGCATATGCGTCAGCGCCGTCTTCAATTTCTTGAGCGTGAGCGATCGCTGTTTGTCGCATTTGCTCTAACTCTTGCTGACAAGCATACTTTTTGCGCTCAATTTCAGCCAGGGTTTCTTGCATGATTGCCTCACACTCTTGTTGCACTTGTCGCCGCATAAGTTCAGCTTCTTGTTTTGCCTGTTGAATAATATCGCTTTCAGCTAAAATTTGCGCTTTTTTTGCTTGGGCGGCTTCAACTATTTGTTGTCCATATTCTTCTGCCTCCAGGAGAATTTCCTCCTTTTGTTCCAGGATTACTGCTGCTTCCTGAAAAAGCGCTGGCAAAGCAAGCCGGATGTAGTCAAGCTGATCTAGCAGCTTTTCTTCATCGATGAGTGTGCGTCCTGTCAGAGGAATCCGGAGACTAGAGAGAACCATTTCCTCTAGGCGGTTGAGTTCCTCCTGAATATCTATGCTTCCCTCTCCGCCGACATGCTCTTGAGGGGGGGGGTTGCTTCCGTTGAGATTGGGTTCAACATTGGAGAGTTGTGATTGTAGCATTGGTATATATCTAGGGCAATGTGTGGGGGAACGAGATGATCGATAGAACCACCAAACCTTGCAATCTCTTTTACCACACTACTACTTAAAAAACTATACTCATTTGAGGTTGCCAGAAAAACTGTTTCTATCTGGGTAGAAAGAGTTTTATTTGTGTGAGCCATTTGCAGTTCCACTTCAAAATCTGACACAGCCCGTAAGCCCCGTAGCAAAACTTGTGCATGTCGCATTTGGGCATAATTGACAGTCAGACCGTCAAAGCTGTCTACTTCTACATTAGGTAGATGTTGTGTAGAAAGACGGATCTGATCTAACCGTTGCTGAACACTAAAAAGTGGCATTTTATTGGGGTTCCGCAGTACAGCAACAATTACGCGCTCAAACAGCCGACTGCCCCGCTGGATGAGGTCAAGATGTCCCAAGGTAATGGGGTCAAAGCTGCCAGGATAAATCGCAATCACAATGATATATCAAACTTAATTTAGGTGATTATATTAAAACTGTATTGCGTAACTTACTCAAATGTATCATCTTGCACTCTCAGCAAGAATGCTAAAGTCAATTGTTCTGGTGGCACAAGTTATGCTCAACTAGCCGTTAGGAATTAGACTCCTAAATATGGATGCTGGATTTCTCCCTGTGTCTTCACAATAATGTTGTAGAGGATTCAAGGTTAGTCTGGTATTCCAGACCTAAGAAACTCCGTACTTATTAACAAAGTGCGCGGTTAGTTAACGAACTCTTCTAGGTAATTTTGCATGGCACTGGATTTTTCGATCTTGCCCTTGGCGTTTCAATTTACTTCCCCAGGGCCGATTGTGAGGCAAATAGGGCCATTGACTATCCGCTGGTATGGCTTGTTGATTGCCACAGCTGTGTTAATTGGCGTCATGCTTTCCCAATATTTGGCAAAGCGCCGTCATGTTAATCCGGAGTTGCTGAGCGATTTGTTCTTTTGGTTGCTAATCGGTGCAATTCCTGGCGCACGGCTATATTACGTTTTGTTTGAATGGCCAAAATATGCCGCAACTCCAGAAAAAATCTTTGCTATCTGGGAAGGAGGTATTGCCATTCACGGCGCAATTATCGGTGGGGTTTTGGCAGCATTAATTTTTGCTAAACTCAAGCAAGTTTCTTTCTGGCAACTGGCGGATTTAGTCGCGCCTTCGCTGATTTTAGGGCAAGCGATCGGACGTTGGGGCAATTTTTTCAACTCGGAAGCTTTTGGCGCTCCTACTGATTTACCTTGGAAGCTATATATTCCTTGTAATTTTGATCAGATTGCACAAAGATGTCTTGGTCGTCCCCTAGAGTATCAGAATGAAAGTTACTTTCATCCCACCTTCCTCTACGAATCTCTGTGGGATTTAATGGTGTTTGCGCTGCTAATAACTTTGTTTTTCCGGTCTTTATCTAGCAAACCACGCCTGAAAGTAGGCACGCTGTTTCTAGTTTATTGGCCAGCCTACAGCTTAGGACGCCTGTGGATTGAAGGATTTCGCACTGATAGCTTGATGCTTGGTCCTTTGCGGATGGCACAAGTAGTAAGTTGTCTAGGAATTTTATTGGGATTATTTGGTTTAGCTTGGCTTTACTTACTCAAACGCCCTTTGCCTGATGTGATTCCTAGTTCCAGGGAAAATGGGGAGATGGGGGGATGAGGGGATGAGGGGATGGGGGCACAGGAGAATAATAACTCTTAACTCCTAACTCCTCACTGCTAACTCTTCACTCCTGACTGTTCGCTTTTAATTCCTAACTCACCGTTTGTCCATTGCCCAAAAATAAAAAATGCCCCAGAGTTTTCTCTAGGGCTTAACCAGGGTGCATCTACCATTACTCTCTACTAACGAAAGAGGGTAAATCCGGAAAGATACTGAGAAAATAACAAAAAAAATTTTTTGAGGATTTGCTGTGTGTGCTTATCAAAGTAAATATACAGATAATTTGAGTAATAAAAAAACACTATATGCTGTGGAACCTTCTGTGTATATTGTGGGAGCAGGCCCAGGAGATCCCGATCTATTAACGGTGAAGGCGCAGAAATTATTGGCTGTTGCTGATGTAATTTTATTTGCTGATTCTTTAGTTCCAGAACAGATTTTAGAAATTTGCCGCAAAGATGCTGAAATCGTGAGAACTGCAAATCAAACTTTGGAAGAGATTGTGGCGATTATGGTAGAAAAAGTGCGATCGCAACACAAATCTCTAGTCCGTCTCCATTCCGGCGATCCCAGTCTTTACAGCGCTATCCACGAGCAAATGCACCTCCTAGCAGAGGCAAATATCCCTTTTGAAGTCATACCCGGTATCAGCGCTTTTCAAGCCGCCGCTGCCAAACTCAAAACAGAACTGACTGTACCTGGTTTAGTCCAAACCATCATTTTGACGCGTATCAGCGGACGTACAGAAGTCCCCGCCACGGAAGAATTAGCTTCCCTAGCAGCACATCACGCTAGCCTCTGCCTATATTTGAGTGCGCGTCATGTGGAAAATGCCCAAGCCAAACTACTCGAACATTATCCAGCCGAAACCCCAGTAGCAATCTGCTTTCGCGTCGGATGGCCGGATGAAAAAATTAGGGTTGTGCCTCTTAATCAAATGGCAGACTGTACTGATAAAGAAAAATTAATTCGCACCACACTTTATATAATCAGTCCAGCACTCTCGCCAACAACAGGGCGATCGCGTTTATATCATCCTGAACATAGTCATTTATTTCGTTCGTCTCATTAATAGATAATAGCCAACAGACAATGAATTTTTCACTATTGTCTATTGCCTACCTCTATGACGAAGTTCACAAATCAAATAGGAGTGCTATATGCCATTAATTAAAGTCCAAACTTCTGCATCTGCTCCTCAAAAGGCTGAAATTGAGTCAATGCTTTTGAGCTTATCAGCCAAGTTAGCAAAACATTTGGGAAAACCAGAATCCTATGTGATGACAGCTTTTGAACCAGAAATCCCTATGACTTTTGCAGGTAATACAGAGCCGGTTTGTTACATCGAAATTAAGAGCATTGGCACGATGAAGCCAGACCAAACTAAAGCAATGAGTGAAGATTTTTGTCAGCAAATTAATCAATCTTTGGGTGTGGCTAAAAATCGAATTTACATAGAATTTGCAGATGCTAAAGGTGCAATGTGGGGCTGGAATGGCAGTACCTTTGGTTAATTCCTCGCGTTCTTTGATTAACACGAACTCCATTCGGCAGGTGTAGGATAGAGATCCAGCATCAACTCGTGATTTTTATGTCTGCTACACCTCTGGTATCTCAGGTTGACTCACACAACCCAGTCAAATCAGCATTACTTCCTCCCCTACTTGGCGCAAGCGTCGCCGAGTTAACTGCTTGGGTGGAACAACAGGGACAGCCTGCTTACAGAGGAAAGCAGCTACATGAATGGATATATCACAAGGGGGTGCGATCGCTCTTGGATATTTCTGTCTTCCCAAAGCAATGGCGTACAGAAGTCGGAGAAATTCCCATTGGACGCTCAAGTTTACATTACCGTTCTGTGGCATCTGATGGCACGGTGAAATATCTTTTACGATTAGCAGACGGGCAAATTATTGAAACTGTTGGTATCCCCACCTTCGGAGAAAGAGGAGACGGGCCAAAATCTCGTCTGACAGTTTGTGTTTCTACTCAGGTAGGTTGCCCAATGGCGTGTGATTTCTGCGCTACTGGTAAAGGAGGCTACAAGCGCAACTTAGCGCGGCATGAAATTGTCGATCAGGTGTTGACTGTACAAGAAGATTTTCAACAACGGGTTAGCAATGTAGTATTCATGGGTATGGGCGAACCGTTGTTAAATACTGAAAATGTGCTAGCAGCGCTGAAATCTCTCAATCAAGATATTGGTATAGGAGCGCGATCGCTGACTGTTTCTACAGTCGGTATTCGCGATCGCATCCGTCAATTCGCCCAACACCATTTGCAAATCACCCTTGCGGTTAGTCTCCATGCGCCCAACCAAGCCCTCAGAGAACAACTGATCCCCAGCGCCCGCGCTTATCCTCTAGAAGATTTGCTCGCTGAGTGTCGGGAATATGTGGAAATCACTGGACGGCGTGTGACTTTTGAATATATTCTCTTGGCTGGTGTCAATGATTTGCCAGAACATGCATTAGAACTATCGAAATGTCTGCGGGGATTTCAAAGTCATGTGAATTTGATTCCTTACAACCCTATCCAAGAAGTAGACTACAAACGCCCCAACCGCGATCGTATTCAAGCATTTCTCAATGTCCTCAAGCAACAACAAATTGCTGTTAGCGTCCGTTACTCCCGTGGTTTAGAAGCTGATGCTGCTTGTGGACAACTTAGAGCAAGTAAATAGAGCAGGGAACAGGCAATAGGCAATAGCCTTGAAAGTGTTTTGGTGTCTGGGTTTTATAGTAAGCTTATGTCCTAAACTATGCTTTAACCGCTATAAAAGTTATACCAATTTGAAAATTGTGATCTATGAATTCACTAAACCCAAATTTAGAAACCTATTTCCAATCTAAGTAAGTTGGCACAATAAAACCAAACTATGTTCAGAAAAATAAATTAAACTAAAATCTTTATTACTATTGCCTATTGCCTTATCCCAACGAGAATTATTTACCCTAATATTAACTATTTGGAGATGTCTCTTGCTGATATTGCATAGCTTTGGCATAATCGCCCAAGGCATAGCAAGCGACTCTTAGACTGGCAAGAGCTTGTTCTTCACTACGCCGATCTTTAAGTGTCCTAGCTAAAAGTAAACGTTCTTCATAATATGTAATTGCTTTGTGATGATCTCCCAAAGCTTCACAAGCAACTCCTAAACTACCTAAAGACTGTTCCTCGCTACGCTTGTCTTGGATTTCTCTGGCTAATTGCAAGCGTTCTTCATAATACTTAATAGCTTTTGTGTAATCGCCCAAAGCATAGCAAGCATTACCTAAGTTTTTTAGTACCTGAGAAGCACTGCGAACATTTTTTAAGGAGCGTGCTAGTATTACACATTGCTCATAGTAAGCGATCGCTTTTGGATAATTGTCCAAAGCGTACCAAGCATTACCCAAATTCTTGAGTACTTGTTCCTCACCCCAATTATCTTTGAGTTCGCGCACAATTTCTAGGCTTTGCTGCTGATACTCAATGGCTTGTGTAAAGTTGCCTAAAGCTTTATATACTAATCCCAAATTATTTAGTGCTGCTACTTGACTGCGTTTGTCTTGTAGCTGCTGGGTTATTTTCAAACACTTTTCTAAAAATTCAATTGCCTTATTATGGTCGTTGAGGTGACGGTACGCATTGCCTAAATGCGAAAGTGCTTGCATCTGCAATGGTAAATCTGAAGCCTCCTCACTTAAAGACATACACTCTTGAGAGTAGGAGATAGCATTTTTATAGTCTCCTGCACTGTAACTTACCAATCCTAAAAAAGAAAGTACTTGTGCTTGTTTTTGTAAATCCTTAATTGCCTGAAACAGTACCAAGGATTGTTGTAAAGATTTCATCGCTGCAATTAATTCACCAGCTTGCTGCTGTTGAATACCTTGCCGTAATAGTTGAGATGCTTCCGATAAATGTTCGTCGCTTTCCTGTAGTGGTGGTATTTGTGCTTGTGAACCAGAGTCAAATTCATGGGTAATTGTATTGCGCTTCACTGATTTTAGGTGTGTTATGGGTAATTTCAGGGGGACTGTATTTTTCGATCTATGATTCCATACGTCTTTAGACATCAACCCCTTCCTGTTTAGTCTGGTGGTAAGTCTAGTGTTCCCAAAACCACAATTTATCTTTCATGAAGCTGGTTTACTACAGCCTGGATACCAAATACTTGTATTGTAAAGATGCCAGTTTGATGTGGCTGGCATTGAATAAGTTCATTAGTGAGAGTTAATTGATGAAGCGATCGCTATTTGAGTTTCCATTACTCAACAAGCATAACTATACTTCTCACTCACTTAGTCTACAACCAATCAAAATTAAGTAGCTTAAACTAACAGACTGAAGTTGCCCAAGACACTTTTAATTAATAACCTTTATCTATTTATTGGTATTTTTGTATTCCAAACTTGTTCAAATTCTCCCTTTGTAATTTCAAAGTCGCGTATATCATCTTCAGCTATTGCTTGATCGCATAACATTCCATAATCATCAGCAATATGGCTATTATCATAAAATAATACATTGCCATTTTCATAAACTTCTATTTGTCTGACTACATGGCAATTCTCATCAATTTCCATAAAGTAGGTGCTAGTACCCCAAGCATCAAACTCACCTCCAAGGGATTCATCCCAGAACCATTTGCAATATTTCTTGGTCTTTACTAAACGAGACATAATTACTTTATTCCTTAGAATAATTGCTGGTTTTCAGCTACTTTAGGAAAATAGAGCGTTTGCCAAGTTTAGGCAATTATATTTTTCAAACTCAAAAATAAAAACTTTTTTGCTAGATAATCTACAAACTAGAAGTTTTGCTCAATAAATTTCACTGTTTAGCTTTTAGTAACTTATGCTTCAATTTCTATTTTAATAAACTGTTCTTCAGGCAAGCATTGGTAACAACAAGATTATTTTACTGTACCATTATCACCATCTATGCTGTGGGTATAGCGGAGCATATCCCGGACTTCCATCAAAATTTTTCCTAGCATGTTTTTACCAGTACCGTCAGCCCCGCAACCCCAGTAAAAATCGATGGGAGAGTTTTCAACAATTTCTTCATCGCCTGTGGAAAGTAAGATATCTCTAATATCTGTATGAGTTTGAAATTTACGTAGCACGGCATGGCGCATAATGTCGTCTTTAACTTGTTTCCAGTCTTGACGTAAAGGACGGGTTCTTTCACGCCCCATTCTTGCAGCATCTTTAGGCGTTTTAACCAAGCGGATTTGTTCTGCATGAGGTGTACCGACGAATTTTTGTGCTTGAAAGTAGTGTTCGCTAGTCGGCCAATACAATCCATCTAACTCGAACCCGTGGGATGAGAAATTAGAGAAGCAGCCATATTGTTCGCGAGTGCTGTAAAAGTAGATAGTCATAGAATTTAGTAACACTGGAGTAGGAATAAATAGTAATAGCGATCGCTCTTCTATTAACTAAATTTTCTAATAGCAATATACTATTATATAGGCTATCGTTAATAGTCTTGATTCATAAAAATTAGCGCTTTTAAATTAAATTATTTCTCAACTATTTTATAAAACAGAAGACTGATTTTCCGGTGCTTCAATAAATGCCTCAAATTCCCGTTCTGGCGACCATTGAATAGCACCATCTCGTCCTGTAAAAAATAATTTAGTTTGACTTTGATTAAGTTCAGATAAAGTTTTTTCATCCAAGTTTGCAGCAGAAGCGATCGCCACTTGTGGTTGCAGAGCAACAACTAAATTTTTCAAAGACTGAGGGGCGCACCAAAGCACTTGTGGACGAGGTAAACTGCCATTTTTAACTAATTCTTGTACTTCTTGAGACTTGATATTACCTACTAATAACCAGTTCCGATCCAAAATTTGCAATTGTAGAATAGGTAATTCATTATTGATTAATTGTGCCACTATAGAACCAGCTTGCACAGCTTGACCAACTGCTAAAGTTTGGTAAGATCCTTGATGTTTTTGTAGTTCCTGTTGGATTGCCTGAATAGCAATGGAATTTTCTGGTTTTGGGGAATATTCGTAAAATTTTTTGATTGGTAAGCGTTGGGCTAATTCAAACCAAGCATTACTTTCATTGCCTTGAAAATCAGTAGCGATCGCCCAATTAATTTGATTGACACCCTGCTGTTGTAAAAACGGTAAAACAGTGAAGCGTCCTGTACCTTCATCACCACTATTAATCAGAGTTACTGTTCCTTTGTCTTGAACAACTATAATTGGTTCCGTAGCAGACTCTAATATCGTTATCCTAAATAATGTATTGGCAGAATGCCAAAGGGGGACGATCACTAAACCAATCGCAATTATACCAGCAAACCACCATCGTTTCTGCCACCAACCTACTAGCCAAACTAAGATAATTAGTCCATAAATTGCCAGCAATTGCCAAGAAGATATGCTACCTACGGCAACTGAATTTCCTGGTAAATTGCTAAAAAACTCTACTAGTTTAATTAACCAATCAGTGGGGTAATGCAACAAGCCAGCGAAAAAGCTTCCTGCTTCAGTCCAAATTAATGCTGCTAAGGCGCTAATGATGCCGCCTATACTAATAATAGAAATGAATGGAGTACTAAGCACATTCAGTAATAAACTATAAGTTGGTACAACTCCAAAGACAAAAAGTTGCACAGGTAAAGTCCAAATAGTAGCAGCTAAGGGAACAGCAATTAAAGAAGCGATCGCAGGTGGTAACCAATTCAACCGTTCAATAATTGGCGTTACTGTTACAACTAATCCCAACGTTGCCAAAAAACTCAATTGAAAACCTAAATCCCAAATCCATAGTGGATTAAATAGTAATAAGAGCGTTGCTGCTAATAACAGCGAACCTAACTGTTTTACTTTCCTTTTTAATAACAGACCAATTAATGCTGCAAAACCCATAATTACGGCTCTCAGAACCGCAGGTTGAAAACCTGTTAAACTCAGAAAAATAATTAAACCCAAAAACCCAAGCGTAAATTGCATTCCTTTTTTTGTACGCTTTGTTAACTGTAATATCACACCTAAAATCAACGAAGTTTGAAATCCAGAAGCAGCTAAAGCATGAGCTAATCCTGCTTGTACGAATAAATCGCGGATATCGTAGGGTAAATCCACAGCTTTGCTACCTAAAACCATTGCACTAACAAGAGAACCTTCTGGAATACCTAAATTCCGAACTTGCGATCGCACAATTCGCTCCCGAATTTGCCACCAGCCCCATTTACGCTCTTGTTCTAAAACATTGATTTGCCGCCCAATCAAACCAGCAAACGTTCCCTCTTGCTTGAGAAACTTTTGAAAATCAAAACCACCAGGATTGGAAGCCGCCTTTGGTTTATATAAAATCCCAGTTACCTGGATTTGTTGACCAGGGTATAAACCGGTAGCCTGAAGAATCGTTACTGTTACATATAATTTGCCTGTTACTCCTTTTGGTACACCTGCTGAGCCTTTTTCATTTTTTACCTCATCTAACTGAGTCGCTTCCAGCCAAAATTGGCCTCGCTGACTGCGAGTTAAGCGGGGATTACTCGCCACTTCCCCACGAACAATCACAAGCTGTTCTTGATTACTACTATTTCCAGGCGGAACGAACTGACTAATATCTTTTGCACCTGGTTGTGGTACTCGCCATTGAAAATAAAGAGTTGCCAACAATCCCACTAACCCAGCAGCGAGCCATATTCTTGGATGGGGAATACTTTGCCAAGTGTTAAGCACTGTCTTGGCTTTGCCTCCAGCATTCTCTGGCTTGTGAGCAAGTTTCCGTGAGATGATGTAAGATTTTCTAAAAAAAATCGCTCCTATTATTCCCAAAATTAAAATCCACGCGCCACCCCAGGGAATTGCCGTAAACAGCAACCCGATAACGTAGCCAAGACAAATAATTGCACCACTAGTTTGAATCATAATATTTTTTGTAAAAGCACCTAATACAAAGAATCGGTAGCTGACTGAAAAATAACAAGGGCAACACTAATGAAAAATTGGCATTGCTAAATTTGAATAAGAATCATCACAAAAGTGTCAATATGTTCCAATAAACTTCACCTCAGCGGTTCTTTCTCTCTTTTCTCCAGAAGTTATGAGCAAAAGTCGGCGCTCAGACTTCTGTACGTGTACTCTGTGTCTCTGTAGTTCGTTAAAAAAAATCACTTTGACAAAGACTGCTAGGCTTAACCCAAACGTATTGGAATATCCTATTTCTATCTGCGTCTCTGCGCCTCTGCGTGAACTTTTCATTTTTTTGATCGGCAACATCAGAAAATTCTTATGCTTGTGATGAAGTATAGTCCATTAAGTTTATACAAACAAAGCCCGCACAAGCGGGCTTTATTGTTGTAGCCTTGATGCTCTAAAGTCCAGATTTAAAGGTATTTCTAACCTTTAGCAATAGCCGCATCATCAAGATATGCCTAACTTAGAGAATGCAAAATTAAGGGTTTGCTAGCCTGCTTTTGCAGCTTTTCTCTCTGTCGCGACGATTTCTAGTCGTTGAGGCGAGTTTTTTCTACCAAAACAATGAAAATATTACCCAAACAACATAAGAGGCAATTGGAATCAAAAACAGCCAATCAATAATATAGCGGTAACGAGATTTAACTGTAGAATCTGAAACAGGTTGTAGTAAGACGGGCTGTGAAACAAGTTGCTGCACAACTGGCTGTAAACCAGATAGCTGTATGACTGGTTTTAAATTTTGAGCAACGGAAAACCTAACTTCTCCCTTTGCTCCACATATAAATGAGCCACTTTCCTTGCCAAATGCCGAATCCTGGCAATGTAGCGAGTTCTCTCAGTCACCGAAATCACACCTCTGGCATCCAGTAAATTAAAAGTGTGAGAACACTTCATTACATAATCTAAGCTAGGTAAAACCAATCCTCGCTCCGTCAATTGGTTAGCTTCCTGCTCATACAAATTAAATAGTGTCAGGAGTAACTCAGGATTCGACGCTTCAAAGTTATAAGTACTTTGCTCAATCTCATTTTGCAGAAAAATGTCTCCATAAGTGATATTGTCCGTCCACTGAATTTTTGTAATTGCTTCCACTTGCTGGAGATACATAGTCAAACGCTCTAAACCATATGTAATCTCAATAGACACAGGACGGCAATCGATTCCACCACACTGTTGGAAGTAGGTAAATTGAGTAATTTCCATCCCATCTAGCCAGACTTCCCAGCCAGTACCCCAAGCTCCCACCGTCGCATCTTCCCAGTTATCTTCCACAAACCGAACATCGTGTTCTTCTGGACGAATACCCAAAGCCCTTAAAGAATCAAGATAGATCTCCTGAATATTATCTGGCGACGGTTTAATTAGGACTTGGTACTGATAATAGTGTTGAAAGCGGTTGGGGTTTTCGCCGTAGCGCCCATCAGTCGGACGACGACACGGCTCAACATATGCAACAGCCCACGGTTCCGGCCCCAATGCTCTTAAAAATGTCTGGGGATTTTTAGTACCTGCCCCCTTCTCGATGTCGTAAGGCTGAGCGATCAAACAACCGCGATCGGCCCAGAACTGATGCAACAAGGTTATTACCGACTGAAAATTCACGCTCTATCCTTCCTTAGTCAGCACATTGCATAAACCATTGTTGCTTACAACCCTACACTGTGGCGACTTTGAGCTGCATCAAAAAAAATTCCGAAAAAAAGTTGTAAAAGTGGTTGACACTCTTAAGTTGGTTAGTTATATTGAATAAGTGCCTGAGAGAGCGAAGCGAAAGAGCGACGCCCAAAGGACACCGAACCATGAAAATATTATAGTTTGAA
>JAVRCH010000136.1:0-15684 GCA_034530795.1 Nostoc sp. DedQUE12a
GTTTTACGAACCGCAGAGGCGCAGCGGAAAGTCTGAGCGGAGGTTTCCTCCGTTGGCGCAGCCCGCCGCAGGCATCAGAACTTTCCAAGACAGAGAACACAGAGAGAAGAAAGAGTAGAAATGCTTAACTGAACTGTATTGCTTAGTAATTTGAGATGAAATTTTTCAAAATACTTCGATTGAGAATAGGTCAATCTAACTAGGTAGACATAACTAAATGTAAGATGCTGATCTCCAGAAACTAGAGAAGATAACTCTTTTCCCTTCTGGCGTCTGCCTTCTTCCTTGGAGCCTTCTACTTAAAATCCAAAATCTAAAATTGGCTAATCTAAATTTGGCTAAGAGTAACAGCTAATTTATCAGCAATTCCGGCGATCCACTTTTCATCTTGTTTGGTGTAACTCCGAGGGGCATTTGCTCCTAAAATCAGAACACCCCGATCGCCAATAGGTTGACAAATTACCCCTTGGGTATTTTCAGGTAAATAATCAAATTCAATCTTACCGGGATAAACATTTAGCGCCACTAGATAAATCGGCTTTTGTTTTTCGAGTACCTGTTTTAAGATTGCTCCTGGTACAACCTCAGATTTGATACCCAAAATTCCCCGACGCAACAAAACTTTACCTTGATAAAAAACTACTAGCGATCGCGTTACTGTATTCGTCAACAATAAATGAGATGCCCAAGCTAGTTCAGTTTTCACGGCTTCTGGTAAATCTGGTGCTAGTACAAAACCCTCTTCTCCGATTAGCTCTACAGTATCAGGCGATCGCGGCTGTACCTGCTGCCAAATTAAACCCGTTAAAATTAACACCGCACTCAAAATCACACCCAACACATCACCACGCGCTTGAGATTCAGTCAGCTGCGGTGTCAACAAGCGGTTAATTAGCAAAAGTACAGCGCCTAGTCCACCTACAACAATGGGTAGACGCCGCAAAACTCGATTTGGATCGGATTTAGCCATTAGTCATCAGTCATTAGTTATTGGGCATGGGGCATTGGGCATTGGGCATTGCTTATTTCTCCCTCATCTTCCCGCGTCCCCGCGTCCCCGCGTCTCACTCCTCTCCTGGTTCAATAATTCGCTGGAAAAGGTAACCAGTACCTCTGGCTGTCAATATTAATTCTGGGTTGCTGGGATCGTCTTCTAGTTTTGCTCGCAAACGGGATATATGCACATCTACTACGCGGGTATCTACGTGGCGTTCTGGTGTGTAACCCCAAACTTCCTGCAAAATTTCTGAACGGGAAAAAGCTTCTCCAGAGCGACTTACTAACAACTCTAGTAAGCTAAACTCCATACCCGTCAATCGAATCCGTTCGTCACCTTTATAGACTTGTCGCTTATTGGTATCGATTTTAATGTTAGCGACATGAATCACACCAGAACTAGGAATGCCAGTAGCACTAGTTTTGTCTACTCGCCGCAGCACTGACCGAATGCGGGCTTCTAGTTCTTTGGGGGAAAACGGTTTAACTACGTAGTCGTCAGCACCTAATTCTAGTCCAGTGATGCGATCGGCTACATCCCCTAAGGCTGTTAGCATAATAATGGGGACATCAGATTCCTTGCGTAATTCTTGACAAACACCGTAGCCATCTAGCTTTGGCATCATCACATCTAAAACTACTAGGTCAGGATCGGCTTTGCGAAAAGTTTCCAAAGCTTCTTCTCCGTCACCAGCTGTCACGACATCATAGCCAATCATTGAAAGGCGCGTTTCCAAAATCCGGCGAATGCTGGCTTCATCGTCTACTACCAAGATTTTTTCTTTATGACTTTCCAAGTTAATCAACGCTCCTTCACTAAAAATTTACATGATTAATTTTTAATACCATAATATTAAGATATCATTCCATAAATTGATTTGGAAAAAGCTCTAATTACTACTATGATTGGATTCTAGTATTCTCCAAAACTTAAGTAAATATTAAGATTATTTAATAAGATTTACGAATGGCAAAGCCAAAAAGTTTTTACGTTTGTAACGATTGTGGGGCGGAATCCCCTCAATGGTTTGGTAAGTGTCCAGCCTGTGGTACTTACAATTCTCTAGAAGAACAACTCCTGATCCAATCTTCTGTAGATGTACCTACTCGTGGAGGAGTAAGTGGTTGGCAAGCCGCACCCAATAATGGCAAATCTAATGCTAAAGCTCCTAAGCAGCGGGCTTCACTGACATTTGACCAAATTAGCGATCGCCAAGTCACTCGTTGGGAATCTGGTTATGGAGAACTAGATCGGGTACTAGGTGGTGGAGTTGTTCCTGGTTCGATGGTATTAATTGGCGGCGACCCAGGAATTGGCAAATCTACTTTACTACTGCAAGTATCAAATCAATTAGCGCAAAGATACCGCATCCTTTATATTTCTGGAGAAGAATCAGGACAGCAAATAAAATTAAGAGCTTCTCGCTTAGGAGTAGCAAAACCTCTAAGTGTTGTTGGTGATGACAACGAGCCAGTAGCAGAAAATCCTCCTAAATTACAAGCACCGGAAAACGTAGGAGCGGATTTATACGTATTGCCAGAAACAGACTTAGAAGAGATTTTGCGGGAAGTAGATTCACTTAAACCGAATGTAGCTGTAATTGATAGTATTCAAACAGTATTCTTTCCTGCCTTGACTTCCGCGCCTGGTTCCGTGGCTCAGGTACGCGAATGTACTGCGGCTTTGATGAAGGTGGCGAAGCACGAAGATATTACCATGTTGATTGTGGGACACGTCACCAAAGAAGGAGCGATCGCCGGGCCGAAAGTCTTAGAACATTTAGTAGATACAGTGTTGTATTTTGAAGGCGATCGCTTTGCCTCCCATCGGTTATTACGCACAGTCAAAAATCGCTTTGGGGCAACACATGAAATCGGCATTTTTGAAATGGTGTCACACGGGCTGCGGGAAGTTCCTAACCCCTCAGAGTTATTTTTAGGCAATCGTGACGACCCAGCGCCAGGTACAGCAATTGTAGTGGCTTGCGAAGGTACCCGCCCCATCGTTGTGGAATTGCAAGCCCTGGTGAGTCCCACCAGCTACCCCTCACCCCGACGTGCAGCCACCGGCATAGACTACAACCGCCTCGTGCAAATTCTCGCCGTCTTAGAAAAACGCGTGGGGATTCCCATGTCGAAATTAGATTCTTATGTTGCTTCTGCTGGCGGATTGAACGTAGAAGAACCAGCAGTAGATTTAGGAATCGCAATTGCCATCGTTGCTAGTTTCCGCGATCGCATAGTTGACCCAGGTACAGTATTGATAGGTGAAGTTGGGCTAGGCGGACAAGTGCGATCGGTTTCCCAAATGGAACTGCGGTTGAAAGAAGCAGCTAAATTGGGATTTAAAAGAGCGATCGTGCCCAAGGGACAAAAATTTCCCGACCTAAATATTGAGATTCTACCAGTATCTAAAGTCATAGATGCAATTATCGCCGCCATCCCCCATCAAGAACTGACAACCGACGATTTAGAACCCGATGAATATGAGTAAAGGGACTGGGTACTGGTGGCTAGGTACTGGGTAGTGGGTATTAGAAAAACATTCCCCAATCCCTAATCCCCAGTCCCCAATCCCCAGCCCCTACACAAAAGGAAAACCCATCATGACAGTCCTCACCCAAGATTACAAAATCACTTGGGAAAAACTCCCCGATGATTACAAACTGCCAGATGACCCAGTGGACAACATCAACCAACCAGCCTTAGCTGCTGCACTCACAGAAAGCCTACAATTAGCCGGAAAAATTTCAGCTAACGCCCTGACAACAACTAATTACGGCATTTGTGCCACTCTCAATAACAAAATAGTCATTAAAGCCCCTGATTGGGCTTTCATTGCCAAAATTAATGTTAGTAGAGAAGAAGTAATCCGCAGTTACACGCCTCAATTACAGGGCGATATTCCCGTAATTGTGATGGAATTTGTTTCCGATACACAGGAGACAGAGTATTCTATCAAAGCGACATATCCCCCAGGAAAATGGTTTTTCTACGAACGCATCTTGAAAGTACCAAACTACATCATTTTTGAGCCAGAAAGCGGCAGTATCGAAACCTATCGCTTACAAAATACAGAAGAGTACATCTTGCAAGAACCTGATGGAAATCAACGCTACTGGATACCGGAAATCAATCTTTTCCTTGGCGTGTCGGAAGGGACTCGTGAAAATCGTACAGGAAAGTGGTTACGGTGGTGGGACGAACAAGGAAACCTTCTACCTTGGGGTACAGAATTAGCCGAACAAGAACGCCAACGTACCGAACAAGAACGCCAACGCGCCGAACGATTAGCAGCACAATTGCGGGCTGCGGGAATTCAACCTGAAGATTAGACTTTTTGTAAA
The DNA here is from genome assembly GCA_034530795.1 of Nostoc sp. DedQUE12a. GTDB lineage: Bacteria > Cyanobacteriota > Cyanobacteriia > Cyanobacteriales > Nostocaceae > Nostoc. The sequence continues at coordinate 4,344 of JAVRCH010000136.1, forward strand.
TAATTAAATTAAAGATTGCTAGGTTTAGTTAAAAATTTACTAAATCTAGAATTTTTTTTTAGAGGAATGAAATTTTAAATAACTTGAATTTCACTACAATACCATTTTCTAGCCAGGAAGAGGGTTTAACAATTGCTGATGCCATAAGTTGATTACGATTGAATACACTGCTTATTTTAGGCTGCATCATAATTGCCTCAAATTTCCTTTGCCAAACGCCGACATCTATGGTGTGCCAAAATAAAATATCAGTGAAACTACGGTTTTGAGTAATGGCGTGGAATCCAGGGCAGCAGTTATTTGGCGATCGCTACATCATCGAGAGAAAATTAGGCGAAGGTGGAATTGGCATCACTTACCTCGCTAGAAACCAAAGCAATGAGTTGCGCGTAATCAAAATTCTTCTAGACAAGTTTTTTAATGACCCTAAATGGATACCGCACTGCAACAAGTTACGGCAAGACTTCCGGGATGAGGCTTTGCGACTGGCTTTGTGTCACCATCCTCATATTGTGCAGATAGAAAATGTCTTTGATGAAGGTAATTTTCCCTGCATGGCGATGGAGTATATCGAAGGGCAAGACTTAGGTAAGCGAATCACTGAAAACGGTGCATTATCAGAAAGCGAAGCACTTATATATATTCAGCAAATTGGCGAGGCTTTAATTTTAGTTCATAACAAAGGCTTGCTGCATAGGGATTTGAAGCCGAGTAACATCATGATGCGTGCAGGTAAACCTGAAGCAGTGCTAATAGATTTTGGCATTGCCAGACAATTTATTCCCGGTGGAGTTCAACAGCATACAGAGAATCTCACTCCCGGTTATGCACCACCAGAGCAGTATATTCCAGATGCAGAACGGGGAGAGTATATTGATGTCTACGCCTTAGCCGCGACGTTGTATTCCTTGCTGACTGGACAGTTGCCAATGCCAGCACCAGCCAGACTACAAAATTTTAACTTGCGATCGCCTAAAGATTTGAATTCGAGTGTTAGCGATCGCGTGAATAAGGCAATTATGCAGGGAATGACGCTAAATTACAAGTTGCGTCCCCAGTCAGTGCAGGAATGGCTGGATTTATTAAGAGTTAATACAGGGGTAACTTCAGCTACAAAACCGGTTAAAAAAGCAAAATTGACTCCTCAACCATCCATTCAAAATTTCAAATCTCCAAATACATCTGTATTAACTTCTCAAAACTGGTATCGGCTAAATACCATTCCTGGTATTGGTATATTTGCTCTCGATCCTGATGGAAGAATTTTAGCGATCGCTACACAAAGTATTGGTGAAGAAAATTCCATTAATTTAGTAGAAACAAGTGATATTGAATTGGGTATATGCAGGCATCTGCATACTCTCACTGGTCATTCCAAGGAGATTAGCTCACTTGCCTTTGGCTCCTCTGGAGACATTACTACACTGTTAGCTAGCGGTGATGCAAAGGGGACTATCAAACTGTGGGATGTCGCAACTGGCAAAGAAGTCTACACACTACATCATTCCGACTGGGGAGTCTGGTCTGTCGCCTTTAGCCCAGATATGAAAATATTAGCAAGTGGTCATGGTAGAGAGGGGACAGTACAACTTTGGGATGTCCCAACTGGCAGAAAAATCCATACCTTTCCTGATTCTGGTGGCTTCCATGTCCATTCTATTGCTTTTAGTCCAATTTATTACGAATATTTTAATAAAAAGACAGTACAAATGTTAGCTATTGGAAATCTTCACTATTTAGTACTGTCACTAATAGCAGATGGTCAAGAAGTCTATTTTAATCCAAAGAACGTGCAAATGTTGTCTAGTAGTAACACCTACTGGAAACCACAAAAGGAATCGCAGAGCCAAGCAATATTTATACCTTGTGGCAGGGTTAATTGTGTCGCCTTTAGTCCAGATGGACAATTATTAGCTACTGCTGGTGAGGGAGTTATCAAACTCTGGCAAATTACAAACTCATTGAAAAATAAAACACTTTTTAGACAATCAAGATTTTCAAGAATACAAAATTTAATTGGCACATTATTCAGTTACTTTATTGATAAATTATTAAGCCACAATTCTTTACGTTCCTTTTTTCGACGGGGAATTATAGCTCAAGAAATCCGTCAGCTTACTGGTCATTCTGGCAATATTTGGTCAGTTGCTTTTAGTCAAGATGGGAGAATATTAGCTAGTGGTGGTGAAGACAAAACTGTCAAACTATGGGAAGTTGCGACTGGTAAAGAAATTCGCACCCTTACTGACGATCCCAGCAAAATTAGTAGGTTTACTTCCGTCGGTTTTTGCTTTAGTTCTGGGAACATATTAGCCAATAGTCTTACAATACTCAAACTGTGGGAAGTTGAAACTGGCAGAGAAATTCATACCTTTTCTGGAAATATGAGTACGTATGTGGGTGATAGCGGTGACCCTATCGCTTTGAGTCCAGATGGGCAAATATTAGCAAGTGGTAGTTTCAGATGGATTCAACTGTGGGAGGTTAGAACTGGTAGAGCAATTAAAATCCTCCGCGATCATGAATATCAAGTTAAATCTCTTGCGTTCAGTCCAGATGGACTACTTTTAGCTAGTGGCGGTTCAGACAATATTATTAAACTATGGCATGTGGGAACTTTTAAAGAAATTAGAATTCTCTATGGTCATTCCCACAGAGTTAATTCCGTCGCCTTTAGCCCAGATGGAAAACTATTAGCTAGCATTAGTTATGATGGAACTATCAGGTTATGGCAGGTAGCAACTGGTAGAGAAATCTCCACGTTCAATTATCCTTCTGACTGGGTGAATTCCGTTACTTTTAGTTCTGATAGTAGACAATTATTAGCCATTGGTAGTAAAGATACAACTATCAAAATATGGCAAGTTGAAACGGGCAAAGAAATCGATACTTTTACTGCACCTTCGCCGTTTAATTCGTTTGCTTTTAGTTCAGATAGACAATTATTAGCCATTGCTAGTGAGGATAAGACTGTTAAATTGATGCACGTAGCAACAAAAACAGAAATCTATACCTTTACTGCTTCCTGCCAAGTTCATTCCATTTCTTTCAGCGCAAATGGACAATTGTTAGCCAGTGGCGAATATGGCGGTAATATCCAGATATGGCAACGACGCTAGTTGTGGAATAACAACGTCCAAATAGTAAGTAAGACTGACAAACATTAAAAACAACATGAAAGCATACGAATTTCCAGCAAACGTTACCACTGAAGGCAAAATAGAATTACCAGATGTGATTTGGCAACAGTTAGCGAATAATCAGCAGGTAAAAGTAATTATTCTCGTCACTGAACCCACAGAAAAAGAACAAGAGGAAGCTGCTTGGCAGCGTCTTGCGGCCAATCAATTATTAAAAGGCTACAGCGAAGATGATGCTATCTACGACACGATTTAAGCAATGCAAAATTATCAATCTGGCTCAGTCATTTTACTCAAATTGCCTTTTTCTGAAAATAAACCATATTGCTCTTTAACCTACAACTGTTTAGTTCTAAACACAAATTTTTTAACTTCAAACAAAAACATTCTCACTTGAAATCCGAAAGTTCTCGTTTAAAACCAGAACAGTCTCACTTCAAACCAAAAGCTTCTCATTTGAAATCAGAACATCCTCACTTAAAACCGGAAAATTCTCGTTTAAAACCAAAACGTTCTCACTTAAAACCAAAACGTTCTCACTTAAAACCAGAACGTTCTCACTTAAAACAGCAAAATTTAAACTCTGAACTCGGAGTTTTTTACTTGAAACTGAAACACCCAAGCTCAGAGCCATAAATTTTAGGTTTTTATCTAGAAGCGTCGAGTTAATTTCTCGACTTATGAAGTTTGTGGTTGCACTTTTTTAGCTTTCCGGGCAAATCTCCGCCCCAAATCATCAACCATTGACTCTAAACCCGCGCCTTTACCACTGGCTTTGGCGTAGTTATATATCATCAAACTCGCTGCATAAGCTTCGCTACCAACAGCTACAGATGTATCATCCACCAGTCCTTGCAGTTGTGTCAACGACAGCATAATAGGATACAGCGCTTCAAATAATTCAATATCTTGGCGCATTTCATTCAAGTCAAAAGAACGCGGTAAGAAGTCAGGGTTTTGTGTGGCGATTTCCAACGCCTTACTCACAAACGCGCGACTCTTATCCCCCAGCTTGGGTAAAGCTTTACGTTCCTCGGTTGTCAAATCAATCAAGAAGGGTAACTTTTCGCGGATAGTAGTTATAGCTTGCATCACGGCTTCCCTGTCTGTAGAGGAAAGTTTTGCACTAACTTTATTATCTGCCATTTTTCATACACCTTTAATGCTACTAAATTTCAGTATTCCCGAAAATATTTAGGCAGTAATAGTTATTTATCAGCAATTAAGAAAAATTTTTTATACTTTTAAATAAGTGATATCTCCCTAATTACCAGCCTTGAGCAAGTTTCACAATTGCAGTCCAGTGACATTTGACCAAAGGAAGCCGAACATTTAGAGATAATAGTAGCAGAGGCAATCTCAAAATTTGGTGTTAGCACAACGGTGCGCTACGACTTCACAGCTAGTTTTACAATAACAGCATCAAAATAGTATTAGGATTTGCAAACAATTAATCAGATGTCAGAAAAATGCTAGAAATTACTAAAAATTACGTAATGGATGAAAATCAGCAACCTATCGCTGTACAAATTTCCATAGCTGACTTTGAAAAAATTGAAGAAATATTGGAAAACTACGGCTTGGTACAGCTAATGGAAGAATCAAAAGATGAGGAACGCCTCTCTAAAGATGCAGCTTGGAAATATTACCAATATTTGAAGAGCAAGAATGTGGAAAGTTGAATATACTAAAAGGTTTTTAAAAGACTTGGCAGACTTACCAGAAGATGTTCAAGCCCGGATAGAACCGATTGTTTTTGAAGAACTAGAGTCAGAAAATCCCTTTGAATTAGGATATCTACAAAAAATGAAGGGCTACGATGATAAATATAAGATTCGCGTAGGCAATTACAGAATAGGTATTACTGTTGACAAAGAAACACAAACATTAATTTGTCAACGAGTCGCACATCGTAAAGATATTTATAATATTTTTCCGTAATCCAATACTAACAGCAGTCTTAGGGTGTACGATCGCCTGATTTTTAACACAGTCACTACAGCAATTTTATGACTAAATTAGATTGAGCGATCGCAGCAAAACTTAGAATAATTCTAAAAACAAGTTATGACTTATTTTCCTTCCTTTATTCCTCAATCCGATCCGCCGCTTCCTCCTTGGGAAACGCTACCAACGATGTATGATTTACCCAGCGATAACCCAGAGGAACCAGGTTTGCCAGATGATTTTCACTTTTTACAGCCCTTACTTTTATACTTAACTTTTCAGCCAATTAACTGGAACCCCGAACTAGTTTACAGCGCTGCTGACCTGAATCTGTACTACACTATCGAGCATCCTTTGTGGTACAAACGTCCAGATTGGTTCGGTGTAGTAGGAGTACAAAAACTATACAAAGGTCAAGATTTACGTTTAAGTTATGTCACTTGGCAAGAACCAGCAAATCCTTTTGTAGTTGTAGAGTTACTATCTCCAGGTACGGAACAAGAAGATTTAGGCATCAAAACAAGTGCCACCGATAAACCTCCTAGTAAATGGGAAGTTTACGAACAAATTTTGCGGATTCCTTACTATGTTGTTTTTAGTCGCTACACCAACGAACTTCAGGCATTTCAGTTAGTAGGCGGTCATTATGAACCGATGAATTTGACTAAAGGACGCATACTAATGCCAGAGATAGATTTAAGTTTAGGCTTATGGCAAGGTTCATTTCGAGATATTGAAAGATTGTGGTTAAGGTGGTTCACTTTAGCAGGAGAATTAATTCCCGCACCCACAGAAGAAGCTGCTGCCGCTACCCAACGAGCTATAATTGCTGAACAAGAAGCTGCCCAAGCTAAACAAGAAGCTGCCCAAGCTAAAGAAAAAGCAGAACAACTGGCAGAACGTTTACGTCAGTTAGGCGTGAATCCTGACGAGCTAGGTTAAATATTGTGACTAGGGAGATTTTTTATTAATTTATGTTACTAAGAACCAGCTTTTACAACACAGATAAGAAACATAGAAGGAGAAATTATTCCATTAAGGAGCATAATTTTCTGTTTTAGAAGAATAATGATTTATACTCAAAGCTTATATATTATGTTGATATAGCAACATTAGGTTGCACAAAGGTTAATTTTTAAGAGCGATCGCACATAGAGTATATTGAAATACATATAATATTTTAGTTTGATAAATCTATACCAACTTCAGTTTTGCCGAAACACTGTGAGGTGATGCTAAATGTTAGCTGTTTACAGGTATAGTAACCATTGCGGTACTAAGGCTAAGATAAGGTTAAACAGCGAATCTAAAAAGCGATGCCCAAAGCACTCGCAGATATTACCGCAGACACGGGGTATATCCCGCCTGCTAAAATAGTTACTATTAAGTAGTACTAAATTACTAAAATTTACTCAAAAAAAATTGCTAATTTGGTCACACAAGACCATCTAGAGATTGTAGAAAAGTGTATTTCCTAGTATTGACAGTGGTGCTAACCTCTACTTTATAGATGATATAAGCCTTTATCTGCTAGAGTTTCTGACTTTCAGCAACTAAATAATTTATCACTAATGTAAGATCGCTAGGAGTGCGATGATGATGTCACAGTCCCCTTTGACAAGACCAGAAATAGCCGCTGGAACTCTAATTGATAACCGCTATATTATCCAAAAACTTTTGGGGCAAGGAGGATTGGGGCGAACTTATTTGGCGTTTGATACCCGTCGGTTTAATGAAGCTTGTGTTCTCAAAGAGTTTGCACCCATTGGTACAGGCGAAAGTGGACTCGAACAATATCGTAACTTATTTAAAAGAGAAGCAAAAATTCTTCACCAACTGCAACATTCTCAAATTCCCAAGTTTTTGGCTTGCTTTGAAGGAGACGGTCGGCTGTTTTTAGTACAAGAATATGTCGATGGTAAAACATATTCTCGGCTGCTAGGAGAACTTCAACGCCAAGGAAGAAGTTTTTCTGAAGAGGAAGTTATTCAATGGCTAAAAAATCTATTGCCCGTGTTGGAATATGTCCACCAGCATAACATTATCCATCGAGATATTTCCCCGGACAACATTATGTTGCCAGACGGCAAAGATTTGCCAGTACTGATTGATTTTGGTGTCGGCAAACAAATTACTGATATCAATGAAACCAAAACTTCTAACCAAGTAACTTTCGTTGGAAAAATGTCCCTCGTGGGTAAAGTAGGATACGCTCCTCGCGAACAGATTAGCTTGGGTTTATGTTCTCCCTGTAGTGATATTTATGCATTGGGAGTAACAGCTATTGTACTGCTCACAGGTAAAGATCCATCCTTATTAATGGATCAGTATTCCTTAGAATGGAACTGGCGTTATTATGCCTATGTTACTGATGGTTTCGCTCAAGTACTCGATCGCATGTTAGCCGATAGACCCAACAAGCGATACCAAACAGCAACAGAAGTAATCGCAGATTTAGAGCGTCTCGAACAACCACAAGTAGTGATGTCTTCGGCGATGGACAATGATTTGCCTCCCACCGTATTTAATCCTGAATATCAGGCCATGTCGGCAATTTCCGACTCATACAACCAAATGGGAGAAACCATCTTTAGTTCACCCGGTTTGCCAATGAGTCAACAATTGGGGCAAATAGAACAACAACAACCTTCTCTTAATCCAGCATTTGTTAAACATTGTCAGCAAGAGTTAGCTTACCATATTGGGCCAATGGCAACTCTAGTTATAGAAGAAATATTGGCTCAAAATCCTTACATTTCACCTGACCATTTTGTAGAATTGATAGCCACAGAAATTCCTAACTTTCAAGCAGCTTTTGAATTTAAAAAAAGCCTATTTTCCTAAGCATTTAAATAATTCGTAATTAAGTTTATGCACACTCTACAAATTCTTGTAACTATTCTCTACGAGACGCTACGCCAACGCGTTGGCGTTCTTGCACAGAAGCTGTTTTGGCAGCAGCCTCTGTCTTACCGCAAATAGCTTTTTAGCAATTTTTACTTAAGTGCTGCTTAATTACGAATTATGAATTACGAATTACGAATTATTTTAATCTCCCGTGCTTCCATGAGTACGTTTGATTCGTTTCATTGCCATTTCTAAGCTTAATTGCATCCGCTTAAAAGCTCTAGCTAGATTACCAATTTCATCATTAGACATCTGCTCAAATTCAACTTCCAAATGTCCCGTACTGACCTCCTCAGCAATGCGAGTCATGCGTTTGAGAGGCATAACAACTTGTCTATTTAAGAAAAAGTTCACTAACAAGATAGTTGCGATAAAAATCGTTGATACAATGAGAACGATTAGTAAAGAAGATTGATTAGCTTTGTTGATAACGTTATTAGCTGGTACTGATATAATTTGAGCGCCAATAATTTCATTCAGCTTCCACCCAAATCCATTGGCTGTACCATAAAGACTAATCATGCTTTGAGGTGCAGCTTCAGGCACACTGTGACACTTCAGACAGCTTTCTTCAGAAACTGGCAACGGACGAGCAACATAAAAGATATCTCCACCAGGAATTGAGCGAAATCCACTCACTTCTTTCAAATCTGATTTATTCCTAAACTTTTCTACAATTTCTGTCTCAAAACCGTCTGCTTTATCTCGAAGATTTGTGGGATTTAGAGTTGCTTCTTTATAAAAGAAGTCACGGTAATCTGGTGTTTTCCGCAAAATTTCAAATACCTCTCGTGCTGAGTATGCAGGTACACTTTGCGGCAAAAACTCCGTTACTAATTTATCAGCTAACTCTGGATTCACTTGAGTACTGGTGTACTTACGAACAGAACTCATTGTTTGCATCAGCATCAAAGCTGTTGAGCTAATATCTTGTTTGGCATTCTCCCTCAGCAAAGAAGAAAGGGCAAATCCGCTTAAGCTCAGACCAAACGTCAAAATCACTAGTAGCAGAATTGTAAACTTTTGTTTCAAATTTAGATTCTTCAGCATAATTTTAGATTACCTACAAGTCAAATTATTATGAACAAATATGGCTAAAGTCATTGTTGATAAGATGAGCGATCGAGTTTCATATTTTGGTGTAAAGGCATAGTTTAACTAAAACTATAAGGATATATCCAACTTTATACTATTAATTAATAGTAACTATTGAGGTGATGAAAATGTTATCTAAGTAACTAACTTCAGAAAGCTACAACAACAATACAAATGGAATTCCCAAAAATTCGTGTTGGCTGTTCTAATACCGTGCCAAAATAAATACCAGAAAACGTCAAATATTACTAATGGTGTGGAATCCAGGAAAGTCTTTATTCGGAGGGCGCTACATTATTGAAAGCCAACTAGGCGAAGGTGGAATTGGCATCACTTATCTTGCCAGAAATCAAAGAAATCAACAGCGAGTCATAAAAACTCTCAAAGAAGAAATCCTGAATCACCCCGCTTGGATACTCCACCGAAATAAATTACGGCAAGACTTCCGTGATGAAGCAGTTCGGCTGGCTGTGTGTCACCATCCTCATATAGTAAAAATCGAAAACGTCTTTGATGAAGGGAATTCGCCCTGTATGGTGATGGAGTACATCCAAGGCGAGGACTTAGGGCAACGCTTGAAGCGGGTAGGTTTGCTATCAGAAACAGAAGCACTGTTGTATATCCGGCAAATTGGCGACGCTTTAACGCTGATTCATTCTAAAGGGCTGTTGCATCGGGATCTCAAACCGCGCAACATCATGATTCGCATTGATAAATCAGAAGCAGTGCTGATAGACTTTGGCATTTCCAGAGAATTTATTCCCAATGTAGTTCAAAGGCATACAGTGTATCGCACTCCTGGTTTTGCCCCACCAGAACAGTATGAATTAGAAGCCCCACGAGGAGAATACATTGATATTTATGCCCTAGCCGCGACTTTGTATAATTTGCTTACAGGAGTTGTACCAACAAGTGCAGACGATCGCCGTCACAATGTTAATTTAGAACCACCACAGTACTTTAATCCCAACATCAGTAATAGAGTAAATCAAGCTATCATGTGCGGCATGGATTTGGAGTCAACTTATCGTCCCCAGTCCGTGCAGGAGTGGTTGAATTTACTTGAAAGCGATCCTAGAGAAGATTTAGCAACAATACCATTATCTTTAGCGACCAAGCCCAAACAAGAATCAGCCAGACCGGTTGTCCAATCACCAGGGCCTGTTGTAATACTAGATCGGCAGAACTGGCAATGCATACAGACCCTTAAAGGTCATTCTAGTATGGTTCATGCGATCGCCATTAGCCCAGACGGACAATATCTTGCCAGTGGTAGCAACGACAAAACTATCAAACTTTGGCAACTAAGTACTGGCAAGCTAGTGCGTCAACTCGGCCGTTGGTTTTCTGGTCATTCCAACATGGTTCATTCCCTTGCCTTTAGCCCAATTTCCCCAAATTCTTCTTCTCAAGGAGAGTCTGGCAGAACTGGGGGGTTCACAGATATCAACTCAAGAATTTTGGCTAGCGGTAGTTGGGACAACACGATTAAATTGTGGGATGTCAACACAGGCAAAGAAATTCGGACTCTCATTGGTCATACCAACTGGGTAAATTCCGTCGCCTTCAGTCCAGATGGCAAACTGCTCCTGAGTGGTGGTGCTGACTGTACAATAAAACTCTGGCAGGTACACACTGGCATAGAAATCCAAACCTTTAAAGGTCATGCCGACCCAGTTTCATCAGTCGCTTACTCTCCGAGAACAGCTACAACTGCCAACAGCCAAGAAAGACAGCTTGTAGCTAGTGGCAGTAATGACTACACCATCAAACTTTGGCAAGTATACACAGGCAGAAACATTTGTACACTGGTTGGACATAGCTTTTTTGTCAACTGTATCGCCTTCAGCCACGATGGAGAAATCATCGCTAGTGGTAGTGGCGATAACACAATTAAACTCTGGCATGTCAACACAGGCAGAGAAATTCGCACACTCAGCGGTCATTCTGATTCAGTTTGGTCAGTCGCCTTTAGCCGGGATAGGCAATTTCTTGCTAGTGGTAGTTGGGATAACACCATCAAACTGTGGCATTTACACAGTGGTACAGAAGTCAGCACACTAACAGGCCATTCCAGTTATGTCAGATGTGTTGTTTTCAGTCCTGATGGACAAACCTTAGTCAGTGGCGGTGATGACGATACGATCAAAATTTGGCGGCGGGGAAAGTGAGAGAGATAGGGAGATGACGAAGTGTGGGGAGTGTGGGGAGAGAGGGGGGAAAGATTTCTTCCCTATCCTCCCACACCTCCC
>JAVRCH010000137.1:0-84559 GCA_034530795.1 Nostoc sp. DedQUE12a
TTACAGCAGTTTGCAACCAAATGAGGTACACAACTAGAGAATTAAATATAAAAATTCTTTTTCTCCCTCCTGCCTCCTGCCCCCTGCCTCCTGCCTCAAAACCAATCAATTTGTACCTCATGCAAATGAAAACTGCTGTAAGAGTTAGGGGTAGAGATACGATTAACCCTTGTCTGTACTTAAAGAATTATTCTCCTTGTCTCCCTTGTCTTCCTTGTCTCCCTCATCTCCCCACTCCCTACTCGACGCTGCTGTGATGATAAACTGCAAACGTAGCCATATTGTGAAGATACTCAGGAAAGAACTTTGGGTAAAATCATCTTAGTAACAGGCCCAGCTCGATCTGGTAAAAGTGAGTGGGCAGAAACTCTGGCCATAGAGTCGGGCAAAGCAGTTATTTACGTAGCAACAGCCACTGATAACCCAGACGATGAAGAATGGCACAAACGCATTTTAGAACACCAAAAACGTCGTCCCCAAGACTGGGTAACTCTGTCTGTACCTGTGGAACTGTCTGCTACCCTTGCTGACGCGAAACCCCATACCTATCTTTTGGTTGATTCTTTAGGAACTTGGGTAGCTAATCTCCTAGAACAAGATGACCAAACCTGGGAAAATATGCTTGCAGAATTTTTAGAGACGGTGGATTTGGTGGCTGCTGATATGCTGTTTGTGGCAGAAGAAGTGGGTTGGGGTATTGTGCCAGCTTACCCTATTGGTAGGACGTTCCGCGATCGCCTGGGTTCTTTAGTACGCCAGCTAAGTTTGCTGTGTGATGCTGTTTATCTAATCGCTGGTGGCTATGCTCTCAATCTCACTCTTCTTGGTTCGCCATTACCAGCGTCAAAGACTTAATTCAAAATTAAACATTTAACCTCCGAAATATCCTCATTAAAATTTACAATTATGGTATGGCTACTAAACAAGAAGTTAAGGCATATCTCGCCTACTGGTTTCAACTGGGCAAGAAAGTAATCATCGGCAACGGTAAGGCAAGCATTTTGCCAAAATCTGTGCTAGATGGCGATCGCTATAGTAAAGAATTTGAGGAATGCTGGGAGCAGATTCTCTCCAAAGAATCTGCTGACTGTCATTTGGAAGGTACACACGAAACCATTGCCGAACTGTTGACATCGGCATGGGAGATGCTACCTTGTTGTCGCTGCACAATGCCAGTGGCTGCACGAAACCTTGGGATGCCAGCTTTGTTGTGTCCCTGCAACGATTTATTGAACTGGCCTAATACTGAATTACCAACACCACGAGCGCCAATTAAGACTCAGGAGCAACTCAAAATCATCCACGCTCGGCTGCTGGACAATAGTGTATGAAGTAACAACAAATTCGTGAGATTAAGAATTTTTGATAATATAGGCAATAAGGCAATAGGAAAAGATTAGCTGCCTTTGTGCTCCTGCTGATTGCTTTATAGTGTATGGTATTTTTTGAGACAATCAAATCTGGCGCACTTTATGTATCGGCTATTCATATAGTTTAAATTGCAGTTATTTTCTGTAACCCTATAGCCGATTTTTAATCAACATTACTTGGATAATTTGTATTGCTATCTCACTGGAAACACCTAAAGCTTGATATAAATCATTCAAAAAGTTTTTCTCTTCTTCAGCTACTATACCTTCAGCCAAGACTAAATCAGTGGCTACTGCAAAGGCTGATTCCCGCAAGTCTTGAGATAGACAATCTTTGGCAGCATTAAATAAAGTATTAAAATGATCCCCTTGGAAAATAGATAAAATTTTATCAAACAGACTCTTCATCATCTCATGGGGATAACTTTTAAAAAGTTTCATCCGAGATAGCACACAAGTGATGGAGTTTGCTTGCTCGACGGAAAGGTAACCGTCTGAAGCTGTTGCCATCAAGACTATAACAGCAAAAGCTTCCGCTGAATTCAGTACTGGTTTTTGGCTTTCTGTAACCAACACAGCATCGAGTAGACCCATTGTAGTAGCTCCTTGGTTAAGGTCTCAATAGCGATACAGTTACCTGTGCATTTGCTGGACTTACAGGTGAGACTGCAACGCTGTGAGACTTTTATAGTTTAGTGTTCCCAGGATTATTTCACAGCGAACACTTGCACTCAATGGTTTTTAGCAATAAGTACACTGCTATTTGTGAACTTAGCGTTCTCCTGTCTTTTCTATTGTTTCAATTACTGCCAAACCTATACCAGAAGCTGCTATTAACAGTATCGCTGATATCAAAAAAGCGTTGGTCAGCATTCGTAGGGCTTCGTCGAAAAAAATATAGGTGGTCATTGCTTCACCTTCTAAACTTTGTGCCGCTAGTACTTTTTATTTCTCCACATGGTGATAGGTGAATTTCGTTGAAAAAGTGCTAGCAATTGCATCTTAACAAAACTTTAGCTGTTTATGAACACTGCTCAAACTTTTTATTTCTGAAGATTTGATGAACTTTAAAGAGTATTTGTAAAAGAAAATACTGAGACAAAAGTCCCAACAAAAGTTATGACACCTGAAACTTCCGTAAACATTGTTCTGGAATTCGTCAACTCAGTTACAAATAGTCAAAAAATTAAATATCTACAAAAAGCTTATTTTTCGAGACTATTTTCTCAAATCCCAAGAATATACTGTAGAGAATTTACTTAAAAAATTCCTAGCTATGTGCATCTATCTCAGTGCATATACAAAAGGAAATCGCTCGACGATCCCAAGATTATACTGAGAAAAAAGAAACGCTAAAAAATTTTCAAATAATAAAGACATTATTTTTTCCCAGACCGATGAAACCTGTTAAGGGGCGATCGCATCTGGGAAATGTGAAGAAATGTTGCGATTTTGGAGATCGTCTGAGTAAAGCGTTCGACCAGAAAAAATGTAAAGAAATATTACGACTTTTGAGGCAAGGTTAAACTAAACAACGTTCAATAGTCGCTATAACCGATTGAGAAAGTGCATCAAAATCGTAGCCACCTTCTAAGCCGAAGAGAATTTTACGAGTTAGCGCCAGGCAATAATCGGTGAACAAACCATAATCTTCTGATTGCAAGTTGATACTTGCTAAAGGATCTGCCGCATTAGCATCATAACCAGCACTGACAATCAATAAATCCGGTTCAAAGCTAGTTAAAAACGGTACTACCTTTTTTTCAAATAATGGCTGATAGACCGTAATATCACTACCAGGGGGTACTGGTAAATTCAAGACATTATTATAAAAGCCGCGTTCTGTTGCTCTCCCAGTACCGGGATAGCATGGATACTGATGTAGGGAACAGTAGGCAATTTGCTGATGAGTTTCGACGATGGACTGAGTACCATTACCGTGATGTACATCCCAATCGAGGATGGCGACGCGGTTAATTCCGGGTTGTTCTAGAGCAAAAAAAGCGGCGATCGCGGCGTTAGAAAATAGGCAAAAGCCCATACCAGCATTACTTTCGGCGTGGTGTCCTGGTGGACGCGCCAATACAAAAGCCGGATTGCCTGATTTTAATACAGCCTCAACTCCATCTAACCAAGCACTCACCGCCAACAATGCCACATCATAACTGCGCGGCGAAACTGGCGTATCTCCATCCAAAGGGCCGCCGCCACTGGAGGCAATTAAAGAGAGTTTTTTGATGTAGGCTGGGCTGTGAGCCTTAACTAACAAAGACATCAACTCTGGCTGTTTTGGTGCTGGTGTGGGCTTTTGCCATGCAATTTTATCTGCAAACGTAGCTGCTTTGAGGGCATTAGCGATCGCTGTCAACCGTTCTGGTTTTTCCGGATGGTATTTCCCAGTCTTGTGATCTAAAAATTCATCGGAATAAATGACTGGCAACATAGGGCGAAAAATAGTACCAACACTGAACGCCATTGTATCTTTATTAGTCTAAGAATAGTCTTTGAGAATTCTAAATTATATTCGCATCTTTGGTTATCTTCAACATTTGATTTCCACCAGGTTGTAGTTCATATTGAACTTTTTCAATATTTATCTTGTAACCTTTGTCAGCGTAATATTTAATTATTTTTTCTAAATGTGGCGAAGGCTTTAACATTAAATCTATGAGAGGAAATATTCTGATTTCTTGAGCAATACGCAGCATTTCACCGACTGCATTGAAGTGAAAATCATAATCTAGCTGGTCTGAATATAAAAACAATAAATGCGAACAAAGGGCTATGTCAAATTCTTGATTCTGATATGCCAAGTTTGGCAATTCGCCAAATATATATCTGTTGGCCTTTTTGCCATTATCAAAATCAGCTAGAAATTCTTGAATGACTTTCACTCGATTGTGTCGCAAGTTCTCTGGAGATTTATGATAGCTCCATACCCAATCGTTCGGTGTAGCCTTGACTTGATTAATAATGTTATCTACTACTTCATTAAATCTTTGCAATATTTGATCGCCGGAAAATTGGTACAGTGGATCGATAGAAACTACACTTTTACCTTGACGTGCCATTTCAGCATTAAAGCTCGCTGGCCCATCCCCTACCCCAATAATTCTTTTATTTAAATCTGCATTTGTTAAATTGAAGATTTTGATATATTCATCCATTGATCTCCCAAAAGGAACTACTTTATCTAAAACCATTACCATAGAATTTGCCTCGTAAGTAGATTGATTGTACTAATCCGTAATTGGGAATTTTTGATTAAGACACATATTAAATGAAATAACTTCGGCATTGGTTAGAATCATACGATTCTCTACTAGTCGCCACGCACTATGAGACGGCAATTATTCAAAAGTATGTCGAGGTCTTTGACAACTTTCAAAGGATTTTTGCCTTTAAATACAGCAGCGATCGCCGCTTCATAAGGATTTCTTCCTGTTTTTTTCACAGCCTTGATTGCAGCTTCATTTGATAATCCTCGGACACTAACTAGCCATGCTGCTAAGACATGTCCAGTACGTCCAATTCCACCAGAGCAGTGTACAACAACTTTTTGATTTTGTTTATCTGCTTCTATTAAAAAAGGAATTATTTTTTGTGTAAGGGTTTCTAAATCAGCTAAATTAAAATCTGCGATCGGTGCCCAACAAACTAGTTGACTACCAAATTCCTGCTTGTATCTCCCTAGAAGATCGGAGTAGGAAGTTAATTGTTCATCAGGAAGAAGGCAACAAACTCGCTTGATATCTTGGCGTTTCATGAATTGTATCCAATCTTTAAGCATCTCATTAGTATATCCAGGTCGCATTGCACCAAAAACTACTTGCTCATTCTCCCATGCCGGGGCAAATTTGTATCTCTTGAACTGTTGGATTTCTGATTTTTCCAATTTATTCATATCTGCCGTTATATAATTAGCTTTTATCTGGAAATCAATATTCTTTTGCTCAAGCTTTCAAACGATAAAATACGTAATGTTAATTTGCGTAAATAATTATGTGATGCACGCCTGTCTTCTTTAAATAGTCCAAAGCTTAACTTTCCCTGTAGACAGACTCTTGACAATCTCAGCACTAAATATAGAATTTAAAAGCATAGTAGCTTATCATTCTGTTAACCAACGTATTTCCTGACCCAAACCAAGCGGTAATTATTCTTAACTGAACCAGATTGACAATAAAAAACTGAGATTACTATTATGCAATTCAAGCGAAACATTATTTTAACAGTACTTTTGCTGTTAATTTTAGCCAGTATCTCCTACCTACCTTTCACTTACAAAGATACACCAGGCGAGAGGGATGGTTTCAGAATGGTAATCGGAATAATTGACTCAGTTACATCTGGAAAACCATTAGGTAGCCCATTGCTCTATGGGCGCAATATCTCCTTTGCTTACTATGCGCTAATAGATATTTTTAGACCACTCTTTCAAAATAACTTTACTATAATTATCCCAATTACTAACTATATAAGTTCTTTCAGTTCAATTTTTATGGTTATTCCTATTTTTTATCTTGTCAAAAGATATTGGGGAGCCACCACAGCAGTATTAGCAAATTTACTACTAATATTAATTCCAGTTTGGTGGAGTACAAGCCTGTATGGGCATCCAATGATCCAAGCAGTATTATTTATGTTCATAGGTTTAGCCTTAATTGCATATCGTTCAGAGATAAAATCTTCAAATGCTGGGTTAGTGAAATTAATAATATTAGATATATTGATAATTTCTGCCTTTTCTTTATGCTTAATGTTTAGGTTGGATGCAGTCTTAATGTTTTTACTTATTCCCGGCTGCTTTCTTCTTGAGCGATATTCTTTAACAAAAGTTATTTCTTATTCTAGTTTATATATTATTTTCGCCATAATTATATTTTTTGCACTCAAATCGCAACTTCCAGAAATTAATGTAGAAAGTGACGGTATATTGGAAGATTTAATTTTCTATCATGGCCCTGATATAGTAATTAAAAATTTCAAAGTAGGAAGTAAAGCCTTTCTTGAAGCCTGTAATCCATTATATATTTTCATTTTCTTTATTACTTTGGTTTACCTGTGGGTCAAACGCGACTCTTTAACTCTGTTATTTATCTTTCCTACACTAGTTGTAAATTATATCTTTTGGCTACCAAACTATTATCCAGCCCGTCATTTCATCTATCTCTCTCCAGTTTTAGGAATTGGTAATGCAGTATTTTTATACGCTGCTTTTAAAAAAGTACTTCCTTTTTGCAGAAATAAAAAAATCATCGGCATTAGCTTGGTGTTAATTCTGATTAGTATATTTTTTGTAAGCTATAGAGTTTCTTATTCAGTTCCTTATCCCTATTGGCAAACTCAAACCGAAGACAACAAAAAACTTGCCAATAATCTCCAGAATTTACCATCTATAGAGCAACGAATTTTTGTGGTTGCTGATTCAATACCTGTAGTGCTAGAAATGCAACTTTTATCTAGTAAAGTTAAGGTTAAGCCTCTAAAAACATCGTTATTTACAGATACTCAACTTCAACGTCAGAAATTAAGTAAAATTTTAAAAACCAATCCGACAAAAACTATAAACTTACTTGAAGTTAGAAATGAAAAAAATAATTTTATATTTTATAATCAAGGCTGGAATAAAAATGAAGTAGTAAGGTTTTTTAAAGAAAGCAATGAATATGATGATGTTTATCTAGTAATTCAAAAAAATATTCCATCATTTACTCTTGTACCGTCTGATATATCTAAAAAAATAGATTTTTTAGATATATAGGACTGCTATTTGATTTTGGACAAAAGTGTGTCAAAGACTACGTATGATTACAGTATATTCAGTGGTATTTTAGGCGATCGCTTACAATCCGCTTTGCGATCGAGCTATCAAAATTTGACAATTGTCATAGTAATTTAGGCTCTTTCTCAACTAAGGAACGGTAGAATATACCTAATTTTCTTAGCTTCAAAGCCGAACCATGACGATGCATTCCACACTCCAACGTGCATTTACTAACCGCCGCGTTCTCAAAGTAATCAGCGGCTTAAATAACTTCGATGCCGCTAGCGTTGCCGCTACTGTCAAAGCTGCTGAATTTGGTGGTGCTACTTTTGTTGATATCGCCGCTGATTCCAGCTTAGTCCAGCTAGCTAAGGATTTGACCAATTTACCAGTTTGTGTATCAGCAGTAGAACCAGATAAATTTGTTCAAGCTGTGGCTGCTGGTGCTGATTTGATTGAAATCGGAAATTTCGATTCTTTCTATGCTCAAGGACGCCGTTTCGAGGCTGAGGAAGTACTAGCCTTGACTAAGCAAACCCGCACTCTGCTGCCAGAAATTACCTTATCTGTCACCGTTCCCCACATTCTAGAACTAGATCGACAAGTAGAACTAGCAGAGGAACTGGTGAAAGCTGGAGCAGACATTATCCAAACCGAAGGTGGTACTAGCACTAACCCAGTTCACCCTGGAACTTTAGGATTAATTGAAAAGGCTGCCCCCACCTTAGCGGCAGCTTATGAAATTTCTCGTGCCGTTACAGTACCAGTACTTTGTGCTTCAGGCATTTCTAGCGTTACTGCACCATTAGCGATCGCTGCTGGTGCTGCTGGTGTTGGTGTTGGTTCCGCCATCAACCAACTCAACAGCGAAGTAGCGATGATTGCCGCTGTCCGTGGCTTGGTCGAAGCGTTGGCAACTGCAACAGTTTTGACCGACAAGTAAACAAAGAGCCGGGTATGGGGCAAACAGGGCATGGGGAAAGGGAAAGGGGTAAGGGGGAAAGATTAAATTTATTCCTTTTCCCTTTTCCCCTACCTCCCCTGCCCCATGCCCCTTGTCTCCCACTCCCCGTGCCTTTAGCCAACCACAAAATTGACCAACTTCCCAGGCACCACAATTACCTTTTTAATTTCTTTACCTTCAATGTAACGCTGGGCAACTTCAGATTCACGGGCATATTTTTCCAACGCGGCTTTATCTGCTTGTGCTGGTACTTGAATCGCTCCACGAGTTTTGCCCATAATTTGAATTACTAACGTAATTTCATCAGCTATCAAAGCGGCCGGGTCAAATGATGGCCAGGTTTGCGTGTGAACTGAATCGCTTTCACCCAACAACTGCCATAATTCATCGGCAATGTGCGGTGCAAAAGGCGCTAGCATAACCACCAAAGTCCGAATACCTTCTGCATAAATTGGTGAATCTTTGCAGCTAGCATCAGTTAAGGCATTACTCAACTTCATCAATTCTGAAACAGCTGTGTTGAATTGATATTCATCTTCTACATCTTCTGTCACCGCTTGAATAGCAGTATGAATTGCCCGCCGTAATTCCTTTTCTGCCTTACTCAAATCAGAAACTTCGGCTTTTTTATTAGATACCCCAGTAGCAACATAGTCTGTCACCAAACGCCAAACCCGATTTAAAAAGCGGAATTGTCCTTCGACATCGGCTTCATCCCATTCCAAATCTTTTTCTGGCGGCGCTTTGAACAAAATGAACATCCGCGCTGTGTCTACACCGTACTTGGAAATTACATCTTCTGGCGCGACACCGTTACCCTTGGATTTAGACATGGTGGCGTAAAGACGTTGCAACGGTTCGCCCGTCTGGGGGTCGCGGGGGTCAGCAGGATTCACCAAATCAGAAGGAATCCACTTATCTTTGCCGCCCTTTTTCGGATTCAAGTAAGTTAAACCCTGCACCATGCCTTGAGTTAACAGGCGTTGGAAGGGTTCGTCAAAATTCAATAAACCTCTGTCGCGCAGTACCTTGGTAAAGAACCGCGAATACAACAAATGTAAAATTGCGTGTTCAATTCCACCCACGTACTGATCTACTGGCATCCAGTCATTGATTTTACTGGAATCAAAAACTTGTTGTTCGTTTTTAGCGTCTGGAAAACGCAAGAAATACCACGAGGAATCAATAAAAGTATCCATCGTGTCAGTTTCTCGCTTCGCCGGAGTGCCACAAGTCGGACAAGGCACATTTACCCAGCTTTCCAATTGAGCCAAAGGCGAACCACCACGTCCAGTAAATTCCACTTCTTCCGGTAACTGTACTGGCAAATCTTTATCGGGCACTGGTACTATCCCGCAATTAGGACAGTGAATTACGGGTATCGGTGCGCCCCAGTATCGCTGCCGGGAAATCAACCAATCCCGCAACCGATATTGCACCCGCATTTTACCAAAACCTTGTTGTTCGGCATACTCCACGATCGCCTGTTTTGCATCTGTGGAATTCATCCCAGTAAAAGCACCGGAATTAATTAAAATCCCTGGTTCGGTGTATGCCTGGTTGTATTCAATTTGCACCAGTTGGGTAACTTCATCCGTTTCTGATGTTGGAGTTAAGTCAAAACCTGCAACATCATCTGGGGAAGCGATGACAAAATCAATCGGCAAATCATAAGTCCGGGCAAACTTAAAATCTCGGACATCGTGCGCTGGTACGCCCATGACTGCCCCAGTACCATACTCATACAGTACGTAATCAGCAATCCAAATGGGTACTTCTTCCCCTGTAAACGGGTTAATTGCCTTACCACCTGTGGGGACACCCCGCTTCGGTTTATCTTCAGCGGTACGTTCCAACTCGCTTTGATTAGAAATCTCTTTTATAAAGGCTTCTACTGTCGCTTGTTGTTCTTTGGTGGTGACGCGCTTTGTTAGCGGGTGTTCTGGTGCTAACACCACGTAACTCACACCAAAAACCGTATCTGGGCGTGTGGTGTAGACAGCAATTTTTTCATCTATGCCAACAATCGGAAATTCTAAGTAAGCACCTGTGGATTTACCAATCCAATTTGCTTGCATTAATTTGACGCGTTCCGGCCAACCCGTCAATTTATCCAAGTCACTCAGTAATTCTTCGGCATAGTCAGTAATTTTAAAAAACCACTGCCGCAACAATTTGCGCTCAACTATTGCTCCACTGCGCCAAGAACGCCCTTCATTATCGACTTGTTCGTTTGCCAATACAGTTTGGTCAATGGGATCCCAGTTTACCGCCGCTTCTTTTTGGTAAGCTAAACCCGCTTGTAAAAACTGCAAGAAAATCCATTGCGTCCACTTGTAATAATCTGGCGAACAGGTAGCCAGTTCGCATTCCCAGTCAATAGATAAACCGAGACGCTGCAATTGTTGCCGCATCTGGGTAATATTCTGATAAGTCCATTTTGCTGGCGGTACGCCACGGTCAATGGCAGCGTTTTCTGCTGGCAAGCCAAAGGCATCCCAACCCATTGGGTGTATTACCCGATACCCTTGCATTCGCTTGAGGCGGGCAATCACGTCAGTAATGGTATAATTACGGACGTGACCCATGTGTAAGCTGCCCGATGGATAGGGAAACATAGACAAAGCGTAGAATTTTGGCTTGTTGCTAGCTGTAGGTGTTTGGTCTAAGCCAAGTTCTGTCCATGCTTTTTGCCATTTTTCTTCAATTGCTGCGGGATTGTATCGGGAATCAACTGAATTTGCTATTTCCAATGGTTTCATGCCTATTACGCTTTATTTCTACTAATCCTAAGTATTTCGCTACTTTTAGAACATTTGAACTAATTAATGATTTCTATGTCTAGTAATTTTTAAAATTAAATTATAAAATAAATTGATAAATCTCCTGTATTCCCTATTCCTATCTATCTTATATCGCTAAAGTTCTTAGGCTATCAGGGACAGTCTTTATTTGCCTATCGGAAAGTTTTATAAAAAACTCCCCATTGTTGAGGAGTAGGGTAAGAATACTGTAAAGTATGGACTACTGACTCACCAGTGCGATCGCCACTTCAAGCCTCATCTTAGCCAGATGTAAGTTCAGCAACCTCTGTTGCTCCTTACTCATCATCTTCTGAATCTTCAAAAAGGCTTTGGATATCTCTTGCTCCATGCAGAAGACGAATAACTTCAATTCCTTGGTCGATGGGACGGTAGAAAATTAAATAATTCCCTACTGGAAAACTCCGCAGATTTAGCGCCAAAGAGTCACGTTTTCTTCCCATCTCTGGGTTCAATGCCGGCATTTTGAGTTGGCTGTCAATTTTTTTGTAGAAGTCGGTCTGCTTTCTCAAAGCTGTCATTAGCAATAAAATTCCAAATATCCAATAAATCAGCTTGTGCTAAAGGTTTTTTGAGAATTATCGCCATTATGGGGATTCTCTGTGCTGCCGTTGTTGTTTTGCCAATTCAATAATTTCATCCATGTTTAGAGGTGTGGGTTCTCCGCTATCAATCCCAAGCTGTATCTGCCGACGGAGCTCCTCAAGGCGTATTGCTTTGAGGGCATCCTGTTCCTTGAGAAGCCGCAAACCTTCACGGATAACTTCAGAAGCAGAAGTATACATACCGCTTTCAACTTTGGATTGCACCCACTTTTCCAGTTCTTGGCTCAAAGAAACGTTCATCTGCTACCTCTTGATAGGCTTATAGCAATAATCCTAGCGGTAAATAACAAAAAATGTCCAACTTTGTTATTACTGGAGTTGAAAGAGAGTCAAAGTAAGAAAAACCCTGCTGAATTCTCTAGAGAAGCGATTCAGAAAGCCCTAGATGAGAAAAAAGCAAAGTAGCACCTACACTTAATTGTTTAACTATTATTAATTACCCGGAAAGTTAAATTGATTCTTGGTTGAACCTGCTTCGAGGTTTTGGGAATTTGATGCTGCCAAAAATGCTGTGTTACACCCGCCATGAGAAGGAAGCTACCATGTACTAGCTCAATTTCTGCTTTCAAATCTTGATTGTGTTTATGTCTAAACATAAACCTTCTTGCTCCGCCAAAGCTAACAGAAGCAATTACAGGATTTTCACCTAGCTCTGGTTCAGCATCAGTATGCCACGAGATTCCATCGTTCCCATCTCGGTAAAGATTCAGTAAAACACTGTTAAAATTAACTTTTGCAATTTCCTCAACTTTCTTTTTTACTTGTAGTAGCGTTGGTATCCAAGGTTCTGGATCGAGATGAATACCGGAGAATTTATATGACATGTTTCTATCTCCATACCAAGCAGTTTTTCTTGGTAAATTTATCTCCTTACCATAAATCTTCATTTTGTCTTGTCGCCATTTTATTTGGTTAAGCAAAGTTTGAAAAATATCATCACTGTCTTGCTGATTAAAAAAATTGCGATAGAAAGTAACCTCCGCATCTTGCATAGATAAAACTTCTTTATCTATATTCTCTATTGATTTATCTATAAAAGAGCCAAATCCTGAAAATAAGTCTCCCTGAATAACATCTATACTTGGCTTATTTTTCATAAAATTTTCTTCAAAGTCTTATAGTGAACTGCCTTTCATACCTCTGAATTTTGCTAACTTTATATTTTCCTGTTTTATTATAAAAAATGTTTTCGTAAATCGCTTCATCTGAATAAAATGAATTTTTCAACTTAGCATACTCATTGAATAGATTATAAAAGCTATCTATCCTGTAGTTCCTTGCATGATTATACGGACTTGTACAAATAATACGATTAAATCCTGAAAATGATTTACTTATTAGCTGATAGAGCTTATCTAAATCAAAATCTTCAACATCTAGTATGTTTGAAAATAGATGAATCTTAATGTTGCTATAACTTGAAACAAGGTCACTATAATTTAAGTTATCTATACCCTTGTTGACTGTTGTTATTAGAGAGTTATTACAAAAAGTAGGCTGTAACATCTGGCGAACAAAGCTATAGCCTCGCCATAGTGCAATGGAAGATGGTTCTATGAGTGTAATTAATTCTATTTTAGGTCTAATACATTTTTCTATGAGATAGTCGATTAAAACGCAGGTTGCAAGCGCCTGTCCACATCCCCAGTCGATAATTTCTATGCTTTTACCTTCCGTGTACTGAAAGTTAGTTGAAGGAAATGCTGCATAGAGCTTGTGAAAGTGGTGTCCACCATAGAGAGCAATATACTTATCACATTCTGCTTCTGTATTGAGTACTTTCCTACCATGATCTATATCAACATCGCAAAGAAGTGGAAGTTTTTCTATTTTGGGTTTATAAATATCATCAAAAAATCTAAACTGTATCTGTGGTTCCTTTGGGCTAGAAACGATCATACAGAAGCCTTAAGAGGGATCTAACTACTTTCTTAAGTTGCCCAAATCAATATTGTAGCCTAGCTACTTATTATACCTAAATTTGTTATGTATTATGTGATAAGTGGACTATTGGTGAAACTTTCCATATTCCTCTCTACATTCTTTTTGTGTTTCTGTAATAAGATTGAGTAACTTTTTCGCTATGCTCACAGCACGCATTTACAATACTCACCTTTGCAATACTGCTCGGGTTTTGCATTTTGAACTCGGAATTTGGTTTGGGGAAAAGGGTAAAGGGTAAAGGGTAAAGGTTTTTTCTTTCCCTTTTCCCCTTCCCCTTTTCCCCAAAACCCGACAAGTATTGCTCACCTTCGTGGTAGGTAAAGAAATCAGATGCTTAAAATAGGCGATGTTTGAATCAAATATAAAATTTTCTGATTTGGTGCAGGTTTTTGTTTACGGCACTCTCAAACCAGGTGAAGCTAACTATAAAAGATTTTGTGCTGGCAAAGTTCTAGATGCCAAAAAAGCTTTTGTCAAAGGCAAATTGTTTGCTTTGCCAATGGGCTACCCAGCGATGACGCTGGGAGATAGCCAAGTCCACGGATATTTACTTTCTTTTGCCAACCCAGCGATTTTAAATTACCTAGATGTATTGGAAGATTACCACCCTACCAGAGAAGTGTCAGAAAACCTTTATAGCCGAAAAACTATCGAGGTTTATCAAGGAGAGTGGCTTTCTCTGAGTTGGGCTTGGGTTTACTTAATGAGTTCAGAGCGAGTTAACCAGTTAGGAGGAGTCCTCCAACCTGACGGTTGGTGGAGTGGCTCTGGTCTAACTGCAAGGTAAAGTTTATCTGTTAACTTTGCGATTAATTAATTTATGTCGTCTCTGGAGTCCCGGCGTTGCGGTGGTATCTGATAAATTGAATCCGGAGAAGCTACTGCTGCTTTCGGAATTTCAATTACCGGGTTATTTAGTCCCACCATTAGCGAGGAAGGAGGTACTACAGATGCTGACGAGGTTTGTACTGGCTGTATTTGTGGTCGTTGTGCTAGTTGTGGTGTTCTCGAACCACTACCAGGTACTAAGCCAGATACTGCACCAATTACACAAGCTGCTGCGGCGGCGCTTCCAACCATCCAGTTGAAGCGAGAACGTCGGCGCAAACGTGTCAAGACTTGCTCGGCTGTTGCTTCCGGCGACTGTTGGGCTGTAGGCACTGGCATAGTCCGTAAGCCTTGCCTCAGCTTTAACAGTCGAGCATACAAGCATTGAACTGAGGCATCATTAGCCAACCATTCTTCCACTTGCCTGCGTTCGGCGGCTGTGACTTCACCATCGAGATAAGCACTTAATAACTCGAAGCGATCGCGCTTCACCATATCCATAAAACCCGTTGATTCATTGGTATACTCAGCCATTCCTTCTGACAAATCTTCAGGAAGTTGTAAGTGGGAACGATCGTTAAACTGAGAATCAGTAGTCATCTTAACATTATTACCAATTCATACACGGGTTAAGTGAACCGAAAATTTGGACAAATTACTCAATTTTCCTCCTCGCGGCAGAAGCAATCTACATCTTTGGTTTAATTCTTAATCAATGCTTAAATTCTGCCATTGGACAGAGGTAAAATACTGTAAATTAGGAGTCTAGATAGTTTTGCAACTGAGCTTGCAATCTCGATCTAGCTCTGGCGATTCTTGATTTGACAGTTCCCAAGGAAACTCCAGTAATTTCAGCAATTTCTTCGTATGCCATGCCTTCAATTTCTCTCAGGACAATAGTAGTACGAAATACCTCTGGTAAATCGGCGATCGCTTCGCGTAGTTGTTCGTAAAATTCTCTGGTTGTCAGTTCTTCTTCAGGCCCTGGGGTATCACCAGCAATTTCCCAATCCATCTCGCCATCCTCTACTGAGCGGGGGGCATCGAGTGACAAGGGACTCACAATCCGCTTGCGTTTACGCAACTCATCGTAAAACAAGTTGGTAGCAATGCGGCTTAACCAGCCCCGGAATTTAGCAGGCTCTTGTAAGCGGTTAATATTCCGATACACTCGAATCCAAACTTCTTGAGCCAAATCAGCTCTGTCAGGCCAATCTGGAGCTAAGTGGTATAAAACCCTATCGACTTGGGTTTGATAGCGGCGCAATAGTTCCGCAAAAGCAGCACGATCTGGGCGCAGTCCGGCTTGACAACGCAAAATTAAATCGTGGTTAGGAAGTTTGTCAACTTGCACTGATGCTTCTGGATACTTTGCATCAACCGTTGACCAGGATACAGTAATCGACTGACTCATAGATCGTACTGGCTCTAAATCATCCCTTTCTATTAGACCTGCTAATACGGCACAAGTTCCTTGCTAAGGTGACGGATTTATGACTGGAACACTGAGGCACACAAGTTTGGCTAAATTTATAGCAGTAAAAAGAGCTTGTTTCTCCTTATACTACTTGGATGTTTCTGTTCTCCCCACAAGCTAACAAAGGCATATTAAATAAGCACATTTTGTTACTTTTAGCAACTGTGTATATACGCTTGATCGAGATAATTAAATTTGGTTATAAGGATGAAGATGAAAATTTTGTAATTCTAACTTCTTGATACCTTTAAAATTTAGGCAATAATCTTTAGAAGTTGGGCTGCTCTGGTGGCGATAATGGTGGTTTATTTTTTTGATTTTCTTACCAGAATAGTTGCTGATTGTTCTGGTTGTACCCCGTAACTAGCACCAGTGTTATTTTGTTCTGGTAAGTGAACTTGAAAAAAGAAATTGAGGGAAAATGTAATCGTGACTGCTAGCAATAGTTTTTCAAACATAGTTTTTCTCCCACCCACACCATTAATAATTGATTGCTGCATTTCCAAAGTTGCACCACAAACTCCGAGTAGAGGCTTACAACCTCCTGAACTTTGGAGGAATCAGATTTTTCGCTTGGAGTTTTGCTGTTGGGCCGCGTATAGCCTTAGTTTGCCCAGAGCTATTGGCAGATTTATATCAGAAGTGATAAGTATTGATAAATTTTTAGCGATCGGATGATGAAGCCATCCAATTCTTCAGTTGGATACGTCAGGGATAAACAATAGGCAATAGCAATGGTAAAAAATGAATCTGTAGGGCGTATGGTAATGTTGCTTTGTTTTGGCACAGCATTTTTGTCTTTAGCTGTGCATTGGCGCATTAGTACAGCACAACGGCAGTTTGAAAAGTCTGCATCTGCTTCAATGCGGCAAGGCTCTAGCCTAAACAACCCTCAAGGAAGCCGCCCAGAGGAAGCCTATAAGAATTTCTCACAGGTGAGTTTAGGGCAAGTTGCGCTAGGCGCATCTATGCCTCCTGTTGAAAACACCCAAGGCTCAACTGTTGAAAGGAAGTTAACATCAAAGTCTTCAGCGGTTAAGTCTAGTTCTCAGTCGAAAAAAATTAAAAAGAATGTAGCTAAAGCAACAGTTCGTAAGTCTGCTAGGCTCAAAGCTCAAACTAAGTCGAAAAAAATTAAGAAAAATCTAGCTAAAGTAACTGAGCCAAAAGCTTCTAGGCTCAAGTCTTCTAGTGTGAAGCCTGAAATTAGGCCCCAGACAATTAAGAAAAATATAGCTAATCCGGTAGAACCGCTAACTCAGACACGGCTAGTGGCACAAGCAGAAAAACAAAATTCCATTGTGGACAGTTGGCCAAAAGCTCTATGGCCTCAAGCTTCAGCCCAACAAATACCCTCTAATAAACTAGTATCGGGTAAAACAAAAGTTGTGGTTGATTTAAGCGATCGCCGCACCTACGTATACGCAGGAGAGGATGTAATAGCTAGCTACCCAATAGCTATAGGTAAGAAAGGTTGGGAAACACCGACGGGTTCTTTCCAAGTAATGCACATGCGACACTATCCAGTCTGGCGTCACCCAATTACAGGCAAAGTATTTGAGGCGGGTACAGATAGTCCTTTGGGAGACAGATGGATCGGCTTTTGGTCAGATGGACGGAATGAAATTGGCTTTCATGGCACACCGGAAATTGACCTGCTGGGAACAGCTGTATCTCACGGTTGCTTAAGAATGCGTAATTCTGATGTCAGATTGTTGTACGAGCAAGTAAGTTTAGGAACAACTGTGTTAGTACGTGATTGAATTAAGGGTGATTAGAGACTTAGAGACGCGATTAATCGCGTCTGTACAATAGTTATTAGCTATTGGTTATTTTTTTTGTTAATTGTCCCTTAGACCTCTTGCAAAAGTGCTTTTTGCAAGAGATGGGAAAAGGGACTCATGTTAAAGGGGAAAGGGAAAATACCAAACCTTTCCCCCTTTCCCTTTCCCCTTTTCCCGACTTATGCAAGAAGTCTCTTTTAGAAAGTCTGAGCGCCAAAAGCCGACGCTCAGACTTTGTGTTTTGTGATTTTTCGTTTGTCCTTTGCAAATGATTAATGACCAATGACTCTTAAAATTATAATTTTTGCTCAAAATTAGGTGCATATGCCCTAAGTAAAGCACCAACTTGGTCGAGAACTTCATTGCCAGTACTTTTGCCCAAAGCTTGTCGTTCTGGGAAGAAATTAGGTCGATCTAGGTAACGACCTATGGCTTCATTTACTTGCTGGGAAATTAGTTCTTGTAGTTCTGCTTGAGCGCGTTGGCGCTGGTAGTTAGCACCTTCTTCTGTAGTTGCATACAAGGGTGGTAGCCGATTGAGAGCGTAGGCTGCAATATCACCAACATCCAGGGAACTTTCGCTAGTGGCCTCAATTTCGGCGACTCTGGCGATCGCTTCTGTGAGTACCAATTCTTCCATGACGTTAATGAATTGTTTTCGAGGTACCGCCACTACCTCACCTGTCAATAGCGCACCCATTAGGCGATCGAGCGCCATATACTCTTCAATAGAGAGTTCCGAAGCGTTGTCACAGATTCTACCGACTTCTGCTTCCATTGCTGGTGTCAAATAACCATCCTGGAGAGCTTGTTCTACAATTTTTTCGATACTCATAACGCTTATCATCATTTATGTTAGCCAAGGAAGGTAGGGACGGTATCAATTCAATTGATTTTGCTTACTTTGGGCAAAAATATCCAAATTATACACAGACGCTATCAATTCCGCCTCTACTATTTCACGACCTTAGTTCGCCAAGGTGTTGGATCGACAGATAGCCCGTTGACATATAAACCCCAGTGCAAATGCGGCCCCGTAGAAGCACCTGTTGAACCTACTGCGCCGATGAGTTGACCAGCTTTGACAAAATCCCCTTCTTTAACGTTAATACGACTCAGGTGCATGAAAATACTGCTCACTCCCTGACCGTGGTCAATGCCAACTACGTTACCGTGAACCCTAAATCCTTGGGATACCCTACCTACCAAAGCAACTCGTCCAGCGGCTGGAGCAATCACGGCTGAACCGGCAGCACCAGCGTAGTCAAGGCCACGATGATAGTAGTCCTCTGCAAATTTACCATTATAGTAGCGACGTACACCATAGGTTGTACTCATTCGCCCTGCATTTGGCCTCAAAAATACTCCATTCCAGTATTTTTCTGGTGTTTGTAGAGCTTTGAAAGCTGCTACGCGCTTGAGTTCATACTCTGTGGCATTCACTCCAGCTTTACCTGGTGGTAAAGTAATGCGTTGTACAGGGAATTTGCGATTTTGCACTTTCACTGCCAAGTTTTGCACCTGACCCTCTCCTGTAACCTGAAGCGATCTAGTTCCAGCTTTTTCCAAGGGAGTTGTAGGAATAAAAGCTCGATACTGATTGGGCGCAATTTCAAATGCTGGGTATGTATTTTTACCAATAGCTACTGTTGGATTTGTACCGTTCTCCGGATTATCTAAATTAATTTCCACCGAAAGTGTATCCCC
Source organism: Nostoc sp. DedQUE12a (assembly GCA_034530795.1). Classification (GTDB taxonomy): domain Bacteria; phylum Cyanobacteriota; class Cyanobacteriia; order Cyanobacteriales; family Nostocaceae; genus Nostoc. The sequence continues at coordinate 19,269 of JAVRCH010000137.1, forward strand.
TAATTGAGGATTAGTTGGAGTCACTTTTACTTGCAAAGCATCTACAGGCAATGCCCAGGTAATGGAAAGAACAGCAAACATTCCCTTTAACAAATTTATTGCACGACCATTAGCTGTCAATTTTTTGACATTCAAGCCGAGCAAGTTTTTATTTGAATTGCTAGTGCGATTCTCAGTAATCATAGAGCTACCATAAATCCCTTGCATGTGTTGGAAAATAGACTAGTTTATTACTAGTAGGATTTTCTTCTGACAGCAGATATTGTTGAAAGCCATAAATTTTGTTTGCCCAATGCTCTAGGCACTTATGAAAATTAAGTCAACAGCGAACAGTTACTAATGGAGAATGATTTGTAAACTTAATTTGTAAATTTCTATTAACTCTAATAAATAAGGTGTATGGCATTGTGATTGTTCGTAAAATTTCACTTGATTGATGGTAAAACCGCTTTAGTGCCTTGCCATAGGGATCGCTTGTTAAGCAACAAAAGAAACTTTTTATGGTTAAAGTCACTACATAATGGTACTTGAATCAAATCTGGGAATCAACTGGACACTTCTTCAACTGGACACCAATACCACACTTTAAGGTCAAAGTTGGTCTAAGCAAATCTGCTAAATCTGCTAAATCAGAGGGGAAGTACCAGAAATAACCCAAAAATTTAACCCCGTTAGGATTTTACACAAAGCTAGTTCAATTTAGTATGTAATTCCTAATCTCCATCTACATAGTAATAACAGATTTTTTGTGTGTTGGTAAAATATAAAAAATTTCAGTAATTTTACTTAATTATTTTCCCTTTGGACTAAGAAGCTTCAAGAATCGAGATTAATGCTTGAAATTTCGACTTATCAACTAGAATAATCGCTCTGAAAAATCAAATTTCCCTAATTTATAGAATTTATAGTAATCTGCTTTTATTTTTGAACTTATTTGTCTACTGGAGAGTAGGTAGACGCGATTAACCCTTGTCTGTACGGCTTATAATGACCAACAACCAACTCAGCACTTTGCTATAAATTTCAGCTGATTAGCTCCAGGCTGATAGTTTTAGTTTTGAGTTGAGCTTACCATCTTCCATGTGAAGGATGCGATCGGCAATGTCTAGGATGCGGTTGTCATGAGTAACCATCAAAATGGTACAGCCTTGTTCTTTTGCCAGTTTTTGCATGAGGTTGACCACATCTCGTCCCGTTTGGCTGTCAAGGGCGGCGGTGGGTTCATCGGCTAGGATAATTTGGGGATGACTGACTAATGCGCGGGCGATCGCTACTCTTTGTTTTTGTCCCCCAGATAGTTCATCAGGATAATAATGCAAGTGGTTGCCTAATCCTACCTGCTCTAGCATCTGGGCTGACCGAGTTAGCATGTTTTTTAAACCAATATGTTTATGTAATTCCAAAGCCATTTTCACGTTTTGCAGTGCTGTCAAACTGCCATGCAAATTATGTGCTTGGAAAATGTAGCCGTTATGGCGTCGCACCCGCACTAGTTCTTGGGCGCTAGCACCACAAAGTTCTCGTCCCAACACCCGCAAACTACCAGATTGCGTAGAACGCAACCCACCCACTAAGGTCAGCAGAGTAGTTTTTCCAGAACCAGATGGCCCGGTCATGATAACAATTTCACCAGCGTTAATCTCCAAGTTGATATTACATAAAACTTGCTTGCGGAGTGAACTGTGACCAAAGTAGTGGTCGAGATTATGGATGGAGATGACGGGGAGCATATCAATTTTGGATTTTGAATTGGGCATTGGGCATTGGGCATTGGGCATTGGGCATTGGGCATTAGGGATTAGTTTTTCTCCGTGTCTTTGCGTCCCCGCGTCCCCGCGTCTCCCTCATACATCTCCCCATACCCATTTTCAAAACATATCAGCGGGGTCGGTGGCTTGGAGTTTGCGGGTGGCGATCGCACCGGAAATTGCACACATAATTATAGTCAGCACTAATACTTGTAATGCCCTAATCAGTGTTATGTACATGGGCAAATTTGTAGCTTTGCGAGTCAGTTGGTAAAGTGCTAAGGATACTCCCAATCCGGGAAAGAAACCTAGTGCTGCTAATATTAAAGACTCTTCAAACACCACACCTAGCAGGTAGTAATTGCGATATCCCATTGCTTTGAAGGTGGCGTATTCCCGAACGTGGGCATTAACATCAGTGGACAGGACTTGATAGACAATGATTACGCCCACCACAAAACCCATCGATACACCCAGATTGAAAATAAACCCAATTGGGGAATTTGTTCTCCAAAAGTTATTTTCAAATTCAATAAATTCTGTGTGGGTTAGAACTCTGACATCATCTCTGAGGTAGGCTTTGAGCATTGCTGCTACTTTTTTCGGGTCATAGCCTGGTTTTACCTTAATCAACCCTAGACTGACGCTGCTAGACTGTCGCCCAGAAAATAGCCGCAAAAAATCTCGATCGCTGGTAATTAAGTTACCTTCAGCGCCGAAGGAAGCCCCGACTTTGAATAAACCGCTAATGATAACTGTGCGGCGTTCTATTTCCGCTGTTACGATTTTACCTTCTTCAATTTGGGCGATCGCTTTTTGATAATCTCCTCTTGCACCGCGATCGAACAAGGCCGCACCCGGCAGCTTAATTGCCTGCAATTGCTGGTTAACATCTGGTAAATCAAAAGCTGGCTTGTCTGGATTAAAGCCGATAACTAACACCCCAGTCTCCCGGTGTGTTAGAGGATTTTTCCAGATTGTGTTGTTAAAATACATCGGTTCTGCCGACTTCACCCCCGGTATATCCATTGCTTGGTAAAGTCGCCGCCGAGAAAAGGTAGATAAGCTTGGCAAGTTACGGGCTTGGGGACTAATTAAAACAATGTCTGCTTGCAAACTGCGATGTAGTCTAGTATTACTGTCATACAGCGCAGTCTGAAAGCCCAGCTGCATGAACATCAGAAGATCGGCAAAGGCAATGCCTAACAAAGCTACCAACAGACGACTTTTTTCATGACTCAGTTGCAGCCATCCTAGAGGGGTTCGCCGTCGCAGTTGTTCAATCAATCCCATAGTTTGGTGCGAGTGTATAGGGCAAAGGGCAAAGGGCAAAGGGCAAAGGGCAAGGGGCAAAGGGCAAGACCTCCTTTTCCCTTTAACCTTTCCCCTTTTCCCTTCCCGAAGGGTTTTGACTAATGACTAATTTCAATTACTGCTTTAACTTGCATATTGGTTAGGTTGGCGGCTTTTTGGCTGGAGGCTTTATCTAGTTGGATATGGACTTCTACTACTCTGTTGTCAATATTGGTGGCAGGATCGGTGTCTATGACATTTTGCCGCCGCACTTGCAAGCCTTTGCGATCTACGATTCCTTGGAGTTCAATGGACAGAAAATCGCCAAAGATTCGTACTTTTTGCCCTGGATGTACTTTGCCGATATCGCTTTCGTAAACTTCGGCGATGACGTACATTTGGCTGGTTTGCCCGATATCAGCAATGCCATCATTTGATACTAATTCACCGGGATGAGTGTGGATATTGAATATCTGTCCGCTTTGGGGCGATCGCACTTCGGCTTGTTTGAGGTTAACTTCCGCTAGATTCATGGCTGCTAGGGCACGATTGACTTCTGCTTGGGCAGCTGCTACATCTACTCCCCGAACTTCGCTGATGCCATCGAGTGTGGCTGTGGCTTCTTTAATTTGTTGCTGGCTAGTCGATTGAGTGCGATTTAACTGCCCTTGGGCTTGTTGCAAGTTTTTTTGGGCTGTTTGCAAATTTAAACGCTTGCTGTCCCGTTGGGAAGCGGAAATTGCTCCTTGTTGATATAGTTGCTCATAGCGTTCGTTTTCTGCTTGGGCGTTTTGCAGTTCGGCCTGAAATTTGGCAATTGTCGCTGTTTGGGTGTCAATATCGCCTTGGCGTTCTGCTTTGAGTCGAGCGATCGCTGCTTTTTGGGCGGTAATTTCACCGCGTTTGGCACCTGCTTGGGTGCGGTTTAGGTTGGCCTGGGCTACTTTAACTTGTTCCTGCGCCTCTTTTAATGCTGCTTGTTGGCGATCGTAGCTGCTCAAAATCGCAATTACTTGTCCTGCTTTTACCCTATCCCCCTCCTTAACTAACAACTTTTCTACTCGGCTTCCTTCCCCAGACACCGCAGCAGATAGTTTAATTACTTCACCCTGTGGTTCGATTCTTCCTAAGGCTGTTACTGTTTTCAACTGTGGCAATTGTTTTGCTGCCACTTGTGATTCTTGAGTAACAGAATTTTGCCAGAATTTTACTGTATAAATACTTATTCCGCCAACCAATAAAGATGCAATTATACCTATAGCAACGGATGGACGCAGAATAGACTTAGGGGACGTTGTGTACCCTAGCTTTGAGTTTCGCACCATAGATTACCTCTTAACTAGTGGCGCAGAAAAAATAACAATTTGAAGAAGCCAGAATTGAAAAATCAAAATTTAGAATTGTTAATTTCTCACTGTTAAATCCTTAATAAAATTGGAAATTTTGGGAATTTTACTGAGATAAGCTGATTTAGCCAGATAGGAGAATAACAAAACTCCTCATGAATCAGAGTTTTGTGTTACTAGTGACCTACTTTGGTTTTATTAAAGTACTTATGGTGATAGTAAACGTTTTTGAAATTCCGGGTTGTAACAGCGCCAACAATCAGATCTAAATTAGGTAAGTAAACTAAATATTGGTGTCTTTGCGACCAGGCAAATTAATACTCGACTTTGCTATAGTTACTAGTTTTAATACAGTCTATACCTACGTAATAATAGACTAAACATCAATTTAAGATATAAATATTTTTACGTAAGTAAGTTATTTCCGGTCTTTAAATACAAAGTAATTAGTCAGTAAAAGTTGAAATTTACTTTTATTTATAATAAACTTTTATCTTTTAAAAATATTTAATTTTGCCAAAATATATTAATATATTTATCTCTATCAAATAATAGACCTCTTGCAAAAGTCTTTACTTTGCGTCCTCTTCTCTGCGCCTCTGCGCCTCTGCGTGATACAAAAAAATATTTATGCAAGAGGTCTAATGTTTTTAAGCGTAAAGCTCTGCTAGATAAATTTTCAGAGGGGGTAAATAAGTGAGGCAAAAGTGCATCTTGGCTTCTCAACTAAAAAGATAGATATTGCTACAAAATATGGATTTGTGTCGATTATTCTCAAATTAGGTTAATAATTTATACTTTTTCTACTTTTTGTATCCCTGAATACTTGATTTTAGAACATAAGCCTAAGAGACTGATTGTGTCTTTCAATACTAAAAGTATGAGGAAAACTAGGCTTTTTAAATTTCTGCTGCCTTGTGTAGCTGTAGCCCTACCTATAGCGCTGATTGCATATTTACGCCCAACTAAAGCACAATCATCAAGTGTGCATTTAACCTTGGGCAATCCAAGTAATGCAACAACAAGCGTCTCAGTTCCAAACAACTATTTATTATTAAAACCCCAGTATGCACTCAGTTACAGCCGTGATAGAGGGATTGCAAATTGGGTGTCTTGGCAATTAAACTCGTCGTGGCTTGGTTCAGCGCCAAGACAAGACGACTTCCGCGCTGATACCAGCCTCCCTACAGGATGGTATCGAGTAAGTGGCTCTGATTATTCTGGTAGCGGGTTTGATAGAGGGCATATGACACCTTCCGCTGACAGAACCAGAACAGTAACCGATAACTCTGCAACCTTCCTGATGACAAATATGGTGCCACAGTCGCCTGATAATAATCAGGGGCCGTGGGCTTCATTAGAAAACTATTTGAGAAGCTTAGTGAGTCAGGGCAAAGAACTATATATTATTTCTGGTCCCTACGGTATTGGTGGAACTGGCTCAAATGGCACAAGAAATACAATTGTCAATGGCAAAGTTCAAGTTCCAAATAGAGTCTGGAAGATTGCTGTAGTCGTTAACCCTGGTACTGGGCCATCTGGGATTACGACTAGCACGAGGGTTATCAGCGTTGATATGCCCAATAGCCAAGGGATAAGAAACAACGATTGGAGAACATATAGAGTTTCTGTTGATTCAATTGAACTCAAAACAGGTTACAATTTCTTATCTAATGTGTCCTCATCTGTTCAATCTACGATTGAATCTAGAGTTGACAATCTGTAGTTAAATCAAAACTAAAACTACACAGCTTTAACATAATTGTTAATTCGTAATACTCGCCACAGACAAGTATTACAAATTAACAATTAACTGCTAGGTTTCTACAACGTTAGTCGAAAGGCCTGCTAAATCTCCAGATGGTGTTTTGCCGAGGATGTAGACATCAATATTTATCGTCCCTATGCGATAAACTTTGATTTCATTAAGGTTATTTTTAAGTGTCTGGACAAGGGTTTGAAATTTTTTGACATTCTGTTTCTGTTGTTCGTCGTGCCATTCTTTTTCATAGGCGCAATTCCGAAAGAAATAATCTAAATCTACTTCCTCAACCTGGGAATTTTGGGGATGGTTTGTTAATTGGAGTAGTTTTTGAGTTGTCAAACTGTCAACTGGGCCAGTCCAGAAAACAACCTCAAAAGGGTAGTCTGACTCACTCATCATTAACAAATCAGCAGAAGATTGTTTTAAGATTTCAGTTATTTCGTTAGTCATTAGCTTTTAGTTGTTGATGACTTTTTATGGTGATGTAAGGTAGAAGATAAGCAAAAATGAGAAAACTTACCTGAAATCGCTATGAGTCTTTTTTGTCTAGTTCACGGTGCTTTCCAAGGCGCTTGGTGTTGGGATTTGTTAATTCCTTACTTAGAAGCGCAAGGTCACAAAACGGTAGCAATGGATTTGCCAATTGAAGATGCATCTGCAAGTTTATCGCAATTCGCGGATGTAGTATTGCAAGCACTTCCAAAAACTGATGATGATATTGTGCTGGTTGGTCACTCAATGGCTGGTACTGTTATTCCCCTTGTGGCAGAAGCCCATCAAGTACGTCAACTGGTATTCCTTACCGCGCTTATTCCATGCCCAGGAACCAGTACCATTGACCAATTTTCTCATCATCTCGATTCTGATAGCCTCAAATCATTAAATTACGAAGCGAAAGAGTCGCGTCAACTCGAACAATTCGATGATGAACCTTATATGTTTAATCCCGTTTCTGCTGGTAAAAACTTTGCGGATGAAGCAGTATTGATGGAAGTTTTCTATCAAGATTGTCAACCGGATGTAATGCGTTGGGCACTTTCAAAAAGACGTTCACAACAATCAATGGCATATATTTATGAAGTTAATCCTTTGAAGGCTTTACCAAATGTAGATTATAAATATATTTTTTGTAGTGACGATTTGATAATCTCTCCTGCATGGTCGCGCTACGCTGCACGCAAGCGCTTGGGAGTTGATGCTATAGAACTGCCTGGAGGACATTGCCCACACTTATCTCGTCCTGCTCACCTGGCTTCAGTATTAACTAACGATCGCCCTAGTAGAGTGAATTAATCAGATTTTGGGAATAATCCTCATAGTGTATGAAAGCATCGTTTTGGTTAGTCTCACACTATGAGAGCGCGATTTCTAGAAAAAAAGCAGATTTTTTGGGGTTTATCTGTTGCATTTAGCTGTATTTGTTGGCTTTGTTTGGCTTTGATTCCAGTACACGCCAATTCTACAGAGTCTATTGATATGCTACGCCAACAACAGCAACAAATGAATCAGCAGCATCGGAGTGTGGTTAACGAACGCGATCGCTTAACAAATCTTCAGCAACAGGCGCAACAACACCTGACTGGTTTAAACCAAAATCTACAAACCACCGATAGCTATATTCAAGAAAGTGAATCGCGATTACAACTGGCTAGCCAACGTTTGCAACAGTTGGAAAATGATTTAGCTGTAGCCCAGCGTTCCTACGAAACTCGTCAAGTCGCAACAGTAGCACGATTGCGCTATCTCCAGCGATCGCCAGCTAGTCAAGGATGGGCTGTTTTGCTACAAAGTCAAAATATCAGCGACTTTATCAGCCGCCGTCATCAATTGAAGTTAGTCTATCAAGCAGACCAACAAATTTTGGTAAAACTCAACGCCCAAGCAAACTCCATAAATCAGCAAAAAACCGAAGTAGAGGAACAAAAAAACGAAATTGCTTTGATTCGCGAACAACTGTTAGCACAAAAAGCCGATTTCCAAACCCAGGCGGAATCACAATCAGAACTAATTCAACGCCTCAATAGCGATCGCCTCGCTTTGGAAGCAGCCCAAAATCAGCTAGAAAGAGAATCCAAATATTTGGAAGTCTTAATTCAGCAAAAGGTAGCAGCAGCGCAAGCAAAAACCAATAGCCGTACAAGCATTATTATTCAGGGAACTGGGATGTTTGCCTATCCTAGCGATGCTGCTACTAGCAGTCCCTTTGGCTGGCGGATGCACCCAGTTCTCGGCTATCGTCGTTTTCATGCAGGGATGGATTTTGCCGCTAGTTATGGCAGTACAATTCGGGCAGCGGATTCGGGAACAGTAATTTTTGCTGGCTGGTATGGTGGTTATGGCAGAGCTGTAATCATCGACCACGGCAAAGGCATTACCACACTGTACGGGCATTCCAGCGAGTTGTATGTTAGCGATGGACAAGGAGTTGAACGAGGACAAGCGATCGCTGCTGTTGGTTCCACAGGTTTATCGACTGGGCCCCACCTCCACTTTGAAGTACGTCGTAATGGTTCACCCGTCAATCCAGCCGATTATCTTTAATCCGAGAGCAAATGCGATCGCATCTGTGCTATAATGCAAAAGACTAAGGGCGCGTGGCTCAGTGGATAGAGCAACAGATTCCGGTTCTGTGGGTCGGGGGTTCAAATCCCTCCGCGCTCGTTGAAATTAAGAAAAGTACCAATAATCGTAGGGGCACAACATGTTGTGCCCCTAAATCTTACTATTTGTCATGCTTGTTTGGCTAGTTCCGAATCATCAGCGAACAGGACAAGCAGACAAGGGAACAACCCGATATCTAAAGCCCGAACCTTGTAATACGTACTATTACATGCAATTGTACCTGCTACTTTTAAGCATATCTGTGGTGAGAACTCACAGTTTGGGTTTTCTCAAACAACGAGGAGAGTGGGAGGAATTTAAAGCTTTGGAAGCCCCAGGCACTATTTTTAAAACATCTTCCTAGCTTGGCTTTATCCATTTTTGATTTAATTAAGCCAGGTAAACAGTAAAATCTCTCAAACGCTCAAATAAAAAGTCGGGGAGTTTTATAACTATGAGTTGTTTCAGACGACCTGGAAAAAGGCCAGCCCATAAAAACCGCTTAACGAAAGCTTAAATAAACAACGGATTTCCCAGAAAGTGAAGTACACAAAATAAGTTTCAAAGTCAGGGATAAAGCCTGTTTGAATTCTGATTTCCGTCGGCTGATGCCCTGGAAAGCTTGAATTCACTAATTGTGCTGGATGTTATTGTTTCTATAACAAGCTGTTAACCCAAATTATTAATTTATTGAATCTGTATGTAGTTATCCTGTAACTGGAAAAGCTCTTTTGATGATTAGCCATAGCTCCAGCTAATCTCTTTCAACAAATTATTGCTATTGATTATTCTTTGATAAAAAACTTTTCCAGTAATTCAATATGTATTAAGCAACAACACTTATGTTACATATTGTAGTTTAAATTACATCGGTTAACCATTATGAATAAAAAAAATTACAAACCTACTATCTAGATTTTGCAAAATGTATTATCATAACTTCGTAGCTTATAGATTTTACAGGTAGAGCGTCCTGTAATATAGGAACCTTGCGTCAAGCAATAAGGTTCTAGGCATTCTAAATGCCAAAATTTTTAGTTGAAATTAATTTGTATTATTTTCCTGGTTATGTTTTCTGTTAGTCTAATATTGTTTCAGTTGTGTCAAACTATCTTAAAATACTATTTTGTATAAACTTGCCATATAGTTCACGCCTTTCCTCATTCTTATTTTCATTTATCTGTATACCTTTCTTCAAGAATTGGTAATAAGCTTAATTGGTAATAAGCTCTAATAGCTTGTTACTAATTAGGCAGATAAGTTAGAGGTTTCGTAGATACTCCAGCTTAATATAAATACATAAGCCCAAACATCATTCTTACTTTAAGCCAAATTAAACTAAATGACATACAAAGATTTAGAAGACATCATAGACGCGAAGATACAAAAAGCTATACGGAAGCACGAGATCATAGTTGCTTGCATTAGTAGTATTATTGGTTTCATTTTTATAGTAGGTTTGTTCCACGCAATTTGGCTCAACCACCTTCAGATTCGACAAATTTGGTTGAATTGATTATCGGTTGGCTTGAATGAGTCTTGATTAACAAGCGTTCCCTGATGTCGAGAAAACTAATTAAAGTTACAGATATTTTTATCAAAGGGAATTGCACCTATGGAGAATAAAAATAATGGCAGAGCTATATTTGTCTTATTTTTGACTGTATTTATAGACTTACTTGGCTTTGGAATTATCCTGCCGATACTGCCTTTATATGCTCAAGAATTTGGCGCAAATCCAAATGAAGCCACTCTACTTGTAGCTATTTATTCTTTAATGCAGTTCCTATTTGCACCTTTATGGGGTGGTTTTAGCGATCGCTACGGTCGCCGTCCGATTTTATTACTCACTTTATCAGGTTCTGTAATTGCATACATAGGATTAGGCATTGCCAACTCATTATGGATGTTGTTTATTGCTCGTGGTTTTGCCGGGATGATGGCAGGGAATATTGCCACTGCTCAAGCCTACATAGCAGATATTACCACTCCGGCTAATCGAGCTCGTGGTATGGGCGCAATCGGAGCGGCTTTTGGTCTTGGCTTTATCCTCGGCCCAGCTATTGGAGGTATTCTCACAGGCTCCGATCCCAACAATGCTAACTTTCATCTACCGTCCTTATTTGCAGGTGGATTATCTTTATTAGCATTGCTTTCTGCTTTGATATTACTTCCAGAATCCCTAAATTCTGAGATCAAAGCTAAAATCCAAGCTCATCAATACCATCAACCAAAGTTGAACTGGCTACAACTATCCAGGCGTCCACAGTTGTGTATCCTCATTGGTATCTACTTTTTAGTGACCTTTGGTGTTGCGGCTATGGACTCTACATTGGCTTTATGGTCTAAACAAGAATTAAACTGGGGCCCTCAACAAACTAGCTATCTTTTTGCCTTCATGGGGATTGTAAGTACAATCATTCAAGGAGGACTCATCGGATTTCTCAAAAAACATTTGGGTGAAATCAAGTTACTTTTCTTGGGGATATTTGGATTAGGTTTAGGATTACTACTAATAGGATTTTCACAAAGCTTAATTTTATTGTTAATTGCTACCGCACTTGTGGCATGGGGAATTAGTATCAGCCAACCAATATTGACCAGCTTGATCTCTCAAATTACAGCCCCAGAAGAACAAGGACAAATATTAGGAATTGCCAATTCTTCCTCTGCATTAGCCCGCATCGGCGGGCCGACCTGGGCAGGGGTTAGCTTTATGAAATTTGGGAGTTCTGCTCCTTTCTTGAGTGGGTCATTAGTAATTCTATTAGCTTTAACTTTGAGTTTGCGGGTAACTACAAGTGCATCTCAACCAAAAGTAGAACGTGTCGCTAGGTAAGAATTTAGAATTCACAATTCACAATTCAGAAGATTTTGATACCCAAGCTGAATAATTCTTGCCAACAGCTTAGGTATCAATTTTTTTAATCGCAAATCTAAAATCTAAAATCTAAAATCAGTATGACTGGTCGCCGAGTATTGTTTATAGGCATCTTTGTCAGCATTCTCATTACCTACGGAATTTGGTTAGGTGGGAGCATTCCTGCAAGCATCACCAAACTTCCTGATCAAGGATTAAATTGGTACTACTGGAAGCTTCCCAACCCAACTTTTTGGAGCCGAGTCACGGCTTGGGGTATGTACCTTGGGCATCAGTTTAGCATCTGGGCGTGTATCTGGTGGGCGCAGCAAACGCGGCTGAAATACAAATCAGCCTTGCACCCAATTAATTACTTGATGCTTGGTATTAATCTTACGTTTATAGCTTTGCACTTTCTCCAGACATATATTTGGTACGATGCTCTGGCTCAGGATACTTCAATTTGGGCTTCCCAAGGCGCGGTCGTACTTTTACTAGTCTTCGTACTGATTTTAGAAACACCTCGACGCGGTTTGTTTTTTGGTAATCCTGTTCCATTTCATCAACAATTTTTGCAAATTATCAAGCTGTACCACGGCTACTTTTTCTCCTTCGCCGCTATCTACACCTTTTGGTATCATCCAATGGAAGCGACTTCGGGGCACTTAATTGGTTTTCTCTATATGTTTTTGCTGCTGCTCCAATCATCGTTGATTTTTAACCGCACCCATGTCAACCGTTGGTGGACATTTAGTTTAGAAATTATGGTGCTTTTACATAGTGTAGTTGTGTCTTGGATGCTGGGACAGACCAAATGGCCAACATTTCTTTTTGGTTTTATTGGCATTTTGGTAATTACCCAACTCCACGGTTTACCTGTAGGTATCTGGACTAAACGCATTATCTATGCAGCTTTTTTAGTGAGTGTAGTCGCCGTTTATGGATTGACTGAACGTGGCTTAGGCAGAATTTACGAAGTAAGCTATATTCCTTTGATTGAGTTTGGGTTAGTTGGTGTAATTTACTTCATATTTGTACTGTTTTTATGGACAATTTCTCGTTTACCTGTGAAGACTTAATATAGCAGCCAACAGGCAAAAGGCGATAGGTTTGAACTTTAGTAGGACTTACGCAAAATCATGAAAAAACGTAGACGCAAAGCGGCTTGCCGCAGGCTACCACAGAGGACGCAGAGGGCACGGAGAAATAAGAGTTCCAGAGAGTTCTTGCGTAAGTTCTGTTTAGTTCAAGGTAGGGAGAGGTTCGTCAAACTGAGTATTAAATTAACGTGAGTTCGACAGACCTCACCTACGATGAGAGGGAGGAGTAACGAAAAATTAGGCTTTTTGCTCCCCTCTCCTTGAAGGAGAGGGGCTGGGGGTGAGGTCAAAATCCCGTACATCGAATTCACGTTAAATTATCTAATCTTGTGGGCATCTTGTTTGCCATAATTAAGGGCGGGCGAGACGCCCACCCCACAAGAAATAGTCGGATATTTTTGTATTTGGAAGTTCCTAAGCTTTTTATTAAAGCTATTTCGAGGCCGTAGAAACTTTAATGCGTTGCCGTAGTTTCAAAATACCGCCGGAAACACCAAAAATTAATATTGCCAAGGTATAAGTTGGTTCGGGAACTCCAATAATGCTGACCTTATTGATAGCCAAACCTTGTTGGGGAAAAGAACTACTGAAAACGAGTCGTGAGATGTTTGCCTCATCACTACGAACACCCAAGAAAAGCGCAGAATTATCCAACAGTAGTGAGGAAGTACCTTGGGCTGAGAAAGTACCTAAAAGATTATTGTTAATATCATAAGCTGAGACAAATGCATCGAATGTAAAGCGATCGTCTACAGCTATCTGAGTTCCAGCACCAAAAACAGGCTTGTCAAAAGTAATGGTGAAAGGCCCGCCGTTACCGTCGGTGGGAAAAGAAGGATTAGGCCCAAAACCTGTTACGTCTATACCTCCGAAGAGAATATAGTCACCGTTGGCGAAGTTAGTCCGAATACCAGGAGGAGGTAAAGTTTGGAAGACAAATGGTTGGGTAATTAAAGGATTATTAGTTGGAGCTATATTTACATCTAACCCTAAACCGCCTTGGGATATTGCTGAAAAGGAGTTAGGTAAAAAAGTAGAAAAATCAGGAGCGACGGGATTGAATACTTTACCTAAACTTACCCAATCAACTTCATCATTACCTCCAAAAGTAGTGCGATCGGTTACTAAAAATGTAGCTGCTTTAACTGGTAACGAAAAAAGAGTTATTAAAGCTGTAATTGCTGGTAAATATTTGATTGGAAACTTCAATAATTGATTTAACTTAACTGCCACTAGGCTTACTCCTCAATTTTTGATATTCAAATGAACAAAGCAGTATTGTCTCTAACTTAGAGTTGTTTTTTAATATACACAAAATTCTGATTTATAGTGATGAATTTATCTTACAGGATATGGTGAAAATATTGAAGTTTTATCTAAAATCAAAAGTTACAGCAAATAGCAGGTTGATAAAGAATATCAGCTTTTAGGACAGTATAATAACTGCTGTGTAATCTTATTGCATTGACTTAAAAACATTACAGCTTTTTTCAAATAATTCAACTACACCATTGTGTACAGATGGGATTAATCACATCTGTCTTTGCTTGAATCTGTAAACAGGTGAAAACTAAATATTTCGTAACTATTGATACTAAGTGATTGCGTTGCAAAAACTTTTTGAAGTTTGGCTGATGAAAGTTGAGGGAATTCATACTTTCTAGCCAAACGTCTTTTTTTGCAACACAACTTTGAATCTGGAATACAAACACAATTACTCGTGTTTGTAGGACTCTCAATTTGATATTGATAAAGTACTAACCAGTACTTCTACAACAAAAAGCTTTAACTTGCGATCGCCTCACCAACGGTATCTTTTTTAGACCAAATCAATACTGATATTGGGTGAAACGTTTTCCAGGAAAGCGAATTGAGTTCCCAGGAAAGACAAACTACCGCTAGAGGTATCGTAGAAAAAGTCAGCAAGGCTATTAGTACCAAACCCTACTTTAGAAATTTGGATTTTATCGCTCTGACCAAAGTTGTAATCTTTGATTGTGTCAAGACCGTCATTGATACTGGCGAACAAAAACTTATCTGCACCAAAGCCACCTACGAGGCTATCGTCACCTTTGCCACCGGAGAGAGTGTCATTACCCAAGCCACCGGAGATAGTGTCATTACCATCATTGCCGAACAATTTGTTATTTTGTCCATCGCCAGCAATGCTGTCACTTGCGTTTGTGCCTGTAACATTGTCAAAGTTGATTACACTAAATGGCAATGTCCCCAAATCAGGAACGTTATTGGCGGCCAAACTTTGATTTTGCAGGTCAACAGTGATAGATACCCCAGGCAAAGAGGTAGATGCATCTATGGTGTTGTTGGCAACGCTAGCACTAGCAACAATGGTTTCGACTTTAAAGAGTTGGTCTTGTCCGAATCCGCCAGCTTTTTGAACAGTTCCAACACCTGAGAGAGTAATGCTCTTACCTAGCTTGCTATAATCTGCGGTATCAATACCATCACCACCATTGATGGCGTCATTACCCTGGCTGCCCCTGAAGGTGTCATCGCCTGCACCACCTGTTAAGCTGTCACTACCGCTTCCACCATCAATTAAGTCGTCACCATCTCTACCATCAATGGTGTCATTACCAGCGTTACCAAATAATTGGTTAGCTTGTCCATCGCCTTTAATGCTGTCAGCAATATTTGTGCCTTTAACATTGTCAAAGTTGACGACATTAAATGTTAATGTCCCCAAACCAGGAACGTTATTGGCAGAGATAGTTTGAGCTTCTAGGTCAGCAGTGGCGGATACTCCAGGCAAAGATGCCTCTGCATCTATGGTGTTGTTAGCAACACTAGCATCAGCAATAACTGTTTCTACCTTCAATACTTGGTCTGTACCAAATCCACCAGCTTTTGTAACTGTACCAACACCTGAGAGAGTAATGGTTTTACCTAGCTTGCTGTAGTCTGCGGTATCAATGCCATCGCCACCATCAATACTGTCGTTACCACGGCTGGCCTTAAATATATCGTTGCCGGCGTTGCCGGACAATTGGTTACTTTGGTTGTCACCAGCAATGATATCACTGGCCTCGGTACCGATGACATTATCAAAGTTAACTACATTAAATGTTATTGTCCCCAAATCAGGAACATTATTGGCAGAGATAGTTTGAGCTTGCAGATTAACGTTGATAGATACCCCAGGTAAAGATGCAGATGTATCTATGGTGTTGTCGGCAACACTAGCATCAGCAATAACCTTTTCAACTTTAAATACTTGGTCTTGTCCGAGTCCGCCAGCTTTTGTAACTGTGCCAACACCTGAGAGGGTAATGCTTTGACCTAGCTTGCCGTAGTCTACGGTGTCAGTACCATCGCCACCATCGATGCTGTCATTACCCTGGTCGCCTTTGAAGTTGTCATTGCCGGTGCCACCTGCTAGGTCATCATCACCGCTTCCACCATCAATTCGGTCGTTACCACCTCTACCATCAATGGTGTCATTACCAGCGTTACCAAATAATTGGTTAGCTTGTCCATCGCCTTTAATGCTGTCAGCGACGTTTGTGCCGATGACATTATCAAAGTTAATTACATTAAATGTTAATGTCCCCAAACCAGGAACGTTATTAGCAGAGATAGTTTGGGCTTGCAGGTCAGCAGTGGCGGATACTCCAGGCAAAGATGCAGATGCATCTATGGTGTTGTTGGCAACGCTGGCATCAGCAATTACTGTTTCTACTTTAAGTACTTGGTCTTGTCCGAGTGCGCCAGCTTTTGTAATTGTGCCCACACCTGAGAGAGTGATGGTTTTACCCAACTTGCTGTAATCTGCGGTATCAATGCCATCGCCACCATTGATGCTGTCGTTACCTTGGCCGCCTTTGAAGGTGTCATTGCCACTACCACCTGCTAGGTCGTCATTACCGTCTCCACCATCAATGAGGTCGTTACCACCTCTACCATCAATGGTGTCATTGCCGGCTTTACCAAATAATTGGTTAGCTTGTCCATCACCTTTAATGCTGTCAGCAACATTTGTACCGATAACATTGTCAAAGTTGACGACATTAAATGTTAATGTCCCTAAACCAGGAACGTTATTGGCGGAAATACTTTGGGCTTCTAGGTCAGCAGTGGCGGATACTCCAGGCAAAGAGCCAGATGCATCTATGGTGTTGTTGGCAACATCGGCATCAGCAATAACTGTTTCTACCTTCAATACTTGGTCTGTACCAAATCCACCAGACTTAGTAATTGTGCCCACACCTGACAATGTGATGCTTTTATTCAAGTAACTATAGTCTGCTACGTCAGTACCATCACCACCATTAATGCTGTCATTTCCTTGACTAGCCCGAAATATGTCGTTACCGCCATTACCAAATAGCGTGTCATTACCTTGCCCACCATCGATCAGGTCATTTCCCTGACCACCAGAGATGTTATCATTACCCCCAACTCCAAAAATCTGATCGTCACCAATAGTGCCCGACAAAAAATCGTTGTTAGGAGTACCAGCAATAGTCGCCATAATATATACCTTTTGGGTTTGATCGAGCGAACAGACTCGCTCATTGTAATACTCGCATATTACAAACAAAAAAGGAATTAATTTCTGGTTAAAAATACTTAAATAACCGTAAATATACTTTTAACAAGTTAAAGCTTTCATGAAGTTACACTCTTTAACATTAAAAAGCTGCGGTTTTTACTTATTTAATTTTTATATAAATAAAAATGGTTGTTGTATAGCAGGAAACAGGGAATAGACAACAAGGTTAAAAGTTTGGTGGTGTTGGGGTTTGACGATCGCACCATCGATTTATGTTTTAACCTAGCTGGCAACTGCTATAATGCGGGATTTTTGCCGGAATACGAATTCGATCTGCCACTGATAAGGAGCATACTACAAGCTTGTTGTGCTGCGATCGCACTGAACAATCATTCACAGCACAACTGCCGTATAATTACTGACCTTGGGATTAAGGGACTTCCAAGTAAAAAAATATTACATTGCTATTGTTCACTGTTGACCATTGACGGTTCATAATTAACAGCTTGAAGTGGAATAATTTATCAAGGAGGCAGGAGGCAGAGGGCTGTTCTTGCTGGAGGAAAACTGCCCTGGAGTTTCCTGCCGCGACCATAGGGAGCAAGGGTTTAAAACCCCCACGCTCACGAGAGTTCAGTGGCTCTAAATCAGTAGGGGATTCGACCTCTACTGATTTACTCCTTCTGCCTTCTGCCTCCTGCCTCCTGCCTCCTTCAATTTTTGGAGTTCCTAACCATTACTGTGTTGTTTGGCTGAGAGTCATCAGATGCTGTTTGGGGTAAGCGCTCAATTTTCACGGCAGCAGAGAATTGACTGATAGTAGGTAAAGATGGATAATTCTTGGTGCGATCGCCTAATCGATTCAGCACGCTACAAAGTTGGCACATTGGTTTACTTCTTTTTGGTAATGTAGTAGTCATTGAATAAATCGTGAGCCGGCTGCTTGATTTCCACACTAGTGAACCCAGCTTCACTGAGCATTTCCACTGCTTTTTCTCGTCCCCACATGGCTCCCAGTCCCATACCGCCAGCTGCTAGGGATACCGTCATACAATGCATACAAGAGATGGTGTACAGAAAAGGAGCAACAGGATGTTCCATATTACCATTCACATCAGTTGAGGCTTTGATGTCTTGCATCAGGTAAGTACCATTGGGACGCAGGGCATTATGAATGTTTCGCAATACAAGATCGGGTCTTGCCTGGTCATGCACCGCATCAAAGGTAGTAATCAAGTCGTATTGCTCTACTTCGTCGAATGTAGCAGCGTTTTTAACTTGAAATTGAATATTGGTGAGTCCTCGTTGCTGAGCTTCAGTAGAGGCAATGGCGATCGCTTCTTGGGACAAATCATATCCTGTAAAGCGACTGTTAGGAAACAGCTGTGCTAGCTTGTTGAGGGCACGGCCACTACCGCAACCTACATCCAGCACATCAATTCCTTGTTGTAGGGCTTCTGTTAAACCAGAAATCAGCGGCAAAATATGTTCCTCTAAAGCAGCCACCACAGTTTGTCCGCTATCTTCCGCCATCACTTCATGGAAACGTTTATATTGTGAGTAGGGTACGCCTCCGCCTTTGTGGAAACAATCTACAATCTGGTCTTCAACTGTTCCTAACACCGATATAAATTGAGTAAAGGGAGCTATATTATCCCCAGAGGCTAATCTTGTCAAGAATGCAGCATGTTCTGGAGGCAAGTAATAAGTTTTTTCTTGTGGATTATATTCAACAAAATTCCCAGTCACCATTGCCCCCAGCCATTCCCGCACATAGCGTTCGTTTAAGCCTGCTGCATCAGCAATTTGTTGACTTGTAGAGGGTGAAAGTTCTGCTAAAGTATCAAACAGTTTGGTGCGATGCCCAATAGAAATCATCAGCGCCAATCCGCCGTTATTAATAATATCCAGCATCCTCATTGCAAATGCTTCTGCTTTGGTTTGGTCAAAGATTTGAGATGTCATAATATTCTCCTTTTTGAGGATAAATGCACTGTTATTTGCTGCATTTATATTCAAATTACACGAGGTTTGTAAAACTGCTTTCAACGCGATTCAGCTCCAAAGTATGCTGTCTCGCATTTTTTATCGAGTCTATCGATTGGCAACAATTCCAATCTTACCTATCACCAAATAATTTATAATTTATAATTCATAATTCATAATTCACGAATAATGAATTATTTTGTCATGGCTAGTTTCGATAGTTTTAAATCTGATGCGAACTAAAGCTTTGAGGCAAGAGGCAAGAGGCAAGAGGTAATTAATTTCCTATTGCCCATTCCCCATTTCTATAACTAATACTGAGTTGCATTCAACGGGAAAGTAGAGAAGAGAATAATAACTCCTCACTCAACACTCACCAGTAAACAGTCAACACTATCAGCTTTCCAATTTGCTAAGTCAGCTAAAGAGCGATCGCGATAATGTCCATAACGCTCTTGTTTATTTTTGATTTTCACACCCAATTCGGGAAAAATCCCAAAGTTGGGCGGCATTGGTTGGAAATGTTTGGGCGAAGCAGAACTAATAAATTCAAATAGCGCCCCCATCATTGTTGTGGGTGGTAAAGTCAACGGTTCTTTACCTAAAGCCAGCCGTGCTGCATTAATTCCCGCCAAGCAACCACCGGCTGCGGCTGCGGTGTAGCCCTCTGTACCAATTAACTGCCCAGCTGCTAGCAAAGTTGGACGCGCTTTAAATTGCAAAGTAGGATGCATCAACTGAGGAGCATTAATAAAGGTATTGCGGTGCATCACTCCCAAGCGCACAAATTCGGCTTTTTCTAAACCAGGAATTAGTTGAAATATGCGTTTTTGTTCGCCCCAGCGCAAATTAGTTTGGAATCCTACCATGTTCCAAAGTTGCCCAGCTTTATCTTCTTGGCGTAACTGAACTACAGCATAGGGACGTTCGTCGGTGCGACTATCCGATAAACCCACTGGTTTAAGCGGGCCATAGCGCATGGTGTCTTCTCCCCGCTGTGCTAGTTCTTCAATGGGTAGACAGGCTTCAAAAAATTTCGCTGTTTCGCGTTCAAAATCTTTGAGTTCTGTTTGTTCGGCTTTGCAGAGTTCTTCTCGGAACCTCAAATACTGCTCTTTATTCATTGGGCAGTTGAGATAAGCAGCTTCACCTTTATCATAACGCGATGCCATGAAGGCAATGTCACGGTTAATGGAGTCTCCGACGATAATCGGGCTAGCGGCATCAAAAAAGCTGAGGTATTCCATGCCTGTAAAGCGGCGTAAATCTTCTGCCAAATCAGGACTGGTTAAAGGCCCGGTTGCCAAAACTACAATCCCTTCAGGAATAGCTTGCACTTCACCCCGGCAAAATTCAATTAAAGGATGACTCGATAGAGTTTGAGTTAAGTCTTGGCCAAATTGTCCCCTGTCTACAGCTAGCGCCCCACCGGCAGGAACGGCGTGTTCATCAGCTTTTTGAATGACGATAGAACCAAGTTGACGTAATTCTTCGTGCAACAATCCGGCGGCGCGATCGCTCGCCATTGCTCCAAAGGAATTACTACACACTAATTCTGCCAAATGTTCCGTGTGGTGAGCAGGACTAAAGCGCTTTGGACGCATTTCATATAAAATCACTGGCACTCCAGCTTGGGCTATTTGCCAAGCAGCTTCTGTCCCAGCTAATCCACCTCCAATTACTTGTATCGGTTGTTTTTCCATAGTTATATTTTCCAGTTGACCGAACTATATTAAGCTATCAATTAAAATCGATTTGAAGCACAGTTGAGGACATAACTTTACCGTAAAACCCAGATACCAAGATACTTTCTTTGCCTATTGCCTATTGCCTTAACGAATATTTAACCAACTAGAAATATTGCGGAAATTGGAGTTAACCAACAGAAAGTAGTATACTTTTTTGGGTTCTCATGATGCCTATCTAAAGGTTTCATTCAAAAACTAATAATTTTGGGGTTGCTCTAATGCTAAGTCCTGTAGTTACAGTCGGTATATTTCAAAAACAACCCAATCCTAAAGTATTTTCACCAGGCGAAGTCATCTTTGAACAAGGAGAGACTGGTGATAGCATGTACGGCATTGTGGAAGGGCAAGTAGATATATCAGTCAATGGTAAGGTTGTAGAAACCATTGATACAGGTGAAGTTTTTGGTGTGGGCATACTTGTAGGGATAAAAAATAGAACTTACACCGCTATTGCCAAAACGGACTGCAAACTTGCTTTCCTTGATGAAAAAGCGTTTCTTTTTGCCGTTCAGGAAACACCGATGTTTGCCATCAAGGTGATGAAAAGTTATTCAGAGCGTCTGAGTAAGTTATTGCATATGCTCTAAGTACTTTCTGGATGAGGGAGTTGGGAGTAGAGACGCGATGAATCGCGTCTGTACAAGAGTTGGGATTTGCCGGAGGTTGGAATGGTGCGTAAACGATTGATAGTTGAAATGGGGATGGGAGTAGATCAGCATGGACAAGAACCAACAGTAGCAGCATCTAGGGCGGTACGCAATGCGATCGCTCATAATGCTTTACCTGGTGTTTGGGAAATCGCTGGTTTGAGTCATCCCAATGAAATGATTGTCCAAGTGCAAGTAGCAGTACCATACCCAGAAAAAGTTCGGCAAGAGGAAGTACTAGCCGTACTACCATTTGGTCAAAAAACTCTGACAGTAGAATCTGGAGGGATGGTAGTTCAAGGGCGAGCAATTCCTGAACTCAACGATCAAAATGACGAAATGTTGATTGCGATCGCAGCTGTTACAGTTCTGATCGAAAATGATTAGCTAAAGTAAAAGCTGCAAGAATTAATTAATAAAAGCGCTAAGCTAGAAACATTGGGATACAAATCTCTGGCAGTAAGTTCAAAAATCAGTTACAGCGATCGAAGAATGGAACAACAGTTATTCGCGAACAGTTTTACGATTTGCAAGTAAAAAACTGTTCAACTGTTGACTGATTGAATACACTACTACTCTTCACCACTGCTAGTAAAATGTCTCCAGAACATAACGAATCACTCCTTCAGGAAATCACCAAACTCAAACCGAAACACTTTGCTGATTTAGTCAGATCTGCACAATTGATTTACGATCCCACAGCGGGAGTTTCGGGCAGAAATATAAAAATAGACTGGGAACAATTCGGAATTCCCAGTGATGTAGCTGACAATCTTAAATCACTTGGTCAGCAGTACCAATATGCATCCCCTCATATTCCTCCTGAAGACATTTGGAGTAAATTAACTCCAGAAACTCGTATTTGGTTCGTTGAAAATAAAGATAGATTGTGGCAATTTGAGGAAGTTTTCCCGGCACTTGATGAAGATTAAAGCAGAATTCAGAATCCGCTACGTCTCCCTACGCCAACAGAATTCTGAATTCAGTTAACAACAAAAGTAGGAAAATAGGTTGGGTTGCAATACTGCTCGGTTAAGCATTTTTAAGTCGGAATTGGATTTGGGGAAAAGGTTAAAGGGTAAAGGTTAAAGGTTTTTTCTTTCCCTTTTCCCCAAAACCCGACAAGTATTGGGTTGGGTTGAATGGAAGCATTCCCCAACCTATACAAGTAGAAATACAGCAGAATTGGGAATTAATGAGTTAGACAATTTTAGAAGGAAGCCTTGGCTCTCCTGGCAAACTAACTTCTCTAACTCCTGAAAATTTTCTTGGATATAGATATGCAAGACTGTCACTACACACCCAGAATGCTAACTCTGTTACATTTAACATATGTCGCATTCTTTTTTATTTGCTCCAACTCGTTTAGTTATTCGAGACTTTCTTAGATATCGATATCTACTACCCCGGTTATTACGTATACTCAATGATAAATAATCTGACATTGAATATCTGTCGCATTATTTTTCTAAATTAGATTAAATTAATAAAAAAGCTTATATCGATGAATCAAAGCCTTAGTGTTGCTCCCAACCTAGAAGAACACATCCATAAAAATTCTACTGTTACCAAGCAACAATTATTTGTAAAACAATCAATTGTTCTTACCCTGGAAATACTTTTAGCACTGCCTATGGGTATAGGTTTAGCAAAGTTTCACATTGGTGGGATTGCTTGGATATTTGCTGGGATTGCAGCTGGTACAGTAGTTCTCCAAGGATGTCGAATTTTCTATGAATATTCTCCCAAACCTAACCGCATTGCCAGAAAAGTGGGAATGGCACTTGTAGGCTTAACCGTCGGCGCTTCCAATGCTCACGCTAATTTAGCTAGTATTGCTTCTGGTATTCCCATCTTTATTTTTCTCACGTTGTTTCTGTTACTGAGCGGTAGTTGCATTGGTTACATTTACTCCCGCCTTAGCAAAACCAATTTATTGACAGCAATGCTGGCTACGGTTCCAGGTGGTGTGGGAATTATGGCAGCGATCGCAGCAGATTACAATAAAGATGTGAGCTTGGTTGCTTTAGTTCAAGCAATTCGCGTTACCTCAGTAGTTTTTCTGTTTCCCTTCATCGCTAGAACATTAGTTGGTAATTCCTGGATGCAAACACTACCTGTCAAAAGTGCTTTGCTCAATTTCGATCCATCTCAACTAGGATTACTTTTATTACTACTTGTAATTACTGCATTAGTAGTTTATCCAGCTATATTTTTCAAAATTCCCGCTGGCGATTTTTTTGGTGCATTGTTAATTGGTATCGGGTTTAATCCTTTACTCAATTCGCTGCCTTTTGTAAGTGATATTAGCTTTACTCCACCGCCTTTAGTTAACTTATTCGGTCAAATGCTGCTGGGAATCACTATTGGTGAGTATTGGGGAGACAAACCCAACTTTACCAAGCGAACTGTCGGTTATGCTTTGATATCTGTGACAATGACCCTCGCAACTGGAGCGATCGCTGCTATACTTGCCATGCAATTAACCTCTTGGGACTGGTTAACCTGTCTTTTAGTCACAGCACCAGGAGGCTCAGCAGAAATGATCCTAGTTTCCCTAGCACTCAATCATAATGTTGAAATCGTCACAACTGGCCATTTAGTACGATTAATTGCGATTAACAGTTCTTTACCTTTTTGGGTGTATTTATTTAGCTGTCTGGATAAGCAACTTGATTCAGCGATTAAGGACTGGTGATTGGGGAGCAGGGGAGCAGGGGACTGGGGACTGGGGAGATGGGGGAGTGTGGGGAGTGTGGGGAGTGTGGGGGGAAAGATTTCTTCCCCATCCTCCCACACCTCCCACACCTCCCACACCTCCCACACCTCCCCATACCCCATGCCCCATGCCTAATAACTAATGACAAATTCGCTTATCCTTTTGTTATCCAGACACAAAGGATGTTTTAGATGGTTGCTCAAATCCAAGAACTTGAAGCGCAGCACTGGGTGAAAACTCGTTCTTCCCTTGACCCTAGCGAATCCACTTTTCTCATCTGGAAAGGTAAAATTTACGCTCTGATCCCCGGCGAGAAAAGACAACTTTTGTTTAAAATATTCGGATTGAGTGTTAGCAGGTGTATTCCTACAGAAGAAGGTAGCTGGGATTTTACTTCTAGGGAACTGACTTACTACCTAAATCCACAAACAGAGGAAGTCTTAACCAAATGGGAAAATCCTTGGACAGGGGAGACAGTTCCAGTTATCCACGTTGCGAATAATCCAGTGCAAGGCATATTTAAGGGAAATTTTCCCGCACAAGTAGATGGTGACAGCACAACCTTCATTTTTGATATATTCCCTTATTACCCCAATCCCTTAGCAGGCGATCCCAAGTTTGCCGAATACAGCCCACATCCAATTTATCAAGCAGCAGAATTATTTAAATTAACTGTGCCAACAGCAGATTTATTCAACCCAGCACTCAACTCAGTTTCGGAACTAAAACTGAGTTGGGATAGAATTGGTCAATGGCTCCCTTGGATGAAAATGGGCGATCGCCCCGGTCAACTGATCTACAGTGCTTTTGGTAGTAAAATCAATGGCATAAAAGAACTGCCTCCATTCCTGCAAGAGGAAATTAATAACCGGATTCCTTTATATAAACAAGCGCCAAAAGGCTTTATCGATGGCGAAGATATGACTTCTTGGTTGTACTTCCAAAAACACTTTCAGGCTTACTTAGCTGGTGAAATCTTCCCACTTCCCCAAGCAGAAGAATTATGAAATCAATTCGCAATGGGCAACTCTACCAGACGCTACCACCTAGCTTGCTTCGACCTAAGAGTACGCCCCGCTGCGCTAACGCAATTTACAATCAACTTTCAAACCTATTGCCTATTGCCTAGACTTCTTGCAGAAGTCGGGGAAAGGGGAAAGGGAAAGGGGGAAAGGTTTGGTATTTTCCTTTCCCCTTTAACATGAGTCCCTTTTCCCACAAGAGTGCAAAAAACACTTTTGCAAGAGGTCTCCTATTGCCCCAACCCTGTTTCCTCTCTTGCCAAGAGATAGCTTATGTTGCAATACAGTTCAGTTAAGCATTTCTACTCTTTCTTCTCTCTGTGTTCTCTGTCTTGGAAAGTTCTGATCGGAGGAAACCTCCGCTCAGACTTTCCGCTGCGCCTCTGCGGTTCGTAAAACAAGAGTTTTGGCCTTAAGTGAACCGTATTGGCTTATGTTGATTAGAGAAGCCAACTTAGGCGATCGATGTTAGTCTGGGTTTTAGCCGATAATCCCGCCTCCAGCTTTTATCAAAGTCTTGGTGGTCAGCAGGTGAACCAAAACCAAATCGAGATTGGCAATGTGCAATTGGTTGAGGTTGCTTACGGTTGGACGGACACGCGAAGCGGGTTGATTTAAAGTTTGGCGATCGCGAAATTCAAGTTAATATGACGTGAATTCGACAGATCTCACCAACCCAGCCTCTCTCTCCTCGCAGGAGTAACAAAAAATTAGGCTTTTTGCTCCCCCCTCCTTTAAGGCTACCGTGTACACACAAGTCTTTTAAAGTTGTTGCGTAAGACACAGAAGGTTAATTTTTGCTCTTCGATGCATCAAAGGTGCAAAGCGATGCAACAAAGGTGTAAAGCGATGCAACAAAGGTGCAAAGCAATGCATCAAAGGTGCAGGTCAAGAGACTTGTGTGTACACCGTAGCTCCTTTAAGGAGAGGATCTGGGGGTGAGGTCAAAATTATACATGTTCCCGAACCACAACGAGAACTACTAAAGCAAATTCTGGCAAACTTGAAAACAGATCAACCTTTGCTAGGTGTAGCGATCGCTAGTTCCTATTTAACTGGAGAAATGGATGAGTATTCTGACCTCGATTTAATTATCGTTGCCGATGATGTTCATTTTCAGCAAGTTTTACAGGAACGTCAGATTTTAGCCAGCAACTTGGGAAAACTGCTTCAATCTGTCGCTGTTGCACCGTTGGCTACATAGAACTTATCTCGCTATTTATTGTTAACTAATTTATTGGGTTATACCAATTCACAATTCGCAATTCGCAATTCGCAATTTAAAAACCTAGATGCAGCAAAGCTTTTAGAGCTTACATCTGTATCATATTTTTCGTGAAATGGTATTATGCCTGCAATACCATAATTTTTGGTGAAGCGATCGCTCTTATTTCTATTCAATATTTAAATTTAATTAAGTAACTAAACCAAACCGATTACTTCAGCAATTAGCCATCTTTTCGCTAACTTCTATCTTCGGTTGGTTGCGGGCTTGACATCAATGCAATAAGCTACCTCTAGCGTATGGGCGCTGACTGTGTTTGGTTGGGCAAAAAATGGATTTTAGTCAAACTTTAATTGCTAAAAGTGATGCCATTATCGATCAATGGGTAGAAGCGGTTTACCAAGATGAGCAAATTGAAGCTACTCAAGAACTTACTTTCAAGGCTGTTAGGGATAGCTTACCCCGCGTTTTGAAAGCATTAGCAACGGTACTATCTGAATCTGCAACTAGTGATTTGCGAACAGTAGTAGATGCAAGTTTGGAACACGGTACACTTCGTGCCGAACAGGGATTTGAGCCAGCGGAAATTGCGCGAGAGTATCGTTTACTCCGGTTTGTGATTTTTTCGTTTTTAGAAGAAGATTTATTGCAGGGATCTGCACAAGAAGTACTGAGAGCCGTTCGCTTGATTGATACAGTAATTGATGAAGCGATCGCTCGTTGCTTTAACAGTTATACTCAAGGACGATTAAAAGAACTCAAACAACTCCAAAGTCAGTTGCGCTTGACTAACCAAGAGCTAACTCGTTTGGTTCGTGCTAGTAAAGAAAGCCTCTCTCATTTGGCTCATGAACTGAAAACGCCCCTGACTTCAATCATCGGTTATGCAGACTTATTTCTGCGCCAGCAGCGTCAACAACCAGAACTCAAAGACACCTATGCAAATCTTGAAAGTATCGAGCGAGTTCTCAAGAGTGGTAGACTTCTTGTCCAGTTAATTAACGATACTCTGGAAATTTCGCGTTATGATGCCGGACAGATGAAATTGCAGTCCACTCAAACCGATGTGTGTAGTTTAATCAACTCAGTTATGGAGATGATTGAGCCACTAGTGCGTGCTAAAGAATTATCCTTGGTTGTTGAATGCGAAGCCGCCCCAAATAAAGTTACTGTAGATTCTCTCCGATTTCAGCAAATCCTGACAAATCTGCTCAGTAACGCAATTCGCTACACAGAATCCGGTTCAATTCATTTGGAGTGCTGGACGATATCTCAACAGCAGTGGGCGATTTCCGTTACTGATAGTGGAATTGGTATTTCCCCAGATGCTCAAACACAAATCTTCAATCCCTATTTTCGCGAACTAACTGCTCCAAAAGTGCAAGGTTCTGATGGTACAGGATTAGGCTTAGCAATAGTGTCCCGCTTGGTTCAGTTAATGCATGGTGAAATTAAAGTCGATTCACAGTTGGGAAAAGGGTCTACATTTACGGTGATTTTGCCATTAGAAGCTAAAACTTAACTTCCTTTGGGAGAGGGAACAGGCAATGGGCAACAGCGAGAAAAGTTGAAGCTAGATATAGCAGTTGCCAGTTAGGTTAGGACATAACCCTATCGTAAAACCGAGACATCAAGAGACTTTTTTTGTTTGTTACCTGCTGTAATTGCCCATCTTAATCAAGACTTACGCACTGAAGCTTGAAACCCCGATCCCTTTAATACCAATCAGTCCACCCCATTGCTATCTGGATGATGTAGTGCAAATCGGCAATTGTGCTGTTGCTGGGGATTTTGACCCTAATCCTTTCGTATTTTAGATAACTATTTTAGTTTACAAATATGCAATCTTACAGACAAAAGGTAGAATTTATGTTCCATCTTTTGGGGTATTAAATTGCGATCGACAATGACTATAGTTGATTAATTAAATAAGCAATTTTAAACGAGCAAGGAATAATATGGGCGGAAGGGATTGCTCATAGCGATCGCTAAAATTGATTGAAAAGTAGCAAAAAGTCCTAAAAAAAGCCGAGACTAAGAATATATAAACAAAGCAGCATTATCTGGAGGTCATACCAGATATATTTTTATTTCCTAAAAATATATAAAATCTAGCTTATTTTTTGTGATTTTATAGATGCTTTCATAATAATTACTAAATTTGTATAAGTATGAAATTAATTAATTTCATCATCAGTGGTTTTAGTGCAGTTTTAGAAAAAGTTATCTGCGGGAGTCGCACTACACCGAAAATGAGGACAAATAAGTCTATGGAACTTAAGCCAGGGAAAGTTTATATCCAAGATTGTGTAGTCAATGAATTAAGCAAACTTTACACTCTAGATTTAGCCACAGGTAAAGCTAGTTTAGTTGGCGAGATAGCTACAGAAGTATCTGACATTGCTTTTGTAGGGGATGAACTATACGGACTAGATGTAAAAGGCAATAAAACAACATTAGTCAAAATAGACTTCAATACAGGGGATGCAGTATCAATTGGTAATGTTGGCTTTGCCACAGTAGGCTTAGCATACAATCACCAGCGTCAGACACTCTACGCTACAACTGCCAAACAACTGATTACCATTGATATCAAAACCGGAAAAGGTAAGCCAGCCTTTGCAGTTGCCGATAAAGACCACAACTGCGGTGAAGTTGCTTTCGATGCAGAGGGTAAAGCTTACATAACATTGATTGGTTACGACAAGAAAAACTTGTTAGCAACCTGCAACTTAGATACAGGCAAGGTCAATATTATTGGTGATATAGGCTTTTCCGATGTTGCCAGTATTGAATTTGTAGGTGGAATACTGTATGGAGTCACAGGTAACTTCTTCCAATTAGGTAAAGACGGTCAGTTAATCCGGATAGATATCAAAACCGGTAAAGGAACCTTAATAGCCATGACTGATCCTATCGGTCGTTGGGCAGGTATGGCTATTTATGCACAAAGAACAGCAGGAGTAAGCGTAACTACTTCACAATTAAACCCAGGCAAAAAATCAGAAAATATCAAGGTTTCTCAAGTATCCCAAGTCATTAAAACTAGCAAAAAAGAGGAATTCATGAGTACTTTAACAATCGATACCAAAACAAATTGTTATGTTATTGATGCTAGTCAAATGAATCATTTGCAACAGAAAGTTGCAAGTGCTTTTACCTTTGAGAAAGGTACTTTTGAGGTTAGAATTACTGGAGGTCACTATACCTATAGTAGGACAATAACCACAGGAGAACCTTTTGTCTTACTCTGGATTTACGGCGATAACGACACTACTTTTATCGACAAAAATACAGGGTTTGAAGTAGGTGCAACATGGACAACTTTAAATGGATATAACGATAAGTTGACATTAGAAGTCAAAGAAAGAACAGTTCTCAGTGCCTTGTTTTTTGATTTTAGCAATGAAGATAATGGCGGTTCAGTTGACTTGTTAATTACCAGCAGTAAGCCATTTTTTAGTCCTGTAAGTTTAACAGTAGACAGTAAAAAGAATTGTTATTTACTAGATGAAAACTATTTATCTAGTCTTAGCCAATCAGGCAGTAATCTCATTGAATTGAACCCTGGTAATTATCGAATAAAAATTCGTGAAGGTAATGCCAGTTATTGGTCAGATAACAAAAAATTTGATATTGAACCTTGGGCTATTATTTTAGTCAAAGGCGGCAAATTTATTACAAAATTGACTGGTATTGAAGTTGAAGAAACTTGGATTTCATTAAACGGTTTGAAAGATGAAATAGTTTTAGAAGTCAAAGAAAAAACTACATTAACCGGGTTATTTATTGACACCTACAAAGAAGATAACGAAGGACAAATTATTTTGGCAATAGAGCCAGTACAGGCAGACCAAATAACTCAAAGATATAAACAGCAAGGAAAAACTGTTATCAACGAATCTCGCACTAGTGTCACTTATCAGAATGTCAGCACTAGTCAAAGTAATAGTGCATCTAACCAAACTAGTGTAGCAGCATTTCAAAATGGTGCTACCTCTACACAATTCACCTTCCGTCTTAATGAAGAAGAATTTAAGAAAAAGTGGGAGGAACAGATACAGCAGATTAATGCTTCTATCAAAATAGTGGATAAAGCCGATGTCGCCCTAGAAGCTAAGTACTGGGATCAGCTGGAACAATGGTTGCTGAAAAACTACGAAAAGCACTTCAAGAACCTATCTGTAGAAGTTGCGAAAGTTAGATTTTCAATGGATGCTTATCAACAGCAAATAGAGTTTAGCTTAAACCAGTATCTACAAGGTTGGTCTAGTTATCTAGAGCGGATGCTGGAAGATAAGATTAACATTGAAATATCAAATAGAGTTAACCAGCAAATTACCCAATACGTAGACCAAATCTTTGAACAAAGAATACGTAACGTTGTTGTTAATCGCCAGGAAATTAGCCAAATTGTCAATCAGCAAATTGATAGCATATTTGAACAAAATATACGCAAAAACATTAGTCTCCTGACTCAGAACATCATCAATAATAATACTGAGCTAAATCAGTATGTTAACAAGCAAATCGGACAAAACTTTGAGCATAATATCCGTAACAACATCAATCAGCTAACCCAAAGCATCATCAATAATAATACTGAGCTAAATCAGTATGTTAACAAGCAAATTGATCGGAGCTTTAATCAAAACATCCAAAATCACATTCAAGTGATTACCCAAAACATCATCAATAATAATGAAGTTTTCAACCAGTACTTTGAGCAACACTTACAACAGGTTGTCAACAACAACACAGAAGTTAAGCACAATATTATGAATATCGTTGCCAACAGTACTGAAATTAACAACAAACTAGAACACATCCGTAACGAATGGAAACAATCATTCATCGGTTTAGTTACAGAGGGAGTGAATGAACTGATAGAAGTTGTTGGTGCCAGAGAGGAATTTAACCAATTAATTACTCAGAAAATCACTGAGAATAATACAGTAATTAATGAGTACGTAAGTCAGCAAATTGATAATACCTACGAACAAAAATTGCAGAACTATGTCAGTCTCATAACTCAAAACATTATCAACAACAATGAGACATTAAATCAGTACGTTGACCAACGCTTACAGACTAATGTAACCAACAACAATCTTGTAATTCAGCAAATCTTTGATAATGAACAAATGACTGAGAAGATTCAAAACCTCTTGGTTGAGAATTCCCAAATTCATCAAAAGATTGAAACTGTTGTCATCAACAGCGCAGAAATCAACAACAAGATTCTGAACTTTGTTGTGAACAGTAATGAAATCAACAACAAGATTAGTAATGTCTACAAAGATATAGATGTTAAAGTTGATAACCTCCGCAACGAATGGAATCAGTCATTTATCACCTTGGTAGGACAGTATGTTGATGAACTGATTAATATCATCGGCGATCGCGAGTCATTTAACCTGCGAGTTGCTAACATGATTAACATTAAGGTAGATGAACTGCTCAACCAAATCTTGAGAATCAGAAACGAACTAACTGTAATCATTAACAACTCTGATAGACATCTTTATGAGTGGACTTTAGGCGAACTCATGGCTATCAAAGGATGCTTAACAGATCGACAAGCTTTAGTAGAACAGTTAGTTACTTTCAGTTCTGAACTAAGAACCAAGTTAGATAGTACTGTTTGTGTAGATATCAACACCTTCGAGCCGTTCAAACCACTTTCAGCGAATTCTGCTCACTTGCCTCCCATGCAAGCGCCGCAGTTACCAGAAAGCAAATAAGCGTAACTCATACCATTTCACGAAATGGCTGATACAAATGATTGGTCTTTAATTCTTCCCCCCTGCTGCCTATTTGTATCAATCTTAAAGTGAAATGGTATCAGCGCCTTATTTTTGTATTTTTGACTTTGAATTGCTTATTGATACTGCTGAAATTTTTGTCATGGTCTTGGAATTGTGACCATAATTGTGGTGCTAATTCGTCATTATCTTTGACTGATGTTAAATGTTTTGTAGTTTGTGCGATCGCTCGATCCACTAGAGAATCGATATCGGAATTATTCAAACTATAATTAGTTCCAGATGCGAGATATTTTGTATCTTTTGCAAATGCCCTACTTCCAAAATAACTAACATCAGAATTATTTAACCTAGAATTTTTCTCAGATGCCCAATATTCTCTAGTTCGTGTATTTTCTGGTTCTTTTAAAGAATCAAAATCAGAATTATTCAAACTAGAAATAGTGTCAGGTGTCAGATATTTATTAGTTTCTACAAATGCCTGAACTTTCACATAAGTAAGAACGGAATTATTTAAACCAGAGATTTTTTCAGGTTTGCTATATTCTCTAGTTCGTGTAAGTCCTGGTTCATTATTCAAACCAGAAATAGTTTCAGATATCGGATATTCTCTGGTTTGTGTAAATGCTTGATTTCTTAAAGAACCAACATCAGAATTATTCAAACTAGAGACTGTAGTTTGTGTACTATTTCCTGCTGTCTCTGTGATAATCTGACGTATTTGTTCGGGAGTCAGACTGGGGTTAGCACTAAGCATTAGAGCAACTACACCAGCAACGTAAGGAGCTGCCATAGATGTGCCGCTTTTAATTGTATACCGCTCACAAGATTTCCCTGTGAAAGGCTCCGTGGCTCCTGGGGGTATTAAGGAATAGATATCAACTCCTGGGGCTGTAACATAGTTGATTTCATTCCTTCCAGCGCGATTAGATTCATTCGACAATTCATTATTCCTATCGACTGCCCCAACAGCAATTCCCGAATTGTATGCATAGCGAGCAGGATAGCGTGGCTCTGGGCGACTATCGTTACCTGCTGCCATGACAACAGTCACTCCTTTGCTAGTAGCATAGTCAATTGCTGACTTTTCAAGACAGCTGGGAGATAGACTGCCTAAGCTAAGGTTAATCACCTTAGCGCCATTATCCGCAGCATAGTAAATGCCGTTAACTATAGAAGGTATAGAAGCGGTCGTCTTGGGGTAAGCGTCATCAAAAACTTTGACAGGCATAATCTTGGCATCATAGGCAATACCAGTGACACCATAGTTATTCTTCTCTCCACCAACTATGCCAGCAACGTGGGTACCATGACCGTTCCATTTGTCTAGAGTGTTGTTGTTGTTGTTGCCAAAGTTCCAGCCTTGTACATCATCAATGTAGCCATTATTATCATCATCAAAATTTTTGTCACCCAAAGCTTCCAAACGATTCTTCCAGATATTATTTTTTAGATCCTCGTGGTTGTAGTCAATTCCAGTATCTATAACAGCAACAACGACATCCTTACCTGTGTATCCTGTTGCCCAGGCTGCTGGTGCTTTAATCAGGTCTGCACCCCAATTATTGCCACCAAGTTTAGGAACATCAGCAAAGGTATTCTGACCAAGAGCTTTAGCGACTGCTGCTGCTGCATTTATTGTGCCGTAACCATTAATAGGGCTATATTTCCCTAAACTAGTAGTAGTTGCAGTACCATCACTATTATCTGCTTTTGCCATATAGCTACTATGGCCAAAGCGCAAGCCATAATCGTCCTGAGTGTGAAAAGTATCTGTTGAAGGGAGATAAGTAGAACTTAGCCCGTTATGAGCAAGTAATTTGTCACTAGTATCATTAGTGAACATAGGTTTTTCTCCTAAATAGAGAATGACTGTTTTTTAGCAGTGTTAACTGTTAAAGCTGATGCTTTTAAGTATTCTCAATTAGTCACCTAATCTGCCTATAAATTCGAGTTAAGGCTCATATTTCAATGCCATATTGGTAAGTGTTATCAAATTGAACCAGAAAAAGCCTGACAATCTACAAATGATGTAAACCTTACTTTCGTTAAAGTTTTAGCTTTACAGATATTGGAGTTTGAATCCAACTAATGTCCTTTCTTAATTTCCTAACAAAAAATTCTGAATTGATAGTGGTATAAAACACTTACAGATTAGCTATTTTAGCTGAGCCTAAATATGATTTGGTTTTATACATAATTATGATATTGATAAGCTCTAAAGCTCAATCTTCTAACCAAAGTTAGAGAAAAGTTAGTCAAAAGTATGATGTAAATCTGCATATAGAGCAAACACATCTATATCTTGACCTGACTTTTCCCGTTCAGTCTCTCTCTCAAGGTTCCAACCCTGACAAAAGCCTTGCAATTTTAACAAGGCTCAGAAGTTGTTCTACCAATTTCAAATGGTGCGTCACATTGTGTGAACGCACCCTACTAATTGGGGCACTTACTCGTCAATTTGGCCAACGCGGCGGATATTCAAAATGTCGCTCATTTTCTTAATTTGGATAAATACTTGCTCTAGCTGAGGGCGATCGCGTATATCTATTCCCAAATCCATTAATGCAGGTTGACCAACGGCAGTTTTTACCTGGGCATGGCGCACATTGATTCCCTGGTCGCTCAGCCTTGATAAAATATCCTTTAGCACTCCTACGCGGTCAAGCGCTTCAATTTGAATTTCCACTGGGTAAGTTTGCGGGCGACCACTATTTTCTGCTGCTGGATTCCACCTAACTGGTACTAAACGCTCATACTCGACACTTTCCAGATTATGGCAGCCTTGGCGATGAATTGAAATCCCCCTACCCCGCGTCACTACGCCAATGATTGCTTCGCCAGGAATCGGAGTACAACACCCAGCTAAATGATACACCAAACCTTCTACCCCAATAATGGGCGAATCTGTGGAGCGGGAGGTATTTGGAGGCGCATCTCGCAAAGCTTTTGCTGTAGATGTCGATTCTTTGGGAAGAAATGGCGGTGGAGTTATGACTGGTTGTTGTCCTTTCGCTACTTCTCGCCAACGATTTAGGACTAAATTCAACGTCACTTCACCGTAACCCAAACCAGCTAGTAAATCTTCCACGCTGTGATAGTTACACTTTTCGGTGACAATCTGCATTGCTTCTGACTTTAGCAGATTATCAAAACCAGTTTTACCAAGTTCCTTTTCTAACAATTCTCTTCCGCGAGCGACATTTTCTTCCCGGCGCGATCGCTTGTACCATTGTTTAATTCGATACTTTGCTGCCGAAGTTCTGACAAAATTCAACCAATCCAAACTTGGATGGCAATTCTTTTGAGTGAGAATCTCTACAATATCGCCATTTTGCAGCCGTGTTGACAGAGGTACCATTCGCCCGTTTACCCGCGCCCCAGAACAATGATTCCCCACTTCTGTATGAATGCGATAGGCAAAATCTATACTTGTAGACCCAGGGCTTAAAGGCACAACATCCCCCTTAGGGGTGAAGACATA
This sequence comes from Nostoc sp. DedQUE12a, assembly GCA_034530795.1. Classification (GTDB taxonomy): domain Bacteria; phylum Cyanobacteriota; class Cyanobacteriia; order Cyanobacteriales; family Nostocaceae; genus Nostoc. The sequence continues at coordinate 55,091 of JAVRCH010000137.1, forward strand.
GACATCATCTTCAAATAGATTATCTTTGACGCTATCAAGATATTCTTGGGCGTCCTTGAGATCTGTTTGCCATTCCAGCAGTTGCCGCAACCAAGTAAACTTTTCATCCGTCGCTGTCAAGTGGCTAATGCCAGAACCTCCTGTTTCTTTATACTTCCAATGGGCGGCAATACCATACTCAGCGATATGATGCATTTCTACCGTGCGAATTTGGACTTCCAAAGGACGACCAGTCAAGCCAATCACTCCAGTATGCAACGACTGGTAACGGTTAGGTTTTGGCAGTCCAATATAATCTTTAAATCTCCCAGGAATTGGGCGAAAAGCATCATGAACTACCGCCAACGCCCGATAGCATTCTTCATTGGTTTGGACAATAATCCGCAGGGCTGCCAAATCATAAATTTCGTGAAATTCCTTTTGCTGCCGATGCATTTTTTGGTAAATGCTATAAAGATGCTTGGGGCGACCGCTGATATCTTGGCAATGAATTCCAGCTTGCTGCAAACGCTCCCGCAAAATTTCTGTAGCTTTAGCCAACTTCTCTTCTCGCGCCGTCCGTTTTTCGGAAACATGCTGTTGAATTTCGCGGAAAGCGTCCGGTTCCAAATATTTAAAAGCTAAATCCTCTAATTCCCATTTAATTCGCCAGATCCCCAGGCGATTGGCTAAAGGTGCAAAGATATCTCGCGTTTCCTGGGCACTGCGGCGGCGGCTGGCTTCGGACATGTATTGTAAGGTTCGCATATTATGCAAACGGTCTGCCAACTTCACCACAATCACTCGAATATCTTGCGCCATTGCCAAAAACATTCGCCGAAAATTTTCCGCTTGGCTTTCAGTTTTGCTGGTGAAATTGATTTTAGAAAGTTTGGTGACACCTTCCACCAATTGGCGGACTTCTGGCCCAAACCTTTCTTCGATTTCTTCAATAGTGACTTCTGTATCTTCAACTACATCATGAAGAAATCCAGCTGCTATCATAGCAGGACTACCTCCCAAGTCCCGCAGCAATCCGGCCACAGCAATGGGATGAGCGATGTATGGCTCTCCCGATTTGCGGTATTGGCCTTGATGGAGTTGGTAAGCAAATTCAAATGCTCGACCAATCAAAACTGCGTCATTATGCCTTCGGTCATCTTCGGCTTGGCCGCTAGTTGTGGATAATTCCTTTAAACATTTCTTTAACCATTCCGGAATGGCAAGATCGACTGGTGAATTGATCGCTATGCTGCTCATACAATTGGGTCTTAAGGGGATCGGTAGATAAGTGTTGAGATAGACAAAACTGGCAGCATCACCGTGGGTAGATGGTGTTGCCACTAGATGGTTAGAAAAAACAGTGTCGGGATGGTTCTCCAATTGGCAATGGTGGTCATCCAGTGTGAATTTCAAGGATCGTAAACTTGAAAATCGATTGATTGCAAACAAAGCCTCAAATCACGATTTGAGGCTTATAGTACTGATAAGTGGTTAAGAGAGTTTATTGTATAAGAAAAATTGCTTGACATTTATACTATCTTAACTAGCACTCGATGTCTTTAAACCGTGAGAAATATCAGGCATTCGTAACCTTACTAGAGCAATTACGCTCCGATGCTACAACTGGGCAAATTGTTGCACCCGAACTGCGGCGGCGTGTAGCCTCGTTGCAGCGGCTGTTTGGGGAGGAAATTGTGCCTTTGGCTGATGAAAACTGGCGAGTGCAGTCTTATCAAACTGAGATGAGTAAGCAACTGCGCTTGTTGGAAATAGATGTGATGTTTTTCCAAGGAGCGCGGCAGGCATCGACTGTACAAACAAGACTGCAAACGATTAGCGATCGCTTGACCACTCTCATACAATACTGTAACGCCATTTTGCAACCACAAGCGGAGGGAGAAAAATAACAATTGTTCACCTTTTTCTCTAATTAATACATCATCTCATTTACAACGATTTGTGAAAAGTTATTTTTGCAACAAGTTGGAAATGGGCATTGGAGGCAGGAGGCAGAAGTTCTTTAATGCAAGAATTTTGAATTTTGTTAGCGCAGCGTCAAGCCTTCTCCTAAAGGAGACGCACTTGCGTTCGGCATGGCTTCTCTACGAGACGCACTCGCGTTCGCTGAGAGCGAGTCCGCGTACTCCTGCAAAGAAGCAAGCTACGCGCAGCGTCTCGTAGAGAGCGTCATTTTGAAGCGGGTTGGCATTTAATTTACCGATGCTGGTGATTTCTCGAATTGCTCAAGGTTTATTATTCCCTTTGGGATCGTTGCAGTGGCAATGTCATTAGTATTTTTGCCCAAAGACAAAGACAACAGAGACTTCTTGCAGAAGTCGGGGAAAGGGGAAAGGGAAAGGGGGAAAGGTTTGGTATTTTCCTTTCCCCTTTAACATGAGTCTCTTTTCCCACAAGAGTGCAAAAAACACTTTTGCAAGAGACTCCATGAGCTGCGCTCACAAGAAACAATGAAAATGTCTTTTCCTTCTGTCTCCTGCCTTATTTTCAAGGCAGGTCTAGTGGTAACAGGTGAATTTGTAAACAAAATGTAAAAACCCCACTCAGTTTTGAGCAGGGTTATGTAAAGTTTTGTTGCTAAAATTAAAATTTTTTTATTTTAGAAAGCATTCATGATCGTGATGATACTAACGCTGGTCAGCGCGATTAAAGCGCCCATAACTATAGATTCACTTAATGGATTGCGGATTTTTGAATTCTTCATTTAAGTAAAATCCTTGTTTATTAATTGTTTCTTAACCATATCAAAATCAGTATATATATCCATAAAAAACTCGTAAAACTTAAAAAAGCGTAAAGTTTATTAATAAATACTTTAGTATTTACTTACACAATGATTTTGATAGGCATAGGGCAAAACCCTTCGAGTAGGGAAAAGGAGAGATCTTTCTTTTACCCTTTGCCTCTTGCCCCTTGCCCTTTGCCCTTTGCCCCTTGCCCCTTGCCCCTTGCCCCTTGCCCTTTGCCCTTTCCCCCTGGCGAAGCCATCTCCCCACTCCTAGAATTAATAATTACCTTATCTCCTAGCGGGATATGAGCCTTTATGCAGTAAAATAAATCTTAATCAAGGTAGAAATTATTTGAACAGAAAATTACCATGACAGCTTTTACAGCACCTAAAAACGAAACCATCGCTTTTGACTTAGAAAAATTAAACCAGGAGTTTGAAACTGCCACTCCCAAACAAATCTTGGCATGGTCTGTAGAAAATATCCCAACCGGACTGGTGCAAACCAGTGCCTTTAATGTGGATGATATGGTAATTACCCACATTCTTTACAGCGAACTCAAGTTTCCAGTTCCTGTGATCTTTCTCGATACCCTCTACCACTTCGACGAAACCCTAGAACTAGTTGCTAAAGCCAAACAAATATACAACCTCGATCTGCAAACTTACAAAACTCTAGAGGCGGACAGCCCCGAAACTTTTGAAGCCAAATTTGGCGATGCACTCTGGGATAAAGATATTCTCAAATTCCACGACATTACCAAAATTGAACCACTGCAACGGGGTTTAGACGACCTCAACAGCGTTGCTTGGATTACTGGACGTCGCCGCGACCAAGCAGTAACCCGTGCGAATATGCCCATCTTTGAACTCGACGGCAAGGGTCGTTTGAAGGTAAATCCCATAGCCACCTGGACACGCAAAGACAGCTGGCTTTACGTGGCTGAACACGGAGTTATTTACAATCCCTTACACGACCAAGGTTATCCCAGCATCGGCGACAAACCCATCACCACCCAAGTCAAAGATGGCGAAGACGAACGCGCCGGACGCTGGCGGGGAAGCAATAAAACAGAATGTGGAATTCATATTTAGTCATTAGTAGAGACGCGATTAATCGCATCTCTACAATAGTCATTTGTCATTAGTATTAGACAAAGAGATAAGTCTAAGACTAGAACTTCAAAGACAAATGACTAAGGACAAAGGACAAATGACGATCAAAATCCTCCACCTTTCCGATATCCACATGGGAAGCGGCTTTTCCCACGGACGAATTAATCCGGTAACAGGTTTAAATACACGATTGGAGGATTTTGTCAATACATTATCTCGATGTATCGACCGAGCGATCGCAGATACTGTAGATTTAGTAATATTTGGTGGCGATGCTTTTCCGGATGCGACACCACCACCATACGTACAACAAGCTTTTGCTAACCAGTTTCGCCGTCTAGTGGATGCGAATATTCCCACAGTGCTGTTAGTGGGGAATCACGACCAACATTCCCAAGGACTAGGAGGCGCGAGTTTATGTATTTACCGCACTTTGGGAGTGCCTGGTTTTGTTGTTGGCGATACATTGACTACTCATCATATCGAAACGCGCAATGGCAAAGTACAAGTAATTACCCTGCCTTGGCTGACTCGTTCCACGCTGATGACTCGTCAAGAAACTGAGGGTTTATCTTTGGCGCAAGTCAATGAACTTTTAACGGAACGCCTGCGAGTTGTTTTAGAAGGGGAAGTTCGCCGTCTTGACCCCAATGTGCCGACTGTGCTTTTGGCTCACTTGATGGCTGACAATGCGACTTTAGGTGCAGAACGCTACTTAGCAGTGGGTAAAGGCTTTACTCTACCTTTGTCTTTGTTGACACGACCTTGTTTTGATTATGTAGCATTGGGACATGTGCATCGGCATCAAAATTTGAATAAATCCAACAACCCGCCGGTGATTTATCCAGGGAGTATTGAGCGGGTAGATTTTAGTGAAGAAAAAGAAGATAAAGGCTATGTAATGATAGAACTGGAACCGGGTAAGGCAGAGTGGGAATTTTGTCCGTTACTAGTTCGGGATTTTTGCACAATTGAGGTGGATGTCTCCAAAGCAGACGATCCCCAAGCGGTATTAATGAAAGCGATCGCCAAGTATGATATTGAAGATGCTGTGGTGCGGCTAATTTACAAACTCCGCTCGGAACAGATGGATTTAATTGAAAGTTCATCTATACATACTGCTTTAAGTGCAGCTCACACCTACACCATCCAAGCAGAATTAGTCAGTCAATTGGCTCGACCCCGAATTCCGGAATTGACTGCCAGTAGCAGCATTGACCCAATGGAAGCCTTGAAAACTTACTTGAACAATCGCGAAGACCTTAAAGACATCGCGGCATCAATGTTAGAAGCTGCACAAAAGTTGCTAGCAGATGATGTGGAAGTCTGGTTAGAAGCAGCAACTAATGAATAGGATAAAGCTAATTGATTTACTATAGCAATCCTAAATGAGTCGTGAAAAATATGGATAAGGAAACGAACCGCCTTCGCGTTGGCGAAGCCTCTCGTAGAGAAGCGTCTCGTTCGCTCTTAGCGTCTCGTAGAGAAGAGAAGAACGCCAAGGACGCAAAGATAAGAAAGAAGAAAGAGATATATAATTTTCACAAATGATTTAGGACTGCTATATACTCAACTGTCCAAAACTTATGACGCAAACAATCCAAGCAAAGGTCATTGACTTACGCTACTTAATCGATACCTTTGGTATTGAGTTAGTTTTGGATGGTTCATTCTTCCGTGAATGGCAACAAGATTTACCAGAAATAAATGATTTAGATAAACAACTTTTAGATAAGGTTAAAATGGGTTATTTAAATCTTCTAAATTACCCGCCCTTACTAGAAGATGTAGTTAGAATGGCAGTTGTAGACCCATTACTTTTTATTGGGGATTTTTATCTAGCTCCGTTTTATGTAAAATCAGAAGAATCTATAGAAATTGCTGTGCCAGATGAAGATGTAATCATCAAAGGAAGAATAGATACTTTAGTTTTGAAAGAGCAATTCTGGGTGATGATTATTGAGTCTAAAAGAGCTTCGTTCTCAGTGGAACAAGGACTCGCACAAATTCTTGCTTATCTGTTAGGAAATCCATATACAGATCGACCCAGCTTTGGGATGATTGCTACGGGAAGCGAGTTTATTTTCGTCAAATTAGTGAAAGGAAATTCACCGCGTTATGCTTTATCAAAGGGTTTTTTGATGCGTAACCCTGGAAATGAATTGTACGACGTGCTAGGTATATTGAAACGCCTGACTCAGTTGGTGAGTGCTTAAATCTTATCGCTTGATTAAGTCTTCTGATAGAAAAGGCGATCGCTGCATCTCAAGACAAATTAGTTAAAATATGTATGGGAATCCGAATTGATTTGGTGAAAAAATCTAAGTATATGTAGGGGAGCCAATGCGTTGCTTTGGTTCCTAAAGTTGCAGCAACTGGCGTTGTGTTAGGCGAAAGCCGTAACGCACCTATTCTAAAGATTTTGGTGCGTTACGCTGTCAACTATGTCCAAGCACGGAAAAATGTACTATCTTCCCAAATGCTAGCAGTTTGCTGAGCGATCGCTGTCAATTCTTGCTCTTTGAGGGGTACAAAAGCACGCGCTATATTGACATTATTCTCTAGTTGTGCGACTGTCTCCGCCGCAATTACACAACAATGCACCCCAGGCTGAGACATTGTATATCCCAAAGCTTGTTGCATACCTGTCAACCCGCCTGATTTAAACAGCCGGCCATAGGCCGGGACTTTCATAGCAATTACACCGACATTTTTTTCTTGAGCAACTGGTAAAACTACCGGGATAAATGGACGTGGGTGGTGTTTATCAGCGGCATTCACAGGAATGAGTGTACTGTGGAAGGGATAGCGACGCAAGCCTTCAGCAATGATTTGAGGATCGTGATGTCCGGTAATACCTGCGAAGCGGACGAGTTTTTGTTGTATAGCTTCTTCTAAAGCTTTAATTGCACCAGATGAACTAAAGATGGTGTCGAGTTCTTCAACAAAAGAAACGTGATGTAACTGCCACAAATCGAGGTAATCTGTATTCAGACGTTTAAGCGATCGCTCTAATTCTCGCCATGCACCATCCCGATCTCTTTGATCGGTCTTAGTTGCTAGAAACAGTTTTGAACGATAGGGTGGTAGCACTTTGCCTAGATAATCTTCACTCGGCCCGTAACTTGCAGCAGTATCAAAGTAGCGAATACCAAGTTCTAGTGCTTTTTGAATAATTTGGATAGCATCGCCTTCTCTTCCTTCCCAGGATAGCGGCGTTTGTCCTGCTCCTCCCAAGCCGAAGATTGGCAGATTTACTCCCGTGCGTCCCAGCACTCGTTCTGGCATCGTTGCAGGCGGTGTTGCGGTGTTGATAGTATTTTGTTGTGTGGCAGTGTTGGAACTATTTTGCTGTAAGGCATTAGTGGTAACAATACCACCGGTAACAGCAACACTAGTGATTAGGAAATTACGCCGCGTCTTTCCTTGTGTCATAGTTGGCTTTGGGGGGAAAAGTACTTTTCTTCTAATATGTTAGCTAGGGACAATTTATTTCAGAGAGCAAAATTACTGATAGTTTAGGGATACTCCGAAAGCGTTCGTCATTGGTGAGAAAAGTAGAGCATTGACTCAACAATGCTGTTGTAGCATTTGATAGAGCAATGTCTACGACGGGCTACGCCTACGCACTGCTTTTTCTAGTTTAGCTTTGAGGAGCGATCGCCTTACTTTTTACTAACAGTATTTTTCTGGGCGTAGTCGAGATTTTTTTGATATTCTATAATTTTTTGCTGAGCTATGGCATAATTTGGGCTAGAAGATGGGACATTTTTCATAAGTGCGATCGCTTCTTGCCATTCACTCACAACTGTTTTCCATTCATCTGGAGATTTTGCTGATTGAGTTAAGTTAGCCGCCATGATTGCTTTATTTACTGCCTCTCGGAATGAATCAGTTTTAAGTAAGACATTTGGTGATTCAGAAGTTAATGGTGAGGGCGTAACTAATACGGTTTTTGATGGTGTTTCTGGTTGATTTTTCAAAGATAGAGGAAATATTTCTAGTTGTTTTGAGTATATATATATTATGACAGGAATTAAAAATATCAAAATAACCAGTAAAATGTGTTTTTTAAATTTATGAAAACTGCTTTTATTCTTAGTAATTTTAGTTTCTTCTTGATTTGATAAGATATATGTTTTGATTTTGTTTACATCCATCTCTACGGGCAATTGATTTATTTTTTTGTTTATCTTTAACTCTGTATTATTATATTTATTTGTGTCAGTTGTTTTATTACTAGAATATGCAGATATTATTCGCTGCCTTACCAAATATTCAATTTGATAAACTAGCGCAGCAGCAAAAATATAAAAAAATCCAAATATTACTATTATTTTATTGTGAAAATTTCTGTAATATTCAAGCGATTGGGTATAAGTAATATTAGAAGATGGCAGAAATATTGTACAGAAAAAAATTGCTATTAATGTAGAAATAACAATCACAAGCCAAGCATATAATCCCTCCCACCAACTCATAATTCCTGGAAAAAATCCTTGGGTTTTACCTATTTCTGGTGCTTGAATTTCTGAGATAAACCGACTAAGGAGCAAATGTAAGCAGTGATGAGTAAAAGAAATTATTATAATTGGAGAAAGGATCAGTAGTATTGTAAACATCACAAATAATTCTAAGCTGTTTACAAAATATGCGATACGGTAGCCTACCTTTCCGGTACTATCAATTACAAATATAATAACTCTTAAAAATAAAGCTAAAATTAATGCTTTTAGCCAAGAACTAGGATAAGGAAACCATAAAGGCCAGTGAATTTTTTTTAGTTTTTGCCTTGTAGATTCTATAATATTAGGCTGTGCCATAACTAATAAATGCGAAACCCTGATAAAAAATCGTCTATATTAAGATTCCCCATTTAGAAGCAAAAATAACATAGAAATTTTTCAAATATTACATTTAATTTTTATTAAGCTTATTATATTTAATTTGATTCTATTGTTTCTTGATAACCATAGCGTCTAGAGCGTGAAAAAAGCAACACTAACGTTCTTTAGTGATGACACAGTTATTGTTACTAATAATTACTTTGTTAACTAAAAAATAATTACAATTTGATAAAATATCATTGATGATTTTATTGGCGATATTTTCAAAATCTTGGCTTTTTAATTCGCGGACACTATCGCCGTTTAAATTAATAGAAACAGTTAGCATTTGAGGATTATTATAAGACTCTAGATCGTTTTCTTCAGGTTCTGGTAAATCTAAATCAAATTCTTGAGTCCAAGCTGGAAACTCTTGATCTATGTGCTGTCCGTAAATCTTGACTTTTTGAACAGATGCAGCCGCTAAATTAGTTAATCCTCTACGGATAAATGCAACCCAGGTTTCCCGATCTGGTACTTGGGCAGATTCTAGTGTTACCTCTAAGTAATCATCCTTGAAGGCTACTTTTGCAGCGATCCCTTTGGGTAAGAGATGGCGATTCATTAAAGATGCGATCGCCTCTACATCTCCCTGTTTTGCAAGTTCCAGAATATTTAGCAGCGTCATAACCAGTAAAAGAAAAAATCAAAAGAAAATAACCTTATATTCTTAGGATTCCCCCTTGAGAGACTTAAGTAACATTATGATGCAACGTATCAACGAGCCAAAGCTTTAATGTCTAATATAAAAAAGGAGTCAGAATTCAGGACTCAGAATTCAGGAGTCAAAATTTAGGAGTCAGAATTCAAAAATCAGATGTTTTCTGTGCTAAGCAAATTACGACGATTAATATTAATTAAATTTCAATTTAAAATATGAAGATTTATCAACATCATGCTTGGCCTTCAACTGTGGAGGAAGCCATAGTTATTCAAGAACAGTTGCGAAACCAGGTAATTACGTTAGATAAACTACAAGAACCCGTGCAGTATGTTGCCGGAGTCGATATGGGTTTTGAAGCGGATGGCACCATTAGCCGTGCAGCTGTGGCAGTACTGAGTTTTCCTGATTTGCAAGTGATTGAGACGAGCTTAGCACACCGTCCTACTTCTTTTCCTTATATTCCTGGTTTCCTTTCATTTCGGGAAATTCCCGCTGTCTTGGATGCTTTGGAGAAAATTAAAACAATACCAGATCTGATTTTGTGTGATGGACAAGGAATTGCCCATCCCCGCAGATTCGGTATAGCTAGCCATTTGGGGGTACTTGTGGATCTACCGACAATTGGTGTAGCTAAGTCATTGTTGATAGGTAAGTATGAAGAATTACCAGAAACTAGGGGTAACTGGCGATCGCTCATACATCAAGGTGAAATAATAGGAGCAGTTTTGCGATCGCGCACAGGAGTAAAACCCCTGTACGTCTCCAGCGGTCATCGAATCAGTTTAGCAACAGCAATTGACTATGTATTACGCTGCACGCCGAAATATCGTCTCCCAGAAACTACACGTATTGCTGATAAATTAGCGTCGGCAAGATAAAGGTTATTGAAGTTTTTTTTAAATACTTGCTTACGCGTACTCTATCGTGTTAGGAATCGCACAGAAAGAAGTTGAAGTAGCTAAAATACGAGTTAAAAAGTTAGAACAATGAACGCACTAACTTTACAGTGGCACGATGCAGGTAGAGATCAAACTCAGAACATTTACGAACAACAGCCAAGTAAAAATCCTGGCACTGTCCGCATCGGTCGCGATCCTCTCCGGTGCGATATTGTTCTGAGTAATCCCACTGTATCTGGTTTGCATATTGAAATATTTTTTCATCCCCAGCAACAGCGCTTTTATCTGAGAAACTTGCGATCGCAAAATCCCCCGCTAGTTGATGGACGCCAACTAGTCCAAGGAGAAATGCCTTTGGCTGAGGGTACTAGTATCTCTTTGGGACAAATACAACTCAAAGTTACTAGTGTTACCACAGACAACATTCCCGCAACAATTTTGATGCCACCGCAACCACCAGCGAACAACGCCCATTCCCCAGTCAATATCGGACATCACCATCACCACCATTCACCGACACCCCCCACACCGCCGCCAGGAGCTTATGGCTTAAAATGTCCCAAATGTCAGAAAGTTTCCCCACCAGAGAATCTGCAAATTGGCTGTCCTTGGTGTGGGACATCTTTGGCTGCGGCAGTGAGTGTGTTAGTAGCGCCGGGGAGTTAGGGAGTGAGAAGTTAAAAGTTAGGAGTTAGGAGTTAGGAGTTAGGAGTGCTGAGTGAAGAGTTATTATTCTCCTCTGCCCCCATGCCCAATGCCCCATGCCCAATGACCAATGACAAATGACCAATGACTAATCATTTACAAATCCAATTAAGTTGGGAAGAACCGGCGACGGGGGAACGGCGAGAACCAATGTTGAATATACCGATCGCCTTTGGTCGGGAATTCGCTCGGTTACCTGCTGAACTTGGAGGACAGCGGGTTTCCAGGATGTTGCTCAATAGTAATGAAGTTTCTCGCTACCATGCCCTAATTGACTGGGAACAAAATAATCTGGTAGCCATCGACCAAGGCAGTGTTAACGGGATCTTTGTCAACGGTAAACAACAAAAGCGCAGTGTTCTGGCTAATGGCGATACTTTGCAAATTGGCCCCTATGTGATTACAGTCAAGTTTGGTGCTAGCGCCACCGCACCAGATACTACTCCCCCTTCAACGATTCGCTTCAACCCAAATACCAATATCCCAGACCCCAGTTTGCCTGTACCCCAGCCTGGAATCAGCGCAGGCACTAATTTTCCGCCGCCAGTATTTCAAGCACAAAAAGTCCCCGTGTTAGGGCTTTATGCTACTGGGCTACCAGTGGATGAAACTGATTATCTAGCGATCGGGGCGGGGCTGGGTAGCTTTGTTTGGGCTGATTTGCTGCGAATTAGTGGTGTGCGGGCTGACAAGATTGTAGCTGTGGGATTAGAAGCAGAACCTTATGCCCGTTATAAGCGCCTGTGTATGAATTCCCAAATTCCTCTACATGAAAGACTGCGGTCTAATTCTGATTCTTGTCCTGATAATATTTGGGGCTGGCCTAGTTATGCCTTGCGCGAAGCTTGGGCTGACTTTGGCAAGGGACACATGAAATCAGCATTTAAAAATTTGTGGCAGGTGTTTGCTGAACCAACATTTGCCGAAACTTATACACCCCGTTCTGGTAACGTTTTTAATTCCATAGATAGGGAAGCCAAGCGCATTGGCTGGAACCAAATATATCGTTATGGGCGAGTCCGGGCAATTCGTAAAACCGATGACGGTAGGTATTGCGTCGCCTATTCTCGCGCCCCAGGAAATTATGCTTTTTTAGTTAGTCGTTATTTACATTTAGCTACTGGATATCCAGCAATTCAGTTTCTTCCAGATTTGCAAGCTTATAGAGAAAAATATCAAGACTTTAAAACTGTTGTGAATGCTTATGAAGCACACGATCATGTTTATCAGCAACTAGAGCAACAGGGTGGTACAGTATTGATTCGGGGAAGAGGAATTGTGGCTTCGCGGATTGTGCAGCGGATTTATGAAGCCAGAAAGCGAAATCGGAATATTTCAGTTTTACATTTAATGCGATCGCCTAAACCCCAAGGCAACAAATTTCAAAATGCCCAGCGCCTAGTCAAAAATCATTACGAATTTCAACCCTTTAACTGGCCAAAAGCTTGTTGGGGCGGCGAACTCCGGGCAATGTTAGAAAAAGCCAGCCCCGATGAACGCAAAAGCTTACTCGCAGACTGGGGCGGTACCACCACCGCCGACCGGCACGACTGGCAGCGAATTACTGCCCAGGGGATCAGCGAAGGCTGGTATCAAATTACCTTCGGCGAAGTGCTGGATGTAGAACGAGATCCCCAAAACCGGACTATTACCCACATCCGAGAAAAAAGCTTTGGCGAAATGAAATTGATAGCTGACTTTATTGTTGATGCTACTGGGCTGGATGCCAAGGTAAATGCTAGTCCTTTACTAGAAGATTTTGTCAAACATTACAACTTGCCACTGAATCACCTGGGGCGATTGGCTGTAGCCAACAATTTTGAACTAGTAGAAATGCGAAATGACAAAGGACAGATGTATGCAGCAGGGGCAATTACCCTTGGTGGCCCTTATGCCGCCGTTGATAGTTTCTTGGGCTTGCAATACGCCGCATTAGTCGCCGTTGATGGACTCGCCGCCGCCCGTGCGCCTGGAGTTCATAGGTTGAATGCTGTAAGTTCCTTTAGTCAGTGGTTGAAGTGGGCGTTAAATCAGTCACCCTGATAGGATTTTGGATTGGGAATTGTGTGTTTAGAGTCTATAAATTCATGTGTTGGAATCAATTTTAAAATTGGTATTAGCTGTTTCGAGTTCCAAAGCTCAACTTTGACCTTTTGAGGGTCAACGTTGACCTTCTGAGGCTCAACTTTGACCTTCTGAGGCTCGACGTTGACCTTCTGAGGCTTAACTATAAATCAATATGTTTCAGTTAAGGGCTACTGGCAAAAACTTTGGGTTTTCGAGACGCGATAAATCGCCGTCTCTACAAGGGTTTTGGTCTTATCTGAACTGTATTGAACTATAAATATTTCTATCTTACGCAGAAAGAAAGTTTATTCTAAAAAAATCCCCCCAACTTTATAAAAACGAAAGTTGGGGGGAGCAAATTTTAACTAAAGTATGTGATTTTATCGAAACAATTGGGTCTAAAACCGAACTGGGCTTCGCCCCGCTACGCTAACGTTCCGCTACGCTAACGCCTTTTAAGGCGAAAAGTTAGGCAAGCGGGGTATAAATTCCCGTTACAAAAACGGCCTCCTGCCTCCTGCCTCCTGCCTTCGTTAAGAAGAATAAGCATCCATTGGCAGACAAGAACAAACAAAATTCCTGTCGCCAAAGGCTGCATCAATGCGACCGACAGCAGGCCAGAATTTATGTTCGCGTGTCCAAGGCGCAGGGTAGGCAGCTTGTTCGCGGGAATAGGGATGATCCCATTCTCCACTAAGCAAACTTTCAGCAGTATGGGGTGCGTTCTTCAAAAGATTATCTTGAACATCTGCCTTGCCTGATTCTATTTCGGCAATTTCTTGGCGAATAGCAATCAAGGCATCACAGAAACGATCTAACTCTTGTTTCGATTCGCTTTCTGTTGGTTCCACCATGATTGTACCCCCCACAGGCCAGGAAACAGTCGGCGCGTGGAAACCATAATCCATCAAACGCTTGGCAACATCATCGATTTCGATCGCCGCAGATTTTTTGAGCGATCGTAAATCTAAAATACATTCATGGGCAACTAAACCATTTTTCCCTTGATATAAAACGGGATAGTAAGATTCAAGTCGCTTGGCGATGTAGTTAGCATTGAGAATTGCCACCTTCGTTGCTTGGGTTAAACCAGCCGTACCCATCATGGCAATATACATCCAAGAAATCACCAAAATACTCGCACTACCCCAAGGCGCAGCCGCCACAGCACCAAGATGAGATTTTCCGGCTGACTTGTCGATAGTGACAACAGGATGTCCGGGTAGGAACGGTACGAGATGAGACGCGACACCAATAGGCCCCATACCAGGGCCGCCGCCACCATGAGGAATACAGAAAGTTTTGTGCAAGTTTAAGTGACAGACATCCGCGCCAATATCCCCAGGACGGCAAATTCCGACTTGGGCGTTCATATTTGCCCCATCCATGTAAACTTGCCCGCCGTGGGTATGAACAATTGCACAGATTTCCTTAATTGACTCCTCAAAAACACCGTGAGTCGAGGGATATGTCACCATCAAGGCGGCGAGTTCTTGTTTGTGTTTTTCAGCTTTCGCTTTCAGGTCGTCAACGTCAATATTACCTTGTGAGTCGCAGGCAACTGCCACTACCTTCATACCGCACATCACCGCACTGGCTGGGTTTGTCCCGTGTGCTGAGGTGGGAATCAAACAGACGTTGCGGTGTTCTTCACCACGGTTTTGATGATATTGGCGAATTACTAAAAGTCCGGCGTATTCACCTTGGGAACCCGCATTTGGTTGCAAAGAAATTCCCGCAAAACCAGTAATTTCAGCTAACCATGCTTCAAGTTGCTGAAACAGGATTTGATAACCTTGCGTTTGGGATGACGGGGCAAAAGGATGAATTTTGCCAAATTCTTCCCAAGTTACCGGGATCATCTCAGCAGTTGCATTCAACTTCATTGTGCAGGAACCTAAAGGAATCATCGATGTTGTTAGCGACAAGTCCTTGCTTTCTAGCCTGTGAAGATAGCGCAATAACTCTGTTTCTGAGTGATAGCGGTTAAAGACTGGATGAGTTAGGTAACTGCTTTGGCGAGGGAGGGAGAGATGGGGAGATGAGGAAGATGAGGGAGAAATCCATTCTTCCAAGGTGAAAGGTAGTTCTTTGTTCCCTGCGAAAATTGCCAAGATGTCAAGCACATCATCTATTGTGGTAGTTTCATTCAACGAAACACCAACAGCAGTTGCATCAAAAATCCGCAAGTTAATTTGAAGTTGTTCGGAAGTTGCCAGAATATCTTCTAGATTGTGGCTTCCTAGTTCTACTCGCAGCGTATCAAAGAAATTTTCCGAACTGATTTTATAACCCAAGCGCTTGAGTCCTTCTGCCAGCAACACCGTCAATGAGTGAATATTTTCGGCAATTTGCTTAAGTCCAGCAGGGCCGTGATAGACAGCGTACATACTCGCCATCACCGCTAGTAGCACCTGTGCTGTGCAGATATTACTAGTAGCTTTTTCGCGGCGGATATGTTGTTCGCGGGTTTGTAAAGCTAAACGCAGTGCAGGTTTACCAAGAGCATCTTTTGATACTCCCACAATTCGCCCTGGAACCGATCGCTTATACTCTTCCTTAGTAGCAAAGTAGGCCGCGTGAGGCCCCCCAAAGCCCAAAGGAATACCAAAACGTTGGGTGCTACCCACAGCAATATCAGCGCCAAATTCCCCAGGAGGAGTTAGCAAAGTTAAACTTAAGGGATCTGCTGCTACCGTCACCAATGCACCCTGAGCATGGGCTTTTTCAATAAAAGCGCGGTAATCGTAAATTGTGCCATCACTTGCCGGGTATTGCAGAAGGACACCAAAAACCGGTTCCTCAAAATCAAATGTTTGATGGTTGCCGACAATGATTTTAATCCCCAATGGTTGAGCGCGAGTCTGCAACACATCGATGGTTTGGGGATGGCAGTCACGAGAAACAAAATAGCTATTTGCCTTATTTTTAGAAACGCCATAGCTGAGGCTCATGGCTTCTGCGGCGGCTGTGGCTTCATCTAGTAACGAAGCATTGGCAATTTCCAAACCTGTGAGGTCGATAATCAGGGTTTGGAAATTTAACAGTGCTTCTAATCGCCCTTGGGCAATTTCTGGCTGATAAGGAGTGTAAGCAGTATACCAACCGGGGTTTTCTAAGATATTACGTGCAATTACTGGAGGGGTAATACTGTCATAATATCCCATACCAATATATGAACGGAAAACTTGGTTGTTGCTAGCAACTTTTTTTAACAATCCCAGTGCTGCGTATTCGCTTTCTGCCTCTGGTAAATTTAGCGGTTGCTTGAGGCGAATTGCCTGGGGTACTGTTTGGTCGATGAGGTCATCTAAACTAGAAAACCCCAAGACTTCAAGCATTTGCTGGATGTCATCGGAGTTGGGGCCAATGTGTCTTGGTGCAAAATTACTTAACTTTTGACTCGTTTCGTTTTGCAGATGGCGATCGCTAGACTTGAAAATAGGGAGATTTGATACCACAAATTACTCTCCAGATGGTAGTATATTAATATTTTGCAACAAATACTGATAACAAGTGAGTGTAATTTATCAATTTATTTAAATTTGATAACTTAATTTTTCAATAAATCAGGCATTGGGCATGAGGCATTGGTGATGGGGAAAGGAAAAAGGGTAAGGGGGAAAGGGGAAAGATTAAATTTATCAAGGAAGGCAGGAGGCAGAGGGCTGTTCTTGCTGGAGGAAAACTGCCCTGGAGTTTCCTGCCGCGACCATAGGGAGCAAGGGTTTAATACCCCCACGCTCACGAGAGTTCAGTGGCTCTAAATCAGTAGGGGTCGAATCCCCTACTGATTTACTCCTTCTGACTTCTGCCTCCTGCCTCCTGCCTCCTTCAATCTTTTTCCCTTTTCCCTTTAACCTTTTCCCCTGCCTCCCCTGCCCCCCCTGCCCCTTTGCCTACTCCCCTTCTACCTGAGCGCGGTATTCATCGGCAGTCAAGGCATCATTTACTTCATCGGGGTCATTGACACGCACTTTTAAAAACCATCCTTCACCATAAGGGTCATCTGATACTTGTTCCGGATCTTCAATTAAAGGATCGTTGCGTTCTACGACTGTGCCAGTCACGGGTGAATTTAATTCTTCAACGGCTTTTACTGATTCAATAGTGCCAAATGTATCACCCTTCGTCACTAAATCACCAATTTCTGGCAGTTCTAAAAACACGATATCGCCCAATTCATTGACGGCAAACTCGGTAATACCAATGGTGGCAATATCGCCATCTAGTCGCACGTATTCATGAGAATCTAAGTATCTAAAATCTTGAGGATAATCAAAAGACATCTCACTTCCTCTCCCTTGACGAACAATTTTTTGCCTTAACAGTCATACTCGCCATATTCAATAATGAACCTTGCTGTAGATTGAGTAACTCACACAAGTGATGCCAAGCAATGAGTGAAAAAATGTGATTTTCACTTCTTTACTTGGTACTCGGAACTCGGCACCACTGAAAACACATTATTCCTCAAAAACCTCAGCACTTATCAGTTAGCGACACGATTTTTTGAGCGATAGAAGGGACGTTTCACCACAACTGCTGGATAAGCTTTGCCGCGAATCTCAACTTCTAGTTGTTGACCAACAGTTGCTAGCTTGGTGGGAACGTAGGCTAAGGCAATGGGATAACCAAGTGTAGGCGACAAAGTACCACTGGTGACTTCTCCCACAACTTTACCTGCTGATAGAATTTGGTAGCCATGACGAGCAATGTTACGTCCTTGGGTTTGCAAACCTACCAAGCGCCGCTGCACTCCCGCAGTTTTTTGCTGTTCTAAAACTGCTCGACCAATAAAATCGCCTTTGGTGTCTAGGTGAACTAGCCAGCCCAAACCTGCTTCTAAAGGTGTGGTGGTGTCGTCGATGTCTTGCCCATAAAGTGCCATTGCTGCTTCTAGCCGCAGGGTATCTCTCGCACCGAGTCCACAAGGGATAACGCCAGCATTATAAAGACTTTGCCACAATTCTACTGCCACATCAGGATCTACCATCACCTCAAATCCATCCTCTCCGGTGTACCCTGTGCGGGCTATGAAGGCTGGTTTACCCAATACTGTTGCTTGGAGGTGACCAAATGCTTTGATTGGTTGTAAGTCTTGCTCTACTATGGGTTGGAGATATTTAATCGCTTTTGGCCCTTGGACAGCAATTAAGGATTTTTCTGGTGAAAGGTCTTGGAATTGCACTTCATTTGGCTCAAGGTGTTGCAATAGCCATGCTTTGTCTTTGCCAGTAGTTGCCGCATTGACTATAATAAACGCTTTTTGCGTACCAGTGGTATCTTCACCTTGATAATAAACAATGATGTCGTCAATAATTCCCCCTTGGGGATTTAACAAGACAGTGTATTGTGCTTGACCAGGTTGCAACCGACTTAAGTCTGAAGGTACCAAAGACTGGAGTTGGGATATGAGGTTTTTACCTTGGAGAGTAAATTTACCCATGTGGGAAATATCGAACATGCCGGCTGTATTTCTTACAGCTTCATGTTCGCGGCTAATTCCACTAAATTGTACGGGCATTTCCCAACCACCAAAGCTGGTAAAGCGTGCTTTGAGTTCCACACCCAATTGATATAAAACAGTTCGCGCCAACGATTGGGCGTTATCTTCTTGATTAACCACAGGTATTTATGCGATCGCACCTCAACATCTCTCTATCCTACGAGATGCTTTCCTGTTTGAGAGAATAGTTTAACGTAACAAAAGCCTCGGCAATCAGAACATAGAATTCAGAATTCACCACTCCCAACTCCTAACTCAGCACTCTCTACTGAGGTTTAATAGTTAATGGTGGAAATGTTGAGATTTGTTAATTTAACATTATGAAGTATCCGCAAATACTAGCTAGCTTTGTCTTAGCTATAGCTCTTTTTGTTTTTCCCCTCTCGGCGCAAGCTGCAAGTTCTTCCAGCATTACCCGTTCTGCTGGAGAGGACTTTCAGAGCAAAGATTACTCTGGCCAAAGTTTAATTGGCACTGAGTTTACCAATGTCGATTTAGAAAATGCTAACTTTAGCAATGCCGACTTACGCGGTGTTGTGTTTAATGGTACTGTATTAGAGGGAGTGAATCTGCATGGTGCAGATTTTAGTAATGGCATAGCCTACCTGGCAAGATTTAAGAACGCTGATTTAGGTGATGCAGTCTTGAGCGATGCAATGATGCTGCGTTCTACATTTGAGAATGTCGATATTACTGGCGCTGATTTTACGAATGCAGTTTTAGATGGAACACAAGTGAAAAAACTCTGTACAAAGGCGAGTGGTGTCAATTCTAAAACTGGTGTGGATACGCGTGAATCTTTAGGATGTAGGTAGAAGTTAACAACCCCTTCTTCTTCGTTGGTGGAGAAGGGGTTGTTTAATTATTTTCGCTTTGGACTTCCAATAAAAAAAAGAAGGGAGTAATGCATTTTCATTCCGGCGAAATTTCCCGGTAAGCTTGCCGACACTGCTCGTAGTTGTCTGGTAGAATCTCAGCATTACCAAAACATAATTGTTCGTGAGTGGTAATTAAAGTTTCATAGGGCTGTATGGGACTCACAGACGATCGCAATAATTGTAGATATTCTCCATCTGTACGGCTTTTTTTATGAGGTGCGATCGCTTGCTGATGCAAATGCTGTAACATCGCTAAATAAAGACAACGGCAAGCTTCACGGTAATTACCTTGACGGTAAAATTTTTGCGATCGCTCTAATAAAACGCCAATGGATGACTCACTAGAGTTATTCTTCACACCAAAATCAGTAAAATTTCCTCCCCTACTCAGCCAAGAATATAAGTAGGGGCTAAATTCTCGCCATAATCGCCAAGCTACCCAAGCTACAAATAAGCCTAGTATCACCCAAAACAGAAATTTCAGTAACTCACCTACCCAAGGGCTAATTGACCATCCATCGGGCAATTCTGGCAAAGACCTTTCCAAGCGGTAAAACTGGTATTCCCACCATTCTCCTACTTGTTGTTGAAATTGAGAAAGCTGCCAATTCCAGTTAGTTTTTTCAAAAGCATCCATATGGGGGGGTGGGGAGGTGGGGAGAGGAGGGAGACAAGGGAGATGGGGGAGATGAGAGAGACAAGGGAGATGAGGGGAATAAATCCTGACTTTCCAGTCACCAGTCCCCTATTCAATTGAGTCTTTTTTTATCATTATCCAACCGATAACCGCAAGTAGCCCACCGAATGCAAGAAATCCTAGATCCCAAGCTAATTGATTTGGCCCTGGTTTAACATGATGGATACCGAGAATTTGATGGTCAATTAATCCTTCAACTACATCGAATAACCCAGCACCAATAAGTATTGAACCAACAAAGGTCTGTGATGACCAAGGAACATCATCACGCCCTCCGGCACGCCATAGTAAGATTATTCCTGCTACGGTTAGTACCCAATCGAAAGCATGGAATAACCCGTCCCATATCATATTTAAATCTTCATTAGCAACATTTGTCAGAGGTCGAATGTTGCTCAACATGTGATGCCACTGGAGTAACTGATGCAGTAAAATACCATCAACAAACCCTCCAAGACCCAAACCAAGAACAATTCCTGCAATAATCAAGGGTGTCCTTTGCTTGAGGGTTGTATTCTTCGCCTCCATCTTCAACCTCATAGATAAGTTTTTTACCAAAATAGAATTGTTTTGGTAAATATATCTTCTATCTTGAGGCAAGTGCGATCGCTTAATTTCAAATTAGTCAATCTTGACTTTTAATTTGCATACCTGCTTTGGCTGGGTCAAAATTTTCAGGTAAATGGGTATTGCGATCGTAATCTGCTTTTTCAAGGTTCGCTCCTTCGAGATCGGCTTGATGAAGATTAGCAGACATTAACAATGCTCCCCTGAGATCGGCATCTCTCAAATTAGCTTGACTCAAATCGGCAAAGCTCAAATCAGTTCCCCTTAAATTAGCACCCCTCAAATTAGCTTCACTCAAGTCAGCATAGCTGAGGTCAGCTCCCCTCAAATTAATACCTTGTAAATCAGCATTACCCAATTCTGCTTTACTAAAGTCTCGTTTTCCTGCTGCATACCTCTCCACAACATTAGCAGCATTATTAACGGGTTGTTGAGAATTAATTTGAGACATATAACAGCGTTACAGGCTATATCATTATTACTTTTACTCAGGATTACATCTCCTATACGAGACGCACTCGCGTTCGCTCAATATCAAGGCTAACCGAAGTCGAACCCTTAACTGATGAATTATTCGCTACTCGGCCCACCCGCTACAAACATGATTAATCGCGTCTCTATCCATTCGCCTCTATGACAGAGTGATGTTTAACCTTGCTAAATGTAATACATCAGTTCCTTCTGTTGTCGGATTGTTCTCCGTTCACAAAGGTCTTGAAGTGTATATTTTTCCAATACTGAGTTAGCAGCTTGACGTGCTTCCTGCCAAACTTCCTGAATTAGCTCACCTTCTACTGTGCTGGGAGGCGGTTCACAAGTAGAGACAACAGCATCCGACCCTTCCATGCAAGTAAAAGCATCCAGCACTGTGATTGTCCTGGGATCTCGTGCCAAAACATAGCCACCTTTGGCTCCACGTATGCTCTTAATTAAACCTCCACGCCTTAATGTTGCCAGGAGTTGTTCTAAGTAGCGGTTCGGTATATCTTGTAATGCTGCTATCTCTCGGATTTGCAGTGCGTCACCGTTAGGGTAGCAAGTTGCCAACTCTAACAGGGCTAGAAGTGCGTATTCTGATTTGTTAGAGATTACCACAAGCCTAATAGTAATATTTTAAACTCACACCTAAATATACAAAGTCAGTGAATGTATTTCCCTAAGCTATTGCTAAGAAAAACTTGACAATCAACTGATTGTTGACCGGCTAACTCCACTTTAAAGACTTTCAAGTATAGAAACAATTATATTATTTTTTTAATTCAATAAATAAAAATGATTAATAAAAGGGGCTGGGGACTGGGGCATTGGGCATTGGGAAAAAGAATGATCCCTCCTTTTCCCTTTCCCCTTGCCCAAGCCATCTCCCTCTACCTCTTGTGCTCCCCCGATTTTCGCAAAATCTAAAATTCAAAATTGTTTAGCTTTGTGTAATTTGTAACTTACTTTTCAAGAGTAGAAGTTTTTTGCTTAGTAAATACTTCGCCAAGCTTTCACTGTCCCTTTACCAATTTCGCTATCAACAGTTTGACCTCCTTCTAATACCAGTCTGATGTCTAAGTTTTCATCTGGAGCATTTTTCAAAGCAGTGGCTAGTTCTTGATTAACAACAAACGTGCCTGTTGAACCGTCTAATTGAAAAACTTTTTCCCTGACTTTGATCAAAAGTTTATCTACTTTTTGGGTAGTTACAAACCTCAAATAATCTGGTCTGGGATAGAGAGTACCTGCGGTGTAGAAAGAAGATTTTGCTTGACCAGAATTTACTGTTACCAGTAGTCGAACGCTCGAAGGAGTCCACAAACTAATAACTTGTTTGGAACCATTACGGTATAAATAACCACCTAAATAGTTGCGGTCAAAAACTCCAAGGAACTCGCCTTCAAAAGGGTCAAGGATTCTCACGGGTTTTGACCAAGGTACATCCATATCTGGGGACAGCCCTGCTGATTTGACCAGTGGCAAATTAATTGATGCTTGAGCAAGGTTAGGTATTTTTTGAACGGTGGACGCGGTGGAAAGTTTTGGGGAAAGTGCAGCTAAGCTAGCCCCTAAAATAAGAACTGGAATTGTCCGTACTAAGTTCATGATGAGCCAGGGATGGAATTTTCAAAGACAATAATTGGGCAGCTTGTATTAGTCATCCCTACCAAGACTTTTGTTTTCCAAAATTATTAGACAATTGAGTAAATTTTCAGTGTCTTGAAAAGATGTATTTTGACACTTTAACGTCTGAGTAAGCCTCTGAGCGATACAAAAAGCTGCTATAACTATTTTAGCTTGTGAATAATCATACAATTAGCATTGGTATGGTAGTTATCAGGAATTAGAGTTTACATAAGTGTGAATATATTGAGCGATCGCTCTCATAAATAGAGTGCTAATTTTTACACATAGATAAAAACAAACATTCCCAAACTAGCCGAGGCTGAGCGTAAGCAAGTAAGTAT
This sequence comes from Nostoc sp. DedQUE12a, assembly GCA_034530795.1. Taxonomy (GTDB): domain Bacteria; phylum Cyanobacteriota; class Cyanobacteriia; order Cyanobacteriales; family Nostocaceae; genus Nostoc. Next base: position 78,254 of record JAVRCH010000137.1, read on the forward strand.
TTACGAGCTTGTTCTAGCTGCTCGATCGCCTTGGTTTGATGCCACTGCTGCCAGTAAAATTGCTGAAGATAATCAACTAACCATAGTTGTGCTTCTGTATCTAAATCTTTGTCAATTTTCTTGGCTAGCTCCAAAGCATTGCGGTAGGATTTGGGGGCTTTTTTCAAGTCTTCAAGCAATTCTGGGGGAATAGCTTGTAATTGCTCGTAAGATGCGATCGCACTTCCCGCACTGCCAGCTGCTATATTCAAGACTGCCTGATGTTGCAAAATTTCCTGATGACCTGTTTGTGTGAGTACAACAGCTAAAGATTGTGCATCTAAGCGATAAAAAGGAATGCGCTGACAGCGCGACACCAAAGTTGGCAACACAGACTCAACTGTCGGTGCAATTAAAATTAACGTTGCTTGTCCTGGTTCTTCTAAAGTTTTCAGTAAAGCGTTCGCTGCGGCTTCTGCCATTGTTTGAGCTTCCTCCAGCACTACCACATTCCTTGGTGCTTCTAAAGGTGGACGACTCAGAAACTCAGTTATTTCCCGAATTTGCTCCAGTCTAATTACAGGTGGTGCTTTACGCTTAAGTCCTTTTTCAGCCGCTTGTGCTGCTGTAAATCGCTGTCCTTGGTATTGATAAGTTGGTTGCACCCACAATAAAGCCGGGTGGTTACCTTGACGCAAACGGTTTTGTAAAGCATTAGTGATTTCCATCCCATTAGAAAATAGCAATTCCACAAAGCACCTGGCTGCTAAACTCCTGCCTACACCATCTGGGCCGACAAATAAATAAGCTGGAGCAACCCGGTTTTGTCTAACAGCTTGAGTGAGCAATTCTATGGCTTGCTGTTGTCCTAAAAGTGGTGCAAATGGATAATTAGGCATTGAGGATTGGGCATTGAGCATAGGTTAATTGTAATCTGCACAACAGTAAATTCAGTATTGTAGTTTCTTGTGATTATAAAGACGATTATTTAAAATTTAATGGTAATTTTTTAGGCTTAAAGTTAATAAAAATAGTCTTTTAATTAGTTACTATACTTGTTTTACAAGTATCATTTTAACTAAAAATAATTTTTATAAATAAAAGCAAATATTGTCAAACAATTCTTGCCAGCTTAGATAATCTGAATACATAGACGATGAACAAAAAAGCTTAGATTATTAAATTATCGCCGCCTAACTATGTGCAAGTTTTCTAAAAAGATTTGCAGCGAGATTATGCGGCTACTTTAAACACCCTTCAGGGCATCTAAATGTGAATTAGTTGTTTGGTAAAAAGTGCCGCAACTAAATATCAAAACATTTGGTAATGATGGAATTACCGCTGTCATCGATAAAAATCCTTACACCTTCTACTGAATGGTTATTCTATAGCATCTGCCAGCTGGCTTAGGACATAAACCGATCATCACACCTCGATGCCAACAGAATTTTAAGCCTGCTGCCTATTGCCTATTGCCTATTTATTGCCAGTATTTTGCCATTTTGACAAATCAAAAACGGTGATAAAAAACCATAACACCGAAATCAAGATAAATCAATATTGCCAGAGGGAGCTGAGATGGAAATCTTCGATTATGTAATTCTAGGAGCCGGACTGGGTGGACTTTCCGCCGCAGCTTGTTTAACCCGACAAGGCTACCGAGTAGCAGTTTTAGAACAACATTATTTACCTGGTGGATGTTGCCACACCTTTGATTATGGAGAATACAGTTTTTGTGCTGATGTTCATTATATTTCTCAATGTGGTTCTGGCCAAACTATAGGCCAATTTCTCGAGTATCTTGGGCAAGATATACCTTTTAATAGCCTCGATCCTGACTGTATTGATCGCGTCATTACACCAGAGGTAGATTTTAAAATTCCTTTGGGATGGGAAAATCTGCGATCGCGTTTACTTTTGACATTTCCAGAAGAAGCTAACGCAATTAACCATTACTGCAATGAAATTCAACAACTCCACCAAGAAATTCGCAACTTGGTGCAGGAAGTACGCTGGTTCGATCGCAAATTATCTGATTGGTTGAAGTTACCAAAGTATTTTAATTTATTTTGCAAGCGGAAGTGGACACTACAAGATTTGTATAATGATGCGAGATTATCGCCCAAACTACAAGCAGTGTTGGCGGGACAAAGTGGCGACTATGCACTACCACCCGAAGAAATTGCCCTAATTACTCACACTTCTCTAGTTTGGGACTACTCACAAGGCGCTTATTATCCAAAACATCACTTTAAACATTTTGTTAACACCATTGCAGATGTAATTACCGCAGGTGGAGGTGTAATCAAGTACTCAAGCCCAGTTAACCATATTCAAGTTAGCAACGGCAGTGTTCATAGCGTACTTGCTGAGGGAATTATCTATCGCGCCAGCAAAGCTTATATCAGCGACCTCGACCCCAAATTAACAGTAGAGTTGATGCACGATTCTGAAGCTTTGAGTTATAAAGAACGTCAACGCCTCACCCGTTACGAATACTCAGCTAGTGCTTTTAATATTTACCTGGGTTTAGATAGCCGCTTCGATCCGCAACGCTACGGCATCGGTAACTGGAATATTTGGTATTATCCCACAGGCAACCTCAACAAAGAATATCAACAACAATTGCAAGGAGACCTCAGCCATCCGTGGATTTTCCTCTCGTGTCCGACGATGAAATCCAGCGAACCAGGGATGGGGCCAGAAGGACATCATGTTTTAGAGATTGCTACTGTCTGTTCCTATAAACCATTTGCATATCTGCATAAAACCGACCCAAAAGCCTATAAAGCCAGAAAACGGGAAATTTATCAGCAGATGATGACAAGCGTGCGAGATTTGATTCCAGATGTAGACAACTACGCCCGCATGAAAGTTTACGGCACACCCACCACCAGCGAATTTTATCTCGGACAACCCCAGGGTAATATTTACGGTGCAAAATTAGTGCCAAAACAAGTTGGTTTAAATCGTTTGGGATATGTCACGGAATTACCGAACCTGTTTTTAGTAGGGGCGAGTGCTGGGTATCCCAGCGTACCGGGTGTAATTGGTAATGGCATGGATGTTGTGGAACTGTTGACAGGGCGATCGCCACGTCAGAAACTTGAGATAACCCAGCCTTTAGTAGGAGTTGGGTGAATAAATAAGTAGGTCGGTGTGAATATTTATCATTGGGATGAGGCAGGAGGCAGAAGGCAGGAGGAAAGAGGATTTGAGTCTATTTAATTTTTCTTAACGTAGTTTGGTTTTTTCACATCGTTCTACTTATGAATTCGGACAATTGCTTGCTCGTCGCCAACTAGTGCGGCATATGCTTTTGAAGAATTTAATGATGACTTATACCGTTTCACTGTAAATTTGATACATTTAGGCAAGCAGGGGAGCAGAGGGGAAAGAATTTGTATCAGGATTTTAGTGAAATGGTATTAACTTATGCCCGTGGTGAGTAATACTTCACCGATTCTGGAACTGGAAGTTTTGCTGTGGTTCATCAGGCGTTGCTGAATAATGGGATGATTTAGGCTGACGCGGGAACGCGGGGACACATGAGACTTCTTGCAGAAGTCGGGGAAAGGGGAAAGGGAAAGGGGGAAAGGTTTGGTATTTTCCTTTCCCCTTTAACATGTATCCCTTTTCCCACAAGAGTGCAAAAAACACTTTTGCAAGAGGTCGTTATATTTGGGGGTAAAAAGTGAGGAAAATTTGGCTGCTGGGTTTGACTTTAGCTAGTTTGGGTACGGTGTTGTGGTTTAATATGCGTTCTTTGCCAACACCAATACCTACTGTTGCAGTTTCACCAGCAAAACCTATCCGCTATGAACAGCGGACTTTGCCCCAAAGCATAGCGAATATCCTATTTATTCCAGCTAATAGCCGATTTTTGGTAACTCCTGCATTATCAGAGAAAGTAGGCACTGTAGAAGAGTTTGCCCAGAAGTATAAAGCGATCGCCATTTTTAATGCAGGCTTTTTTGACCCAGCCAACCAAAAAACTACATCATACGTCATCATACAAGGAAAATTGGTAGCTGACCCCAAGCAAAACGATCGCCTAGTCAACAATCCCAACTTAAAACCTTACTTGGGTAAAATTCTCAATCGCACAGAATTCCGTCGCTATCTATGCGGGCAAAATGTCAAATATGATATTGCTTTGCACAATGAATCAGCACCAGTAGGTTGTCAGTTAGTCGATTCCATAGGTGCTGGGCCGCGCCTTTTACCAAAACTCACGTTGGTAGAAGAAGGTTTTGTGGATAATGCCAATAAACGAGATGCACTTGGTAGCAACCAACCTAATGCTAGAACTGCCGTAGGAATTACTCGTGATGGTAGTGTTGTTTTAGTCATGGTGGCTCAAAAACCTTCATCTGGTGCTAATGGAATTTCCTTACCAGCGCTGGCAGATTTTATGAAAACCCTTGGTGTTGAGAAAGCGATGAATTTAGATGGTGGTAGTTCGTCTTCGCTTTACTACAAGGGTAAAACCTTTTACGGAAAAATTGATTTGGAGGGAAATTTCATTAAGCGACCTGTGAAATCAGTTTTAGTGGTTCAGGAAAACTAGCAAAACCAAGTTTGGCTAAGTCTCAAAGGGTGATGTCCTATATTATACGTTGTATAATATAAGTCAATAGAATTTAGTTAAGGCTAACACTTTCCATAAAAGCCCTGTGCCCTCAGCATAGCTGCCTTGCCCGAAGGGCAGATAAGGATTACTGAGTGGAATAGTTTGGATTACAGATTGAATATTTATTAGTAAGTGAGTAAATATGAAATTAGTTAAAAAATTTTTAGCAGTATGTTTTCTCTTGTTTGGTATTCCATTATCTGCTGCTATGCTCTGGGAAATTATTAATCCCAAAACTACCTATAAAGACAAACAAGATGCTGTAGCTGCTTTAACTATTTTGACTGTTCCCTCAACAATTGTAGGAGGTTGGTTGAGTTGGTCTTTAGTGCAGCAGAACAAAAAAGAAAAAGCATTGCTTCTGGAATCAGAACAACAACGTCTTCAGTTCGTGTTTTTAGAATTAGTTGAGAGCAATTCTGGAACGATAACAGTATTGCAAATGGCGAAAAATGCCGACATACCAACCCACAAAGCTAAAGAATATTTAGATAATAAAGCCAAGGAACTCAATGCTTCTTTTGAAGTAAATGAAAATGGAAATATTTTGTATCGGTTCTCGTAAAAATAGGCAAGAGGGTTTTAGAAGATTAAAGTGTACTGAGTTTTGTTTAAAAATCAAATAGGAGTCCTATACTTTTTCATACTTGCGGAGGAGGTAATCTTCAGCAAGGTAATTGTCATTATGGCAATAGGATAATCTACAAGCGCTATTTGTAGCACTGGGAGATAGTTATATGGATGCCTACATCAAAAAAACAACTTTTAAGACATTTGTCCATGATATGACTGATGAAGATTGGTTTAACTTAGGAAAATCTGATGCTTGGGCTGGACGGTCTAAAATTTCGCCAGAACAAGATTCCCAAGCGGCGAGTATGTATGATTTAGGTTACAGCGAAGGCAAAAACCAACGATCGCCAACTCAAACAATTAAAGGATATGAGTAATCAGAAATTGTTACAATCAAATATTTAAATCGCGTAGAGCTAAACGAATTTGTTCTACACGTCTGCGGTTAACGCCAAGATCTGATTCTCCTATACGAGATGCCGATCGCACATGAATTACTGATTCATCAGCAGGAAAATAAAACTCTACATCATCAGTAAATTTAAAGATGCGGCTTTTAGAAAGAGCGTGGATGTAGTTATCTGTTTGTTCGATAACCTCTGTACGGGGAACAACACTGAGAACTTTGAGTAAAATTTCTTTTGCTGCGTTGCGATCTATATGATAAGCGATGGGGTCGATGGCGTGTTTAGAATCTGCGTTTTGACTGACAACACAGTTGTTTGAAGCTGGACATGAACTAAGATGACCGTTATTAAGTCCCAAACTAGAAGCAGCTAAGGTAAAGCCAGGAAGTATTAAATTTAGGGCTAGTATAAGAGTGAGGCTGCACAAGAGTTGCTTGGCGTAGGCGTAGCCCAACCTAGCGATCGCTGTTAGTAGGTGAGACATGATAAACTTAACCCTCAAGGTTTGACTCAATTATTTTCGGTCATTTTGGGGTAGTTGCGGGAGTTGGGGGTTATAAGATTTTCGATTTTGGGCGTTGCTGATTGAGAATATGAATTTAGCTCACGCAGAGGAGCCAGCGCGTTGCGGAGGTTCCCTCCGTTGTAGCGACTGGCGTCGCGCAGAGTCGCAGAGAGTAAGAGTTGAGAAGAGTTGATTTTTGAGTTTCATAT
>JAVRCH010000138.1:0-19083 GCA_034530795.1 Nostoc sp. DedQUE12a
TAAGTAGAACGACTTGAAAAAACCAAACTATGTGAAGTAATGTAAACTTGCCGAAATTCAGTTCGTAGTCAGGACTTTAGTCCTTTTTTGAGAACTGAAGTTCTCACTACAAACCTTTAATTATTTACCCTGTTCTACTTAAGAGAAACAATCGAATAGCTATATTAGTAGGTCAAACAATCGAAGTAGAAATTCTTAGTAGTGGCGAGGTATTAATTAGATGAGCGATTATTTGAGTCTTTCCTATCAAGAATTGAAAGAATACATCAAAACTCATCCCCAGGATGAAGAAGCCTTTCAATATTTTTTAAATGAAATGAGAAAAAAACCAGGTGTGGTAGTAAGCACAAGCGAACAAGTAAAATCCGAACTAAAAAAACGGTTGGGAATAAGTGATTAAGTTTTTTAATTCTTCTTACATTGTTATCAATATAGAGTGTGTTATGAAAATCAATAAATTGGACGACGATTTTTATAATGAATAAGACATACAAACAAAAAATGTTTTTGATTATGTTAAATCTGTCGCTCCATATTAATATCATTATTTGAAGGGACATTTTCCACGTCTAAAAGATAGCGCTCAGTGGGTATTGGATAACTGTAAAAAAACTGATTGTATTGTTGATATTGGAAGTTTTCCCTGGTTGATACCAGCTTATTTAAATTCACAAGGTTTTTTAAAATGTTCAACTATTGATATTTTTAGACTTGATATAGCAATCCTAAATGAGTCGTGAAAAATATGGATAAGGAAACGAACCACCTTCGCGTTGGCGTTCGCCTTAGCGTCTCTGAAACAGAAGCCTCTCGTAGAGAAGCGTCTCGTTAGAGAACGACGCAAAGGTAAGAAAGAAGAAAGAGATATATAATTTTTACTCCATTGATACCAAGTGTTCCTAGTCTCTTAGCTACAATCACCCCTGGTGCAGTTGTTGAAATCGGTAATTTTTGAGGCGTTGGCGCAGCCGCCGTAGGCATCGCGTTATCCGACAAACCTATTCTTTGTGATGATGAAATCTAATTCCCAAAAAAATGTCATAAATAAATTCAAAAAAGTCTTTTTTCTGTAGCAAACCAGAAGTTTGATAACAACCCTTTTCATCTAAAAGAGGCTTCATCAGGTAATAAGTAGGCTGGTAATTATACCAAGGAATTGAAGGCCACAGATGGTGAATTAAGTGATAGTTTTGTCCTAATATCAAAATATTAAGAATAGAGTTAGGATAAACACGGGCATTTTTCCAGCGATCGCGCTCTAAAAAAGGACGATGAGGCAAATAATCAAAAAATAATCCTAGTGTTATCCCGACTACAAAAGCAGGGAAAAACCAAAAATTCAGAATGTAACCTAAAAAATGGTATTGAACTGAAATATATACAATTGAAGCGATAATTAAACGGCTAATGAACCATTCTAATAGCTCATATTTACGCCAAAGTCGGCGTTGAAAGAAAAATACTTCATGAGACAAAAACCGAAATGCAATTAACCACAAAGGCCCGCCTGTAGAGACATAATGATCCGGGTCATCTTTGGGGTGGTTCACATGGCCATGATGTTGCAAATGTACCCGCGTAAACACTGGAAAAGCAAAAGCTAACATCAATGCACTGCCATGTCCTAAAATTGCATTAATTATTCGATTGCGATGGGCAGATTGATGACAGGCATCGTGAATTACTGTCCCCGCACAATGCAAGGCAATAGTGTTAACACCAAAACACAGCCAGTGCGGCCATTCCCAAAGCCAGTAACCAAAGTTAGATAAAATTAACATTCCCACAGCAGCTGAAAACAGCAGTTGTGTTGGATTGAAATCACCAGGAGGCGCTAAAAATTCCTTGGGTGGGATTGTTAATGGCTTTTGTGCCTCCGACGCGAGCATTGTTAACATCGACTCCTTGTTTTTTTATTAAACATTACGAATATACGATAAAGATTAGGAAATAGTAAAGATTTGTAAATTTTTATATACCAAGATTTATCCAGACCTTAGCCTATCGGCAGATGAATAACGCTATGATTCCAGACGAGGCTTAGTCTTTGCTCATGAGTGGGGTGTGAAGGAAGATGAGGCGGATGATGGGAGATGGGGAAGTGTGGGGAGTGTGGGGAGTGTGGGGGGAAAGAGAATTAATGCTTTCCCATCCTCCCACCCCTCCCACACCTCCTGCTTCCCTCATGCCCAATGCCCCATGCCCAATGCCCATTTCTCCTATAACCCTACTCTAACTGCTGAAATCTTATAGCAGTGACCAGAAAGGAGATGCCATTTAAAGTTACGATGACTTCCCAGATAGCTCCCTAAATTCAGCCCCTATGCAATTAAGAGATTCTCTACGCCGGACAAAAATTGTCGCTACTATTGGTCCCGCCACAAGCAGTCCTGAAATGCTCAAGGCGATTATTGAAGCGGGAGCAACGACACTGCGGCTAAACTTCTCCCACGGGACTCATGCAGACCATCAGCGTAATATTCGTTTAATTAGACAAACTGCTTTTGAACTTAATCAACCAGTGGCTATTCTCCAAGACTTGCAGGGCCCAAAAATTCGCTTGGGGAAGTTTGACAATGGAGCTATAGTTGTAGCAAAAGGCGATCGCTTCACCTTAACAAATCGTCCGGTTATAGGTACCCAGGAAATTAGCTGCGTCACCTATGATTATTTAGCCCAAGAAGTCCCGGTTGGTGCAAAAATCCTCCTCGATGATGGACGAGTGGAAATGGTGGTGGAGGAAATTAACCGTGACAAAGGTGATTTGCACTGTCGCATTACCGTCGCTGGTAAACTTTCTAACAACAAAGGCGTAAACTTTCCTGGAGTTTACTTATCAATTAAGGCAATGACCGACAAAGACCGAGAGGATCTGATGTTTGGTCTAGATCAGGGTGTAGACTGGGTAGCACTTTCTTTTGTCCGCAATCCCCAGGATTTGATAGAAATTAAAGAGCTAATTTCCAGTACAGGCAAGCAAGTGCCAGTGATTGCCAAAATTGAAAAACACGAGGCCATTGAACAAATGGAAGCGGTTTTGGCTTTGTGTGATGGTGTGATGGTCGCCAGAGGCGATTTGGGCGTGGAACTACCAGCAGAAGATGTCCCCGTGCTGCAAAAGCGGCTAATTGCGACAGCAAATCGCTTAGGGATTCCCATTATCACTGCCACTCAGATGTTAGACAGCATGGTGAGCAATCCCCGTCCCACGCGTGCCGAAGTGTCAGATGTCGCAAATGCGATTTTAGACGGCACGGACGCGGTGATGCTTTCCAATGAAACTGCCGTAGGTAATTACCCAGTAGAAGCAGTGGCCACAATGGCACGTATCGCCGAACGCATTGAGCAAGAGGAGGCGCACTCAGTAGTACGTCAGCTACGAGATACCAGACGCTCTATTCCCAATGCTATTAGTCAAGCTGTGAGTCAAATTGCAGAACAACTGGGAGCAGCAGCAATTATGACTCTAACCCAAACTGGGGCAACAGCTCGCAATGTCTCGAAATTTCGTCCCCATACACCGATTTTAGCAGTAACACCCCATGTGAACGTGGCGCGACAATTACAGATGGTATGGGGAGTAAAACCCTTGCTAGTATTGGGATTGCCTTCCACAGGTCAAACATTCCAAGCTGCAATCAATGTGGCTCAGGAACTGAAGTTACTGTCTGAGGGAGATTTAGTAGTGATGACTGCTGGGACACTCCAAGGAGTTTCTGGTTCTACAGACTTGATTAAAGTTGAAGTGGTAACGGCAATACTAGGTCATGGAATTGGACTAGGCCAAGGTTCGGTCAGCGGTCGCGCACGGGTGGCAAATACTGGTATGGATGTTAGTAACTTTAATCCCGGAGATATTTTGGTTGCTTCCCGCACCAATGCTGATTTTGTGGAAGCAATTCGCAAAGCTGCTGGGATTATTACGGAAGACGAAAGTCTTACAAGTCACGCAGCAGTCATCGGCTTACGTCTTGGTGTGCCAGTGATTGTTGGCGTAAAGCAGGCGACGCAAGTAATTCGGGACGGCGCAATTATAACGCTGGATTTACAACGGGGTTTGATCTACTCTGGGGCTGTGAAAACGTCTTAGGATTCGGGAGATGGCTTCGCTAAGGGAAAAGGGGAAAGGTTAAAGGGAAAAGGGGAAAGGGAAAAGGTTAAAGGGAAAAGGTTAAAGGGAAAAGGAGGGATCTTTCGTTTACCCTTTGCCCTATGCCCCATGCCCCATGCCCTTTACCTAACACTTGCGATCGCTACCCCAAGCCATGCGGCAAAGTTTTGCTGCTGTGTAGAGTCGGGAGAATCAACAGGTTTTACTTGATACTTAGTAGGATTTGGTGACCCTAGCGTAATTGAATAACTACGCAGTTCGTCTTGGTGGAAAAGTGCGACCTCAATCTTATCGTTTGGTTGGTAATCTTTGAGGCGATCGCTTAAACTATTTGCCGTTACCTTAATTCCATTAATTGCCAATAACTCATCACCTGCATCAATTCCCCCTGCTTGTGCAGGTGAACCCGCTTCAACAAACTTAATAATCTCCCGCCCATTTTCAGTATTTATTCTCACACCCAAGTAAGGTTCTTCCTGCTGTTCTGCTACTAACTGTAAACCAAAGGGTTCTAAATACTGATTAAATGGCAAATCTTCAGTGGTATGAATGTAGCGCTCAAAGAAATCAGCTAAATCAATTCCTGCCACAGATTCTATAACTTCTTGCAACTGTTCTTGGGTATAGCCAATTTCAGCTTCTCCAAATTGCTGCCACATTTTTAGCATTACGTCATCAAGGGAACGCTGATTGCTGTGAGTTGAGCGAATCAGTAAATCCAGCAATAACGATATCATTTCTCCTTTTAAATAGTAGGAAATTTGGGAATTACCGCTATTGGCATCTGGACGATAGAGTTTAATCCAAGCATCAAAACTAGATTCGGAAACAGGCTGTACTTTCCGCCCTGGTGTAGTTTCGTATCTGGTAATTTCTTTACTTAAATGATTCAGATAGGACTTAGCGTCATAAATTCCTGCCCGCAAAGGAATTAACAAATCGTAGTAACTAGTAGTCCCTTCACAAAACCACAAGCATGGAGTGTAATTTTCTTGGTCATAGTCAAAAACCTCTAAAGCTTTTGGGCGAATTCGCTTGACATTCCACAAATGAAAGAACTCATGTGCTACTAATTGCAGAAAGCGATCGTACTTTTCTGGAACGCGAAACCCAAAACGCTGATAAATTAAAGAGCAAGAATTTTTATGCTCCAAACCGCCAAAAGCTTGGCTAAATAAATGTAACAAAAACACATATCGTTCATAGGGCAAACCGCCGAACATCTGTGCTTCTACCTGAATAATTTTTTGGATATCAGCAATCATCTGCTGCACTTGATAATTACCTCGCCCCCAAATTGCTAATTCATGGGGTTTTCCCAAAACCTCAAATTGATATAATTCGTGGCGACCAATCTCAAATGGGCTATCAACAAGAGTATCAAAATCGCTAGCCAAAAAAGTATTCTTTTCCTCACCAATGGCAGGTAAAGCAGTAGTTACCTGCCATTCTGGGTGTGGTGGTACGATGGTGACACGAATCGGTTGTTTTTCCCAGCCAGGTATTCTAAAAAATATTGCTGCACCATTGAAATAACCGTGGGTAGCATCCAAGTGATTTGTCCGTACCGATAGCTCATTGGCAAAAATTCGATAGCGTATAGTTAATTCTGAAACACCTACTTTATCTATCTGCCAATGGTTTTTACTAATCTTCCGCCAAGACAAAGGCTTATCCTCTGCAAAAGCCACAAAATCCTGTAGGTTCTTGGCGTATTCCCGAACTAAGTATGAACCTGGCGTCCATACTGGCAGTTTTAAATCAAGAATCGGCCAGGGGTAATTTACAAGGCGTAAAGTCACCTCAAACAGATGACTTTCTGGCTGGGACATTGCCACCAAGTAATGAATCGTTGGTGCAGTTTCCTGAACGTGGGTATTGGGTCGAGATGCAGTTGCTTCAGTCATCTTGTGTGCTGAGTTAATATTAATGAGATTCTTAGATTTGTCCCAATAATGACAAATTTGTTTTTAAATTTTGACTTCTATTCCTGGGGCTGCTGGGGAAATAGCTCAATAAAAACGAAGATTAAGCACGGACTTCTCAAGTATGCCTAAAACTTCAGTCACCAAGATGATTATAAAACTCGATTTCGAGATTGTTAAAAAAGATGTATTGCAAAGTGCGCTGTGCTGAGTGTAAATCTAGTTATTTCATTGCTCAGAACAATTAACACTCCTAACCCATTAGTGTCAACTTAACGTAAAACCGATATCCCGCAAGGAACTGAAGTTTCTTGCTCATAGCGAAAGTCATCTTAAGATGACTAGATATACTTAAAAATTTTTAGTCTACTTCAGTAGACTTTAGCTATTAGCCTTGAACTTTAGTTCCAGGCGGGTGAGGAAGCCGACAGTTAAGCCATTTAACTTAAGTTGACACGAATGCTCCTAACCTAACGCGAGCTTAAGTTATTGGTTAATTTTGATGCTTTGAATCGAGGCAAACAAAGATCTAAATAGGATTAGCTCCTATTTAACCAAAAGCCTTTGTGTATCGTTTAAGCGGGCGGCGGGAATCGAACCCGCATTAATAGCTTGGAAGGCTATAGTTTTACCACTAAACTACGCCCGCAAATTTCCAACTTTTTAATTATAACACAGTTATAAAGAAAATTCAAACATTTAGTTGGAATTGGCAGACTGAATTTTGATCCGGACATACAGATTGCTCAAATCTGGTTTTGTACCATCGTTATTTTGAGCAGGAAGAAAGTTTTCTGTTTTGAAAATTTGGTTAAGGGCTTGCTCGTATGTGCTTTTTTGGCTTTTCAGTGTTGCTGGTTGTATTTCTAGCACTACGGCTTGTTGAAAGTTGCCATTGCGATCGATTACTAAGCTAGCCAAGAGTTGTGCTGGCTGAAGTCCAAAATTTTGGGGGAGAAAACTGGAGTCAAATTGTTTTGTATTGCTACCTTGATATACAGCGATCGCATCTGGCAAACCATCCTGTATAAATTGTCCTGATTTTATCAACTTACTCACTTCATCTCTAAGTAAAGGAGCTACTATCGCTACAGATACCCCCTGAGTAGAAGTCGGTGAAGTTTCCGGAGTAGGAGTTGGCGGAATTTGCCCTGCGGGAGTTGGTGGGGTTTGTGGAGTAGGAGTTGGCGGAATTTGCCCTGCGGGAGTCGGTGAAGTTTCCGGAGTAGGAGTTGGCGGAATTTGCCCTGCGGGAGTTGGTGGAGTCTGTGGAGTAGGAGTTGGCGTAGTTCCCCTCGGTGGAGTTAGCGGAGTTTCCCTTGGTGGAGTTGATGGAAGGCCTGATGGTAGCGGTGTTCCCTTTCCGAGTTTTAAATCTTGACGGCGGTTCCAAGGAAGATTACCCACTGGAATTTTAGGTGTAGGTGTCGCCCTGGGTGTAGGTATCGGCTTGGCAACTTTTTGTTGCCTAAAAGGTTGACTATTATTTTGAGAGGTGTCAGTTTTAATCTTGGGCTGAAGCTTATCAGTAGAATTTATAGCAGCGGAATCTTGATTTTTGGGCGTAGTTCTTGCTGCTACAGACTTTTGAGTTGAAGAGAATCGTTTTGGTGAAACTGTCTTAACTGTTGATTGTGATTTACTTGTTGACTTTGTTGGAGGAGCAATGTCTACCAATTCAACGGGTATAGCCGATTGACTTTCCTGAGGAAACCACAAAATAAAAGTATTTGATGAGCGCATCAACAACCAGAACACTAACAAGTGCAGAAAGACTGAGCCGGCAGCAACACAAACCCACAAAAGAGGTGGATCGGTGTGTCGCCTCCAGACTTTGGCTGGAATTGGAGTTTTATCTGCAACCGATGGTTCCATATTATCTTTGAAACTGGTTCTGATTAAGCACTTTTACTAATTTGTATGCTTTAACCAGTTATCAGTTTTCACTCCCTAATTTAGAATCCAGTCTAAATTTTAGCGATTAATCATTACCTCTGATGTAACGGCGAAAGTAAGAACTGTTTCATCTACTCCTTTAAGTTCTAGGGGACTAACTTTAGTAATTTCTTCTTCTTGCAAATAATCTGCCACAGCAGCAGAAACCAAGATGGTACCGGGAACAGCAGCAGATTGTAATCTAGCAGCAATATTTACACTCGGGCCAATAGCAGTATAGTCAGCACGTTCAGCGCTGCCAAACATCCCCACAACCGCTGTACCTTGGTGAATACCACAGCGAAACTGGACGCCAGTTTGTCTGTCACCATCAAATACACCTTGTTCTCGCCAACGCTGGTTTAATTGATCCAGAGAACGGTGCATTCCTCTTGCTGTATTGATGGCACGACGCACTTGTTCGTTAGGAGTGAGTTCTTCCGGCGCTCCGTATAAAGCTAAGATAGCGTCTCCCATAAATTTATCTACAGTGCCGCCATTAGCAAATACAACCTTGGTCATAGCTTCTAAATATTCATTGAGCAACTCTGCTACTCGCCGGGATCTAAGGGTGTTTGCTAGCTGTGTAAAACCCACAATATCACTAAACAAAACTGTTATTAAGCGTGGTTCTGGGCGCAAATCTAAAGCCAAATCTCCGGCGGCAGCTTTTTGCACCAACACAGCCGGCAAAAAGCGCTTTAGTACCGATTCTGTAAGATATATATTTAACTCCGAGATTCGTTTTTCGTTTTCTTTCAACGCTAAAAGATTGCGAACTTCCGCCAAAAGTTCCCTGTCATTGAATGGTTTTGCTAAATAAGCATCAGCACCATGTTCTGTACCTTCGATGCGAGTTTCTTCGTCAACTTTGGCTGTGAGCAAAATGATTGGTATTCCTTTGAGCTTCTCCTGAGAGCGGATCATCTGAATCATTTCAAGTCCGCTGACCAAGGGCATCATTAAGTCAGTAAGAACCAAGCTGGGCATAATTTCTTTAGCTAGGCGATACCCTTCATAACCGTTACGAGATGTCTGTACTTGATAGCCATTGCGACGCAGTATATCAGATACATAACTTCGCAAATCGGGGTTGTCGTCCACAACTAAAATACAGTGCCCATTGCCCAGTGGTGATTCTTGAGTATCAGAAGTGGGTGATAAGTTTTTTGTAATATTTTCAATATTATCTGCTGTTCGATCTAGCAGTTCTAAATCAGCCAATTCTACACTAGCCCTGCTTGTGTTTAGTTCAACAGGAGTTTCCAGCACTTGCTGTGTGGGTAAGTGAGCAGTACCAGTAACTAGCGATAATTTAAAGGTAGTACCTTCACCATATACTGAATCCACACTGACTTGACCGCTATGTAATTCTACTAATTCTTTAACTAAAGCCAAACCCAAACCGCTGCCTTCATAGGAACGGTTTGCTGAACCTTCTGCTTGGCGGAAGCGCTCAAATAAATGGGGAATTTGTTCTTTAACAATGCCAATTCCAGTGTCTTGTACTTCCAAGATGCAACGATCGCCTTCAGGTTTTAGCCTGACGTTGATTGTCCCACCTTCGGGAGTAAACTTCATGGCATTTGATAGCAGGTTGTAAACGACCTTATCAAATTTTTCCATATCCAAGTACACCGTAGGACATTCATCCAACTGTGTAGTAAGTTGCAGTCCCTTTTTCTCGCAGTATGGGCGAAAAGACTCAACAATTTGGCTGACAAATTCGACTAAATCGCAGGGGCGGAAACTAGGCTGCATTCTTCCTGCATCCAGGCGTTGTAAATCCAGCAGTTGATTTACCAGTCGCAGCAAGCGACGGGAGTTACGTAGGGCGATCGCACTTTGGGAATAAGATAACCCCTCACCAGCACCCACCGCTGACTCTAAAGGCCCCTGAATCAAGGTGATGGGAGTGCGAAATTCATGGGAGATATTTTGAAAAAATTCTGTTTTTTGTTTGTCTAATTCCAGTAAGCGTTCGGCTTGTTGGCGAGTTTTTTCATATAGACGTGATTGCTGCACAGCGATCGCAGCTTGAGCTGCTACTGCTTTAGCTAGGTCAATATCAGATGGTAGCCACTGACGTATTTTATTACTTTGACACAAAGTAATACTACCTATACATTTGCCATCGGCCAATAATGGTACGACTATTAGCGATCGCGCAGGCATTTTCAAAGACAAATCAAAACCCTGTATTCTTTTGGAAGAATGGTTTACATCAGCAATTACTACTGGTTCGTGTGTCTGTAAAATCTCTTGTAAAATTGGATTCTCTTTTATAGAGGTTTGAGAATTAGGTAATACGGTTAATACGTGATTATTGTTACTTATATTGTGGTCTGGAGCTAGCGATGCCTGGGTTGGGTTGTGGCTACCGAAATTTTCCCGATCTTGAAAACTGTCATACAAGCCCACAGACTGGACAAACTCATCTTCCTCCGTCCACAGAGATAGAACACAGCCATCAACTTGTAAAGCTTGTCCCAGTTGCTGAGTAATAGCTGCAAAAATATCTTCAGGGTCTAAGCTAGAGCGAATCGCGCTAGTAATGGTATTAATCAAACTCTCTCGCTTAGCTAGGGCACGTACTTGCTCGTAAACATAAGCTTGAGACAAAGCTAAGGCTGCTTGATCCGCCACCATCAATACTAGCTGCACTTCATCGTCCCCCCAAGAGCGGGGCAGAGAACACTGGTGCAATGCTAGGACTGCCATCAATTCCTGTTGACAGATTAGTGGAACAACTAAACTAGAACAAATGTCAGCCGCAGCAAAAGCTTCTCCACGTTGGCGCAGTTCTGGGGTATCACCCTGAATCCGCTCATCATCTATCACGTCATGAATTACTTGAACTTCACGGGTTTCCCAAACCGTGTGAGCCAGCAACGAGGAGGGGGAGATGGCCAGAGGGGCAGATGGAGGAACAATAGGAAAATTGATCTCCGTGTCCCCGTGTCCCCGCGTCCCCGTGTCCTCATCTCCTTTGTCTTCCAGAGGCTTTTGATAAATAAATCCTTTATCTGCCAACTGTTCATCTTGAAAGGGACGCAACAGACAGACATCTACCTCCAACATCTGACCCACTGAATCTACAATTGCCTGCAAAATTTGCCGATAGTCTAATGCACTGCGAATCGTATTTGTGACCGTATTCAGCAGCGATTCTCGCCTGAGTGTGCGGGTAAGTTCACGGGTACGAGCTTTGAGGACATTGTGGGTATCTAAAGCTTGGCGTACAACTCCTTTAAGTTCCTCTGCTTCCCACGGTTTAGTGACATATTTGAAAACCTTACCAGCGTTGATTGCTTCCACCAGGTCTTCGACATCGGTGTAGCCAGTTAAAATAATCCGGATAATATCTGGGTATTGAGTTGCTGTCAGGCTCAAAAATTCTGTACCGCTCATCATCGGCATTCGCTGGTCGGAGATGATCACCGCGACCTCTCCCTCTTGAGCCAGCAAATCGAGTGCCGCAGGGCCAGAGGTTGCTCTTAGCACCTTATAGTCACGATAGAAAGTGCGGTAGAGCAAATCAAGGTTGTCTGGTTCATCATCGACAACCAAAATTTTAGGCTTACTGTTTGCTTGGGATTTCATGCACCGCTTTCCTGCTGCAACGGCAGTCGGATAAAGAATAATCTGATGGGGTGAGGATTTTTCTGAGTCAGGTAAGAGCAGAGCATTTCGACCAATAAGGCTGTTTGGCTACATGACTGCTGAGTGTGGGAGCGTTTACTCACAGTGATTTATCTCAATGGCTGATATCGATTACCGTTTGCTCTAGTACAGAAGACTTCTTGCAGAATTCGGGAAAAGGGGAAGGGGAAAGGGGGAAAGGTTTGGTATTTTCCCTTTCCCCTTTAACCTTTTCCCATCTCTTGCAAAAAGCACTTTTGCAAGAGGTCTAGAGTAATTGATTTTATAGTCTGTTTTAGTGTTACAGAGTCTATACTTGCTTGCCAAATTTTCTTTCACCTCCAGTGAGCAATCTCTGATACTACATACAGCACTCATAGCTAGCTGAAAAATCCAGATGAAGCTGCATATTAAGTTTTCCCCCCGTAGCAGTTGTACTAACACTTGCAGGTAAATTTTATTTATGGTAGTCATGGTAGAGCCAATAATATTAAAACAATAAGATTTAAAGCCAAAGTATACTATTAGACAAATACCTCTTTCCAATTTAGCAATCAGAACTATCATTAAGACAAGTGCCGATGGTTAAGAAGTTGAGAATTAAGGATCTACTCGCCAAGCAGAGGGGTATTGGATACTGGCGCAAAGAAGACACGGGGACACTCTGACATTCACACAAGCCTGGGATGAAACTTGCTTAGATTCAGAACTTTTCTGCGGTCTCCCCCAGTCCCTAATTCCCAATCCCCAGTCGGTAGTTCCTTTTTTATACTTGAATGATGTATTTAATTAAAAATTTTGTAGCTGCTGCCGAGAGACGAGCTATGCTGTTCTTCTATCTATTTACACCAACCTCTAGCTTTTTACAGATGGCTTTGCGATCGCCACACCGATCTCATCCCCCAGAGCATCAGGAATTTATCTAAATCCATTGAACTTAAGATTTTAAATTTACGAAACTTTAACTTTTAAGGCGCTTCCAACAATGCGGGCTATAAAACTTTAACCAACTTTCACACTTTGTCGAATCCTTAACCAAACATGAATTCGTAGTCTGAAGTTAGTCCAATTTCCTGGGCAACTAACTCCGAAGTCTTTATTGACTTTAAATGCTGTTTTAAAATTTTTCAAAAATTTTCTTTGAATAAAATCAATACTAAAGTAGCCTTGAAATATCGGTTTTTTCACCCTTACCACCAACAGCCAATCGATCCACCTTCTTGCCATTTCCAAATTCGTATGGCTACACCTGCTGATTTAGTTAGTGTTGCCCAAATTATTGCTGAAAGCTTTCACTCACAAAAAGGTATTTGGGGATGGACTTTTCCATTGTTACGTCTGGGCATTTACGAAGACTTAAGACATCGCATTGTATCACCTGCGCCTCGTCATGTTTGTTTAGTTGCTCTTGATTATACTACTGGTGCTGCTAGTAACTTAGTGGGTACTGTAGAACTGGGCGTGCGTTACAGCGATTCTTGGAGTCAGGTAGGCTTGGGTTTTCCTTACTTATCGAATTTAGCAGTTCACCCAAATTACCGTAGGCATGGCGTGGCGTCAGGGTTACTGAATCGCTGTGAAAAAATCTCTCAAGAATGGGGATTTAAAGACTTATATCTCCACGTTCTAGAAAATAACCACCAAGCAAGGCAGCTTTATTTCAAGCTGGGATATCGGGTGCATAAAGTCGAATCGAATTGGAATACATTTTTGCTTAGACGTTCGAGTCAGATGTTATTGCACAAAGGCCTAAGTGCTGACTCCATTATCTGACTTTTCTTTTAGCATTTATAAATTTTAATGTTGCGATCGCTTTGAAAAATTCTATTAGAGGTTGTTTGGAAAATCGTCTTAAACACTTGACTTGTGGTTTTCAGGGAATCGGGAGCAATATCCAACAAAAAACTGAGATTATGCCCCAAAGCAAAATTATTGATACTTTTAAAACATCCTCTTAAGAAAATCCGCAATTAAATATAAATTAATTTAATGTAAAATCTGGAAAAATAGGCTAAATATCGCTCAAAAATCAGATATAAGGTAAATAGTAAGAATTTGTAAACCGCCTTTTTGATATTAATATACAGCTTTTAGCAATTATCTGAAAGATATTTATATTGAGAATTTTATCAAAATTATAAATAGTAATTTTCAGAAAACTACAATTTTATAAAAGTAGATTTATTCATAAAAATTTACGTTTGGTGTTTTTTATTTTAATTAATAAATTTAAATAATTTTTCTTGCAAAGAATATAGATTATAATGGAGATACCTCTAAATCCGCTCAAAAAAATTCTCAATTCCTCATAATAACTTTGTAATTAAGATATTCATCTTTATAAAAACTTTAAAAAAACACTATTATAATTTGAAGACAAATCTACTCGTATCTCATAAAATATAATCACTCAATTAGTGAACAATGCCTATTTATTCTTATCTTAGATAAATTGACCAGAAGACTGTTGATGATAAAAGAATGAAAAATCTCATTTGAAATAACAGCTAGTTCCTTATTGAAGTGCATACTACTACCAAATCCTTTGAAAGTTTAAAAAACATGGATAGCGAACAGCATCGCCGCTATCAGCCCGCTATGGTATCAACCTATTACCCTGAAACTAGTTTCCCCGACTATCTTGTCATGCCAGATGGAACTGAGCAACCACAAGGCTCGGACATCCTTACACGTTTACACAGTGGAGAAGTTTTCATCGTCAATAGTCGCAGGCGAAACGGATTAATACTGTTTAAACGTTACCATGCAGAGTTCGCGGGCCCTGGGGCTGCTGTGGGTGGAGACTACGATTTTGATTGCCAAGGGGCACTGCCAATAGGTAATCTGTCTTTGTTAACTCCAGAATCTAATGAAGAACGTCAGAAAGCTTACTTGATTAGGCGACAATGGATTCGATTGATCAAACAAATTACAGAAAATCCAGTTCCTGGCCAGCGAGTCCAAAAAATTCTCGATCAATTTGAACAATACTTTCCACCAGAAATAGTGTCTCTTCTTCCGGATGTAGCCTTTGCTCTTTTAGTAGGTGTGCTGCCACAAACAGTAGGACTGGTACGCCGTTTGGGCAGTGAAGATGACGGTAGATTTATGGAGTGAATTGTTAAGATTCCAAATTTGCCAAAGCGGCTTGTACTCGATTAATAGTACGGGCATTTTCCTCGGTCGTTCCGACAGTAATTCGTAATCCGCCGCTAATATATCGCACGAGTGTGCCCACTGTCCTAAGTTTGTGATGCAAACTTTTTAAACTAGCGTCTTGTGAGTGTGAACTATTTGGTTTGAGACGCAGGTAAATAAAGTTGGCAGCGCTGGTTGTGATTTGTAGTTCTGGTTGTTGGGATAAAGCTTCAATGAGTTTGGCTCGTTCGCTTAATATTTGCCCAATTGACTCAAGTAAGAGTGGGCGATTTTGTAAAGCGATTAATCCTGCTGCTATGGAAAAACTGGGAAGATTGTAGGGTAAGCGGATTTTCTCTAAAATGGCGATCGCCTCTGGATGAGCAACGCAATAGCCGACGCGAAGAGATGCCAATCGAAAAGCTTTAGAAAAAGTGCGTAAAATCACCCAGTTAGGGTGCTGTGGTAATTCACCGACTAGAGTAGTTTGGCTAAATTCAAAATAGGCTTCATCAATCACTACTAAAATATGTTCCGGCAAACTCTTTAACCATAGCAACTCTGCTGTAGTTAAGCTGTTGGCAGTTGGCGAATTCGGATGCACCACGAAAACTACCCGAATGGGAGGGTTTTGAGTTTCTTCAATGGCAGACTGGGCAGCTTTTAAGTCAATTTCAAAATTGATTTCATTTCTCCCCACCGCCACTACAGGAATGCCCAAAGTTTGTGCCAAAATACCGTACATTGAGAAAGTGGGATTGGCAACAAGAATTGAACCTTCTCCTCCTAGACAAGTGGCGATTAATAAAGAACGGATTAGTTCATCTGAACCATTGCCCACAGAGATATTAGCGGCATTAAACAAAGATGGCAACAGACCAGCTGACTCATTAACATACTCAGCGATCGCACTTTTAAGTGTCTCATGTCCACCATCAGGATAACGATTTGTTTCAATTTCTTGCTGATATGTCCAGGCTAACTTTTCTTTTAACTGGGGCGGTAAATCATAAGGGCTTTCATTTGTATCGAGGCGATCGAACTGCGTCGGAACTGATGCAGCAGTATTGCTGCTAGGGTGGGGTTTGTAGGCTGTAAATTGTGCTAAATCTGCTCGGATGAAGGGAAGCATATCAATTTTGGATTTTAGATTTTAGATTTTGGATTTTAAATCAATACTGTTTACAAAAGGCTTAATTTGGCCTAATCGTTCTTGACGGTAAGTGAATATAGCCTCTTTCGATCTATAAGTTGAGTAGTACTGACTGAAAAATATAGAATCCTCATTTGACTTTTGAACTTACTCATAGGTGAGGAAATAGGGAATAGGCAATAGATAAAGATTAATTGCCTCTTGCCTTCAGATGTAGAATCTGACTGTTATGTAGGTTATGTGTAAGTTTTATATTTTACAACTTCAAGGTAACTGGCAGAAGAGGCGAATTGCTTGCCATATTTCTTCCATAACATTACCTAAAGCGTGGTCGCTGTCGAGTTCGACTAACTCCACCCAAGGACGCAATTGCCCAAAGTCACGACTAGCTTCAATAGGAATGACTTCATCGTTCTTTCCGTGCAAAATTAGCGTGGGAATAGGACGTTGCAAAATTTCTTCTTGGTATTGTGCTGCATCGGTTACAAAATTGTAATTTAAGGGAAGCGCTCGCCCTTCCTCATAGTGGTACACCAAGAGATATTTTTCTTGCTGCCAACGCTGTATTTCCTCATCTGTTAATTTGGGTAACCAATGGGATAAGAAACCAAAAGCTGGCGCTAGTAAAACTAAGCGTTGTATTTGTAAATATTGCTGTGCTAAGTGGATAGCAGTTAAACCACCTAAACTTGAGCCAATAATCGTTACTGGTGTAGAATCCTTGGGTAGTTCTGCCGCAACTTGAGTGATTTGACGAGTGATCGTCATCTGGGAAAAATCCCCAGCATTCAAATCAGGAATTTTCAGTTTTGTCTGAATTTCGGTAAAGCGATGGCCAAAGTACCGTGCTTTAGCAGATTTTGGACTCGAAGCAAAGCCGTGTAAATAGATATACTGGGTAGACATTCAACTTTTACCATAGGGTTGTCATTGGTCATTGATCGTTTATCCAAGACTAATGACTAATGACTAATGACTAATGACCTAGTTATCGCATTGTGACAAATTCTTCAGCTACCGAGGGATGTATGCCAACAGTGGCGTCAAAGTCTTTTTTGGTTGCGCCCATGTTCACAGCGATCGCCACACCTTGAATGATCTCAGCAGCATTTTCACCTACCATGTGAGCGCCAAGCACTTTATCAGTGTTGCTATCAACTACTAATTTCATCATTGCCTTCTCTTGCTTGCCAGTCAAACTGTGGTACATCGGGCGGAAGCGAGCACGATAAATTTTTACGGACTCATCACCGAGTTTTTCCCTAGCTTCAGCTTCTGTCCAGCCTACTGTTGAAGCTTCCGGGGTAGAAAATACGGCTGTGGGAACATTTTGGTGATTGAAGGCTCGACGATTATTCCCGAATTCACTATCAGCAAAGGCGCGACCTTCACCAATTGCTACGGGAGTTAAATTAATTCGGTCGGTGACATCACCAACAGCAAAGATATTCGGTTGGCTAGTTTGGCTATATTCATCGACTGCGATCGCATTTGTGCTGCTGTATCCCGGCCCTTCTATGGAACTAGGGACAACATTAACCCCAACATTTTCTAAACCTAGTCCATCTACATTTGGAGTCCGACCAGTGGCTATTAAAAACACATCAGCAATTACTGGTTCTCGATCTTCCCCTGATAAAGTCAGTTTCACTCCTTCTGGCACGCGTTCAACTTTTTCTATCACATGATTGTTAATCAGCTCAATTCCGTGCTGCTTCATACCTTCTTGAATATCTGTGCGGATGTCCTCATCAAACCCCTTCAAAATCTTTTCACCTCTAGTAATTTGCGTTACTTGAGAACCTAAACCGCGCATAATACAGGCAAATTCTGTGCCAATATAACCAGCGCCAATAATGGCAATGTGTTTTGGTTGTTCTTTGAGATGAAAAATTTCGTTAGAAGTAATGCCATGTTCCATTCCTGGCAAATCTGGTTTCATGGGACGCCCACCAACAGCAATTAAAATTTTGTCTGCTGTAATTTTGCGTCCGTCAACTTCTACTGTGTGAGGGTCTAAAAATGCGGCGCGACCGGGAATTAGTTCTACGCCTGCTTTTTCTAAAAGGCTGATATGTAATTGGGAGAGTCGGCGAACTTCTTTATCTATAGATGTAATAAAATGTTCCCAGTTCAATTGTGCATTATCCACTTTCCAGCCATAGCCTGCGGCGTCACTGAAGAGTCCCGGAAAGTGAGAGCCATAGACCATGAGTTTTTTGGGAACACAACCGCGAATAACACAAGTTCCGCCAACTAAATCATATTCGGCGATCGCCACTTTTGCTCCGAAGCTAGCCGCCCGTTTGGAAGCCGCCAAACCACCAGAACCCGCGCCAATTACAAACAGGTCGTAATCAAAAGTCATAAATTTTTATATCTCTCTAGCAACAAGTTAGTTCTTGAGAACTTACACACAGAATGCGATCGAACTATATAAGGATATCCGGTAAACCTTGTGTAAGTCTTGTCCTTGATTTAATCTAGCGTTAGCAGATTCTCTCTGTTCGTAGGGAATATTACTTTTTTGCTGTGGTGTACCTTCTAGAAAGGTTTTGGTGTGTATGCGACTCACCTGAAAATTAGGTAATAAATTGAAAAAGAAATTAACGTTTTCAGGGCTTATACCAATTCCCAATTCGCAATGTCCGCAAAGCAGGAAGTAAGCTAGGCAATGGGTTACGCTAACGCAATTCGTGAAATTCAGATTGTATCTTCTAGATTCCAAGGTTTGAATCTGTTGCAGAATTTTAGAGAATTGGTATTAAAACCGTCAGAATGTTAATTTCTCTAAATAAATTATTTTAGATAAACATGAGGTAACTCTGTCCACAAGCTTTGGATTACCTCTTAATTTATGGGCTTTTTGTTTCAATCATTGTACATTAACCAATCAAACCCTCTATAACAGAGCACTCCAGTAGTTTTATGTAGTTTCTGGAGGGGGGTTTTCAGTGCCAGTGCCTCCACCTGGATTTTCATTACCACTGCCTCCACCTGGGTTTTCAGTGCCACTGCCTCCACCTGGGTTTTCAGTGCCACTGCCTCCGACGGGGTTTTCAGTACCAGTGCCTCCACCTGGGTTTTCAGTACCAGTGCCTCCACCTGGGTTTTCAGTACCAGTGCCTCCACCTGGGTTTTCAGTGCCACTGCCTCCACCTGGGTTTTCAGTGCCACTG
>JAVRCH010000139.1:0-198420 GCA_034530795.1 Nostoc sp. DedQUE12a
GACTTTTCTTGTGATGTAGGCATTCTGTAACCCTTATACCACAGGGCTTTCTGTAATTTTATTCTTTCTTCCTTCTGCCCTCTGCCCTCTGCCTTCTGCCTAAACCAGCCCACTATTGATCACCAAAAGTTGCCAAGAACCCATAATTTAGGACATAAACTGACTATCAAAGTGCGACACTAATTGACTTTCTTTGCCTGTTCCCTCTTCGCTGCTAAATCAATTTTTTAAGGATTGTAATTGTTAGCCCGAGGACTACGGGCACCGCTTACAGATCCGATCATTGCGGCTACTAAACCCAACAACGAACCAAACACAAACCACCACAATCCTGAACGTACATTTCCTGCAATATTACGAGCTTCTTGAGCGCTTACGTTTGTTTGGGGTATGTTAGGAGTACCAACTTGGTTTATGACTTCCCCAGCGTTGGAAGCAGCAACACCAAAAGCACCAGTTACCCCATTTGCCAATAGCCACGAGCTAACTGCTAAAGTAGTTGCCCACAGAATCGCGCCGTTAAGAAGAGCTGTATTGCGGTTCATTGGCCCACAAGCACGAGCAGTAACCCAACCACCAGTGAATAAGGAAATTAACAAAGCGATGGTTGACCAAAGCCCCGCATTACCCGCAGCGTTGGGGGCAATTGACCTGGGCGCACCTGAACCTTCAACTGTACCTGCTGCAACAGCACCAATTATGGCGCTCAAAATTAATTGAGTAGCTAAAGCAACCAACAAACCAGCGATAATTGGCCCCCAGCGAACAAGATCGTGATATTCGCCTACTCGGCCTGTTACCACAGGCTCAGTAGAAATAACTTCATTGCCTGTTCGATTTACGTATGACATAGCTTATATTCTCCAGTGCTATTTCAGCAAAGTTTTTGTTCAGGTATATTTATGTTCTATGCTCAAATTAAATAACTAAATTATGTGTTTTAATATCTATCAATAGAAATAACTAATATGTCTATCTTTAGTCATAAAAAAGAGACTTTATTTAGTAGGTTGTAATAAAATTTAGCCTTAATTCAGTTTTTGAATAATTATTCAGAAAATGCATATGTAAAAATTTTTAAATTAAAACGCAATGATTAATTTCTCTGATAAACTAGCCTAGTTGTATCTGCAATTAGGCTTAATACAAAACTTTATAAAAGATTGTCAAAAGTAAAAGTTATCAAAAATTAACGTATTCTCACAGCAGTACCTGTGGCGGTAATCAGCATTAAAACTCCTGACTGGTCAACATTGATTGTGCCAGTATCAATTTCAATACCGATTACAGCGTTTGCTCCTAAACGTTGCGCTCGTTGTTCTAATTCTTCTAGTGCTTTGCGTTGACCCTGTTCAAATAAACGCTCGTAACTACCGGTGCGTCCACCAACAATATCCCGAATCCCGGCTAAAAAATCTCGCAAAAAATTGCTTCCATAGACGACTTCTGCTGTCACAATACCTAAATATGATTCGATAACGGCTCCTTGAATCACATCAGTGGTAGTTATAATCATAAATTAACCTCATCAATCTGCATCAATATTATATCTAGTAATTTGCTTTGATGTTTGCGCTGATTTGCGTAGTAATAAAGTTGAGAATAAAAACTTCGGTATATAAATTCGTGGTGAATTGAAGTGTGAAATTTAAACGCAAAGAAACGCAGAGTAAGCGCAAAGGGACGCAGAGTATTTCTAATGAGAATTCGCTACGAATTAATGATAGGCTGTACTTAAATAATTGAGAAAAGCGATCGCCACTCTACTTTAGAGTATTGTCTAACTACAAATAGAACTTTCAGGAACATTTTATTTGTTGAATCGATCTTACCGTGTAATCACTAAAAAAGTGCCTAAACGCCTGGATATTGGTCTGCAAAAGTTAGGATCAAGAACTCAAATTTGAGAAAAATTGGATACAAAATCAGCAAATTTTTCAACCAAATAACAAACAACTATGAATGTTTTATTCTCTAAAAATATTGGTGCATTGCTTATTCAACGTTAATTGACACATATCTTGCTATTTTCAAGAATACGTATAAGCACTGAGAAAAAACTGTAATTTTTATTATTTTAATGATTTATATGTAGAAGAATTTGCTTTGCTCATTGAGAGCTGACACCCCACCATTCAGTAAAAACTCTGTTATCTGATGCTGATTGTAAAGGAAAGAGCAAATGAACAATTAACATCTTAATCAATGCGAAAAAATACAGTTTTCAAAAGTCCACATTTTTGTTTTAATGTACAAGAAAAAAGTCCTCTAAAATTTCAGGAAATTTACTGTGTACAAGCCAACATCATTTGTGTTTAGTGTGGTGTTATTAGTAGGATGTTTTGCTTTTACTATGCCTACGTCGGTTCAGGCTCAGGTGTTAGTGGCGCAAAATAAAAACCCACAATTAAAGCAATTACTAGAAGAAGGGCGGAGGTTAGTTGATACAGGCGATTATGGTGGCGCGATCGCTGTTTATCAACAAGCAGCTAGCCTAGATCCCAAGAATGCTAAAATTTATTCCGGTATTGGTTACTTATACGCTCAACAAGGAAATTATCAAGCGGCATTAACGGCTTATCGTCGGGCGATCGCTATCAACCCTAATAATAGTGATTTTTATTACGCTGTAGGTTACATCAAAGCCAATTTGGGAGACACCGCCGGCGCAAAAGAAGGTTACCGTCGTGCCATACAGTTGAACCGTAACAATGTTAACGCCTACTTAGGCTTAGCTGTAACTCAATCTCGTCTAGGAGATTATACCGCTGCTAGCTGGGCATACGAACAAGCACTTAGCTTAGATAAAAACAATGCCCAAACTTATGAATTAATGGGTTCAATGTATAAACAGCGACGGCAAGCCAAACAAGCGAACACTGCCCTTCAAAAAGCCCGCGATTTGTATAAGCGTCGCAATGACTTAGATGGCGTGGACAGAGTAGAAGCCATGCTCCGACAGTTAGGAGGATGAGATTAATCTAACTGGCGCCCCGTTAATTCCACAAAAATGTCTTCCAGGTTAGAGGGACGCACCATCATTCCGGTTTTATCGGGCTGTTCATTCAAGTAAATATTTGCTTCTTCCAACGAAGGGAAAAACAAATATTCCCAAGCTAGGGCGCTGTCACTTCCTACTTCAGATAAACCTAATTGCTTCATCACCAAACCTTCACCATGAGTAGAACGCAGTTGTTTTAGCGTTCCCAAAGAAATCAGCTTACCGCCATCCATAATACCGATGCGTCCTGGTTTGGCGGAACCGAAAGCATCGCACAAAAATTCGACCTCATCCATATAATGGGTCGTTAGTAGCATCGTCATCCCCTGCTTATTCAAATCCCGAATAATTTCCCAAAGGCGTCGTCTAGTTTGGGGGTCTAGTCCTACCGTTGGTTCATCCAAAAACAACATTTGCGGTTGATGCAATAACGCCCTCGCTATTTGCAACCGCCGTTTCATCCCCCCAGACAGGGTTTTGACCAAATCATTACGTTTTTCCGTTAACTCAACATATTCCAGCCATTGATTAATTAATTGTTGTCGCTGCGGGTTGCTAATGTGATGTAGCCTCCCATGCAGTTCCATATTTTCCCAAACAGTTAAATCGTTATCTACACTGACTTGCTGCAACACTACGCCAATACTTTGTTTTGCCAACATTGGTTGGCTGACCACATCATATCCATTGACTTCTACCCGTCCCTGGGAAGGTTTGGTTAATGTAGTCAGCATCCGAATAGTAGTGGATTTTCCTGCACCGTTGGGGCCAAGTAGAGCAAATATTTCTCCGGCTTCAATTTGGAATGACAGGTCATTAACTACAGGTATCTTGTTGTAATACTTGTAGACATTTTCTAATAAGACAGCAGCAGTCATGGTAATTTTGCCCTGATTAAAAATTTCAAATCACCCAGTTTTGATGGTCTAATCAGAATTCAGGAGTCAGAATTCAGAATTCAGAATTAGACTAGGCTCTGTGCCTAGATACTAGATATACAGCAGACTTCTTGCAGAAGTCGGGAAAAGGGGAAAGGGAAAGGGGGAAAGGTTTGGTATTTTCCTTTTGGCGTTTAACATGAGTCCCTTTTCCCATCTCTTGCAAAAAGCACTTTTGCAAGAGATGCAAGAGACTCCATGAGCTGCGCTCACAAGGAACAATAAAAATCAATCTTCTCATGCCCAATGCCCAATGCCCTATTTTCAAGGCAGGTCTAGCGTATTTATGTAAAAGAAGTACATAGGTAGGGGTATAATACCAATTTGCAATGAACTTCGCCTCCCCGCTTGCATAGGTGTACAGACAAACGAGCTAACGCTAAAGTAGCAAATTTAGTCGCAGAAATAACAAATGGGTTCGCAAAAATAATAAATGCAACCGCCGAAATAAAAATGCGACCGCGAAAATAATAAATGCGACCGCCGAAATAAAAATGCGACCGCGAAAATAATAAATGCGACCGCAAAAATAATAAATGCGACCGCCGAAATAAAAATGCGACCACAAAAATAACAAATGCGACCGCGAAATAATAAATGCGACCGCAAAAATAACAAATGCGATCGCGAAATAATAAATGCGACCGCAAAAAATAATAAATGCGACCGCAAAAATAACAAATGCGAGATAGTCCTTCAGTGGGATTTAGATCCCCGACTTCTTCAAGAAGTCGGGGATCTGGGCACAGATGGATACAGAAAACAGATGTGGGAGGAGTTATTTAAGTTGCCTTGTTTACAAATCTCAAACTTTCTTCAACCGAGATAAAAACGTTATGGAAACACCATCGCTCTACAAGTGTGCGTAATACGACGCTTGCCGAACATGGCTGCAAAGCCCTACCCTGGAAAACTCAGCCAGTGAGTATTTTGCACAAATGAAAAATTCTTTGAAACTTACCTTTGACACCAGACAAACAGCATTAGCTATTCGAGTGAATCAGCAAGCAGAATTGCCAAATGCTCTAAAGCAAATAGGACTTAGTGATTCGCGTCCGGTTTTAGTGGTGGTGGGGGGTGCAAGTAACATCAGTGAAGCCGACTTTCTCCGCATTCAACGGTTGTTTGTAGAAATTTTAGCCCCCATCGCCGAAACTTTGGGCGCTTATGTCGTGGATGGGGGTACGGATGCGGGAGTTATGCGATTAATAGGTGCGGCTCGTACCCAAATAGGCGCTAAGTTTGCTTTGGTTGGCGTGGCACCCGCAGGTAAAGTGGCTTTACCAAATGAATTAGCAACTGATTCTGATTTGACGCGCTTAGAGCCAAATCATACTCATTTTCTGCTAATTCCTGGTAGTAATTGGGGCGATGAATCTCCTTGGATATCTGATGTTGCGACTGTCTTAGCTGGTGGCGCACCTTCGGTAACAGTGCTTTTGAACGGTGGTGAAATTACCTTTAAAGATGCGTTGTATAGCGTTAATGCTGGTAGGTTAGTTGTAGTAATTGCTGGTAGCGGTAGAACCGCAGATATACTTGCTGGGGCTTTGGCTGGAAACGCAACGGACGATCGCGCCCAAGAGTTAGCAAAATCTGGTAAATTGCAGTATATCAACTTAATCGACATAGAGAACGGAGTTGATAACTTAGGGGAAATAATTAAGGGTTTGCTTTTTATTAAGGAGTAAATAATGGCAAAAAAAGATAGTTATCAAGAAATTTTAAAGGAAGATTTTAAAAAATTATTTGCAGGGATGAGCTTAACAGATGTACAAACACATTTTTTGCTATCGCGCTGGTTAGAGCAAGTGCTTTGGATGGAAGGTAAGGCGAGTTTTGCACGCGATCGCTATTATTTTTTCCGGCTAACAACTATTATTGGTGGCATCATTCTTCCTGCGTTAGTCAGTCTAAATATTAATAGTATTTCTCCTGAAAGTAAAACTACAAGAAATTTGATTGCTGGTTCAACTTTTGTTATTAGTCAATTAGTTGCTATTAGTGCTGCCATTGAAGAATTTTTTCATTATGGAGAACGCTGGCGGCACTATCGCCGTACCGTGGAATCTTTGAAAACCCAAGGATGGCAATTTTCGCAGTTGGCAGGCCCTTATCGTATTTATACAACTCACGAAGAGGCATTTCATTTTTTTGCTGGTCAGGTAGAAGATATTATTCAGCGAGATGTGGAAGTATATGCCACTCAAGTTGTACAAGAGAAGAAAGAACAGCAGAATCAAGAAAACTATATTTCCACGCAAAATGCAAAAAAAACTAATGTTGAAGAAAAGAAAGAAGAATAAGCTGCCGAAAGCATTTAACGTTTGAATTCACCGCTTGGGATCTCCTCAGGTAAAGCAAGAATTTGGAATTTTTTAAATAAACTCCCCCCTGTTAGATAAAAACAAGGGGAGAGCTAAAACTAAAGTCCGGTAGGGTAATCGGGCTATCTAAGTTTTTATTATTTATCAACTTTATCTTATTCCTCCTGAAGATAGAGAAATATCTGCTCGAATTTCTGTTTTGGTAGCTTTTGAAAAAAATTCCCCGTTTCTCAAGAGAAATGGGGGAATGTGGAGTTAAAGTTCGTCAGGTGATCGGAATATGTGTTTATTTTGTCCTGATACTATCTTTATCAATTCCTCCATCAGATAGATAAATAGCTAATCAATATACTGATGGATGTATTCTTCAGCACTTTAATACCAAAGAATACCTCTTCTATTCGCTCTCAGAAAAAAAGGCACGAAAGTCATGTTCGCCGAAACTTCACTTTCTTACACTTGCCGCGGATCTTCATCAGGTGGATGCCAACCACCTTTGACCCACAGACGACGCGCTTTGATAATAGACCCTTCGTTGTGGCGTTCATCATTGAGGTCTAAACGATTACAAGTAGCTCGTCCTGTGGAAGTAATGCCAACAATTTTTAAACCATCTGCTGACCAAATAAAGTGGTCATACCACTTTTGCTGCCGTGGATTAAACAGAGGTACAATTTCTCCTGTATTCGGATCGATTCCAGTTATAAAGTTATAGCGATATCCATTACAACGCTGGCAAGCTAATCCTAAGTTATTGTGGTCATCTGAGCCACCAAGAGACTGAGGCATAATATGGTCAATAGAAAATAATGCGGCACTTGCTTCTTCTGAAGAATGACAGTATTCGCAAAGAAATTTAGCTCTTTCTCTGACAAATTTTTTAGTAGCATCATTAACTGTCATGACTCAGAAATGATTTTGGCATTGAGCAAGGTAAAAATTCGATCGAGTTCCAATATGCCTGACAATTCAGCCTCTTCTTCTGAAGTTAGCAATCCGGCTTTTTTCTTCTGTGAGAGTTCTTCAAGTCGAGACTGTAATTCTTCAGTAAATTTAAATAAATATATGTCCCTAACTTTACTGAGTTTGATTCCAGAATCTACCCAGAATGAGGGTTGAACCATCATTTGAGTAATCATAAGCTGTATGTCTAGTTAATTGAGCAGAATGCTGGTATTCTAACAGCAAATATCATCAAATTAGCATTAGTTTGAATCTGGGTTGGTTAAGTTAATACATTTTAGATTTAGCATGGAGCATTGAGAGTGTGAGAGAGGTGGGGATGTGGAATAAAATTCTCTCCCCATCTCCTTCAATGGATAAGTTGAAGTTTCCTTAGCTACCCTTGGGCACAGAATCTCCAGGGCCAGCTGTAACAATCACCAAATTTTCCGGCTGAATTAAATCCTGAATTACTTGTTTGATTTGAGCCATAGTAACTGCTTGAATTTGCTGAGGGAATTCTCGAATTTCGGTTCTTGAAAGTCCTAAAACAGCATTATCTAAAATGATGCTAGATACATTACTAGGATTAGCTAAATCCACTGGATAGCTGTTAGTAATTGAGCGTTTTGCTGTGTTAAATTCAGCTTCAGTTACTCCTTGTTCGCGTAATTGTTTGAGTAAAGCAATAGTACTGGCGATCGCTTTTTGGGCATCTCCGGGAGCAGTCTGCATTTGAATCAAGAAGGGGCCGGGATTAACTCCAGCAGCAAAAGCACTGTAAATACCATAGGTTAAACCCTGGCGATCGCGCACTTCCGTACCCAAGCGACTCGATAAGGTATCACCACCCAAAATTTGATTCAGCACCAATGCTGCATAGAAACGCTTGTCTTTCCTAGAAATACCGTTGTAACCGATGTAGGTTACAGCCTCGGCTTTACCGGGAATTACTTTATTTAATTGTGTCAAAGTTTGCGGTAATTGCACGGTGGGAACTTTCAGAACAGGTGGCTTCCCTGTAGCTTCCCATTTGCCAAATTCCTGATTTAGCAATGCTTTTACCTTTGCTGGATCGAAGTCTCCCACTAATGCGATGGTTGTGGTATCTGGTCGGTAATTTGTCTGGTAAAAGCGAAGCAAATCATCACGAGTAATACTTTTTAAACTTTCTTCCGTGGGGAAACTGTGGAATGGATGATTTTCTGGGTAAATTGCCTGTTGAAATACCCGTCTTCCTAGACCGTTGGGGTCATCTAGCTGGACTTTGAGACTTGTTAGCGCCCTTTGACGGCTGAGTTCTAACTGGTCGGCGGGGAATGTGGCATTTTCTAAGACATCTGCCAAGGTTTGAATCAAAATTGGCAGGTTTGCTGACAACCCCTCACCAGTTATGTTTACGCCTTCGCGGCTAGCACTGAAGTTTAAACCGGCTCCTTGGTCTTCTAAGGTTTTTGCTAGGGTGAGAGCATTTTTAGTCTTGGTTCCATTCATTAAGTTGATTGCAGTGAGATTCGCTAATCCAGCTTTTTGATTCCCATCAAACTCAGTACCGGCATCAATTTGACCGCTGAGATTAATGGTTGGAACATTGCGATCGCTTAACAACAGAACTCGCAAACCATTATTCAAGGTAAACTCT
This sequence comes from Nostoc sp. DedQUE12a, assembly GCA_034530795.1. Taxonomy (GTDB): domain Bacteria; phylum Cyanobacteriota; class Cyanobacteriia; order Cyanobacteriales; family Nostocaceae; genus Nostoc. The sequence continues at coordinate 8,851 of JAVRCH010000139.1, forward strand.
TGTGGAAGCGATTGTTTGTTGGAATCTGTAGTTGATGTGGCAGGTGGCAGATATTTAGCCAATTCTGCTGGGTCTACTGGTTTACCAGGGCTGAAATTTTCCACTGTGCGTCCAGAACCAGCGCTGGAAGTTCCTGGTTGACCATCTGGTTGAGTCGGTTCAAAGTAGCCAATGGTTTGTTTAGCAGAATTCAGGTAAGTTTTTGCTGCTTTTTGTATCTGGTCTGGGGTAACTTTAGCGATCGCAGCGAGATACTTTTCAATAAAATGATAATCTCCCGCCACAGTTTCGTTATATCCCAGGAGGTTGGCCTGACTAGTGATGTCCTGGTTACCCAATATATATGAGGCTTGGAGTTGCGTCTTAGCTCGCTTCAACTCTTCTGGGGTAACTGGCTGCTGCTGGAATTTTGTCAAAGTTTCCTCAAGTACCTGGGCAATTTTGCTTAATTGTTGACCAGGAGCCGCCGTAGCATCAATTTGATACCAACCTGGTTCGATGAGTTCCACAGCACCACCACTAACTGAACTAGCAAGTCCAGTTTCTACCAAAGCCTGGTAAAGCCTAGAACTACGTCCACCCGTGAGAACAGCATCCATCACATCAATTGCTGGCACATCAGGATGCTTGATATCTGGGAGAGGATAGAGTGCTTGTAGTAATGCTGCACTTCCAGGTTGCTTGAGGACAATGGGAGCCTTTTTCTTAGCAGGAGTAGCCGAGGAAGCATCAGCAACAGAGGAAGATGTCAAGAAATTATCCAGCGCTTTGCTTGCGCCATCAAGCACCTTCTGTTGTTTTGCTTGTGGCGATACCTTACCAAAAGTTTCTTTTACAACTTTCAGCACAGGTTGTGTGGCAAAATCCCCGGTAATCACCAAAGTGGCATTTTCTGGGCTGTAGTACTTTTGGTAATAATTCCGCACCTGCTCCACCGTGAATTTCTCGACATCAGCTTTTGTGCCTCCCACTGGTAAGCCATAGGCTCGATTGGGGAAAGCATTCCGCATGACTTCTCGATTCAAACGATACCCAGGTGAATTTTCGTAGCCTTGTAATTCAGAGATTACTACTCGTTTTTCACTTGTGAGTTGCTCAGGATTAATTAAAGCATTTTTCATGCGATCGGCTTCTAGTGTCAGCAATGCTTCAAGTCTGTCTCGCTGCACTGTGCCAAAATAGGCTGTTTCGTCATAACTAGTAAAGGCATTGAATTGGCTACCCAAGGCACTAAACAAGCGTCCAAACTGCACTGGACGGTCGGTTGTACCTTTGAACATCAAATGTTCTAGCTGGTGGGAAATACCATTTTCTCCCTTAACCTCGTTGCGCGAACCGACTTTATACCAAACCTGCACGCTCACCACGGGAGCGGTGTGAACTTCTTTGGTTAGTACGGTTAAACCATTATCCAATACCGTTTTTTGCACTCCTTGGGTGAATGAGAGCGCAGATACCGGTGCAGTGGCTGTTGGTGTTGCAGCAATGGTAAAGTTGCCCGAAAACGGCACTAAGGTGAGGAGAAGACTCAGAAAAAATCCAATAAGCATGTATGCACGTGGCTTCATAAGCAGTGGTAAATGAAAAATTCAAGTTGAAACGAAGGCAGGAGGCAGGAGGCAGAAGGGAAGAATTTGGTGGGGGTCTGAATCCCCCACCAAATAAGTGCCACGCTCATCAGAGATTTCAGTGGCGGACTCAAACCCTTGCTCCCTGCGGCCGCAGCAGAGAACACAGAGCAGTATTCCTTCTGCCTCCTGCCCTCTGCCCTCTGCCTTTCTTGTTGATAAAACACAATTTCAGAAGAAATGCCAAGTTTTGACAAAGTTGAAAAACCTCTAATTTTTAATTTTGGATTTCGGTGAGCAAAAACCAGAAAGTAAATCAGCGTCCTATTGCCACAGGTTTTTCTACTTACTAGTTAAATGAGCGATTTTATAAACTAGTAATTATTTCACTCTAAAAACCTGGGGAAGACAACTTATAGTTAACTCTTAGTCATCTTAACAACTTGACTGCATATCTTGAGATGTCCTTGGATTGCCTCATTCCAAGTCGGATACCAGTTGCGTTTTCCGTCCAGTGGCCCACCAATAACCAAGGTTTCAAATATCATCGGCTTTCCAGAGGGATGAGGATTTAGGTTAATGCCGACAAACTTGGTTGAAATCAAACAGTCCTTTAGCTCGTTTAACATCACTGTAGTATCACGAAAACTGGCTGAAGCCATCCATAAATTCCAATCTTTGAATGACTCAATAGCCACGGGGTTTTTACCTTCTAAGATGTAGTATTTGAGCATAAATCACTTTTATATGGAATTTTAAAACCCCACTAATGAAGTGGGGTTTAACATCTCTTATTTACGATCGTGAAGAACCGATCGCTCTAGATAACTCTCGAAACAACATATTGGCAACCTTAGAACCCAGCTTCGATTGCAGGTGCTTGCCGTTAAGTAATTGCTTGCCAGAGGCATCAACTTTACTTTTGAGTGTGTTTTTGTAAAGGTTGATTTCTTCACCAACTGGGGTATTAGGGAGGCGGCCATCAATTTCAATTTTGGTAATGACGTGCTGCCAGAAGTTTTTGCGGCATAACGCGCTACCAGAGCCTTTCTCTACCAACTTATCACCCGACTGCTCCAAGACAGTACCCATACCCAGCCTGAGTTTGAAGGCATCGCGGCTGCGGTTACGTTTTACCCGCTTGACATCACCGGGAAGAAATTTGACTACACGTTCGCCTTTCTCCCGGCTAACTTCTTTACGCTTGACTTCCCTTACTTCTCGCTCAATCAACGGTTTACCGTCAATTAGAAACACTTCAAAAGGGTAAATCCTGCTTAGCAACCGGGCGCGAATTCTCAGCCCAAAGCCGAACTGGTCAAAAACATCGTTGTAGAGTTTAAACTGCTCATTGTTGAGCAATGACTTTAACTCTAACTCTAGGCGTTGTTCTTCCAAATCGATATCGCAAAGCCAGTCAGCGTGTAGCCGCGTAATTGGGTCGATTGTGAAACCAAACTCCACTGCTACTGATTGCTGATACTGCCTGCTTAATGACTTGTAACTTTGCGGGTTTACTTCTAACTCTCGCCCAGCCAACCAGCCCCAAAGCGGCGGCACATTGCCAGGTTTAGTACTTTGAGAATTACTATGTGCTTTCTCTGGGAACTGCCAGGCCAAAACCTGACGGTTGTAGTTGATGATTGGGGACTGAACGCGGTTGAGATGCTCAAGCTGTTGTACTAATTCGCGCAGGTGATCTATTACCTGTGGGCGGTGCATTAAAAATTGGCGTGGGTTTAATTCACCAGTTTCTAAATAATTTTCCTGGTCTAAAGCATAAGCAGCCATAGCGAGTGCGTCAGCTGCATCTGATTTGTTTGGCAGGTTTTTACCACCACGATATCGGCGTAATTCAATGTGACCAACCCACAGAATTTTAACTCCTAAACTTTCAAGAATCCTTGACCATAATCTAGAGTAATGATTCCCCGTTGGCTCTAAAACAGCAACATCAGGTTTGTTAGTTTTAATATAATCAATAAAATCAAACGTTGATTTTTGATGGCTTTTAGTTTTAGGGTTAGAGTAAAAACTAGGAAATAAATTGTTAGATTTATTTCTGGTTTTTTGCCAATAATTCTTTAAGCCTCCAACTGGGTATTGTGATAAAATATGACAAGTTATTGATGATTTACTAACATCAACACCCAAAGATGTAATTGATTTAATTGTCATGGTTCTGCTGATAATTGGGGTTTGGTTTCGTGGTGCCAACACGAATTAATTAAAAGCCCAGTTTTGACGCTTGAATCCCCTAACACCCCACTAATAAAAGGGCGCGATTCACTCTTAACGCTGGGTTTAACCCGGTAGTTCTAGGAAAGGTGCGCTTGAAATAATCAACACCTCATAAGCTGGGTGTGCGATTCATCCTTAACGCCCCACTTCCTAGAAGCAATGGGGCGGATTGCTTTGGACACAACCCGCGAGGATGGGCAATATGCCCATCCTTTCGGCTACTGTGTCAGGTAGCCCACGCCGTAGCGCGATCGCAATTTAAAAACTGCAATTCATCAGGCGGTTACTCAGTCTCAACTTGAGGTAGAATCGAGTTTAAATTGGCAATAATTTTTGATAACTGCTCTTCAAAATATTCATTTTGGGTAACAGTTTCTTCTTCAAATTCGGAAAGCTCTTTAATTAAAGTATCGAGGCGAGATTTGGCTTTTAATAATGTGTGCCAAGTAATGTAGTAGTCCCAGGATGGATCTGGTTGTGGGATATTATTAGTTGTTTCGGAATTTTCACAATTCATAAATATCCTCGTCCTCAAATTCGTCATCGTCACCAACTAATGAATATTGGGTTTCCGGGTCGAGTTTATTCAAAACATCAACCATTGCCCGACCTGTCAAAACATCAAAAACTGAGTAACCACCCTGGTTAATTGCTGTTTGAATTTGCTCCACTTCTATCACTCGCTCTAGTTCTGGAGTTCTCAACCTTGGATCGACATCCTCAATGGAGTTAATTGGCGGCGGCTCTTCATTCCCTTCAATCCACCGCGAGTAGTGGCTGTTGTAAAACTCCTGCCAAGCCCCGGCGCTGGGTGGCTGTGGTGCAGTTTCCAAAAAATCAGCTAGCTCTTTGGTACGCTGCACACCTTCGGCTCCGCACCACATAGAGTCAACCCACTCGTCACTTATGGCAAAACCGCCTTTATTTATTGCCTCTGTTGCAACTTCGGTTGGGGTTGCACCGCGATGACTAGCAATGATTTGAGCGAGTGCCTGTGATTGAACGCTGCTTAACCTTTCGAGATCGATAATCCACAAAGGGGCACCGCCAAATGATGATGTTCGCTCCAGGGGGAACGGGTCGCGCATGGGTATCATGGCGTCTGCAAATAAATCCAAAATTGGTTCGTAAGGGTTACTGGGTTTGAGTTTCACCCAAGTGTCATGTTTGGTCATAGTCTCCGGTTTTTGAAACGATAATTAGTACCAGCTTCTAGCCAGGTTTGCATAATGGCTGTGGCGTTTTCTCCATAGAAATTTTGGATATCGCCGTTATCCCAAGTCACAATTGCAATTGGATTTGGAACTTCCTCGAATTGCAGTTGCCGAACTCGGGCCAGGTTTAACCATCCGGCGGTAGGTGTTTTGCAAGTAAACACTGTGGGAACTGATATAATTTGCATAATTTCTTGGTTCCGTTGCGCGGATTCAAGGGGCGATCGCAATCCTCCATCACAAGCACGCGATCGCTAAAAAATTCAAAAATTGCTAGGGGACGTTTCGGCGTTGTTGGAAACGTCCCCAGGATTAAAAGGGATATCATTGGGGTCGGCCTCCTGTCCGGTGAGCTTGTCTTTTTGGGCTTGGAGTTCCTGTACTTCGAGTTTCAGCCTTTTAATTTCGTCTCTGAGGTCTTTTGAGTCAAGTATTAAATCGTACTTTTCACGGGCTTTTCGCTCTACCAATTCCATCAAAGATGTGATTGCAGTCTCTACATCTTCATCCTCAGAAATTTCAGCCCCTAGATGTAATCGCCTACTTTCGTAATTTCCTGTGTTAATTACTCGTTCGCACGAGATTGTTTTGATTTTCATTTCTTTGTGCTATTTTTGACCTGTCCAAGTTTGAAGTGTTTGAGTCAGTCAAAAGCTCACGCTCTCGCGTTCAAGTGAGCGTGAGCTTTTGACCCTACCCTTGGTTAACTGACTGTGGCTGATTGTCAAACATCACCTGAAAATTACCGCCGCCTTGGCGGAGAAGGCTTGCATAAGCATCAGCGTCTGTTCGTGTACGAAGTCGGGCAACGCAAGCATTTTCACCGTTGGGCATCAGTCGGAAAATTACCCACGGTCTGATTTCATCGCGGTAAGTCATAATTAGAATTCCAAATTTTTCAAAAAAACACCAGCACAAGCTTGGCCAGTCATGCTGGTGTATTACTTACAAATCGTTAATGAAATTGCGATTAATTATTTTTCCATAGGCACTTCACCTCCGTTTTGAAAAATAATTAAACTTTGACCGTAACGAACTTGATTGATTAGTGCTTCCATCAATCCTTGTCTATCTCGTAAGGGCAAAGAACTATTAATTTGATACCCGACTACATAAATTTCATCGCGGCATCTTCCCGGTGCTTGTTCGCAAAGTTGACTCGCAATTGAGAAAATTAAAAATAGCTTTTCTCGTTCAGTCATTCGCTCAAAACAAGACCCATAAGCCTGTTGTAATGATTCCAATAAAGAACCGTCACCAGGGGTATAACTGGTAAAATATCCGATTGGTTTTGTCATAATTTAGAATTCAGAATTCAGAATTCAGAATTTATTCTTTTTCCTCCTCTTCTATCTCGCCGATGAGTATAGTCAGCTTGTCGTTTTCATACTGAAAATCAACGATCGCAAATTCCACATCATCAACATCTGTGATAACCACTTTGGTGTTACCGGGGTAATGTTTCAAGTTTGCAATCAGTTCTACAACTGTTGTTGTCATGCGGTTATCTCCTGGGTAAGTGTGCAATCAAAATCACCGCGCAGACAACGCGTGTCTGTGCTTGGTCACACAGGTGATTGAGTTAGGGTGTTTCCGCGCCGGGGAACTAAGCCAAGTGGCGCGGGTGCTTGCTCCTGAATATGCCACGCAAGGTTTAGGCGCAGGGGAGCAGTGTTTGTATGAAAAAGTTTTTCATACCTGAAACTAATGATATATTAAACATACCGAAAACTAATAGTCAATGGTTTCCGGTATGAAATTCAATTTGAGGTATGTAAAATAGGTTTACCGTTGTGAATATAGAAAAAGATGGCAAGACCACGGAAGTTAGCAGAGGACGCAAAAAACGTGTCTCTCAATCTGAGCGAGAAAGATTGGAACCTCTTTCTAGTCAAAGCGAAGTCGATGGGACTGAGCAGATCAGAACTAGTGGCGAAGATAGCGAGGGGAGAGATACCACTGGGTCAAATGTCTTCCTCCAGTCGGGAAATCATTCTTTTGGGAAAATCTTAGAGCGCCTAGAGCTGCTAGAAAAAGCTTTTAATTCATACGTTGGTTCTCACCGTCAACGTCTTGAGGCGCGGCTTGACGAAAACAAACAATTTGTAAATTCCTTTGAACAAGAGATGAGACTTGTGAAACGGGAGATTTACGAGCTAGCTGCTCAATCCAAGGAAGAACAGAATGAATCTGAATAAAACCGTCCTGGCTGTAGAGGTTGGGGCGGTTTTGTTTTGTGAAGAGGCTATGAAGCTTACAAATGCGGGATTTCCCGATGTCTCTACCAGGACATTTCCCGCATCGTGGAATTGAACATCTACTTTCAATTCCTATGCGTATTTTAGAATTTCTCCAACTACTGGTAGAACTTTTCAGCCCAGACTGGAAAGCTTTAGGTATGTACTGGCCAGAAGTGCTTACTTTGATAATCTTATGTGTTCTTTTGATTCTTGCCTTCGTTTATTTGGGCCAAATTTTAGACCACCTTTCTGCAAATGTAAACAATCAACAAACACCCAGAAAAACCGCCAGCCATTACCGCAAGCCAAGAGGTCAAGTTTCTCATTCATACCGCACAGACTCCAAAAATCGAGAATTACAACAGGAGTTACTAACACTGTTGCAGTGGGATTTTGCCACAGCCAAACGGCTACTAAAGCGAGAACGCAGCCGCCACCCGAACAATTCAGACAACTGGTATTTAGAGAAAGTTATCTGGGATTTGAAACGCGATCGCCGCTAACAAAGTGTGATCGTGCGGCACCGCGGGGGTGAAGTGCGATCGCAGTTGACTGTTGACTAATGACCAATAACTAAATAAAAAGTCAAAAGCCACCTAAAATCCTACTTCCGGGTGGCTGAATGACCTACGTTAACTAACAGTACTATGCCAGAAAATAGCTATAAAATCAATCTTCCGTGGACGGAAGAACACGAAGCATTCTGTTACCAGCACCATATCCCCCCAGCGGCAAAAACTCTCTGGCAATGGCTAATGAGGCAAGGGGTAATAGGGGAAGAGATAGAGCCAGATTTATCAGAATTTAATGCCACAGTAGCAAAATCCAGAGGTAAACCATACGCTCACAATTACCTCAAAAAGATATTTCAAATACTGGTATCATCTCGCGTTTTACAAGTAATTAAAGAATATTCTTGGAAGATAACCAAGTTAGTTGTTAGACCATTGTCATGGTTAAATCCACCCAAAAAACCGCGAGAAAAAAAGTTACAAAATAGTAACTCCAGTTACGATTTAGACCCTTCAAACGATAAATCTGCCGAAGGTGAGGTATACAGCAGCAGCAATACTCTTACTCCCACTACAGCCGAATTTATGGAGTTAGAAAGGCAACACGAAATACTGACCGCTTGTGCTGAGTATGAAATATACTTTGACCCTAATAAGTCATCAACTAGGCATTTATTTGAGTTTGATATTGACTACATCAAAGAAGCTTTAAATCACTTTGTTAAAAGCGGAGGGCATAAACGAATTAAAAAACCTCAAGGATGGTTAATTAACTGTTTACGTGAGTGCTATTGGCAGGATGAAATGTTTGGTTTATCCCAATTCATTCAAGTTTTGAAATCTTGGTTCCCTAGTACTCTCCCAAGGGATTACTAGGGAATAACTACATATAAAAACTGCCCCCGAAGGAGCAGCGGATAATAACCAGTTCGATTATGAAACAAACTACATTATTTGACTTAGAAGCTTTTGCTAATTCCCCAATCCCGACTCCCCTTTACGATCCTGCTTGGGATGAAATCGAAACTGCGCCCCAACATAGTGACAAAAACTTAGACGATCGCAACTCCCCTTGGGACGAGTGGGAATTACGTGTTAGGGCGCAAATTTCACCACCTAGCACAACCGTAAAACCATGTGTTGGGGCGCAGGTAACAATTTCAACACCCGTAAAACCGCTTGTTGGGGCGCACGTTGCATTAGATACCAAAAAATCTGCGCCCCAACACGATACCCACTGGGTAGAGAAGTACTGGGTAAAAAGGTCTGGTAATAAGTACTGGTATTATCGCTACTGCTGGATGCAAGGCAGGAAGAAGCTCCGCCGCTACCTTGGCAGTGTGGATAGTCCAAAGGCCAGGTTTAAAAAGGAAGATGTGGAAAGTGCGATCGCCGATGGTCAGTCTCCCCCAGAAATTGAAGAGTTAATTCGCTCCTGGCGGGGAAGGGGGGAGAGGGGGAGACAGGGAAAATAACTCCTAACTCCTAACTTGTAACTTCATTGTGCGCCTGTAAAACCTTTGTCAACTAAGCTTTTTAGCTATTTCACTTGGTAGATTGTGCGCTTGTAGTGGCGATCGCCAATTTTTCGCTATACCCCATGCCCAATGCCCAATGACTAATGACTAATGACCAAATGTAAAAACAGGCGTGGCAATGTCTGTGAGCCACCAAAAAATGAGCCGAGGTGCTTAACTTGCCCTTACCGGCCTTGGCGAACCTTAGAACCCTTAGACTACGACGAGGAAGATGGACTGTGCTACCTTGACCGCACCTCACCGGAAGACTATGAGCCGGAACCAATAATTTGGATTTTTTGAGCGATCGCTAACTCCCAATGACTAATGACTGATGACATGAAAAATGCGATCGCTGGCTAGTGCTGCTGCGATCGCGCTAAATGATTACATGTCATAGGTTATTCGTTTGGGTGGATTTTGGGTAGAGGAATTGCGATCGCCACCAAGTTGGTTTTATGGCGATCGCAGTTGAGTAATCTACCTGGAAAAAGTTTGTCACAGGTTTGGGTAAACTTCGTCAACTTCGTCCCATGCCTGGTTAGCTAAATTCTCCAGTGCCATCGCCAACAGCAGAGGATGATCGTAATGTCCGCGCTGCAAGCGGTCAAAGAAGATTTCGATTTGCAGGAATAGGAGGTTGGGGTTCATAAAGTGGCGATCGCTCCCTTAACATCGTCCTCGCTGACCTCGATGTAGTGGGAAAGTACCTTTAAATCGGTGTGACCAGTAATTTTTTTAATAGTGGTCAAGTTGATACCGTTATTTGCCAGATTGGTGATGAAAGTCCGGCGGGTACTGTGAGTGCTAATGCCTTTGGCTGACAACCCAGCTTTGTCAACCGCAGAGCGTAAAATATCATCAGCCCATCGCAAGGTGATGGGCTTCTCCCCTGTGCGGCAAGGAAACAGCCACTCTACATCAGCTGGAGGCTTATATGAAATTAATAACTCTGCCAAAACTGGATGTACTGGTACTTGTCGATTTGCTCTTTTGGACTTGGGCTTGCTAACAGTGTTCTTAAGTTTATCTGAAGCTTTGGGTTTGGCCTTACGCGTTCTAGCTCGGAAATTGATATACTCACGAGCGGTACCATCTTCGTTGTAAACATCAGCTACTCGCAGCTTGACAATTGCGCCCCACCGCTCACCGGTGTACCACGCAATATCAAAAAGCAACTTATATTTGCGGCTTCTAATCTTGTTGCGAATTTTCGAGTAATCCGCATTTGTGAGAATAGCCGCTTGACCTTCTCTATCGTTTTTCATTCGACCTATTTTTATCTTGGATTATTGTTCCGGTTTTACCATTGGGGATGGTAAAACCGGAATATTTCATTTTTCAGCTAATAGCTAAATTCGTCTCTATCGTAATCAGAGCAAGCTTTATACGTCCTCAGCAATTGTTCTGCTTTTACATAAAAGAGGAAGATTTACTGATTTTTGATTAACGCATAAAACAGATTTATCCACTTCACATAAATCTAGAAATTTATGGCGGAACCAAGCTTGACTGCCGTATTCGGTGCTAACGCTACTCAAACATCTACTGACCTAGTTATCAAAAAATCGGATTTATCGGGAGTCGGATTAACTGCCGATGCCAATAACTCTGCTGAATCTTTACTGATTGCTATTAACTTGAAAGCCCAGGAAGCACTAACAGAAGATGCTAGGGATACAAACATTGACCAATCAATTGCCTTGACCGATGGCTTTAGCCCCAGTATTACTACTCGGAACAATGCCATTTATCTGAGAAATACCATCAGTATTGAGGTTGATAAATTGCTAGAAGGCGCAGACGTTATAGACCCAGACGACTACTAAAATGCAAGCACTAACACTTACTGAATTATTTGGTGCTAGTGCAACACAAACTGCTACTGAATTGGTAATTAAAAAAGCTGATTTAGTGGCAGTTGGACTAACACCATCTGCAAATAACACAGCTGAGCAATTGCTAGTAGCAATACTTTTGCAAGCACTCAGTAACTTTCAAGGTTATCTCATTGACGAAAACGGCAATATCATTACTGACGAAAATAATGCCCCAATAGGATATGACAACCGTCAGTTTTACGAACTTCTAGAAATGTTCCGCTGGGATGCCTATGCAAAACAGCGAGACGGCAATGTTTATCTAACAGAAACAATTGTTATAGAAAGCTATGCTCAAACAGATTAAAGATTTAGGGATTGAGTTTGCTGATGCTTCTGGTGAGGCAATCATCCCAATTCAAATTGATGGAATTACAGGTCATATTGCAAAGGAAAACTTTTTATTAGATACTGGTTCTGTATCTATAGAATATGCCCAGGTTGCTGATATTAAATCTTCAGGTGTTAATGGTGGCTCGTATCCAACTGCCTTAACTACCATTACCAGAAACTTAAACACAATTACCTCCTCAGCATTGTGGTTGACGCTATCATCAAACGCCTTCACACTTCAACCTGGAACATACATTATTGATGCAACTGTTCCAGCAGTTTATGTAGGCAATTTTAAAGCTTGGTTGGCGGATAGTAGTAATAATATTATCTCGCTTGGCACCCCTCAATATTCCTCAGAAGGTGCGCCCTATGTGACCGCAATTAGTACGATAAAAGGCAAAATTATTGTTACATCTGCAACAGAATACTCTGTCAAATTTTGGGCGTCAAATGCGCGTTCTCAAAACTATGTTCTTGGTATAGCAACGGGTATTTCCGGGCAGTCTGAAGTTTATACCCAAGTGAACATCACAAAGGTGGCGTAATGGCTTTTTGTTCTGGAAAATCAAAGGCCATTGTTGCGGTCACCTCAAATGGCGAGACTCTAAAATACATTATTGATAACCCACCTGTAGACGTGATATTAATACCAAAAGACGTAAGCATTGTATCAGGGCAAGGGCTTAATGTAGATAACTGTGGCGGACTCAATAATTATGGCTCTATTACCTATAATGGCTATGTTGAAATGGTTGGAATTACTGTCGGTAATTGCAACGGTTTAAAGCCTTCAGTAGATGGGGTTTTAAGTCCTGGCACAGATGATGTTTACTACCCTCCAACCGTGTCGATATCTCGCTCAGTGGTTTGGGAACTGACAATTAGTAATACTGGTGGAGTAGCCCACAGAATTCGCTATCCAAACAAGCCAGTCTACGAAGTCTCTTGCGATGATGACTGCCCTGAAGGTAGCCATAAATGCACTCACAACAAATACCCAGGGTATTGCTGTGTACCATGCAAAGAAGTAGCTAATCGAATTAACAATATCGCTCAAAAGGTAGGTAGATAATGGCAGAAGTTTGCAAAGATATTGACGCGGCTATTGCCAATCTAAATAGAAAAATTGATGAGCAGAATACAAAAATTAGAGAGCTAGAGCGCAAACAAAACGAATGCTGTAATAATAAAGACAACAAAGGTAATGACTTTGACCCGTCCGAGATATTTAAGCGTCTATCAAAAGCAGAAAAGGACATTCTTGATTTAGGAGGGGTCGTCAAAACTGTTATTGACGATGTAAAGGACATACTAGACTCAATTTCCGAACATAACGAGAATGCCAGCGAATCTCAAAATATATTCTCGACTATTTTAGGATTTTTTAGTGATGGAGAATCATGACTGTATCCCAACAGATATCTCCTAGCTCATTAAGAGCATACAAACTTTCTAAGTATGCTAATGGGCAGCCTGGAAAACTATTATTAGAAGCCAAAAAAATAAAAAGGGCATCGTCTCAATTCATGTCGAGGAATGGTGCGAGGGAAGCCGGTAAAAAAATTAAAGCTTTAAAGAAGACTACCTCTGAGACTAAAAAAATTGCTGATGCGACAAAACAAGCTTCTGATAATTTTAAAAAAGTTCAGGATGTTCTTTTTAAAAATATTCCCGGTAGTGCTGTCTTAGATAAAGCTTCTAGGGTAGGAGGTATTCTTGGGATACTCTCAGCTATCGGGCTTGTGGCATTAACCAAATTACAGGAGTTTGTAAGCGACCGCACCTTTGACGACCTCCTTACAACCCAACTTGACCTTACAAAAACAAATCAGCTAGCTGTACAAAATGGTTTACAGCTAAAGTCAATACAGAAAAAGATTGATAAATTTGACCGAGAATTAGATGCTAATGCTAAAGATTTTGCAAAGCTCAATAAACAGACTGAGACTATAGGACAGCAAGTCACTGCTGCCAAAAAACAGGCTAACGATGCCCTTTACGAAACCCGTGAAGGCAGAAGAATAGTAACTAATTTAGCTGAATCAGCCCGTAAACTTGCTAACGATACTTTGTACGAATTTCGCCAGAATAAAATAAGTGTTGAAGCCAAAATAACAGAACAACGCATCAGTTTTGATGCCAAAATTCAATCTATTAATGCTCAAATATCGAAATTTAATAATACTGTTGGAGACACTTTTCAAAGGTCTGTCAACGCCACAATATCAAAACTGCAATCAGACTTAGCAGTAACGCGGTCGCAGTTGGCGGCAATTAAGCCAGCTACCCCAACAGATACCGCATCCATTACAGCAAACGCTGTCGCTGCTGCTAAAGCAGAGGTCAATGGCTTAAAAGCAGTCATTTCTGGATTGACTACACAAATAAATGCAGCAATGCAGCTTGGAAGCACTGCCATTAGTAGCGTTGGAAATCTTGCTCAAGGGGTATCAAGTGCTAATAGTACAGCTAATCAAGCGCTTGGTGAAATAAAGAGCAGTGCGTCTAAAAACCTCGGTACAATGCAACAGCAATTAGATGCAAAATTCAATGAAGTCGTTGCTCAGAATGCTAGGGATTTAAAAATACGCGATTTATCCCAATCAAATTTGTCTAAAGAATTTGACCAAAAGCTTGCTGATTTCGAGCGGCTAAATAAATTAACTGGAGATGAGCGCTATCAAGCACTGATTGAAGATAACAGAAAAACACTCGGTGGTGTGGACTTAAAGTTGTCCAAATTGTCTCAGGAATTTGATAAACACTTTGAAGATTTCAAGCAGCAAAGCACAAAATCTTCTGAGCAGTTGTATGAGGAATTTATTACTAAAAATAAAGCGGATTTATCTTCGGTGAAATCGGACGTTATTAACGTACAAAAAGAAATTCAAAGCAGCAAAGCAGACATCACAAAAATTGATAATAAGTTAAAGGAACAAACAAAGGTGAATGAGCAAGCCCTACCAAAGCTCGATCAAATACTTGATAAGCTTCCTTTCATCCCGGCACTAACGGCAGCAGCCATTAGACCAGATATCCCAACAATTCCACAGATAGAAAATGCAGCGGCTACAGGTACGTGTAGAACTACCCAGACTGGCGGGTGTATGAGGAGAGCTTTAGACGAAAGCGTAGGTAATATTAATCAAAATACCAACAACAGAATCAATGCTCTTGACGTTGCTAATGCTGGAATGAATGGAGCATTGCTAATGGGTCAGCAGACTATTTTAACTAGATTGGGCAATCAACTTCCTGGAGGTATTGGGGGCAAGCTAACACGGTTTACTCAATGGTTGCAACTTGATAGAGCTTTGAATGTACTAACGTTTACTGCAACAGTTCAAAACCATTTAATGCTTAGCAACGATATCGGACAAACCCTACTTGGTGCTTTCACGAATGTACTAACGTTGGTAGGACTAAAAGATGATGATAACCAACCTTACGATATTGGCAGTATTATTAATTCGACAATCGAAAACCTAGTTAAAGGAATAGTAGGTACTGAAAACTATACTGTCATCTCAGAAGCCTGGGCTAAAGCTAATCGCATTTACCAAGCCACAAACAATGTTCTAAACAGTTTCTTAAATCTATCCCAAACTATCCTACAAGCATCTGAGATGATAGCAGCTTACACCGGAAGAATTGGTAACGCTTTAAGAAAAGGTGGTGTCATCCTTGAAAGTGCTTATGGCTGGATGAATCCACAGCCTAAATTTAATAGAGTCACTGGGTTTCTGGAAAAATTACAAAATGGTGCTTCTACCATTCAAATGGTCACTCAAGCACCTTTGGATATAGTAAACGCCACTACAGAACTGACGACAGCATCAACAGATTTTGTCAAAGCAATCAAGGAAGATGATAAGCCTGAAAATAAAGCCACACCTACCCCAGAGCCAGACGAATTAAAAGCTAAGGAATCTCAGATTAAAACTGACTCTCAACCGTTGAATTTTGAGTTCTCAGACTTATTTGATGGGGAGGATTAATTAATGTCATTACCAGAAGGCTTTGATAATATTGAGCATCTTCAAAAAACTTGGAACCAAGAACACAATCGCAGGGTTGATAGATACTTTAAGGATGTTCAAGGCAATGGTGATTTATCTGGTGTCAGACCATCTTTAAAGCTAGCTTGCAGGGCTTTAGACAATGATAATATGTATGCGTCTTGGATGCGTTCAGACCTTTTTTATAACATTATTGGCTACAGCCGTAAAAATCTCGCTGTTGTTTATGGTTCAAAGTTTGATACTGCTCCACCAGTTGCAGGTCACCCACAGCTTTTTTTAGCTTTCTCTCAAGACGGCGCTGCACAACCAACAGACGAACCATTACTGGAACATGAAAAAAGTTGCAGATTGATGAATTTTTCATGCTCCAGTGAAGGTGTCAAGCCTGCTATCACTAAAACTGACATGACAGCAATTGCTCAAGAAATAAAAACTTTATTTTTAGATAATAAAAAAGGAATTACTTACACTGCTGGAAATAAATCAGCAAGCTACACCGACCCAGACAATGGTTTCCCTAAAGGAAATTATCTGTTAGTTAATTCTAAGGCTGAGGCGGTGAATATATATTCAAAAATGTGTAACGTCATTGACGTACCTTTCAAGGGTGATAGTCATATTGTTCTGAACGACCCGGATAAAGCCAGTACCACCACTGCTACGGCTGGAAAAACAACTATTCTGGGTAAGCAAAGAAATAACAGGCGCTACAGACCTGTAGCTGTACTCCGCTTTCGGTACGCTTATATCTCCCTGGGGAATTTGGTTCCTCCGGTATTCCTGATTGACACCACCCTGAGGAACCAATCCTTAGTAGAGTGGCTGTGAAATTTGTTGGAAAAATTCGGTTGAAACCTATTAGGTTTCGCCACAAAAAATAACGCTAAAAACTAGCCTATGTTGTAAGCAAATCTATACAAGAGAGTAATCAATATGGGCTTTAGAGCATTGCAAAGGTATGAAAGCCAAAAAGCTAGATATGATGCGTACAAGCTTTGGCAAGCAAAGACCTTAGAACAGAAAAAAGCTTTGTACGATGCAATTCCAGGCATCTCTACTGGTAGAGCTAAGCCAGTCCTTGCAGATGGTTTTATTATTCCTTTTAACTCCACTGGTACGATCGTCACATACATAGAATCATCCAAGATTTTACACGCAACCCAAGGTACTGCTGTTGGGTCTGACGTGGCTAATGCGCTCCGTACTGCGTTAGCCGGGCAATTCTTCCTAACTGCCTCAGGAACTACCCCTGTAATTCTGACAAATCCCAGATACAAGTTCGCGAAACTCAGCTTTACGAACAAAGAATCTTTTGTAGACAGAGTATCCCGGATTACTGGAGCTACTTACAAAAAGCCGACGACCGACACGGTATCAATGCCTTTTGGTGGCAAGACGATGGCTGAGGATTTTGACACAGCTGTAGCGGATCTTAAAACTAAAGCCAATGGTGCAAATGCTTGGAAAAATAGCGGCACTTCTACGGTCAAAAAATCCTACAAGTTCACTCCAGAAGGAATTTAACTGATGTATAGCCCAATCGCCCAAAGGGAAGGATTCTTGTGGACTCCGGACGATGACATCGATTTACTGGCTGTAGAAATTGATGTTGATGCCAGCGATGAAGAATTTGCTGGGATGATCGGCTGTAACAAAGCAGCCAGAGAATGGCTAGAGAATCGAATCTCTTTAGCCGATTACTGCGACAAGCTGCAATTACATGGCGTACCAGACCCTTTGGAAATTGTGGGCGATTTTTTCGATCACGTCGAGTTGATGATGTACCGAGGAGTGTAGGTGAGCAGGAATTTACAGCTAGGAATAGAGAGTAATTGGGTTTTACAATATAGTATTTCTATTCCTGCTGTAAGTTATTTAAATGATGCTTCAGGAAATCCAATCTATGAAAAGATAACGAAAATAATTGTACCTGTAGTATTCGATAAACCTATTATTGCTGTGTCTATCAATACTACTATTCCTGTTGGGAAGATTTGGAATTATGCGGGATATCTCCGGCGCACGGTAGCAACAGCCTTCGGTGAAAGCTTTGTTGGCGAACCGGAACAGTTATTTTTAGGTAAATTCAATTTAATAATTCTTGACGATTTAAACGTTGATTATTTTGTTTCTATTCAAGTTCCTAAATGGTTTATCAGCGCTACTGTTGCTATTTACCAATACGAAGGAATAAATTCAACCACATTGGAAGATGATGTGCAAGCCATAAAAACATCGCTCGGTATTTAAACTTAACAATGAAAATTGACATTAACAATGCTCTCACTATTATTATTGGACTGCTAACAGTAGTGGGAGCTATTTATCGATTAGCCCAAATTGAAGCTAATATTAATAGCAAGATTGACAAGGTAGAAAATAAGTTACTATACGCTGTCGATCAGCTTAAAGATAATTTTGTTGATAGACTTTACAAAGTAGAAAAAAAGCTAGACGTTCATCTAGTTGAATACAAAGAAAAGAAGCTCTTTGTTGAATATCGACTCAACGGACTTGAGTCACTCATCAAGCACAAATTTGACCGGCTGGCAAACTGGGTCAAGCAGATTGTTGGATTCTTGAATAAAAATTCTGGGTTTCAAATCCGAGACGACAAGTTTTAGTTACTTACTTCAGGAAGCTTTGAACAATGAGATTTAACAGTCCAAAGTAAAAAGCGAAACTTATACACATAAAACCAGCTATTAACATTCTTCCCTGTGGGTAGCCATAGCAATTGTCGTAATACTTTATGAGTGATGACATTAGCGGACGGAATGACCACAACCATTCTAAAAATTTCATATTCCCTCGGTGACTGGATTTACCCTTTATACTTCACTGGGGATTCATCCTAATTCATGTCTCAAGTTCCCATCCGGCTGGAAACACCACGGTTAGTGTTACGTGGATTTCAGGATAGCGACATAGTGGCGTTCTTGTCCTATCGCTCCGATCTCCAAGTGGCGAAGTATCAAAGTTGGGATACACCTTACTCAGAAGTGGAAGCATTAAAATTTATACAATCAATGAAGCAGTCAATACCAGGCGTATTGGGTGAGTGGTTTCAGGTGGCCATTGAACTGAAGGATACAGGCGAAATGATTGGTGACTGCGCCTTCTGCATTTTAGCTGATGACGGACGGCAGGCGGAAATTGGCTTCACGCTGATGCGATCGCACCAAGGTAAAGGCTATGCAACTGAAGCTGTAACTAAGTTACTCGAATATTTATTTACAGAATATAAACTGCATCGTGTACGTGCAAACTGCGATCGTGCAAACATCGCATCCGCTAAACTTTTAGAGCGAGTTGGTATGAGGCGCGAAGGACACTTTATTAAAAGTTTGTGGTTTAAAGGTGAGTGGGTAGATGAACTATGGTTCGCTATTTTGGGCGATGAATGGCAGCGATGAAGTTTTGAAACTATCAAAAACGTTTAGATTAAATGGTATCACTATTTCTACGAGAATTAGGAGAAATATAACAGTTTAGGGAAGTTTAACTTTTAATACGTATTACATTTTATTTAACAAAATGCTCACCAATTCATAGAAAAGCGATTTACGTTATAATCTTGACAAAACCTCGTAAAATTTTATGAATACAGTAGAAATCCGCCAGCAAATTCAAGAATATGTCAATAAACTTTCACCAGAGAGATTATTAGTAGCTGCTGATTTTTTAGCGTATTTAGCAGAAAGAGATGATAATGAAGCAACTGAAGAATTATTGAAAATAGAGGGTTTTAAAGAAGCGTTGGCTAAAGCAAAGAAGAATGTTGAAGAAGGTAAGGTAATTTCTGTTGACCAACTCCAACGAAAATATTAAGTATACTGTTGTTATTAGTATTGATGCTCAAGAATTTTTTGAGTCTTCTTCTGCTTCTTTACAAAAGAAATTAGATCGTTGTTTTGAACGTTTAAAAATTGATCCTCGTAATTATCCTAATATAAAACCTTTGAAAGGTGAGTTATCAGGTTATTATCGTTATCGCGTAGGTGACTATCAAGTTATTTATCAAATAGATGATGTCCTAAATCAAGTAACGATTATTTTGATTGAACATCGAAGTAGAGTTTATGAATAAGTTTCAGCGATAGCGTAGACGCTTTGTAGCGGCTTGCCGCAGGCATCGCATTGCGAAAAAAAGGGATAAAGTCGAGCTTAATTACCGTTTAATTTGTTGAGGAAAGTTAGGAACTAACAACGATCGCTCTAATTCACCTTGCTCGTTATAAAACTTCATTTCACCTTGTTCGTTACATAACCATACTTCCACAGCTTGAGCTTCTAAATACAAATTTTTTTTAAATTCCATTTCTTCCCAAGTGTTACTACTGGATTTAACTTCTACACAAATTTCTGGTGCAATAGACGCTGATATTTCATTTTCAATTTGAGTAAAACGTTCCTCTGAACACCAGACAACATCAGCAACTTTCACGCTGTCTGATGTGTTAATAGCACATTCTGGCATTACTTCTCCTGTCTGCAATAAAGATTCTAATAAACGTTGGATTCTGCCTTGATAAAAAGAATGTTTAATTTTTACTGGACTCATTACGATTTGACCCCATTTATTTAATTCGATTTTGAAGGGTAAATCTTGTAATTGTTTGTTTTCGCAAACTTCTTCCCATTTCATAATAAATATTTTCTAGAGCCATTGATATAATTTTAATCTATCTATTAATACCCATTGCAGATAAAATCTTACGCAAAGACGCAAAGTCGCCAAGAAAAAACTTCGCGCCTTTGCGATTATATTCTTCTAAACTTCAACATTTAAAGTACGCACCAAAAAAGCCCATTTATCGGCGGCTTCCTCGATAATTTTAGCTGTGGGTTTACCTGCTCCATGTCCCGCTTTGGTTTCAATCCTAATTAACACTGGCGCATCACCTGTGTGATTTGCTTGTAAAGCGGCGGCAAATTTGAAACTATGAGCGGGAACAACGCGGTCGTCGTGGTCGGCTGTGGTTATCAAGGTTGCGGGGTAAGCTGTGTCTGGTTTGAGATTGTGCAATGGTGAATAAGCATACAACACAGGAAATTCTTCTGGATTATCGGGGGAACCATATTCAGCAGTCCAAGCCCAGCCGATGGTGAATTTGTGGAATCGCAACATATCCATAACGCCGACTGCTGGTAAAGCTGCACCAAACAAATCAGGACGCTGGGTCATACAAGCACCCACTAATAAACCGCCGTTACTTCCACCTGCGATCGCCAGCTTATCAGTTTTAGTATACTTGTTAGCAATTAACCACTCAGCCGCCCCAATAAAATCATCGAAGACGTTCTGTTTTTTCTCCTTCATTCCTCCTTGATGCCATTCTTCGCCATACTCACCACCACCACGTAAATTCGGCATTGCATACACACCACCCATCTCCATCCACACCAACAAACTCACAGAAAAACCAGGTGTCATGGACGCATTAAAACCACCATAAGCATAAAGATACGTCGGATTATTCCCATCCAATTTAATGCCTTTTTTGTGAGTGATAAACATTGGCACTTTAGTACCATCTTTGCTGTGATAAAAGACTTGTTTTGTCTCGTAATCATCAGGATTAAAATCTACCTTTGGTGCGCGGAAAACCTCGCTTTTTCCGCTTACCATATCGTAGCGATAAATAGTCCCTGGTATGGTAAAGCTAGTAAAATTATAAAAAGTTTCAGTATCGTAACGCTTACCACCAAAGCCACCCGCCGAACCAACTCCCGGTAATTCTACCTCGCGTATAAATTCACCTTTGAGGTCAAAAATTTTAATTTGGGTGTGAGCATCTTTCAAATAATCAGCAACCAATTGATTATTGAGAATACCAACACTTTCCAAAGTTTCTACTGACTGGGGAATAATTTCTTGCCAATTTTCTGGTGCAGGTTTGTTGGTATCAATGGCAATTAATCTTCCCCGTGGGGCATTTAAATCTGTGCGAAAATAAAAGACGCTACCATCATTATCGATAAAGCTGTAATCTGCCTCAAACTCGTTAATTAGTTCCATAACTTCAGCATTGGGATTAGTCAAGTCTTTGTAGAAAACTAAATTTTTAGAATCAGTTCCCAGCCAAACGGAAATTATGAGATAGCGTCCATCTTCAGTTACACCACCACTAAAACCCCATTCTTTTTGGTCAGGACGATGGTAAATTAGTACATCTTCTGATTGGGGTTTACCTAGTTGATGATAGTAAAGTTTTTGATAATAATTAACATCTTCTAATCGACTTTGTTCATTCGGTTCATCATAGCGACTATAGAAAAAACCTTGGCGATCGTGTGTCCAAGATGCACCAGAAAATTTAATCCATTTCAAATGGTCTTGTAAGTCTTCTCCAGTTTCAATATCCCGGACTTTCCACTCTTGCCAATCAGAACCAGATGTCGATATACCATAAGCTAAAAGTTTACCATCTTCACTAATGGATAATCCCGAAAGCGCAACAGTACCATCTTCTGAGAATTTATTAGGGTCGAGTAAAACTCTAGGTTCAGCATCGAGAGATTTTAGCGTGTAAAGGACACTTTGATTTTGCAGCCCATCATTTTTAAAATAAAAGTATTGTTCGCCTTCTTTAAAAGGGATACTGTATTTTTCATAATCCCACAGTTTCGTCAGGCGTTGTTTAATTTTTTCCCTAGCCGAAATTTCACCCAAGTAGCCAAAAGTAACTTGATTTTGTGATTCAATCCAAGCCCTTGTTTCTGGGGAATCAGGATTTTCTAACCAACGGTAGGGATCTGCAACTACGGTACCATGATAATTATCGACTTGATTGCTCTTGTGGCTGGATGGGTAAGTGAGGGATTTTTCAGACGATGGCATAATATCAGGTTAAAAGTACTATTTTACATATTACAAAGATAGGCCTCAGATTTGGAGTATATACTAAACGAATGTATGTCCAAGTTGCAGATTATTTGGTTAAGACTGTCATCAGTCATTAGTACCTTATTATTTGCTAATGACCAATAAAGTAATTGTGCTATTGACTGGAGGTAAATTAATTATGACTGTTTTAACTTTACAGTTACCGGTTAATCTCCAATTTACGGATGAAGAATTTGAACAGATTATTGCTGTAAATAAAGATTTGCGTTTAGAATTAACCGCTCATGGAGAATTAGTAATTATGCCACCCACAGGAGGAGAAACAGGTAATCGTAATTTTGATTTATTAGGGCAACTCTGGTTTTGGAACAACAAAAATAATTTAGGTAAAGCTTTTGATTCTTCCACTGGATTTAAACTTCCTAATGGTGCAACTCGCTCCCCTGATGCTTCTTGGATAAGGTTAGAAACATGGAACGCTCTCACGCCACAACAAAGAAAGAAATTTCTGCCCTTGTGTCCAGATTTTGCCGTGGAATTGATTTCTGAAAGTGACGATTTGGAAGATACTCAGACTAAGATGCACGAATACTTAGCAAATGGGTTAAAACTAGGTTGGTTAATTAATCCCAAAGATAAACAAGTAGAAATTTATCGCCCTAATCAAGTACCTGAAGTTTTACAATTTCCCACAAGTTTATCTGGTGAAGACGTTCTCCCTGGTTTTATTTTAAATCTACAATTAATTTTTGGATAATCATTATCAAACAAAAAGCCCCGTCAGAAGGCGGGGCTATACGTGCTATTTCACTTTATAGAACAATTGTACTATAAAATATCTTAAAAGCAAAACCTAAGACCGTCAGTAGACCGAAAAGTTTTCCAGAAGCCTTATCAATCATTGATTTCACGTTAGGAACGCCATCTACCGAAATCAGCTTCCAATCTACCTTTCAAGCACCTCTGTGGAAATATTAGTTATAGTTTCAATAGATAAGCTGAACATTAATATTTACTCTTACTTTTGTAGTAGCACGATGAATTTGGTTTAGCTGCTTTCGTGAAATTTCATGAAGCTTGAGTCTTTTTGGCAGGAACAATATCTTCTGTCGCTAGTTTCAAGGTTCTAGGGATCTGAATTCCCTGCACTACAACCCTAGTCACCATGAACAAAGACATTGCCAACCACAACAGATGGACACTCTGTAACTTCCAAGCCAGGACTGCTGTGGGAATAAACCCTAACCCAGTTGCAATAAAAGCCGCATTTCGGAGTATTAATGCTTCTGCCAAACCAAAGAAATAACCCTCAATTGAGACGACGAAGGCATATAGCGCCAGTACACTCATTAACCAGGGAATATAGCGATCGATGTGGGTGGTTATTTCCGTATGATTTGTGAGTAGCCCAAATACCGTCTGAGGAAACAGGATGCAGGCAAGGGACATGGTAACTGCAAACATCAGAGTCACGCCTACAGAAACGCCAAGCAGTGGCACCATCTGCCTCTGCTCGTTTGTGCCATGAAAGTTGCCTGTCAAAGTTTCTGTTGCATAAGACAAGCCATTGAGTATTTGAATTCCTAGCGTCATGAACTCAAGCAGCAAGACATTTTCCGCAAAGGCGATTCTTCCCATCCCAGCAAACAAATTGGTAAAAGCCCAAAAAGTAAACCCAACTGCCAGTGTCCGCACAAAAAGCTCCCGACTCAGGGCAAAAGTCTCATTCCAAGCAGATTTGTTCCAAAGCTGAGGCGCGACGGCACGGATCTCTTGCCACTGGATTTCACTTTTAGCCCAAATTAGTCCCAGCACCATCATGAGAAATTGGCTCAAAGCTTGTGCCAAGCCTGCTCCCATGCTGTCCCAACCTACTTGCAGAATCATCTGGTAACTTAAGACGATGTTAAGGATGTTACCAAAAGCCGACAAGGCCAACACTTTCCCACTCTGTTCGCGCCCCATCAACCAGCCGAACAGCACCATATTCACCAGAACCGCAGGTACACCCCAAATCCGCATGTTGAAGTAGTCCACTCCAGCCGCTTTCACCTCTGGAGCATTGTTCAAGACAATAAACCCCAACTCTCGGAGTGGGTATTGTAGGAGCAAAACAGCAAATCCCAAGCTGAGGGCAATTAAAACATTCCGTAAGCCTAGCAGTAGTACTTCCTCGCGATCGCTTCTTCCAGTCGCCTGGGCAGTTGTGCCAGTCACAGAGAGACGCAAAAAATTGAATGTTCGATAGAAGTAATTAAACAGAACTGTCCCCAGTGCAACGCCAGCTAAATGACGAATGTCTTGCAAGTGTCCTAAAAAGGAAACACTAACCATTCCAGACAACGGCACCATTAAATTGGAGAGCATATTGGCGATCGCTAATCTGAAATAGCGATAAATCCATCGGTCTTGCAAGTCATTATTTCCTAACATTTGGAATTAGTTAGCTGATGCGATTGGATATTTAGCTAATTCGTCATTCGTTATTTTCAGCGCAACACCACACCAATTTGACAATTTGGTGATTTTGAATTAGTTGTAAATAAATTTCCTACTACTTTCATTACGAATTACGTTTGCGACGTAGGAACTTGATTACAAATTACGAATTATTTTAACCCCTGTCAAACCTGTTCTTCTATTTGCGTATAATCATAATATCCAAAAATTGCTTCCGGATGACGATAATGTTTAAACTCTATCAAGTTATAGAAGGGATCTTCTAAAAAAAAGGTGTCATGTTCTATAAAAGAATCAGCAAAACGGAGTTCAGGTTTTTGTCTAAAAGTGAGGTTTTGTTGCTCTGCCCTTGAAAGTACTTCTTCCCAATCACTTTTTAAGCTAAAGACAATTCCGCAATGCCTGGGGTATATCGGTTGAGGTACAAGAGTTTCTTTTGTCAAGAAAGCAACAAATTGATGCCCGTGGAGATTAAGAATTAAAAGTTGACGGTTTTCTCGACCAGGAATACAACCCAAACCATCAACATAGTATGTTTTTGCCAGAGCAAGGTCTGTTACAGGAAAGGTAAGATGAAATAAAGTTTTGTTCATTGCTAAATACTACTTTCAAAAATTAAAGGTAAGGTAATTAATCGCTTGTTTTAAACTCTTAATAGTATGCTGGAGTAGCAACAATATTAGAGCTTGAAATGTACCATTAATATTAATCCCACAGGCAATGATTCAGCTAGAAAAGCAACTATTTTCTGATTATCTTATACAGAGTGCATATTAATTAGTATTTTTCCATCTTTTCTGGAACGCGAAGACTCGAAAGCATTTAAGATGTCTCTAAAGGGGAAAGATGATGTTACAAGTTTTTCAACTCCACAAAGTTTTCCTTTGTGAATCATGGTGATTACGTTATGAAATATGCCATACCCAGAATGTCCGCGAGAACCTACTATTGTATGTGCCCCACTTACAAGACTATTCAAATCTATAAATGCTTCTGACTCTGCCCTACCTAAATAAATAATTTTTCCTCTTTTGGCAATATTTCTTTCCATCATTGGGATAGTATATTTAGCTGCTCCTGCGGCTTCAACTTGGATATCGGCTCCCCAACCTCCTGTAATTTCTTGAACCATCTCCGAAAAATCATTTTTGGAGGCTATATTGTAAGCGTAATCAGCTCCCATTGATTTAGCAATATTGAGTCTTTCTTCAATAGAATCAACTGCTATTACTATTGCTGCCCCTGCTGCTTTAAGTAACATCACAGCACCTAGTCCAATTGCTCCTACACCATAGACTATGGCAAATGCACCAGGTAAGAAACCGTTTCCCGATATAAAGATACCGTTATAAGCACAACCGATAGGTTCTATTAAAGTACCTATTTTACAAACCTCTTCAAAGGAATATCTTTCTTGTAAGTGATTAAGTTTCCAACAATATTTTGCTTTGATAGTTATATATTCAGCAAAGCCACCATCTACTGTTAATCCTAACAGTTCTACATTTTCACACTGATTCGGCATTCCTGTGCGGCAAGGAGTACAGTGTCCACACCATAAAATGCTTTCTGTAGTTATAATATCACCCTGGCAAAATCCTTTAACTTCTTTACCAACTTCGACGATTTCACCTGAAAGTTCATGTCCTAAAACAACGGGTAACTTGGTAGGGCCAGAAAATAGAATATATCCTTCTTTATCTGTCTCATAAACGTGAATATCTGACCCACAGACACCGCAATATTTAACCCTTACTAAAACTTCATCATGCCTAAGAACAGGGAAGCTTTTATCAACAATTTTAAATTGTGGATCTTTCCAAGCAAGGCTCCCTACAACACCTAAGTTTTTGTTAAGGTTTTGTTTCTTCGGCGTCCATGTAGCTTCAGCCAGTAATGCTTTCATTAAATAATTTCCAATTACTTGTAATCAATGATTTTTCACATAGTGATTTCTAACCCACCGCGATGCCTGCAAGCGGATTGCGGGTATTGCAAGGATTCGTGAAAAATTCCACCATTTTTTGTGAAATGGCTGCTACAACTACTTTTGAACAGTTTTTTTAGCTGTGTCAGGCTCTGAGCGAGAGAAACATTCTTTGCCTAAAACGGAAGCGCCCCTCCGACTACTGCCAAGACTTGAGAGTCATCAAGTTCCTCGATTTCTGGAGCTTGCAGATTTTCGATGTCGGATGGTTTTGATTTAATTTTGCTGCTACTTAACTTAAAAACATTCATAATGCACTATTAACTGCATTATGAATGTATCAATATCCAGTACGATAATCAATGAAAATCCCGAAACATCCTACTTTTCTTACTTAAATGACTTTTTTACATAATTAGTACATTAAGAAATAGATATTTAGTCTCAGTAGATCGAAAACTTTTGTAAGTTGACGAAATAATCAGGGTTTCATCCGACGTTTTGGGGCTGATGATCGCGATCGCTTGCACTCCACTCTTAACCCACCAACAACGCTCGTTCCTCGAAAACCAAACTCTAAAGGGATTGTGGCAAATTATGTTTCTCGACTCGAATGAACGACTGCTAAGGGTTCTGGAAAACTTTTCGATCTACTGGATTTAGCTAACTAATTTCTCTCCTTTGAGCATCCGTGATGCAGCTTCTAGTAGCGCTTCTTCAAGATAAGGCTTGGTAAAGTAGCCACTTGCGCCTAGTTGAACTGCCATTTGTCTGTGTTTGTCCGCACCTCTTGAGGTGAGCATCGCAATGGGTAAGTGGTTGAGGTTAGAGTCTTTCTGAATGCGAGAGAGTAACTCCAGACCATCGCAACGCGGCATTTCAATGTCGCAAAATACGATGTCGCAAGGCAAACCGGAGCGGAGTTTATCCCAAGCTTCCTGACCGTCACGCGCTTGTTCTACGCGATAACCTGCTTTGTTGAAGGTCAAAGATAGCAATTCTCGGACTGTGATTGAGTCATCAACAATTAGCACCGTTGGATCGATCTTCGCAGCAGGAGTGTCTGTAGGAGTTGATTTCTGTTGCCAAGAACTACCACTAATTTGTGTAGAAATTCGTCCTTGGAAGATGTCGATGATTTCTAGCACGTCAGCAATGGGCATAATGCGACCATCGCCAAGAACTGTAGCACCCGCTACACCAATGGGTTTAGGTGCAGGCCCTTCAAATTGCTTAATTACAATTTCTTGTTCGCTCAACACCAAATCAATTTGTAGGGCAATGAGCGTATTTCCCGATCGCACCACAACCACAGAAACCATATCATCATCTCGGTTACCGCCATACACGTTACCGCGACTAATTTGGCGATTGAAGGTTAAAAGTTCCTTCAAAGGTCGGAATGGCAGCAGGGTATCGCGCCAAGAAATAAACGATTGTCCGTTGGTGTTATGCTGAATGTTTTTAACTGGGATATCGAGGGTATCTTCTACACCATCCATTGGGAAGGCAATTCTGGCTCTATCGGAGACACAACACAGAGCTTTACAAATACTCAAAGTCAGTGGTAAACGAATTGTGAAAGTGGTTCCCTTGCCAATTGCAGAATCGGTGTTTACTGTACCGCGAATTTCGCTAATCGCCGAACGCACTACGTCCATACCCACACCGCGACCAGAAATTTCGTCTGCCTGGTCTTTGATGCTAAAACCAGATTGGAATAGTAGGTCGTAGACTTCTAGGCGAGATATGGTTTTCGCCTGAGCTTCCGTAATCATGCCAATTTTGATTGCCTTCGCCTTAACCCGTGCCGGATCGATACCTGCACCGTCATCGCCTACAGAAATCACAGTTTGGTTACCTTGGTGGAAGGCACGGATAGTAATGATTCCCACGGGTGGCTTACCAGCAGCTTGTCTTTGTTCTGGTGTTTCAATACCGTGAGCGATCGCATTATTGAGCATGTGCGTTAGCGGATCGCTGAGATGATCTAAAATCATCTTGTCAATTAAAGTATCGCCACCTTCAATTACCAACTCCACTTGTTTGCCACACTTGATGGCATTGTCGCGCACACCCCGCCGCCAGCGATCGATAGTTTGGGCGAAAGGCACCATTCGCGCTCTTGTGAGTCCTTCTTGTAGCTGGGTGGTTACCTGGCGGAATTGCCGCGCTACCCGTTCGGTTTCTTCGGTGACGAAATCAATATCGCTAGCTGACTCACGCACTCGGACAATGCGCTCAATCATCTGCTGAGAAAGTGTATGGAAGGGAGTAAAGCGATCCATTTCTAGCTCGCTAAAACCTCTGTCGGAATTAGAGTCCTGGGAATTAACACCGGAATCTTTGGCTTTGCGTCCGGCTAACAGAGAAGCTTCTAAAAGCGATCGCTCGTACAACTCTTGCATCCTCGCTCCCACATCCGAGAGTTGTTGTACCTGAATCAGCAAGTTATCTAGTGATTGCCGCAACCGTTCGTGATCCTGCTCTAAGGTATTGCGGTTTACTACCAATTCCCCAACTAAATTACTCATATCGTCCAGTTGCTTAACTGGAACTTTCATGGTTTCTTCAAATCTTGCAGTACGACGAGTAGAGGGACGTGGAGTTTTAGTGGTATTCGCTTTTGCCAGTGCCGAATGTGATATTGTTTGATCTGCTTGTGCCAGCAACTTCTCCAAATCGCTAAATTCATCTGCGCGTGCTGCTGGAGTAAGAGTTTTCGCTGGCATTGGTTGAGTTAAGAATTGGCGTTGGCTTAGCCCGTCAGCAGCCTCATTTTTATCTGTACCCAACAATTCTTCCAGGGCAGCAAAATCTACTTCTGGCATCTCCTTAGCTTTGGGAACAGGTGTTAATTCCTCTCCTAATAATGCTTCCAAGTTTGCAAATTCATCTTCTGGAGCACCTTCTTTAACAGTTTCTGTTTTTGTTAATTCTTCAGTCATAGCAACAGCATTTTCTGACTTTAACACTGGTGCATCTTCAGATATTTCTCCTACATTCAGTAAATTTGCTTCTAGATTTTCATCTGTTTCTCCACTTTCTGAAATAATGACTTCTGTTAATTCATTCACGCTTAATGAATTAATGTCTGCTAAGTTTGCTTCTAATTCTTCTAATAAAGAAGTTTCTGTAAACAATAAATCATTCGTAAAACTCACTTTTGCATTTTCTAAATCTGTGTTTTTGGTAAATTTAAAAGCAGCTTTTAAATTATTATTTTCACTATCTAAAACTTCTGAGCTTGTCTGGAATAAAGTGGAAGTTTCTAGAGCCGATAGTTCACCCACCAAATCATCTGGAATTTCCATCTGAATATAGGTGGAATTGTCAACGGCTACATCCTCAAACAGCAGTTGTGGATTTTCATCAAAAGAGCCGAACAAATCATCTGGCTGTGCTTGGGGTAATTCTGAAGTTTCTAGAGCCGATAATTCACAGACCAAATCATCTGGAATTTCCATCTGAATATAGGTGGAATTATCAACGGCTACATCCTCAAACAGCAGTTGTGGGTTTTCATCAAAAGAGCCGAACAAATCATCTGGCTGTGCTTGGGGTAATTCTGAAGTTTCTAGAGCTGATAATTCACCGACCAAATCATCTGGAATTTCCATCTGAATATAGGTGGAATTATCAACGGCTACATCCTCAAACAGCAGTTGTGGATTTTCATCAAAAGAGCCGAACAAATCATCTGGCTGTGCTTGGGGTAATTCTGAAGTTTCTAGAGCCGATAATTCACTGACCAAATCATCTGGAATTTCGATCTGAATATAGGTGGAATTATCAACGGCTACATCTTCAAACAGCAGTTGTGAATTTTCATCAAAGGAACTAAGTTCTAGTTCTGAAGATGTTTGAGTAGAATCAACACCAGATATCTCTGGGGACTGATTAGTAAACTCTGGAATAAAATCAACAGTTTCTGGCTGTTGCGATGAGCTATGAATTTCCTCTTCTATAGGATGCGCTGCGAACAACTGGGCTGATTCTTCTAATGTTACTATTTCGTTAATTTCAGCGTAAATCTTTGAATTAACAGGTGCTAATTCTTCAAATAAATCATCCTCAGCATCTGATGATAATGTCAGATCCAGGTGTTCTTCATTTTGTAAATTCAGATCGAAATCTTCTATATCGAAACTGCCTATAGCAGAAGGCGTAGAATGCTGACTATCAGTAAAAATATCATCAGTGCTGGCAGTAAAGAAATTCTCTTCTAATACATTTTCTAAATTTGGTTCAACGAAAGGATCGAATTCATCCTCTGATTTTT
Organism: Nostoc sp. DedQUE12a; assembly: GCA_034530795.1. Taxonomy (GTDB): domain Bacteria; phylum Cyanobacteriota; class Cyanobacteriia; order Cyanobacteriales; family Nostocaceae; genus Nostoc. Next base: position 39,900 of record JAVRCH010000139.1, read on the forward strand.
CTGTACTTTCCTGGCTCCAGAAGTTGCTCAAATCATCTTCTTCTGGAGAAAAGTCAGATGTCTCTATCGAGGATATATCAAATAAATCACCAATTTCTGAATCGCTACTCGGCAGTACTGGGTGTTCTTCTTCGTCACCAAATAGGTTATCTAAAGACAAGCCTGTTGCTTGAGGTAATTCTATATAGTCACTAGGGGTAATTTCTTCTACCCAATTTTTATTTTCAGTTTCTAAAAATAAGTTATCGAGAGTGTTTTCTTGGTTGCTGGATAGTTCTACACTGGCAAAAGTGTCATTTTCAGGTTGAGTTACTTCGCCTGTAATCAATAGTTCATTATCATCTAGCGTCAGCGATAATAAATCTCCAACTACATCGTTTTCATCAACACTATTTTGGGCAATCTCTTCAATTTTTTGTTCCGTCAATTCTGATAAAATTGCTTCAGAATCTGCATCTAAATTAAAATCGAGTTCATTGATATCGCTCAACTCTACATTCGTTGCAGGGCTTTGTTGAGTTCGCGGTTCAGAATTTTCTTTTTCTAGGAAATTGTCGCCAAATAACAGCGATAAATCTTCTGTCTTAGCAGTGGTTGTGGTCTGCTGTTCATTGCTGGCATCATCATCAAATGAAAGTAAATCTGATAAATCACCATCAGAATCTTCCGTTTCATTGCTGTTGAAATTAATTCCTAATTCATCGTTAGAAGTAATCTCTAAAGTTTCTTCTTGATGCCAAGGTTCATCTAAATCAGGAGTCTCGCCTTCAAATAAATCGGCAAGGGTATTTAACTCAGCTATTCCTACCTCTGGCCCGTTGGGGTCAAGATTTTTACTGATTGGATGTACTTCCTCATGTGGAGTGAAAGTAAAGCTATTCTCAGTTGCAGCGTTTGGTGATTGTTGTAACTCAAAAGAGGCGCGATCGCCTGTATCTTCTTCAAAATTAAGTTCTTCAATTCGCTCAGATAAGTTAGTTATTGCTAACTGTTCTACATCCTTAGTTTCTTGAGCAATTGGCTCTGCTGGAGACTGTTCGTCAACTAAATCAGGGGTAATTTCTAACAACTCAATTTCTGCAAAGTTCAACAGTGCTTGTAGTTGTTGACTAATTGCAATTTCGGCTTCTTTACCTTGCAGAACTAATTCTTGAGCTTGCTTGATTTCGGTAATGACGATTTTAGCTAAAGTTAGATAAGTATTTTCGGGATTGGCGATCGCACTTGCCGCCGCTTGGCACAAACCGCACCACTTGGACAAATTCCAACCCTCGCCAAGTTTCACTAACTGATGACAGCATTCCTGGAGGTTTTGCCGAGTTGAAGATGTTGTTGTTTGCTTAAACAGTTGCAACATTTCCCGCAGTGTTTGTAGCACCTGGGTTTGAAACTCGTTCAAATCAAGATTTCCTTTGGCGCTGGCTGAAGATAACACCTCTTGGGATGCTACAGCGAAAGATATTTCTGTAGATTCCTGATGCCCGTTCTCTGCCAAACTGGGAATATCTCGCCGCAGGAAAAGTTCTGTCAGTGTGGAGACATTCTCTACGGAACCCCCATGTTCAGTTGCAGATGAACCGGCTACTCCACTGTTTCCTTGTTCTACAAGTTGTTCTAGATGTTCATTAAGCCACTGAAAGACAGGCTCAGTTTCTGACATTAATGTATTAGCTGTCTCTTCAGAAAGACCATAGGGCCCGCTTAAATGCTCTAACAGTGCTTTCAGGGTATCAGATACACCCAGGAATAAAGACTCTAACTTTTGGTCAATCTGAACCGGATGTTCTTTAAGAACTTTGAAACAATCTTCCAGACGGTGGGATGTATGCTGGATGCTAGTCAATCCAAGCATTGCCGCTCCTCCTTTGATGGAGTGAGCCGCCCGGAAGACTTCGCTAATCATTTCCGGGTCGTTAAGGGTACTTTCTAGATTCAGCAACCCCTGTTCAATTGTATTCAGGTGATCCCTGGCTTCTTCAATAAAGTAACCCAAAATCCGCTGTTGTTGTTCCGGCAGCATAGCAAAAGTTGTGAGTTGTGAGTTATGAGTTGTGAGTTATGAGTTATGAGTTATGAGTTATGAGTTGTGAGTTATGAGTTGTGAGTTATGAGTTATGGTTGTGATTTTTATTTCTAGCTCCTAACTCGTAACTTGATTGCAAGTTGTAATTTTGATTTTTAACTCCTCACTCTTAACTCCTAACTTTTTTATCTACTTTCAAGGGTTTCCACTCGGAAACGTTCCACGGAGGCAATTAAGTCACGGGATACACCTACTAAGTGTTGTAGGGCACCTGATACTCGCTGTGCTTCTTGGGAAGTTTCTTGGGCTGTGAGTTCTACTGATTGCATTACGTGAGCGACGGCGCGGGAGGTTTCCGTCTGTTCCACAGTATCGCTAGTGATGGAACGCACTAAGATATCGATGCGATTTGCCACTTGAATGATGTTTTCCAGCGATCGCTTGGCTTCTTCTGCCAATTTTGTGCCTTTAATTACTTGTTGTGTGCCTTCTTCCATCGCGGTCATTACGGAGCCTGTTTCGCTTTGGATTTGCATCACAATTTGTTCAATTTCTTTCAAGGATTTGGCAGATTTGTCTGCTAACTGGCGCACTTCATCTGCTACAATTGCAAACCCGCGTCCAGCTTCTCCTGCCCTTGCCGCCTCAATACTGGCGTTGAGTGCCAGCAAGTTGGTTCTGGAAGCAATCTGAGAAATTAACGCCACAATTTTAGAAATTTCTTGGGAAGATTCCGCCAGCCGCTTCACTTTTCGAGTTGTTTCGGCAACAGTTTCGCGAATTTCTAAAATCCCTGCCACAGTATTTTCTACTGCTTCGCCACCCTTGAGAGCGATCGTACTTGCATCGCGGGCGACGGTTTCCGCTTCCCGCGCCGCTTCTGCTACCCGCTGAATCGAGTCAGTCATCACCTGTACAGAATTCAGCGTCACTGCCAACTCTTCTGCTTGCCGCAAAGCATCACTAGACAAGGCTCTAGCAAAGGTTTCTGAGTTGGTTGCACCTTTTGTCACTTCCTTGGCTGCCACTTTTACCTGTTGGACAATATCCCGCAGGTTTTGAATTGTCAGGTTAAATGCGTCGGCTACGGCTCCCAGTACGTCCGCTGTGACTTCAGCTTGCACCGTTAAATCGCCTCTGGCGGCTCCTTCCACATCGTCCAACAACCGAATCACCTGGCGTTGCAGATTTTCCTTGGCTTCCTCTTGTTCGTCGGCTTTGCGTTGGGCTTCATTTGTGGTCGTGAAAATAATTCGCGCCATTTCATTAAAGCCACTGGCTAAATGCCCCAATTCATCTTCCGAATACACCGTGGCTTGAGCATTCAGATTTCCTTGACTTACAGCGTCAAACTGAGCTTGCAAATCCTTGGTTGTGCGGCGAATTTGCTTGAGTGTAATATTTCCCATAAAGCCTGCGGTAGCAAAACCCGTTAGTCCAGCGGCTAGTGCCATTGCCCAACCTGTATTCCGCACACTTTCCCTTTGTTGGGCTGGAGAAAACGTTGTCGCCACAAAGCTAACTGTCGCTACAACTAGTGCTGAGGCAATACCCACAGTCCCAGCAATTAACCATTGCTTCCTTTGTATGGGGGCATTTTCTAACGGTGCTAACCAACCTTGCTCGACGCTGACATTGGGTTCTACCTTCGAGACCTCTGCTTGGGTAAAGGCTGGAACTGGTTCGTGCGAACCAGTGATCGTAAATAGTTCCTCTTCCCGATCTGCTGTAGTACTTGGAAAAGCCTCCAGGATTTGAGCGCGTCCAGTACTACCGGTTTGTGCTGCGGCAGAATGCATCGCCACATCAGCAAAATCAGAATCTCCTTCGATGAGGTCAAACCCTGGAATATTGCCTAAATCATCAAATTCCTCAAAGTCGTCTAAAAATTCTATATTGCTCTTAGAATTTTCTCGATTCATTATATTATTTGGCTCTTCATCAGAGTCAAAGTTATCTGAACCAAAAGCAGACTCAAATGCTTGTATATCAAAATTTTCATCGTCATCCAATCTATTTTTGTCTGAGAATTCAACTGATTTAAACTGCTTTTGTTCCGAAATGAAATTGCCGTTACCAGGTGAAGAATTCTCAGACAAATTTGGTTGAAATTTTGATTCTGTGTCTAAGTCTTTTTGTTCCAACCAATTCTTTGCTTTATTTGGTGAGGAATTATCTTGAGTGTTATATTCTAAGTTATTGGATGGAAATTGATTGTTCGGTTTTTGTTCAGCAATCAATACAGTTTCATCTGCAAAATGAGAGCGATCGAGTTGTAAACTCTCAACACTATAATCTTGAGGCTGGGAATCACTCAAAAACTCGGCAAAATTATCGTTAGTATTACCAATTGGTAAAGTGGAATTTGAAGAGTAGTTATGATTGTTAATAGCTGAGTTTTCGTTAGTGGAATTTATTTCATTTTCTGTAAAATGACTACTCACTAATGATTCTTCCAGACCTTGTTGGGAGCTATCTTCTTGCCAAAAAGCAGGTAACTCTAATTCGGCTTCTTCCTCCAAACTATTGCTATTCGACTCTTGTTCCTCTAATTCTTCATTTAAGGCAAAAGGATCTTCCCCAAAATTTATAGAAGAATCTGATATGTCTTCTGTTGCAATATTGCCTTCTGTGGGTATATCAAATGGATTATTTGAAGATAGTTCTTCAACTGTATTCACACTTTGTTGAGTATCTTCAAAAAAGTTCAAATCCAGATTTTGGCTGTCAAATTCCTCACTAGCAGGCAAATCTTCCAATTCTTCTTCGCTATATGCCAGCGGATCGGACATTTCTAGGGAATTTATTTGCTCTTGCCTTGCGGATGTATCAAGCTGACCACCAAACGACTCTAGGTATTGATTGATATTCTCAATTCCATTATTGGCAAAACCAATAATTTCTGGGTCGTTAGTCAACTCTAATACCTGTTGATATTCTTGTTTGGCAACATCATACTGCTGCAAAACATAGTAGATGTGACCCCTTAATAAATGGGAGTTTGGGTCATTTGGTAGACTTTGCACCACCTGGTCAACTAAACTGGCGGCAACGTCGTAATTCCTTTGAACATAGGCGGTCATCGCCTGTTGATATGTTGGCTCGTAATCATCAATACTTGCTGCCATTTCCTCCTCCAATTTCATCCTGCCCATCGCGCACTCCGTAAAATAGCCGTTTGATCGAGCAGTCGTAGACACTGATTATTTTTAGCACCTAATACCCACTCGCCACGTAAAAAAGGGGCCATAGTATCTGGAACACCGGTTGGTGGCATGAGATTCTGGACATCCAGCCAGTCCATACCGCCGATTTCCTCCACTGCTAAACCCACTATTGTGTCTTGTTCTTCAATGGCAATTACTGGAATTTCAGCTTTATCCGTGTTTAATACACTTGGTTCGCCTAAAAATTGACCCAAATCAGCCACCCAAATAACTCGACCTCGTAAATTTAGAGTACCCAAAAGTAAAGGAGAAGCATTAGGAATCGGGGTGATTCTATCAGGACTTAGTTCGATTACTTCCCGGATGCCAGTTGCTTGTAGTGCAAACTCCTGATGCGAGGGAATGTAAAACCTCAAATGTAACTCACCTTCAGGACTTTCTACTTGTAATTCTGGTCGGAAATGATCTTGACCACTGCCACTTAAAAAGTCCGGTTTGCTGACCATATTGCTTTTATCCTTATCCTCGCAGCAGTTGTTTGACTGTTCCTACCAACTCGGTTGGTTGAAAAGGTTTGGCGATGTAGGCGTCTGCACCTTGTTTCATGCCCCAGTAGCGATCGAATTCTTCGCCTTTAGAAGAACACATGACCACAGGAACATTTTGGGTTTTTGGATCGGACTTTAACCGCCGACAAACTTCGTAGCCATTCATCCGAGGCATGACAATATCCAACACCACTAAATCGGGAGGTGCTACTTGAATTGCCTCCAATGCTTCTAATCCGTCACTGGCATGGGTGACTGTTAGTCCAGTTGCTTTCAGGAGGTCTGTAATCATCTCCCTTTGCGCGATACTGTCTTCTACAATCAGAACTGTACTCATAAGTGTCTATCTACCTCCTGATGTAACGTTCCTATTTGGAACATTCCCTGATTCCCCCGCAAGTATTAACTGTATAAATTAAATTTAGCTTTTCACTAATTTCCTAGATATTGAGGTTTCACTGGGTTGGCTCATTCTGTGATAACATCTTTTACCTCATCTTTTAGTAGATCCACAAGTATTGAATCTGTTTATCTGTTCCGTAGATGAGGGAGATGAGGGGGACGCGGGGAATAAACTAATGCCCCATGCCCCATGCCCCATGCCCATTTTCATTAGTTATTGATATATTTCCCTACAAGCATTAGTAATTCATTGTCTGTAAATGGTTTAGTTAAATAATCTGTTGCGCCGACCATGCTAGCTTTGACTCGATCGATAAATCCATCTTTACCCGTAAGCATGATAATCGGTGTGAGCCGAAATGCTGTTGAGTGTCGCAGCATAGCGCAAACCTCGTAGCCTTCTAATTCCGACATAGCAATGTCGCATAAAATTAAATCTGGTTTAAGTTGAAAAACCAGACCCATCGCCTCTAGCGGATTAGTAAGGACGATCGCTTCATAACCTTGTGCTTGTAAGATGGAATTTATAGTCTCACCGATGGCGATCGCATCGTCAATACATACTATCCGCCCCCTGTTTTTTTTATTCAATTCTGAGTTGTCAGTGTCAATCTCCGGTTGATTTGTTGGTGAATATACTAACTGAAGCCAACTCTGTTGCACATATGGATATATTGCCTTAGCCACTGTCAAAATGTCTCGGTTAAGATAACGAGCTAGTTGACGCAGGGATGTTTTACCATCAGCCCAATGTTGTAGTTTATTGACGGTTGCTGCTGGTAGCGACAAGTGTGTCTGAATTTTGTCAGATAGCACCAGTAATTGTTCGGGAGACTGAATATGCGGATAAAGTTGCTTCCATTCTTGCACTTGCTTAGTAATTTTTGTTACAAAATGAGCAATCTCAAAAGTGTTTAATTGTGGGGCAAGTGCCGCACCTTGACGGAAAATGAAATTACCTTGATGTAAGCTCAGCAAATCAAATAGAGTTTCATGCACCAAACCCTGGATAATACTAGCGGCTATTTTGGGGCTGATGATATTTTGTTCCAAGAGTGCCCAAAGATACGCATACTCTGGTGCGTCGGTTGATGAGAGGGAAGCAATTTGTTTGTCGGCAAGTCGCATCTCAACTCGGTAATGATGTAAATAATCGCTAATCCTAGATAAGCTACTTTCCCCTTGTTGGCAATAGATGATTTGACCATTAAGGAAAAAAACGAACCAAGACTGTTGTCTGGCGGGATATTTACTAGCTTTGTCTGCACCAGATTTGTTGTTATGGTAATAGCTATGAGCTTCTACCCATAGTTGCCCAGTTCGTTGTCCCAATTCAATTAGTTGCAAAATACTGCAAATATCAATTTCATTTAAATTTCCCTGCATTGAGTTAAAAAATACTCCTAATAGTGGCGTTATATTATTTGTGAATTGTGTCTATCAATCAATTTTGGATTTTAGATTTTGGATTGAAACGATCGCTTTGGGTAGGGACTTGAGAATTTGAAATTTTGAATTTTGAATTTGCCGGGGAGCTACTGTGGTGCAGGGGTCTCCAAACTTGAGCGGACTCTCATCAACTTAACATCGGAGCATATAGCTTGTTTCTTTGTACCACTTTGTGGAAGCAAGCTACGTATGGTGTTCCGTAGTAAAGGAGTACCAAGGTAATTTTTAATCTAAAATCTAAAATCTAAAATCTAAAATCGACACAGCTATAAAGCTTAATCTTTCGTAATACACTTTGACAAAGCTAGTGTTAACACGGAAGTCATCATCACTGTCATCAGTACAAAATATAAAGGCGCGGCCAACTCGCTTTTATAAGTATCAAGACGTAACATCTCGCGTCTATAAATAGTTTTGTCTGTTTTGTTCTCCTCAACTTCGGTTCCGTGAAACAAGTTAACAGAATTATCTCAGGTATATCTCAAAACACGAAATTTAAGTGCATCAATAAGGACTAACAGTGTGCTGTATTTAGCAGAAGTACAAAAACAGAAAGGTGGTTTACTCAGTGGTGGTGGCAAAGCCGAACTGAAACTACTAGCTTGTCAGCGAACTGACCAGAATTGGAGTACTGTGTCGGAAGAAGTGATTGCCGCTGAGGACGCAAGTAAATTAAATGATGGCGCCTTGGTACTGGCGGAACTGAATCCGAACCGTCAAGTACAACGGATTCAGGAAGCAGGGCGGCCGTTAGTCAATATTTTGCAGAATTTTTCCCGCCAATTGGAAAAATTTAAGCTCAAGGAAGATGAGATCGATCAGTGGAAACAGTCGCTGACGTTTCAAGCGCAAGAGTTGAACCGGCGTGAAATGGAAATGGAAGCACGCTTGGAACAGCTGCAAAACATGGAAGATGAGTTACATCAGCTGGAGGAGCAAAAACAGGAAGTTGATACATCTCGTGGGGAGATTGAACGCTTACAAGCAGAAATTGAGCGGAACCGTCAGGAATTGGAAGGTGCTTGGGAGCATTTGCGCGGCGAGCAGCGCCGATTAGAAGAGCGTCAAGTTGATTTTAAACAAGGGACGACTTTGGATGAAGAGCAAAGTCGGGCGATGAGTGAATTACTCGATCGCTTATCAAGTCGCATTCTTCCCACAGAAACAGTAAAACAAGACCTCGATGTTAGCTTTGAATTGCTAGAAAAGCAGCAAGCTATTCTAAGTCCCCATTGGGAACAACTACAGCAACAAAAAACTGCGATCGCTCAACAACAGGAAGAAGTTGAGCGCTTGTCACAAATATTTAGCGATCGCCAAAATGCATGGCAACAAGGACAAAATTCGCTAGTCCAGCAAACAGCGCAATTGCAGATCAGTACAGCAGAGCTTAACAGCAAACAAGAGTATATTCAAATACTTAAAGAACAGTTACGCAATCAAGAAAATTTATATCAACAAATTCACACTTTAGCCGCAACATCTGGTGATGTGGTTTTCGGCCAGCAAGTTGATGTGGAAGCTTTACAAAAAATGCCTCTAGATGAACTACAAAAGATAGTCCAAGACTTAGAGCAGAAATTGGAAATAGACGCAAGTTTTGTTCACGATCAAGAACAAGAACTGAAATATAAGCAAGAAGCTATAGAAGAACTAGAAAATAAATTAAACCAAGCATCTGACCAGGATCACATCAATTTAGAACTGGAACTAAGGGATGAAAACGACCACTATCAGATGTTAAATTCCAGTTTAGTGGGACAACGCCGCAACATGCTACAGCGGCAGAAGTTTCTCAAGCAACATCAAAATATATTGCTGCGGCGACAAGGACATACTCTTCCTGACGAACAAGAGGGTAATCAAATTAATTTAGAGCCGATTCTGTTACAAATTGAAACCCAGCGACAACAGTATTCACAGGAAATCCAAAAGTTGGAACGCGAGATTGAACAGATGCGTGCTGGTATCGATTTAGCTCAAGGAATGATTGACAATCAAACCCACGATTTGGAAGACAAGCAGCAAGAACTCAAAGCGATCGAAGAAAACTTGCTGTCTTTAAGAACAGCAACCGCTCAATGCTGTGGTCGAGTGAACCTCTACGAAGAAGCACTACAACCAATTCAGGATTGTCTAGACACTTTACGGCAAAAACTCCAAGGAATTGGAGAATCTTTGGATCAATTCAAGGAAACTGGCGATTATCAGCTACAGGCGATTGTTCAGCTGCGCCAAACTCTTCAAAGTTTGATATCTCAACCAGAATTGTTAACGTCTTAAAAAGAAAGTTGCATAAATGGAGTGGAAAGAATGGCAGGGTTTACTCTTTAAAGAAAGAGACTTATTACCTTCCTTTTCAGGAATTTACGTTGTTGTTGACGGCAATGACAATCTTTGGTATGTCGGTCAAGCAGTTAACTTAAAATCCCAATGGAGTGGACGCGGGCATCATAGATATGCTCAGTTGAGTAGATAAAATATTTTGAAAAGCTTGCCCTTCTAACGATCTAGACCAGATGGATAATGTTTAATATGCATATAGCTATTGGTCAGGCACAAAGCCTTACAGCAAGCCGCAAGCATCAGAAGTTAATTTATTTACACTTACTTCTATAAGTTCGCATAGTTATTATCCCATAAATAAACTAGATTCTACATGAAAAAGCTCTCCCAATTTACGCGCTTGTTCTGTATTTATCTTCTCTTGTCCATTTAAAATATTCTCAACTAAATTTTCTGACCCTAATACTGCTACTAAATCATCTTTACTTTTATCAGATTCTTCTAAAATACAGCACTTTGCATAACGGTTAGGTACAATATTTGAGAAGATAAGTTGAAAATAAGATGAAACCATACTCGATAGATTTAAGAGAGAAAATAATTAGTGTTTACGAAGCAGGAAATACATCAATTAGGAAAGTAGCAGCAAGATTCAAGGTAAGTAAAAATACAGTACAAGGACTGGTAAAGCGAAAACGGCAAGAAGCAACGTTACAGCCAAAACCAGCAACGGGAGGAAAGGCAAGTCAACTGTCTGGTTATGAATTAGAGATAGAGGAAATGGTGACGGAATATCCAGATTCTACCCTAGCCGAATATTGTGAATATTGGGGAGAAAAGACAGGAGTCAGACTCAGTGAGAGTACAATGTGCAGATTTCTGCAAAAACAAGAACTGACGGTTAAAAAAAACACGCTTGGAGCAGCCAAGGTCAGAGAGAAACAACACAAAATAAACGCTTGGAGTATTGGGAAATTATCCGGGATGTATTTGTAGATGACTTGGTGTTCCTAGACGAAATGGGAATATTGCTAGGTTTAAAACAATTCGTTCATATAAATAAGGGAAAACTTCAAATCTTAAGCCATGAGGGATGTGCGACAATAGATGAAAAACAGGAAATTTACGAAAATAGACAAAGTTTCTTTGGAGGAACACTCGTAAATATTACACTCCTGTGCAACGAATCGTATTATGCTTTGGAGCTTGAACCAGATGATGAGCCGTTGTTTTAAGGGTGATGTGCGGACAATGAAACCCAACAGAAAGAGCAAAAGTTGTAGCGGAAGTTCAAGCAGCTTGGAGTCAGGTAATATCTAGTGCAGTATGCACTGAGGTTTTGGTGAGCGAAGAAACAAGCAATGCCGCGCTTACCAGATTCCAAACTCAATTGCTTGATGGTTATGACTTGCTGATACTCGAAGCGATGGACAAAGCAGGAGTCACACAGATAATTACTGATGATGGTGATTATGTGACTGTCCCAGATATTAAAGTTTTTAGTGCAAATAGTGGTGCGATCGCAGCTGCAACAAGCCAAGGCAAACTTTTGGTTAGGTAAGAAGTGTGAGTACCTAAACCTTTTAAATCGGCTTTTTACAGCCTGCCATCTCTGCACAAGCTTTTATTGGTGAAACAGGTACTAGGCAGCCAAATTCATGAGGCGATCGCTTGAACTTGTGAGGTTTGGGTTGGGAGGTGCGATCGTATCCTTAAAAACAAGTCAACCTGTAATTTTTCTGTCTTATAAAGTTATAGTGCGGTGACTCGCATTGCCGGATGATCGATTAAACTCTTCCTCGTACTCGCTCTTGTTCTTTATCGCTTCTCTGGTTAATCGAAGTTTCATCCGATTGTATAAATTAACTTGAGGATCGGAATGGCTAATGGAAGCTACTAAGGCATAACGTTGCATTTCGATTTCATCTGGATTTGCCCATTTACGGTTACAATTTACAACTAGGATCATGGGCAAATTATTATATTTTATAGCTTTCGACGTTATTTCTACTTGTCCTCTTTGCACTGTTCCTTTCTTCCGTAGTGTGGAAGTTGGAGACAAGTTACAAACGATGTTATGTCCCTTGTGTTTTTTCTTCAAGATGTCCAGAGAGATTTCTGCAAATTTATCAGATACATCTGTTTTGCTAGCATCTACATAAGCATTCACAATACTTTCGCGGTCAATCCCCCTGAAAAGCTTAAATTCCATCGTGACTCCTAAATATGAGTCTCCACGAGTGGACGAGTTGGTGGATCGAATGCCAAGGTAATTGATAGTATGCGAGTACCTTTTACTGTAAAAAATTCAGGTGGTAATTGGGGAATTTCATAAATATGAAACTTGCCCACTGGAATCAAGATATTGTCTTCTGATAAATGATACCTTTGCCACTATTTTCTGCTTTTTTACGTGCGTATTTAACTTCCTCAACTGACAGCCTTTCTGCTTCTAAACCAACAGCATAAGCACGGGCTAAAAATATTTCTTTATTATTTTTGCGACCATATACTAGAACCTTTCTCCTCAACAGGCTTAAGCCATCTTTCTACTGTTCTACTGCTGGGAGGCTTGCCATACTCTGACCAATACTTAAAGCCTTCTGTCTTTACTTTGATTTTTATCAGCCTTTTTATCTCCCAATCTAAGTTTTCCCCTTGAAATCCCTCAGCTTCCAACCTTGATATTTCTGCCAGTAATTCTTTCTTGGCGAATTCGTAAGCTTGAGTCTCAATCCTTTCAGCTACCTGAGTGCGAGTCATGCGATCGCTGCCTTTATTGCCTTGTTTATAAATTTTGAGACTCAAGTTATACCAGTATTCGCTTTTTCGCACCTGCCCTTTGTCTGCTCTAGGGGCTTCCGCTAAAGCAGCTATACCTTTTTCTTCCCAAGCTTTCTTAGCTCTCAATGGTGAAAAGCATCTATATATAAGGATTGCTCACTAATGCAGAAGTTTGACAAATATATGTCGCTGTGGTCAAATAATATGTCGCTCTACATTTGTACATTCGCACATTATATGTCGCTATTCGCGAATGTATAGCTTGATTAATTTGAATGCTATAATAGCAAAGGGGATGCACTAAAAATTTCCCTGAGGTTGCAAGATTTGAATATAAATAAATTTCAAATCTGTAAATAAATACCTGGAGAGGTGTCCGAGCGGTTCATGGTGACGCACTCGAAATGCGTTTTGGGGAAACCCAACGGGGGTTCGAATCCCCCCCTCTCCGTTAAGAACATAGTCTTACAACTCATATCAGAAGTATCAGAAGTCAGAAGTCTCGGCTGTGACTCTACTAATTACCAGATGTATTGCACCCAAGCTAGAACGACCATACTTCAGTAATTACTTAGCTTGATATTTGCTAGAAAACACTAAAATATACATCGCGAACACAGATTTTTAGGATAAACTAATGCCATCGTGTGAGGAGTGAACGATGGCGAATACAAGCTTAGGGCGAGCAGTTTCGTTCGCTTTTATTGGTGTCTGTTTTTATCTGGGTATTGGTGCAGGAGTTGTGATTCGGCTGGGGCAATCACAGCGAACCAATGCTGCTACTACACCTGCTGAATCTGGTTTGTTACCATTGACCATACCTGAATCTACGCAACCAACATCAAAAAAACAAACCTTTGCAGGTACTATTACCATTAAAGCTGTTGGAGATATTATTCCTGGTACTAATTTTCCTAACTACAGATTACCCCGCTTTCGAGATCAACTGTTACCAAAATCAGTGAGAACCCACTTGCAAGGATCTGATATCTTATTTGGTAACTTTGAAAGTAGTTTAACTAATTATCCATACACTACTAAAGATATTAATCGAGAACAAGTTTTTGCATTTCGCTCCCCACCTGCATACGCTCAGCTATTTGCTAAAGCTGGTTTTAATGTATTCAATATGGCGAATAACCATGCAATGGATTTTGGCTTGGTAGGGTTCAAAGATACAAAGAAGAATCTTGAGGCTGCGGGCATTGCTACATTAGGTCATAAAAAACAAATTCTCTATTTAAAAGCTAACAATATTCCTGTAGGAATGATTGGTTTTTCTCCTTATGAAATGTATAATTCCATCCATAATTTAGCAGCAGCCGAAAAACTCGTAGCAGAAGCCAAAAAGAATGCCAATATTGTAATAGTATCAATGCACGCTGGAGCGGAAGGAACGGAGGCATTACACGTTAAGAATCAGACAGAGTTTTTTTATGGAGAAAACCGAGGTAATTCAATCAATTTTGCCAGAAAAATGATTGATGCAGGAGCAGACTTAGTACTGGGACACGGCCCTCACGTTCCGAGAGCGATGGAAATTTATAAGAATAAAATCATCGCCTATTCTTTAGGAAATTTTTTAGGATATAAAACTTTATCTACAAATGCTCAAGCTGGTGACTCACTAATTTTAGAAGTCAAACTCAATTCATCTGGAAATTTGGTATCAAGTAAAATTATTCCTATTCGCATGGATAAGCAGGGAATTCCTCAAGTAGATCGGCATTTTCGGACTGTAAAACTTATGCGTTATTTGAATAATAAAGCTTTTCCTAAAAATACGGTGAAGATTAATAACAAAGGGGAAATTGTTCTCAAAAATAAATTAGAGCGAGATGATTGATCTATCTGCTCGTTCCATAGTTGCAGAAAACTGAGGGTCTTTGATTGATTCGCCTGCATCATCTGTAGCGATCGCCATTTTTCTAATATCGATCAGTTCGGTTTCTAGGCGATCGCCTGCTGCAACCTGCTCGAAAATAAATTTAGCAACGTGTTCGCTTTGGCGACCTTGACGAGGAGTACCAAGAATTACTGGAATAAATAGAATGGCAATCGCCCTGTGCCAGTTGCGTAAGTCCTGAGACTAAAAAGTTCTGGGTTAGCGTTTTTTGCAGTTCGTTTTGTATCAATTAATGGTAACTACTAGCTTGACGACTAAACATCAAGTGATATTGTCCGCCTAGTGCCATGAGTTCGTCGTGTGTGCCTACCTCGATAATTTGACCGTGTTCTAGTACTACTACTCGGTCTGCTAGTTTTGCCAAAGCGAGGCGATGGCTGACTATAACGGCGATTCTGCCCTTTGCCAGGGTGCGAAAAATGTTGTAAATTTCATGTTCTGTTTTGGGGTCAAGATTTGCCGTTGGTTCATCAAGTATGAGGAGTTCGGTTTGAGACAACCGCAGCAAAGCACGAGCGATCGCCAGCCTTTGCCATTGTCCCCCCGATAAATCAACGCCTCCTTCTAGCTGTTTACCCAACAGGGTTTCCAAGCCTCCATCTAACTTCTCAATTACTCTCGTCAAACCAGCTTCAGCGATCGCTTCTTTGATGTCCTCGTCATCCTGCATTTTCGGTAAATCGCCAAAGGCAACATTTTCGCGCACCGTAGTGGGAAAGCGGGCGTAATCTTGCATGACTACATCAATACGCGATCGCAATTCTTCTAAAGGGAGCGATCGTAAATCTTGCCCATTCCAAATAATTGCACCTTCGCTAGGGTCATAAAGGCGACACAATAGCTTAGCTAACGTGGTCTTGCCAGCACCATTTTCACCCACCAATACAATCATTTCGTTTGGGTGAATTGTCAGATTGATGTCTTTGAGGATTGGGCGATTGCTGTTGGGATAGATAAAGGAGAGATTTTCGATCTCAATACCTTTTTGCAATGGTTTAACGGCGTAACGAGGCGAATTTTTGCCATTTACTGGAAAATTTTGAGAACGGGATAATTGCGGCTGTAAATCCAAAAGCTGAAAAATAGGTGTTGTTGCCAGTGCAATATTATACAACTCAGAACTACCAGACATCAGATTTTCCAAACTTCGACGCACTTCCAGAATCACCCCAGTGTAGAGCGCTAAATCTCCCAATGTATGAGTTCTACCTAGCACACCTTGAACTACGTATATATATGGTAATGCTAAGCCTAACCCACTCAATAAAGACCAGCTAATAACTGCTGTTGTCCCTCGACGGCGGATTTGTTCCATTGCGCGAAAAATTGTGCGGAAAAGTCCGCGCCAGCGTTCCAGTAGTAAGGGTTGCAAACTAAACAAGCGTAGTTCTTTGGCGTATGTCTCCCCAGTTAAAACGGTCTTGTATAAATTCATTTCACGAGCTACACTGGCTTGAGTTCTTTCTACCCTCCAACTTTGCTTGCGGTATTTCATTTCCACATACATCACAGGGGTAACGCAGCTAAATAAAATTAGCGGTACCCACCAAGCCAGAGACATGGAGAGTAAGATGGCTGGAATAAAGATAAAAATCCCTTGTAACAAGCTCAACAGCCTGATACAAAGTTCTGGAAGTCGTTGTACTCCCTTTTCTGTCAGCTGCACCAAATTGAGCAAATCAGGTGTTTCAAATAGGGCAATATCTTCAAAAGTGGCAACCTTCTCGATTACTTGTCCTTGGATAAAGCCTTGAATGCGATCGCGTAGGGAAGAATAGACAAAACTAGTGATACTACTGAGGGCATCACTGAGCAAGTTTAGCACCACTAAACCTGCAAGACTATAAAGCAGCAGGGGTTGGGAAAGTATTAAGCTGATGGCATTTTTTGTTGTTGGTAGGCTCAGTAGCTGAGTAATTTCATCAATGATCGTCTTGTTGAGCCAAATGGCGATCGCTGGACTTGCGCCACTTATTAATGTCAGGATTGCTACATTGCGTAGTTCCATTGGAACTACTTGCACCACTGTTGCTACGCTGCGGCGAAATGCTTGGAGGGGAGAGATTTCGAGTATTTGCATACTTTTAGGGTAGCAAAGGAGAAATGTTTCACGCAGAGGCGCAGAGGCGCGGAGAGTTTTAGAGGTTATTGACTACGCGGGAGATACCGTCTTTGATGAGTGAGACGTTGAAGTTGATTAGTAATCCAACTCGTTTGTCGGCAAGGCGTAGGTAGGTTAATAGCTGCTTTTTGTGTACTGGATGAATAGATTCTACTGATTTGAGTTCAACAATTACTTGATTTTCGACTATCAAATCAGCGCGAAAGCCTTCCTCCAAAACTACGCCTCCATAAACCACTGGAATCATTACCTGCCTTTGAACCCGTAACTTTCGCTTCCGTAACTCAAAATCCATCACCGTCTCATAAACCGATTCCAACAAACCAGGTCCCAAACTCGTATGAACCATGTAAGCCGCATCCACAACTGCCCCCGAAACCTCATTTATCTCATCCTCATTCATCTCTGGGCGCCTCTGCGTCTCTGCGTGAGATCATCCTAACTCATGTTCCTTATATAACCCTGACTCACCCCTCCCCACCGCATCGATCGCCGCCTCCAATGCGATCGCCACATGAGTCCAATGAGTCCCCCCTTGGCAATAAACCACATACGGCTCACGCAAAGGCCCATCTGCCGACAATTCCAAAGTACTCCCCTCAATAAACGTCCCCCCAGCCATCACCACCTGGCTCTCATACCCCGGTATTTCATCTGGAATGGGGTCTAAGTAGGAACCGATGGGAGAATACTGTTGTATGGCTTTACAGAAAGCAATTAGTTTTTCAGCAGAACCCAGTTTAATTGCCTGAATCACGTCTCCACGGGGCGCTAGTGGTGGGGGATTCACTGGGTAACCGAGTTTATCAAATACATAACCAGTTAAGTATGTCCCTTTCATCGCCTCGCCCACCATCTGCGGTGCGAGAAATAGCCCTTGGAACAACAAACGATTTTGGTCAAAAGTAGCACCGCCATAACTACCGATACCGGGAGCAGTCAGGCGACAAGCGGCGGCTTCCACCAAGTCGACGCGACCGGCGACATAACCACCAGCAACCACAATCGTGCCACCAGGATTTTTAATCAATGACCCGGCCATTAAATCAGCACCTACGGCTGTGGGTTCCTTAGTTTCGATAAATTCGCCGTAGCAGTTATCTACAAAACAAATTGTGTTGGGGTTTTGCTGTTTGACTATATGGATAATTTTTTCAATATCAGCAATTGATAAACTCGGACGCCAAGAATAGCCACAAGAGCGCTGAATTGCGACTAAACGGGTTTTGTCATCCACTGTATGGCTTAAAGCTTGCCAATCCACCCCTCCTTCGGGGGTTAGCTCCAATTGGCGGTATTTTATGCCAAACTCTATAAGGGAACCTTGACCTTGACCCCGCAAACCAATGACTTCTTCAAGTGTATCGTAGGGAGAACCAACTACTGATAACATCTCATCTCCAGGACGGAGTACCCCAAACAAAGCACAAGCGATCGCATGAGTTCCCGAAACAAATTGCACTCGCACTGCTGCGGCTTCCGAACCCATAACCTCGGCAAAAACTTTATCTAAAGTTTCTCGCCCTAAATCATCATGGCCATAACCACTTACACCAGCAAAGTGGTGTGCGCCGACACGGTGATTACGAAAAGCATCCAGCACTCGTTTTAGATTATGC
Organism: Nostoc sp. DedQUE12a; assembly: GCA_034530795.1. Classification (GTDB taxonomy): domain Bacteria; phylum Cyanobacteriota; class Cyanobacteriia; order Cyanobacteriales; family Nostocaceae; genus Nostoc. The sequence continues at coordinate 58,206 of JAVRCH010000139.1, forward strand.
TTGACCTGAGTGTCAATACCAGAAAAAATTTCTAACAGTGCGTGTTCTGCTTGCCGCAGCTGTTCCAAGCTGTTCATTAGTTCCTCGTTCACAAAAAATTATAAATATGCCGATTTTCAGATCGCGCAAATTCGGCCGAACAATTCCAATTCAGGTTACTGCATGACAATTGCTACTTCAACTAAACCTCAAATCAACTGGGTTAATACCCTGTTTTTCATTGGTCTGCACATCGGTGCGCTGTTTGCCTTTGTTCCTGGTAACTTTAGCTGGACGGCAGTTGGCGTGGGTTTGTTGCTCTACTGGGTGAGTGGTGGTTTAGGCATTACTCTGGGATTTCACCGCCTTGTTACTCACCGCAGTTTTCAGACTCCCAAATGGCTAGAGTATATCCTGGTTTTCTTCGGGACACTCGCCTGTCAAGGAGGGCCAATCGAGTGGGTGGGGACACATCGTATCCATCATTTGCACTCAGATACTGAGTCCGATCCCCATGATTCTAATAAAGGCTTCTGGTGGAGCCACATGGGTTGGCTGATTCATTTTTGTCCCTCTCACGATCAAGTTCCTCGTTTCACCAAAGACATAGCCGAAGACCCAGTTTATCAGTTTTTAGAAAAATATTTCATTTTGCTCCAGGTTGCTCTGGGTGTATTGCTTTTGTTTCTGGGTGGCTGGCCGTTTGTTATTTGGGGAATTTTTGTTCGTATTGTCTGGGTTTACCACTGCACTTGGTTGGTAAACAGCGCTACTCATAAATTTGGTTATCAAAGCCATGATTCTGGCGATCGCTCAACCAACTGCTGGTGGGTAGCCGTACTAGTTTTCGGTGAAGGCTGGCATAATAATCACCATGCTTTTCAATATTCAGCTCGTCACGGGCTGGAATGGTGGGAAATCGATTTAACTTGGATGACAATTCAATTGCTGCAAGCAGTTGGTCTGGCTACTAATGTGAAGTTGGCTCCCACGAAAAGTTAGTTAGGAGTTAGGAGTTAGGAGTTTAGAGTTTGGAGTTACATTTATTGCAAATCAGGCATCCAAATCTTTATGTTGCCGTCGATTTTTCTCAAACCATAATTTTGAGAAGCACAAATCCTTATGGGACAAGGAGGGTTTCTAATTCACCTCAACCGTGAGTTAAGAATCTAAACTCATAACTCCTAACTCATAACTCCTAACTCATAACTCATAACTCTTAACTTTTGAAAAACCTATTTACGGGTGCGCTTGTATAGGTTAGGTTGCTATAATCCGAGACGCTAATATTAAGCAACTTTACGGCAAGTTATTTTTTGATGACTTGGTGGAGGAGTTTGTTGTATTTCAGGTGTTCATGACTACATCAATAATTAATACCCAGAAACTAAGTGACGAGTCTGCCAATTCTAACTTCAGGCTCAAAGATATTGTCAAAACCCTGCCACGAGAATGTTTTCAGCAAAGCCGTCGCAAGGCTTGGACACAAGTAATACTTAGTGTCTTGGCAGTTGCTTTGGGCTACTACAGTCTGGCGATCGCTCCTTGGTTTCTTTTGCCCCTAGCTTGGGTTTTTACGGGTACTGCTTTAACAGGTTTTTTTGTAATTGGCCATGATTGTGGTCACAGGTCGTTTGCCAAACGTCGTTGGGTAAATGATGTGGTGGGACACTTTTTTATGGCGCCGTTAATTTATCCGTTTCACAGTTGGCGGATCAAGCATAATTATCACCATACTCATACCAACAAACTCGATGAGGATAATGCTTGGCATCCAATCAGACCAGAAGTGTTTGAAAGTTGGGATAAAACCCGACAGTCTGCTTTTGAGTTGTTTATTCGCAAACGCTTCTGGTGGGTAGGTTCCATTGGACATTGGGCAGTTGTGCATTTTGATTGGCGCAATTTCAAAACTAAAGACCAATCCAGCATCAAGCTTTCTGTAGCTGTGGTAGTATTATTTGCTGCGATCGCTTTCCCAACCCTGATTGCCACTACAGGTATCTGGGGATTTGTCAAGTTTTGGTTAGTGCCCTGGTTGATCTACCACTTTTGGATGAGTACTTTTACCATCGTTCACCACACTGCTTCTGACGTTCCTTTTGTTGGAGCAAACAAGTGGAACGAAGCTCTAGCTCAACTATTTGGTACCGTTCATTGCGATTATCCCCGCTGGGTAGAAATCCTTTGCCACGATATCAATGTTCATGTCCCTCATCATATTTCCACCGCCATTCCTTCTTATAATTTGCGGCTAGCTTACAGCAGCATCAAAGAAAATTGGGGGTCTTATCTGCATGATGAATGTCAGTTTTCTTGGTCTTTAATGAAGCAGATTACAGACCAATGTCAACTGTACACAACTGATGTTGGCTATAAGACTTTCGACGAATATTACGCAGAACGATAAACCGCGTTGCAAGCTTTCTTCACGCTCTTGAACTCCACGAGAGCGTTTATCTTCGCGTGGTTTTCAATACAATCTGGCAATTCTTGACTTATTAAATATTGTTAGGTAAATTGCCAGAAAATTTACTCTTGGATGTTACGAGATTTAGTATCCTGGGCATACTAGTGAAGTAAAAAATCAAAAGTAATCCTTTTGCTTTTTTTATTTTAACTTTTGCCTTGTGGGGTAAGATTATCTTGCCTCAAATAAAGTTCCGATTTATCTTCAACAAAAGAATCCAGCCAGTGCAATCAAATATCATCACGCTCAACGATCCTCAGAATCATGAATTATCTGGGGAGACTACCAAGCTGCCTTTTACTCTTCAGGATTTAAAAGCTGCGATCCCCGCTGAATATTTTCAGCCCAATGCGACAAAATCACTTTATTACTTTTTTCGCGATATCCTGATTATTAGTCTGCTTTACGCAGTTGCTTATTACCTGGATTCTTGGTTTTTCTTTCCGATTTTTTGGTTAATGCAAGGAACAATGTTTTGGGCTTTGTTTGTAGTCGGACACGACTGCGGGCATCAATCTTTTTCTAAGCATAAATGGCTGAATGATTTCATTGGACATCTTTCTCATACACCCATACTTGTTCCTTATCATGGTTGGCGAATCAGCCATAGAACTCACCACAAAAATACTGGTCATCTCGATAATGATGAAAGCTGGTATCCTGTAAGTGAATCACAGTACAAGGAAATGCCGCTAATACAAAAGATAGGCCGATATTATGTTTTTCTATTGGCTTATCCTGTGTATTTATTTAAGCGTTCTCCAAATAAAGAAGGCTCTCACTTTTCACCTAGCAGTCCGCTATTTAAACCATCAGAAAAGTGGGATATTATCACTAGTACCGTGCTTTGGATTGGGATGGTAGGTTTGCTGGGCTACCTTACCTATCTATGGGGTTGGATGTGGTTGCTGAAGTATTACGCTGCACCTTACATTGTGTTCGTAATTTGGCTTGATTTAGTGACATTCTTGCATCACACTGAAGCAGATATTCCCTGGTATCGTGGAGAAGAATGGACTTTTTTAAAAGGTGCAATTTCCAGTATTGACCGCGATTATGGTTTGATTAATCATATCCATCATGATATTGGCACTCATGTTGCTCACCACATATTCCTGAACATCCCTCATTACAATTTGCTGAAGGCGACTGAGGCGATAAAACCAGTGATGGGTGAGTATTTCCGCAAATCAGACGAACCAATTTGGAAATCATTATGGAATTCCTGTGTGAACTGCCATTTTGTACCCGATACTGGAAGTAAGGTTTACTACACATCCAACAACAAGTTAGCTAAACCCTAAGCTTGAAATTTGCGACTTCTTTAAGGAGTCGCAAATCTTGTATTGTCAGTTGTTGATGATTTATGGCTAGCAATCAAAGATTACTTTGTCATTAAAATGAATTTTATAAAAGGTGCGTTTAAAGATTAGCGAAATAGCTTAATATAACTTCTCTTCTGGAGGCGATCGCACATTACATTATTATTGCTGCAAACTCTGTTAAAATTTGAGCGTCACAGCTAGAAGTAAATCCTATAGAATAAATATTTAAAAACTTTCTTGCCTGTAAGGTCATTAAAATACAGAGGTAAAATAAAAATAGCTCGATAATGCCCAACTATCAGTGATTTAAGGTTATAGGCTCATAGGAAGATATTTTCTTCTAACTGTTGCACTTGTAGTGGCTAAAGACTAGCATATCTATGTTTAGAGATGATATCTCGTTAAATCAACCTAAAACCAATGAAAAACTTTTACTTAAAGTATTTTTGCCTCTATTAAGGATGAGTTAAGTTTATTTGCATCTAGCAATTTCACTCAAGTCACTGCTAGGTTTATAAATTAGCAGAGACTATACTATAGAAAATTTAGCTAAAACCCTTTTCAGATTTAAAATTCAGAGGTATCAATGATTATAACTAATTTTAGCAAACAAAGAAATGAATTAAATGAATCTAAAGTACTCAAAGCTAAACCACATTGGCAAGGGCAAAACTTGAGCGATACTGCTGTCAAAGGTAAAGATACCAAGATGCGAGATACTGCACCTGATACTTCCATTTTTAATACCTTGAATCGCGGTCGAGTTGCCATTTTTATTGATGGCTTAAGCCTATTTCATACAGCTTTACAACTCGGCATAGAAATTGACTACGTTAAATTGCTTTGTCATTTAACCAACGGTTCGAGACTCTTACGTGCTTTTTTCTATACTGGGGTTGATATCACCAATGAGAAGCAACAGGGTTTTCTACTTTGGATGCGTCGTAATGGCTATCGTGTAGTGGCAAAAGACCTTGTTGCGTCGCCAGATAATTTTAAAAAATCAAATCTGAACGTAGAAATTGCTGTAGACATGATCACTTTAGCTCCTTACTATGATACAGCGGTATTAGTCAGCGGCGATGGAGACCTAGCTTATGCTGTGAATGCTGTCAGCAGAATGGGGGTTAGAGTGGAAGTTGTTAGTCTACAAACAACCACTAGCGAAAGCTTAATTGATGTTGCTGACTGTTTTATTGACATAGATAGCATTAAAGCATACATTCAAAAAGATTCTAATCTTGGCTATACTTACCGAACTCCGACGAATTCAAACCTCTAGGTAATAGAGGGGGAGACAAGGGAGACAAGGAAGAGGGGGTAGACAAAAAGAGAAGTCTGAGCGGAGGTTTCCGACCATCTGAACTTCAAAGAGAAAGATTGCTACCTTGTCCCCCTTGTCTCCTTTGTCCTCCTTATCTCCTCACTTTCCGCATCTTCTTAAATCTGCGTATTTTCGGATGGATATTTTAATAGTTGAAGATGAACCAGAAATTGCTCATTTAATTCAACTCTCTTTAGAAAAAGAAGGATTTTTCTGTCGCATTAGCCGTGATGGGATCAATGCTCTACGGATGTTTCAAGAGCAACCACCCGATTTAATCATTTTAGATTTAATGATTCCTGGTTTGGATGGGCTGGAAGTTTGTGCCAGAATTCGCCAGAAACCAGGGGCAAAAGATCCTTATATTTTGATGCTCACTGCGAAAGGCGAGGAAATCGATCGCGTCATTGGCTTATCTACTGGTGCTGATGATTACATGGTGAAGCCCTTTAGCCCTAGAGAGTTAGTAGCCAGGGTACGAGCGCTATTGCGGCGTAGCCTCCGTCAAGGGGGACAACATCAAGTCAATCGTACCCAACACTTTATAGTAGATGTAGATCAGCGCACTGCCAGTCGGCAGATAAATTCTCAGCAACCTGAAATTCTCGACTTAACTACTCTAGAATTTAATTTGCTAACTACCTTTGTCAGCAATCCTGGTCGAGTTTGGAACCGCACGCAACTAATTGACAAACTTTGGGGAGATAACTTTTTTGGTGATGAACGCGTGGTAGATACCCATGTAGCTCGATTGCGAAAAAAGGTTGAGCCTGACCCAGCAAATCCCACTTTTATTAAAACTGTTGTTGGGGTTGGTTATAAATTTGAAGACTCGCCGATAGCGTAAATGTTATGAAGATGGGGCTGAGAGGACGACTATTTTTTTCTCACTTGGTAGTCATGATAGTGGGGGTAGCTAGTCTAGTTATTATCAGCAAAGTTTCTTCTCCCCGATTCTTTGTCTTGCATTTGGAACGACTAGAAAATCGCGGGTTTGATTTAATCGATATTCGTACTGAATTAGTGACAGGATTTGAAATTGCTTGGCAGCGAAGTACTATTTGGTCAGTTTTAGTTGGTAGCACCGCCGCTGGAGGATTGAGTTACTGGGTGTCCAGAAGAATTATGCTGCGGTTGACTGAGATGGAACAAATCACCCAAAAATTTGCTGCTGGCCAGATGGATGCACGACTACCAGCGTATGACATTCCAGAACTCAATAGATTAGGTGCTAGTTTCAACCGGATGGCAGCCAGTTTAGAAGGGGTGGAAGTGCGGCGACGAGAAGTGATTGGAGATATGACCCATGAACTACGGACACCGTTAACAGTTGTGCGCGGTTATTTAGAAGAACTGGCTGATGGAGAAATTGAAGCGTCTCCAGAAATTTATCGGCGTTTAGCGAAAGAAACTAGGCGCTTAGAGCGGTTGGTAAATGATTTACAAGAACTGTCAAAGGCAGAAGCTGGTTATTTGCCAATTAATATACAACGGGTAAATCTGCGTCCGTTGTTAGAGTCATTGGTAGAAAAATTTACCGATCAGTTGTTGGAAGATGGGCCGGTTTTGCATTTGGAATGTCCGCCTGTGTTGCCTCTTGTATTGGCAGATATCGATCGCACAGAACAGGTTTTAGTTAATCTGCTTGGTAATGCAGTGCGTTACACCAAAGAAGGTTCAATTACTATTCGTGCTGAGATTGAAGCATCTAAACTCTGGATTGCAGTCATAGATACAGGCATTGGTATTGCTCCAGAAAATTTGCCCCAGGTGTTTGAACGCTTCTGGCGAGCCGACCAATCACGCGATCGCAATTCCGGAGGTACTGGTATTGGTTTAACGATTTCCCACCGTTTGATTGAACTACAAGGCGGTCAGATTCAGGTAGAAAGTGAATTGGGAGTTGGTAGTACGTTTCGTTTTTTTCTGCCTTTGGCTTAAGCTAAGTGAATTTTAGATTTTGGATTGGCGTGTAAAATTCAATACAGTTCAGATCGGCTCGTTTTTCTCCTCTCTGTTTCCAGTCCAAACATTTGCAATGCAACAAATTGACATCACGTAGTCACGTCGGTGTCATACCCAATTGCTAGTTTGAAAGTATCCAAATTTGGTTTTTTGAAGGGGATCGAGATTTGGAATTTGTATTTAATATAACGTTAATTCGGCATTGTGGATCGTATGCCTAATATTGTTCTGGCGGCTTTTTTGGTTAGTTTATTCACCGTATCTGGTTACGCTGCGATCGCCTACCTGTTCCCTCAAAATCGTTCTCAGGACTGAGCAGGTATTAACATCTTGGTACTTTGGATTTTTTATACAACTATATATCTGTGTTCAGGAAAAACTTATGAGCGATCGCCACATTTTATTTTAAATACTTTCCCTTAATCAAGTGTATTAGTTTTAACAAATTATTTTTTGTCAAAACTCTTATTACTAAACAATCTAGAATAGATAAAAGCTTGACTGACTCCTGAGAAAACTATGTTATAACATTGTACGGATGATGTTTACTGAATTTCATATAACTCAAGGAGTACACAGAGTGAATCAGATAGAATTAAGTTTAAGTATTGCTTACCTGTTAATGACGTGCTATTTTTTGACAAATTGGTTAGTATTTTCCCTACGCCATCCCACTTCTGCTCCAGAAGATAAATTTTTGTCCTTAGTGATGTTTTTGACAACAACTATCTTTTGGCCTTTGACGATTTTCATGTCTTGTTTAGAAATGTTTAATAAACAGAAAATAGATATTAATAAAGTAATTCCTGTAATTTTAACAATATTTGTGTTTAGTATTTCTTATTATCTGACTTATCTTGGTTAATGAGAATTTTGCCCTAATATCCTATATCTTTATGCCTTTTATCATGGTTAAAATCAACCATTTTTGAGATAATTTAATAGTAGAATTTATATAAAATTCAATTTATTGCCCTGGGTTGTTACATACGAAAGGTGAGTATAAAATTTAAATTTTGTCAATTCACTAAAGCAAAGCTTTTCAAAAATTCAACTAGTGCGATCGCTGCAAAATTCGATTTGATAAACTTGAATAAAAATTAAAATCTCTAGGTCTGGTTTCTGCTTATATCTCAATTCCAAAATATTGCTTTTAGGTAGGTGTATAAACCTCCTATAAATTTTTTGAGGCTAATTCTTCGACTACTTTTCGGATGCCTGTAGCCACATTAGCAAAGGCGGCATCAAGATTTGTCCATTGGGTAACAGGCTTAGCATCTACAGGCAGAGGTTGGAGGTTGGTAAACACCGCGCCTTGATAATCAACTGGTCGGAGAATGATAGGAATAACACGGACTTCACCAGCTTTATGACGTTTCATTGCCCGTTCAACAGTAGTATAGCAATCATCAGAACGCAAGAAATCAGCACTAATCAGTAGCAAAATTATGCGGGCTGTGTTGAAGTGTTCATCAATCTCAGCATTCGTTTCTGCTCCTGCACTGATTTGGCGATCGTACCAAGCCTTAATTACTTTGTGGCGTTGTAAAATTGAAAGATGCTTAACTAGTTCTTCCAGCAAAGCTTCGTCTTCAGGAGCATAAGATAAGAAAACTTCGATAGCTTCATTAATAGCTTGAGGAGATGGCTTAGATACTGTAGATTCAGATTCAGTAGTCTCAAGAGGAACTAATTCCGGATAATATTGTAATAACTGATCGTTAGTGAGTTCATCACCTAACTGTGCTGGCGAAAAATGTACAGCAATTGCCCTTAGTTGATGTCTGTAATGCAAATTGATTAAAGCTTTGAATCCTTCCTTCAACGCTTGAACGTTAGAAAGATCGGTTTCCAACTCTGGTACTTCTCCTTCATAAGCTATTACAATCATCACAATTAGATTATGATTTACCGATGCAGATAAAGGTTCATTAAATCCGAGATATCTTTGGGCAGAGTCAGTAAATAATTCATTGACGTAATCTCCTGCCTCGCCTTCATACCAAAATACATCTCCTTCATTAGCAGCCGAAAGCCAATATTCTTGATATCGCAGTAGAGTCTCGCAGATTTCTACCAATCCTTCTCCCAAAACTTCTAAGTCACCATCAGCCTCAATTGCATCCTCTTCAGCACTATTTAATATTCGCAAAATCGGTGCTACCTTACTTCCCCCTAAATGCAAAAATAAGCGAAAGACCACATAGCGAGTTCGACCAATCATTCTATTCAAAATATCGCGCATATTTTTGCTATTTAAACTAAATACCAATAAGACTAAAAAGGCAAAAGTAAAACACTTTTGCCTTTTTATTATCTAGTATTTAATTTAGCGTAATCTCAGAACTCAAAACTGGTAACTATTTTAGCGTCGTCTAGCGCCAAAACCAGTAGAGCGACGGGGTGCTGAACTACGCCCGCTACCAAAACTACTTGAAGGGCGTCTTCTGGTCGAACTAGAACTTCCATCTCGTCTTAAGATATCGCCTCCAGAACCTGAACCAGTCGGCCGATTTCTCGTAGTAGTACGGGGTGCAGTGGGTATAGTTGTACCAGGAGACGATCTTCTAAATCCCCCAGAAGCCCGGAAAGTATTGCGATTTCTTACCGCTGCGGGTACTGCATTATAACGAGTTTGGTAGCTTTGAACTGCTTGGTTATAGTTGCTGCCATATCCACCGAAGCCACTCAGTCCTCCTGGTTGATAAACAGGGGGTACGTAGTACTGGGGTCTAAACAATAGGCTACCAATGGCTTGACCCGCCAAGTTACCAGCCACAGACGCAGCAAATGGTGTCCAGAAGCTATTTTCTTGGCGGACTACCACCGTTTCTTGCCTTCCTGTTTCAGGATTAGTTCTGTTTTCGGTAACGTTGTGGACGTAGGCAATTTTAAAATCTTCTGTGAGATATAAAATTGGCTGTCCATTTTCTACCTTCAGATAAGTTTTTTTACCTTGCTTAATTTCGTCATCAGTTAGCCGTGCCATTTGCAAATTTTCAGTTGCAAAGGTTGGCGGCGTGTTGTTCAGTAAAAATAGGGTGTACTGCCCAGTTGCATCATCGTATGTAGCTTGTTGGATTTGATACTGACCATCACCCAATTTAGCGGTAGCCGAGGTTTGACTAACGTTCTTAGCTGGAGGATTAGCTTGCTCTCCGCCTCCGCAAGCAACAGTTGTCCAACACAAACTCAGTGCTAAAAAAACAGCTGTAAATTTACGTACTATCGTCATAATCATTGCATTATTGTCCTATCTCCGAGCTTAACAATTTCTCTGTGTGATAGTAAGTAGGGACTACCCAACACATTACAAAGGAATCAATTCTGGGTAATATTGCAACAATTGATCGTTGGTGAGTTCTTCACCTAACCGAGATGGAGAAAAATGCAAGTAAAATCCCAGCAGTCTATTTTGATAGTGCAATTGTATTAACGATTTTAAACCCTTTTGCAGTGCGCTGATGTTAGAAAGATCGGTTTCCAGATCAGGTGCTTCTCCTGTATAAACCACTGTAATAATCACAACTACGTTACGCGTCACAGGTATAGATAAGGGTTGATCGAAACCAGAGTCAGAATTCAATTCAATACCACTGCCATATCTTTGACTGGAATCTATAAATAGCTCATCTATATATTGTGCTACTTCGTTTTCGTCAGAATATACCTCACCTTCATTAGTAGCTGAGAGCCAATAGTCATCGTACTCCAGTAGACTTTCGCAGATTTCTACTAGCCGTTCTCCTAAATCATTGATATCGTCCTCTTCTCGTGGTGCGGCACTATTTAATACTCCTAAAATTGGTGCAACTTCACTTCCTCCTAAGTGCAGAAATAGCCGAAACCCCACATACCGATTTCGACCAACCATTTTATTAAAGATATCGCGCATTTTTCCCTCCAAAATTTTGTCATTCGTTATTAGCCATTAGCCAGTTATCCGATCGCTAATACTTAATATCTCATACCGAATGCCCTGTTTGGGCAGTGCTGCATAGTCAATAACTAATGACTAATATAGTGAAACCCTTTAACAAAATCTATAACCATGTTTAACGAAGGTAATATATATTTTGTTGATTCACTAGATTTATCATCATAAACTGAAGTATTGAGAGAAGACCGATTAATAAATCTTTTACCAAAGTTGGGATTGTCATGCACAATCAAAGTTTGGGCGCTAGAATTTGTTAAAATTATTTGGCTTGGGGCTTTACAAAAATTTAGCTTAGCAGCTACTTCTAAATTTTTTTTCATTTCTTTGATTGTTGTAGCTTTACTTATAGCTTGCTCTAAAAGCATATTTAATTGTTTTACCATATGTGGAGATTTAAAATCTTTTAAATCTGGGTTTGCTACAACTTCAGTATTAATCATTTCCACCATTTGGGAAATATTCTTTTGGGTAGATACCGCATCTAGAAAGGGAAGAATTGCAATATAAGCGGTGGGGAATAATGCTTCGTCGCTATCTACACGGAAGGTGAAAGTAGTGCGGCGACGACCACTTTCCATGCTTGGGGGTTGTTTTAGTCCTCGGTATTCTTGAGCAATTTGGTAGTAAGCGCCAGCAAGAGCAAAGTTAGCTTCGTGTTCTAGGGCTGCATCAATAATAATACGAATTGTTGGGGGCGTTTCGTTAAAAAAATCTCGTGAATCGTCGGAATGAAACTTTTGGATAATTGAGCGATCGCCTGTGGGGCTGAGGTCAACCCATTCACAAGTCATGCCTTCGGTTTTTAAACCAAATCTGGACGTGGCATAAAGTTTTGCACCGGTTAAAGTTGCTCCGGTTAAGTCAGCACCAATCCATTCCGCCCTAATTAATTTTGCTTGAGTTAAATTCGCATGTACTAAACTCGTATTCGTTAAATTGGCATTGCTTAAATCTGCACCAATTAAATTTGCACCGCTCAATTTTGCCCCGCTCAAATCTGCCCACCTCAGGTTCGCCCCGCTCAAATCCGCCCACCTCAGGTTTGCCCCACTCAAATCTGCACCGCTGAGGTTAGCATGGCTGAGATTTGCCTGTCTGAGTTCAGCATCTCGTAAATTCGCGCCGGTGATGTCACAACGACTTAGGTCAGCGGCGTTTAAATTAGCTGTTTCTAAGTTGGCTCCTGTCAAGGAAGCGCCTCTCAACACAGCCTCACTCAAGTTAGCGTTACGGAGATTTGCTTGGCGCAGAGTCCCCTCTCGCAGATCGGCGCTGGTGAGGTTAGCCTGGGACAAGTCACCACGACTTAGATCGGCGCGAATTAATTCGGCACGGATGAGGGAAGCTCCCCTAAGTTGAGCGCGGCTGAGATCCGCTCTAATCAAATTCGCTACATTGAGACTAGCGTTGTTCAGGATGGCGCTGCATAGATTTACACCGCTCAATCTTGCTACATTCAACTTGGCATTGCTCAAGTTAGCCTCACTGAGATTGGCACCACTCAAGTTCACAATACTCAAATTAGCATCGCTCAGATTCACGCCACTGAGTTTAGCTCCACTCAGATTAGCTTCAGACAGTTCAATACCACTAAAGTTTAAGACTCCTACCGCGTACTGTTCCAGCAATTCCTCTACAATCATCGATGCTACCTCTGGGATGCCAAATTTATATAGTTGTAAAGTCGGAAAAAATAAAATGTCAAAATTAAAGAATGAATATTGGGATTTTAGGACTGGGACTAATTGGCGGATCTTTGGGTTTTGATTTGCGATCGCAAGGACATCAAATCTTAGGAGTTAGCCGCCGCGAATCCACCTGTCAAAAGGCAGTAGCCCTTGGCTGCGCCGATCGCGCATCGGTGGATCTGAGCCTGTTAACAGCCGCAGAAGTTGTATTTATTTGTACGCCTTTAGCACTTATTGTGCCCCAATTTACTCAATTAATTCCTTATTTGTCTCCCACTACGGTTGTGACTGACGTGGGTTCGGCAAAAGCAGAAATAGTCGAAGCGATTTCTCCCCTTTGGGATAATTTTATCGGCGGTCACCCAATGGCGGGAACAGCAGACAGTGGCATAGAAGCTGCACAACGGGATTTATTTGTTGATAAACCTTATGTACTTACACCTCTTAGTACAACACCATCCAGTGCAATTACAATTGTCGAAGAAATAGTGCGATCGCTGGGGGCGAATATCTATCATTGTCAACCAGAACAACATGACCGGGCTGTGAGTTGGATTTCTCATTTACCCGTGATGGTTAGTTCCTCGTTAATTGCTGCTTGTTTGAGTGAAACTGACCCAGAGGTTCTGCAATTAGCCCAAAAGCTAGCTAGTTCGGGTTTTCGGGATACCAGCCGTGTGGGTGGCGGGAATCCAGAGTTGGGGATTATGATGGCGCGGTATAATCGTCAAGCATTGCTCTTGTCGCTGCACCAGTATCGCCACAATCTCGATGAGTTGACTAACTTAATTGAGCAGGAAAATTGGGCAGTTTTAGAGTCAAAGTTGCAATCAACACAACAGGCACGACCTAATTTTGTTGAGTAGTGGTAATAGAGTACGTTACGCTATTAATAACGCACTCATTACTACATTTAGTCAATTTATTGCTGATTTGTTGTGAATGCTTTTTCAGGTAGTTGATGAATTCTTTCAGAGGCAACGGTTAACATGCAACAGGCAACAGGGAAACCCACACTTAAAAACGTGGCATTGGATTGAACAAAGACGGCGTTTTTCCCAAGGGCTGCGCCTCTAGAAAAACATTTTTTTGAAAGTAGAATTTATACTTACAACTAAAGTTTTCGATCCCTGTTCCCTGTTATCTGCTCCCTACCCTGAAGGGGTTGTAAATTTATCAAAAGAAACAATGGTAGAACGCCCAATCAAAAAATCAGAACGTCAGGCCCAAGCAAATACTGACAACAATGTGGAAAGATTGGATTCCACACCTCCTGTTGAATCCAACCCCAAAAGCTCAAAACCCGATCGCAATCGCTCGTCTGGTAAAGGGAAAAAAGGATCGTTTGCAGATGAAAACAGGCCACCTGTTAATCCTGCACTCATGCGCGGCCCAAAACCCGTTAAACCTCCAGCTAAAGTTGAAAAAGAAGTGGAAACTGAATCTGAGCCTATCTCAGACGAGTCTGAAGGTTAACATTTTCCCTAACTCCTCACCAAAATAAAGGTAGTTATCTTGAAAGCAAAAGGTAGCTATGTTTTTAGGTTTTTCAACGTGGAAACATAACTACCTTAATTAATAGCCAAAATTCAAACTCCAGAATAGAGTAATGCTCTTGAATTTTTGAAATTATATGACTAATAAAAACCCAATTAATTGTGTATTTACGAAATTATAAAATCAGTTTTATAGAGATGTACAGAGTTTTTTTAAAAAATCAAATAAGAGTTGACTATGAATAGTAATTAAAAAAAATGCTAGTTATGGATTAACTAAATTCAGATTTATAATTTGATTATACATATAAAAAAATAATTTAATTCATACTTTTTTTAGTATTACTCGTAATGAGTAAAAATTATGTTAAGTCGATTATTGACTATAAAAAAAGCAATTAAAGAGCGTGCTAAGACATATTTGCTAATAGCGATCGCCTTTATCATAGTGATAGTCTTAGAATACATAACACCGCCTGAGTACGTATTCGGCTACCTCTATACAACGACCATTTTATTAGCAGATTCTCGATTAAATCGGAGAGCAGTAGTCGGAGTCACTATTGCAGCTACAGGATTAACATTATTAAATTTGTTTGTTCCAGGAAAAGAAATAATCAATCCTCCAACGTTAGCAAATAGGTTAATTGCAGTCTTGGCGTTAGTGGTAACTGCGACTTTAAGCGAACGCAACCGCCGCAATGAAGAAGCGATCGCTCATACTCAAGCACAATTACGCTCCCAAGAACAACTAGCTGCAATGCGTGAAGATTTTATTTCTACCCTCACCCATGACTTGAAAACTCCTTTACTGGGAGCAATTGAAACGCTGCAATATTTTCAAAATCAGCAATTTGGTCAAGTCACCCCAATGCAAGCAAAAGTCTTGCAAACAATGGCTCGTAGTCATCGCAGTACGCTGCAATTAGTTCAAACTCTTTTAGATGTCTACCGCAACGATGCCGAAGGGCTGAAACTACAGAGTTCGTCTATCAATTTAGTAACTGTGGCAGAAGAAGTAATAGCTACTCTGATGGAACTAGCAAAAACACGTCAGGTTTATATTTCTCTGCATTATGGTGAATCAGATTTTCGCAGCTTTTTTTGGGTAAACGGCGATTCATTGCAACTGGGGCGAGTTTTTACCAATCTATTGAGTAATGGCATTAACCATACTCCCCGTGGCGGTAAAGTGGAAGTAGTATTTGAAAGTTATGCTAGCGAGCAAGTGGTAAAAATACTCGACACAGGTTCCGGCTTTACCGAAGAAGAGTTACCCCACTTATTTGACAGATTTTATCAAGGACATAGCGATCGCCACGTCTCTGGATCGGGACTAGGGCTTTATTTAACCAGGCAAATTATTACAGCTCATGGAGGTACAATTTGGGCAGAGAATCGGTTACCACGAGGTGCTGTGTTTGGTTTCCGACTCCCTGGTTGTCCGCCACCGAGTTGACGGACAAAGGGGGCAAGGGAGCAGGGGAAAAGGTTAAAGGGAAAAGGGAAAAGAAATAAATTTAATCTTTCCCCTTTCCCCATACCCCAATACTTGTCGGGTTTTGGGGAAAAGGGGAAGGGGAAAAGGGAAAGAAAAAACCTTTACCCTTTACCCTTTACCCTTTTCCCCAAACCAAATTCCGAGTTCAAAATGCAAAACCCGAGCAGTATTGCCCCATACCCTGTTTGCCCAATGCCCAAGGACAAATGACAAAAATCTTACTTGTTGAAGATGATGAATTATTTCGGCTTGGTTTGCGGATGCGGTTGCAACAAGAACCTAGTTTGGAGATTGTTGCAGAGGCAGAAGATGGAGAACAAGCTGTAGAATTAGCCAATCACTATCCTCTGGATTTGGTTTTGCTGGATATCGGTTTGCCAGGAATTGGTGGGATTGAGGCTTGCCGTCAAATTAAGCAGAAACACCCAAATTTACCAATTTTGGTTTTAACGTCTCGTTCCGAAAAACCTCTAATTTCACGGTTAATTGCTGCTGGGGCACAAGGTTACTGCCTTAAAGGTATTCCGGCTGAGTCTCTGATTTTAGCAGTGCGATCGGTTGCAGCAGGGGCTTCTTGGTGGGATCAAACGGCAACAACAGAAATTAGGGCAGCTTTTGAAGGTAATTCTACGATGGTACTATCTACAAAAACTGAAGAAACCATAGAAAATCCCTTAACAAAGCGCGAACAAGAAATTTTGGCACTGGTAGCAGCTGGCAAAAGCAATCAAGAAATTGCAGAAATTCTCTACATTGCCCCTGGTACGGTGCGAGTTCATGTCCATGCAATTTTGCAGAAACTAGAAGTACGCGATCGCACTCAAGCCGCAGTCTTAGCTATCCAAAAAGGATTGGTAGCACCAGAATTATTAATTAAACAGTAAAAATATGTAAATTGGATCTTGACATTGGCTAGCCATTTTTAATATTCGCGACCCCTTAAAAATTATTAGCTTTTGTATAAGAAGTGATAAAAAATTTGAAGTTTGCAAGACATTTTTTCTCAATTTGTATGATGTTGTGAATGTGGCGATCGCCGATAGTCGAGGTATTTCCACATCAATCAATGATTACAGCCAAGCCTTTTACTCATACATTAATACCATTTTTAGCGCATCTGGGTTATTACAGTAATAATACTGTAGTAATTATTATTTTTTTAGCATAATTTTGTCCTCAGTTACTGTACTAGACTTTTTTGTTTTACCTCCATAAAAAGAGGTTAAATTACTTATTCTATTTACCTATGGAAGCGTATGTTTAAGCATTTGCTTCCTATTTAGTGTTGCGTGGCTAAATCCATCATTTTCGAGTTCCCAAGTTTTATCGGCTAACAAGAATTACAAAACTTCTAAAATCCCAAGGAACTTTACAGAGGAATTACAGATGCCAAATCAAAATATTGTCTTCATGGATGGAACAGTTATCGACTACGAAAGTTTAATTACAGGGATCCAACCAAACACCAGCGTAGTAATTCTTGACTCCACCATAGATGGAATCGAACAAATCACTCAAGCTTTGCAGGGTGGCGAATACCAATCAGTTCAAATTATCTCCCACGGCAGCGAAGGTACTGTACAACTAGGGGCAACGCAACTTAATGCTAACAATTTGAATTCCTACGCCCCTCAATTACAACAGTGGAGAAATTATTTAACTGAGGATGCCGACATTCTGCTTTATGGTTGCAATGTGGCATCAGGAGATCAAACTTTTGTGCAACTTCTGAGCCAAATCACAGGTGCGGATGTGGCCGCTTCTAATGACATCACTGGTAGTGCCTCTTTAGGGGGTGACTGGGATTTAGAAGTGAAAATTGGAGAAATTGAGTCAGATTTAGCCTTACCACCAGAGGCAACGCTGGCTTATCGCTCAATTTTACCTTTAGCATTCACAAGTGGCAGCAGCTTTAGCGTCGGAACCAGTCCTTATTCCGTTAAAACAGCAGACTTTAACAAAGACGGTAACCTAGACTTAGCTGTGGCTAATTATGACTCCGACAACGTTTCAGTGTTGTTGGGCAATGGCAGTGGTGGTTTTGGGCCTGCTAACAACTATGGTGTGGGAAACAATCCCTATTCCGTGGCAGTGGGAGACTTCAACAAAGACGGTAACCTTGACTTAGCTGCGGCTAACAGTTTCTCCAACGACGTTTCAGTGCTGTTAGGCAATGGCAGTGGTGGTTTTGGTGCTGCTACCCCTTTTGGTGTGGGAAGCATTCCTTATTTTGTAATAGTAGAGGACTTCAACAAAGACGGCAACTTAGACTTAGTGGTGGCTAACAATGACTCCAACAACGTTTCAGTTCTGTTAGGTAATGGCAATGGTACTTTTGGGACTGCTACTAACTTTGGCGTAGGAACCAATCCCACTTCGGTGACAGCCGGTGACTTCAACAATGATGGTAACCTTGACCTAGCTGTGGCTAACTTTGACACCAGCAACGTTTCAATACTGTTGGGTAATGGGGCTGGTAGTTTTGGGGGTGCCACCAATTTTGCTGTGGGAAACAATCCCTATTTTGTGGCAGTGGGAGACTTCAACAAAGACGGCAAATCTGACTTAGCCACAGCTAATTATGGCTCCAATAACGTTTCAGTTCTGTTGGGTAATGGCAATGGTACTTTTGGGACTGCCACCAATTTTGGTGTGGGAAGCAGTCCCATTTCCCTGGTAGTCGGTGACTTTGATAAAGACACCAACCCTGACTTAGCTGTGACTAATTTATTCTCAAGCAGCGTTTCAGTACTGTTGGGCAATGGTGCTGGTAGCTTTAGCGCTGCCTACAATTTTGGCGTCGGAAGCACTCCTTATTCCGTGGCGGTGGGAGACTTTGACAAAGATAATGACTATGACTTAGTAGTGGCTAATTCAGGCTCTAGTAACGTTTTAGTCTTATTCAATGGTAGTACTCCTTCCAATGGAGGCAATGTCACCCCAAAAGTTAACTTTGGTGCTGCTACTTACAACGCTAGAGAAGGTAGTACTGCGATTGAGGTAACTATTGCCGTTAGCTTAGACGCCACTCCCAACACTAATGTCACAGTTCCTATCGTCATCAAAAATACTAGCACTGCTACCAGTGGTAACGATTACACTTTTTCCCCCACGAGCCTTACTTTTAATGCTGGGGCAACAGGTTCAAATTTAACCCAACTGGTAACTTTCACCATTCAACCAGATGATTTACCTGAGAATGCCGAAACAGTTGTACTCAACTTCGGTTCGCTGACGGGGGCTACTGCCGGCACAATCACTCAAACAACTTTGAATATTGCTGCTAACGATGCAATTCAATACGCAATTTCCACCGCCACCCCAACTTTAACCGAAGGTAATAGCGGCACTCAATCTGTTACCTTTACCGTCACGCGCAGTGGTGGTATTGGTGTGGCAAGTACAGTGGATTATGCCTTTAGCGGTACAGCAACTTTGAATAGTGACTATAACAATATTCAAGTTGCCAATGCGCCAGGTGGTTCGTCAGGGACTTTAAACTTTGCTGTTGGGGAAACCATAAAGACAATTACAGTCAATGTTTTGGGTGAGAATACAATTGAACTTGATGAAAACATTATTGTTACTCTCAGTAATCCCAATCTCACAGCTGCGCCGGCGAGTTCCACAATTACTACGAGTTCAGCTCAAGTAAACATCATTAATGATGATGCCATCATTGCTAAGCCGACACTCATCAGTGAAATTCTCTTCGATCCCCCAAGTACAGATACCTCAAAAGAATATATCGAATTGAGTGGAACTCCTGGTACAACTCTAGCACCTGGAACTTATTTAGTTGCCATTGAGGGTGATTCGACTACTAACCCTGGTGCTGTTCAGGATATTTTTGATTTATCTGGTAAGCAGTTTGGTAGTAATGGGTTCTTAGTTCTGCTGCAAAAAGGCAGTACTTATACAGTCAAGCCTGGTACAAATGTCATCACTAATACTGAAACTAGGACTGGATGGGGGAACGGAGCCTCAAGTTCACTCGGTCACATTGGTGGAGCAACCGACATCGAAAATGGGTCTGTTAGCTTTTTCCTGGTTCAAACTAATACTGCACCCACCCTGACTACCGATATTGACTCAGATAACAATGGCATTATTGATGATAATGCGTTCTCCAATGTGACTGTGCTGGATTCAGTAGGGGTTTTAGATGGGGGCACTACAGATAAAGCATACAGTTCGATTGTATTTAGAAAAGGTTCTGTCGGTTTAGTTCCCACAAATGCTACAGCTGTTAACACCTCATTTATTGCTGGATATGTAGGGCGTTCAGGTGATACCACAGGTTCAACAGCTTCGGATTGGGTAGCAAGTGTAATCACTGGCACAGCACCGAATTTTTCATTAGGTGCTGCCACTAGCACATCACCGCAAGACTTTGCTGGGCAACCGTTAAATCACATAGGAGGTATTAACTTTGCTCCTACTGCTAATGTAGATTACGCCATTTCAGTTGATAAGCCAACTGTGACTGAAGGTCATAGTGGTTCCCAAGTTGTTGCTTTCACCATTACTCGTAGTGGCGATACTGGTGTTGCCACTAGCGTAAGTTACGATCTGGATGGCACAGCAACTTTTAACAGTGATTACAAGACTATTAAAGTTGCAGGTGTCACAGCTACTTCCTCGGGGATTGTAAAATTCGCTGCTGGGGAAACAACAAAAACTATTACTTTAAATGTTCTGGGTGAAAAGGTTACTGAAGCTGATGAAACCATTAATCTTAATCTGAGTTACCCCAACCAAACAGTTCCCATCGCTCCAGGAACAGTTACCATAATTGACGATGACAAAGTACCCAGTATCTCCATAGTAGATAAAAGCGTTATCGAAGATACTGGCAATCTTGTTTTGACCGTCAAACTCTCTAATGCTAGCACTGACATTATTACAGTGGATTACAACGCTAGTAATGATAGTGCGATCGCTAACGCTGATTATACCCCAGTTACAGGAACGCTGACTTTCAACCCTGGAGTTACCACTCAAACAATCACTGCACCCATTCTCAACGATTCTTTTGACGAAGCCAGCGAGCGCTTTTTTGTCAATCTCACTAATGCCACTAATGCCACCATTGCTGATAACCAAGCTAATGCGACTATTACTGACGACGATATAGCGGGTTTCAGTATATTACCCGTTAATGGACTAGTAACTAACGAAGCTGGTGCTACAGCTAACTTCACTATTCAACTCACTAGCCAACCGACTGCTGATGTCACCTTAAGTTTGAGTAGTTCCAATGTCAATGAAGGTACTGTTTCAGTTTCTAGTGTTACCTTTACCGCAGCTAACTGGAACATAGCCCAAACCATCACAGTTACAGGTGTTGATGATGGTGTTGCAGATGACAACATTGCTTACCAAATCATTACTGGCGCAGCAGTTAGTAGTGATAATAAATATAATAATCTCAACCCTGGCGATATTGATGTTGTTAACATTAAAAGTGGCAATCTAGTTAATAGTATTATCACTGGTTCATCTAAGGCTGATAACCCGTTACAGGGAACTAGTTCAGACGAGCTGATTTTTGGCTTTGCTGGTAATGATGTCATTGTTGGTGGTGACGGAAACGACCAACTTTATGGCGGTTTGGGTGCTGATAATGTTACAGGTGGTGCAGGTAATGATATCTTTGTGCTTGCCAAGGGTCAGGGTAGAGATACTATCAAAGATTTCAACATTAGTGGAGATTTGATTGCTTTATCAGGTGGTTTGGCTTTCTCAGGCTTGTCTATTACTCAGAGCATCAATGATACCTTGATTAAGGTTACTGCGACTAACGAAAGTCTTGCTTTGTTAACTGGAATTCAAGCATTAACCGTAAATGCTAGTCATTTCATTACTTACTAGTACAACACCGCGTCAATAGAACAACTATACCCGGTTGAACTCAATCAACCGGGTTTATCAATTTTTTATATTCAGAAAATCACATAATTGGTTTTTCTAGATTTTAGTTTTAAGAATTTTAATGCTAAAAAGTTAATTTGACAATAGGTTGACTAATTTAGGTATGGAAATTAGAGGTATTTCAATTTAGAACTTACCTCTAAATTTTAATTTTTAGAATATTTAAGCGATCGCAGTAATAATACAGTAGAAAATATAGTATTTTTAGCATAATTTTGTACTTACTTATCATATTCATTTTTGAGTTCAAAACAAACCTTATAGTTACCGATTCAATTTAGGTATCCAAGCGGATATTTAGCGCTGTCTGGCTAATCCATACTCCCTATTTTCGAGCCAGTCAATCACCAAAAAATCTCACAACTAAGGCATGAACATATTTCTTTCCCAGTCAACAGTCAACGCTATTTCCAAACGAGGTCTAACGATGGGACTCCAACTACCAGAAAACTAAACTTCTAAAACGCAAATTAATTTTACTGAGGATTTACAAATGCCAAATCAAAATATTATTTTTATCGATGGAGCAGTTATCAACTACCAAAGTTTGATTGCTGGCATCCAAGCAGGGACTAGTGTAGTAATCCTTGACTCAAATCAAGATGGAGTAGAACAAATCACTCAAGCCTTGCAAGGTGGGGAATACCAATCAGTTCAAATCTTCTCCCACGGCAGTGCAGGAAGTATACAACTAGGGTCAACCCAACTCAATGCCAACAATTTGAACTTCTACAGCAATCAATTGCAACAGTGGAGAAATTATTTAACTGATGATGCTGACATTCTGCTTTATGGGTGCAATGTGGCATCATCAGATCAAAGTTTTGTGCAACTTCTGAGCCAAATCACAGGCGCAGATGTAGCAGCTTCTAATGACATCACTGGTAGTGCCTCTTTTGGCGGTGACTGGGATTTAGAAGTGAAGATTGGGGAGATAGAGTCAGATTTAGCCTTAACACCAGAGGCAACGATGGCTTATCGCTCAATTTTACCGTTATCATTTGCGACTGCCAGCAATTTTGCCGTGGGAAGCAGTCTCTCATCCGTGACAGTAGGGGACTTCAACAAAGACGGTAACTTGGACTTAGCTGTAGCTAACTCTGGCTCCAACAACGTTTCAGTGTTGTTGGGCAATGGCAGTGGTGGTTTTGGCGCTGCCAGCAACTTTGGCGTAGCAAATTCTCCCCTTTCCGTGATAGTGGGAGACTTCAACAAAGACGGTAACTCTGACTTAGCAGTGGCTAACTCTAGCTCCAACAACGTTTCAGTATTGTTGG
This sequence comes from Nostoc sp. DedQUE12a, assembly GCA_034530795.1. Taxonomy (GTDB): domain Bacteria; phylum Cyanobacteriota; class Cyanobacteriia; order Cyanobacteriales; family Nostocaceae; genus Nostoc. The sequence goes on from JAVRCH010000139.1 coordinate 81,105, forward strand.
GCAATGGGAATGGTAGTTTTGGCGCTGCCAGCAATTTTGCTGTGGAAAAAACTCCCTATTCTGTAACAGTAGGTGACTTCAACAAAGACGGCAACTCTGATTTAGCAGTGGCTTCGATTGACTCCGGTGACGTTTCAGTCCTGTTGGGCAATGGCAGTGGTGGTTTTGAGGCTGCCAGCAACTTTGATGTCGGAGGTGCTTCACTTTCCATAACAGTGGGGGACTTCAACAAAGACGGCAACTCTGATTTAGCGGTGGCTTTGGTTGACTTCACCAAAGTTTCAGTGGTATTGGGCAATGGTAGTGGTAGTTTTGGTACTGCTAGCAGCTTTGATGTGGGAGGCAGTCCCATATCTGTGACAGTAGGTGACTTTGACAAAGACGGCAACTCTGATTTAGCGGTGGCTTTGAATGACCTCAACAAAGTTTCAGTATTGTTGGGCAATGGTAGTGGTGGTTTTGGAACTACCAGCAACTTTGATGTGGGAAGCACTCCCTCATCAGTGACAGTGGGGGACTTCAACAAAGACGGCAACTCTGACCTAGCGGTGGCTAACTCTGGCTCCAACAACGTTTCAGTGCTACTCAATACTAGTGCCTTGCCCAACACAGCACCAACACTGAACAACACTGGTAATCCCAGACTCTCTGCCATTGCCCAAGACATAACTGATACAAATAACTCCGGTACTTTAATTTCTGTCATTCTTGCTAGAGGTGCAGGTGGCGATCCCATCATCGATCCTGACGCAGGTGCAGTGGAAGGAATTGCCGTCATTGGTGTAGATAATACCAACGGTACTTGGCAATACTCCATAGATGACGGTGGCAACTGGATTAATTTTGCTGTATCCAGTACTTCTGCTACATTGCTCAGAGATACAGAAAAAATTCGTTTTGTCCCCAAACCTGGCTACAAAGGCACGGCGGAATTCACTTTTCGCGCTTGGGATACCTCAGACGGCAACATTAGTGGCACTACTAATATTGTTCCTGCTGTTGGTGGAGGCACAACAGCTTACAGTAGTGTTACGGAGATTGCTAGCATTTCAGTTATACCTAGCACCTTTGATGTGGGATTAAGACCCTATTCCATTGTTGTTGGCGACTTTGACAAAGATGGGAAATTGGATTTGGTAACGGCAAACAAATCTTCTCAAAGCGTTTCGGTACTTTTGGGAAAGGGTGATGGCACTTTTAAGCCTGCTAGCACCTTTAGTACCGTCGGGTTCAATGGTTTAAGTCCTTCTTCTGTTGCTGTAGCCGACTTCAACAAAGATGGGAAATTGGATTTGGTAACGGCAAACAGCGTTTCAAATAACATTTCGCTGTTGCTTGGTAAGGGTGATGGTAGCTTTCAAACTGCTGTGAATTTTGCTTTGGAGTCAGCCTCAGCACCTATATTTATTGCAGTAGGCGACTTCAACAAAGATGGAAAATCTGACGTTGTAACGGTAAATAACGCCTCCCAAAATATTTCAGTGCTGTTGGGAAATGGTGCTGGTAGTTTTGGAACTGCTAGCAACTTTAAAGTTCCCAGTCGTCCGACTTCGGTCACTGTAGCCGACTTCAACAAGGATGGAATATCTGACCTAGCAGTGACGAGTTCTTACTTCAACAACGTCTCAATAATGTTGGGAGACGGTGACGGCACTTTTAACTCAGCCACACAATTTGATGTGGGAACAAATCCTAATTCTGTTGTTGTCGGCGATTTCAATAAAGACAACAAATTAGATTTGGCGGTGGCAAATTCGGACTCTAATAATGTTTCAATACTTTTGGGTAATGGCGCTGGTGGCTATGGAATTGCTACTAATTTTGATGTGGGGTTAAATCCTGTATCTGTTACAGCGATCGACTTCGATAATGACGGAAACTCTGACCTAGCAGTGACAAATGCAGGCTCAGACACGGTTTCAGTGCTGCTAGGAAATGGCAATGGTGGCTTTGGAATTGCCACTAACTATGGCGTGGGGACAAAACCCTATTCTCTCACCGTAGGCGATTTCAACAAGGATGGTAAATCTGAATTAGCGGTGGCAAACAGCGAATCTAAAAACGTTTCGCTGGTAAATGCTGAGGATGAAACCTATGAACCTGTCCCCCCGCAACCGATACTTATCAACGAAATTCTGTTCGATCCTCCAAGTACAGATAGCCCGAAAGAATACATCGAATTGCGTGGTACTCCCGGTGCGATTCTAGCACCTGGAACTTTTTTAGTTGGGATTGAGGGTGATTCTGGCTCCCCAAATCCTGGCAATGTTCAAGATATTTTTGATTTGTCTGGTAAGCAGTTTGGTAGCAATGGCTTGCTGGTTCTTCTGCAAAAAGGCAATAGTTATGCAGTTAACCCTAATGCAAATGTAGTCACTAATACCGGAACTGGAGCCGGATGGGGAAATGCAGCCTCAAGTTCACTCGGCCACACTGGTGGAACAACCGATATAGAAAGTGGGTCTGTTAGCTTTTTTCTGATTCAAACTACTACTGCACCTAACCTGAGCAATGATATTGACTCAAATAATGATGGTATTGCTGATGGTGCTGCTTACTCAAATTGGACTGTGCTGGATTCAGTTTCGGTTTTAGATGGGGCAACTACAGACATAGCATACGGCTCGATTGTATTTAGAAAAGGTTCTGTCGGTTCAGTTCCAAGTAATGCCACAGTTGTTGACACCTCATTTACAGCAGCAGCAGGATATGTAGGGCGTTCAGGGAATACGACAGGTTCAACAGCTTCGGATTGGGTAGCAAGTGTAGTTATTGGCACAGCACCCAATTTGACATTAGATAATGTTCCTGACACATCACCGCAAAAGTTTGCTGGCCAACCCTTAAATCACATAGGTGATACTAACTTTGTTCCTCCCGCTAATGTAAATTACGCGATTTCAACTGCTACTCCAAGCGTGACTGAAGGTAATAGTGGTACCAAAACTGTGACTTTCACTGTTAACCGTAGTGGGAATACCAGCATTGCCAGTACTGTATATTATGTTCTGGATGGCACGGCAACTTTTAACATTGATTACAAGAATATTAAAGTTGCAGGTGTTACAAGTGCGGCATCTGGAGCTGTAATCTTTGCTGCTGGGGAAACAACAAAGGCTATTACGTTAAGTGTTGTGGGTGAAAAAGTTACTGAAGCTGACGAAACCATTAATCTAACGCTGAGTCACCCCAACCAAACAAGTGCGATCGCTTCAGGCACAATTACCATAGATGATGATGACAACCAACCTACTATCTCCATCGCAGATAAAAGCGGCAAGGAAGATATCGGCAATCTTGTTTTTACTGTTAAACTGTCTAATGCCAGCACTGATATAATTACAGTCGGTTACACCACTGCTAATGATACTGCGATCGCCAACGTTGATTACACCCCAGTCACAGGAACCCTAACTTTCAACCCTGGAGTTACCACTCAAACAATCACAGTGCCAATTGTCAACGACTTTGTTGACGAACCAACTAACAGTGAACGCTTTTTTATCAATCTTACAAACCCCACCAACGCCACCATTGCTGATAACCAAGGTATTGGTACGATTACTGACGACGACACAGCGGGTATTACTATCTCTCCTGCCAATGCACTTGTAACTACCGAAGCTGGTGGTACTGCTAACTTCAGTATTCAACTCGATAGCCAACCCACTGCTGATGTCACCGTAAGTTTGAGTAGTTCTAAGACCAGTGAAGGTACTGTTTCAGTTTCTAGCGTTACATTTACCGCAGCTAACTGGAATACGCCCCAAATCATCACAGTTACAGGTGTTAATGATGGTGTTGCAGATGATAATATTGCTTACCAAATTATTACTGCCAAAGCTGTTAGTAGTGATGCCAAATATAACAATTTAATCGTTGATGATATTGATGTCGTTAACATTAAAAATGACAACCAAGTTACTAGTATTATCACAGGTTCCCCTTCGGGTAATAATCTACAGGGAACTAGCTCAGGCGATCTGATTTTTGGTTTTGCTGGTAATGACATCATTGTTGGTGGAGGAGGAAACGATCGCATTTATGGTGGCTTTGGTACTGATAATCTCACAGGGGGTGTAGGTAGTGATATCTTTGTGATTGTCCAAGGTGAAGGTAGAGATACAATCAAAGATTTCAATCTTAATGAAGATTTGATTGCTTTATCAAGTGGTATAAGCTATTCAAATTTGTCTATTACTCAGAGCAATAATGATACTTTGATTAAGATTGGAACCGTAAGCCTTGCTTTGTTAACTGGAATTACGGCATCGAATTTAAATACTAATCATTTCACTACTTACTAGTGGTTCATCGCATTAGTTATGAGGGCTTATAGATCCACGACTTCTTAAAGAAGTCGTGGATCTGACTATACTTAAAAAGTTCAACCAGAAACTATTTATCTATTTTTTACCCAAAAAAATTACATAATATTTAATGGGTCTACATCTATTGTCAAACTAACAGATTGAGGACAAAGCGATCGCACTTGTTCCCAATCTGGTAATTGCGGCAATTCATCAGGAGCAAATTTAATCAATATTTGCCAACGATAACGATTAGCTACTCGTAAAATACCGGCTGGTGCTGGCCCCAATATCTCTAATTCCTCGTTTTCGCTTAAAGCTGTAGCGATTACCTGGGCTGTGTTTTGCACTTGAATGGGATCGAGACTACTTAGGCGTAACAAAATTAACCTTCCGTAGGGAGGGTAATTAAGGGCTTGGCGCTGTTCTAATTCTGCCTGAGAAAAAGACTGATAATCGTGCGATCGCACTGCCTCAATTACTGCATGTTCTGAAGTATAAGTTTGTACAATAACCCTCCCTGGATCGTCTCCTCTCCCAGCACGTCCGGCTACTTGAGTTAAGGTTTGAAATGCGCGTTCGCTGGCGCGATAATCTGATAAATTCAACAATCCATCGGCGGCGACAACGCCCACAAGTGTCACCTGCGGTAAATCCAAACCTTTGGTGAGCATTTGCGTACCTACTAATAAATCTGCTTCACCGTTGGCAAACTGCGTAAGTAAGGTACGGTGTGCGCCTTTGTTGCGGGTGGTATCGCTATCAAACCGAATTAAGCGTAATTGCGGAAACTGTCGCGCTAGTTCCTGGGTGACTTTCTGAGTACCACTACCGAAGAATTTCAGGTAAGGGGAACTGCAATCGGGGCAGAATTTGGGATGCGATCGCGTATAGTTACAGTAATGACACCGCAATAATTCTGGCGCTCCCTCTTCGGTGTGGTGATATGCCAGGGACACATCACAGTAGGGACATTCCAGTACATAGCCACAACTGCGGCAAGATACAAATGTACTGTGTCCCCGGCGATGGATAAATAAAATTCCTTGCTGCTGTCTTTCTTTTAGCTGTTGCAAAGCTTCTTGCAAGGATCTACTGAATATAGAGCGATTTCCATGCTGCAATTCTTCGCGCATATCCACTATTTCCACTGGCGGTAGCGGGCGCGAGTTGATGCGTTCGGGCAAACTTAAGTAATAATTCCTGCCTCCTAACTTTTGGTTTAGGAGTGATGAATTAAGGTTTCTTTCTTGTCCCCCCTCTCTGCTTGCGGAGAGGGGGCTAGGGGGTGAGGTTCCGACACTCAACCAACTTTCCAACGAAGGGGTGGCGGAACCTAAAACCAGGGGGCAATTTTCTAATTCGGCTCGCCATTGGGCGACTGTGCGGGCGTGGTAGGTGGGGATGGGTGAGTCTTGCTTGAAGCTGCTGTCGTGTTCTTCGTCTAAGATGATTAAACCCAAGTTGGGTAAAGGAGCGAAAATGGCGCTGCGAGTGCCAATAACAACTTGGGGTTCTCCTGTGAGCATTTGTCGCCAGGTGTCGTAACGTTCGCCGTCTGAGAGGCCGCTGTGATATACACTAACTTTATTTCCAAAACGGGCGCGAAAACGGTCGGTTAGTTGGGGCGTGAGTCCAATTTCTGGAACTAAAACCAGGGCAGATTTGCCGACTTGGAGTAGAGGGGCGATCGCTTGCAAATATACTTCGGTTTTTCCCGAACCTGTTACGCCATGCAACAAAACTTGAGCATATCCATTTAATGTCTGAATTGTTTCTAGGGCACTAGCTTGGGCTGCATTTAACGTCTTTGGTCGATCTTGAGCTAATGCTGGGCTTTGTTCTGTTCGCAATACTTCCCGTTCTTCAACGACGACGTAACCCTTTTGTGCTAATGTTTTCACGATAGAGGAACTAGCATTGCAAATTTGCAATAATTCACTTTGCCACAACTCTCCACCACGACGCCGCAGCACTTCTAATATTTCTCGTTGGCGAGTTGTTAAGTCACGTTCAAATGTACTCGCCACTAGCGTTACTGCTTTTTCAAATTTCGGTTTAGTCAGTTGGGGCGGTTCTAAATAACTTTCTACTAAACCTCGTCGCAACAGTTCGCGTACCCCTTGGTAAGCTCGTGGGACTTGATTGTGTAAATACCGAAAGCTATAGTCACCATCTGATTGTTGCTGTAGGAGTTGTAAAATTTTATGAGCATCTTTATTGTTGACTTTGGTTACTAAACTTTGAAAGTTTAATAAAGCCAAAATTTTAATCAAATAATCATTTTCGATTATATTAAGTAAATAAAACCTAATTAGGGAACAATAAGGTTGACGAACAACACGCATCAAAGGTGTATCTAATAAAGCATTAATATTAGTATTAGTAGATACTGCTGCGCCAGCTACAGTTAAGCGGATGCGACGTTGCGATCGCCCCAATAATCCTGGTGGTAGTGCTGTACGTATTACCTGAATTATTTGTGTGTAGTAATACTGCGATACTCGTTCCATCAGAGTCCAGTAACTATCGCGGAAAAAATTCTTTTGAATAACATCTTCCACATCTCGAATTTTTTCTAGCGGTAAATCTGCTGGAAGTTTTGCCACCAATCTAATGGCTACTCCTGTGAGATGTTGTGCGCCAAATGGTACATTCAAAATATCTCCAGGTTTTACTTCTAACCCGGTTGGCAGTCGATAAAGGTAAAGATTTGGCCCTTTTTCTACTTCTGTTGAAGTTCCTGGACAGTCTACCAGTACTTCAACCCAACGATTAAGAATTGCACCTGCCTGATAAGATTCCCCTGGTTCTGCTACCACTAAAGGAGATAAATTTAGATCATTAATATACATAGTTGCTGACTTAATAGTTAGATATTTTACTCACCTAGCTGCTGCTAACTCAAATTTAGTTTTTGGGTTCTTAAACATAAATGGTATTTCTCAATACTGTTATTCTTCATAATACTTGATAAGTTTCCTCTTATGTAATCTACTAGACAAATTCGTATCAACTTTACATGCAATAAATATTTGGGGTTCTCTATACAAATAAAAGCATTTTGGCTATCGCTGTAAAAGTGGCTCTATCTACTAAATAGGGAGTAGCCTTTTTCCGCCTATTGATAGATATTCAACCCTTTCTGCTTATGAGATGCTTTTATACAAATAAGAATATCCCGAATTTAAGCTGCCATCATTGTAATTTGTATTATCAGGGTAACTTGCGATCGGGAATGCATAACCCCAATACCAGGTTTTCGTTTTATCCAGTAACTTCCGCTAGCTAAACATTAAAAATATTTAGAAAGATATATGAAGATTTAAGAAATCTTGATAATTAGCTGAGACTTTTATATTTGTTTAAATTGAGAAACTTTGAGGGGGTTTGACAGATTTGGTAATTAAGAAAAAAATGAAGAATATATATGTTGTCAACCTGAAAAGTAAGTTTTGTTGGGTGCGAAGGCCAGTTACGTTATAGCTTGTATCTAACTGTAACCCTTAGTTAGTAGGTACACGGCAATTTTTATTCCTCAAGAGAAATTAGCATAAGCTTGTATTTGGCTATATAAACGGGTGCATTCGTCCCTTAGGGAAAACTACCAAGCCTCAAACGAGTAGCTGTAAGTAAATTATGTACCAAACAAAGCAACAATCCCTAAAGGAAACTATGAATATTGTTGAATTGGGAAAAATGGAAATACTGGAGAATACTGCTGATAGTGAAGAACTATTGCTGGAGAATTTAGATGCAGTAGTTGATGAAGAGTCTCCAATTTTAGTAGAAAATCTGGAATCGGAGGAACGGGATGGAGATGAGATGGCTGCGGCTCGTCCTTCGGGATATAATAAGACCGAACATGATGATGCTGTAGGCGCATTTTTTAAGGAAATGGCGCGTTATCCACTGCTAAAACCAGATGAAGAAGTGGAGTTAGCACGGCGAGTTAGATTTATTGAAGAAATTAGGGAATTACAAGCTAATTTGCAGATAAAACTAGGACATGAACCTAGCAAATTAGAAGTGGCTTCTGAGCTAGAAATGACAGAAAAGCAATTAGAAAGTCGCTTGTATCAAGGTAGGGTAGCGAAACGCAAAATGATTCGCTCGAATCTGAGATTGGTAGTTTCTATTGCGAAGCGATATTTGAATCGGGGAGTACCTTTTCTGGATTTGATTCAGGAAGGAGCAATGGGTTTAAATCGCGCTACAGAAAAATTCGATCCAGATAAAGGATATAAGTTTTCTACTTATGCCTATTGGTGGATTAGACAAGCGATTACTAGAGCGATCGCTAATGATGCACGAACAATCCGGCTACCAATTCATATTGTTGAAAAACTTAATAAACTCAAAAAAGCACAAAGAGAACTCAAGCAAAAACTCTGCCGAAATCCTTCTGAAGCGGAAATGGCAGAAGCGCTGGAAATTAGTGTCCAACAACTACGCCAGCTGCAACAATTACGTCGTCAAGCACTTTCTTTAAATCACCGTGTTGGTAAAGAAGAAGACACGGAATTAATGGATTTATTAGAAGATGAAGATAACCTGTCTCCAGAAGCAAAAATGAACGAAAACATGATGCGTCAGGAGATTTGGGAAGTCTTGGGTGACGTGTTAACTCCACGGGAGAAAGATGTCATTTCTTTGCGTTATGGTTTGACAACTAGCGAACCATGTACCTTGGAAGAAGTTGGCAATATGTTCAATCTTTCGCGTGAGCGAGTGCGACAAATTCAAAGTAAAGCCATGCGAAAATTGCGGCGTCCTCACATAGCCAAACGGTTAAAAGGTTGGTTGATCTAAAAATTTCACCCAGCAATCAAGACCTAATACCAAATATAGGATAAATTAAGATTCTGGGAAAAGTCTTTACTACAGGCTTGAAATCCAAAATCCCAAATCTAAAATCCCAAATTGGTATCATACCTGACCTTATTATCTCTCATAACGAAACATTTCTTGAGCGGGGCGATCGCCAACTACAAAAACCGGGTGTTTTGTACCTTTTTTCAGCTTTGGTTTAGTGATTAATCACAAAAATTGCACAGTTAACTATAGACTATGGACTATGTACTATAGACTATAAACTCATGACTTCGAGTAGCAATTTGATTGTGCGTTTTGCCCAGCCAGCTGATTACAGCGTATTGTTTAAATTAATTGAAGGTCTTGCTGAGTATGAAAAGTTATCTCATGCAGTTACCGGTAATGCTTTTGCACTCAAAGAACATTTATTTGGTTCGCACAGATATATAGAAGCAATATTAGCAGAATCTGATGGTCAAGCTATTGGTTTCGCCCTATTTTTTCATAATTATTCAACATTTTTAACTAAGCCAGGAATATATCTAGAAGATTTATTTGTTTTACCAGAATATCGCCGCCAAGGTATTGGTAAAGCTATGTTGACTAAAGTAGCTCAGATAGCCGTAGAACGCAATTGTGGGCGGTTAGAATGGAGTGTGTTGGATTGGAACGAATCAGCCCAAGCCTTTTATCGTAGCATGGGAGCTTCGATATTAGATGATTGGCGAATTTGTCGCGTCACAGAAGATGCACTCAATAAGTTAGGGGCTGTGTAATAATTCAACTAATTACTAATTCGTAATTGAATTAGTTGGGGATTTAGATACCAACTAATTCAAGACCATAAACTCCAAGATATTGGTGCGGTATTTACCCAATAATTACGAATTACGTTAGCGACACAGGAGCATCATTAAGAATTATTTTAATTACGGTTATGGCTGTAGAAAAATATCGGCAATATATTCGACATCTTCTGTGCGAACGACAAAAGCGAGCTTCGATGTCACGAAATGCCGAAGAGTATGAGGTGCAAACAATTTTTGACGAACAGCAAGACCACTATCAATTACTTTATGTTGGCTGGCGTGGAAATAAACGCGATTTTGGCTGTATCTTACATCTTGATATTAAAGATGGTAAAATATGGATTCAACACGATGGCACAGAAGAAGGAATTGCCAATCGATTGGTTGAAATGGGAGTACCCAAACAAGATATTATTTTAGCATTCCACGAACCCTATATACGTCAGTTTACCGGGTTTGGAACTTAAGAAATATTGTAGAATCCAAAAATTTATTATCTCAAGATTGATGGGTATGGTAGCCAATAATCTTTAATTAAAAATTTTAAGGCTAGTTTGACAGCTTGTCATTTGACTATAGCAGCGACTCAACTGACAATTATGGAGGATATTGTACCGAATCGGCTGTTATTGCAGAGGGAACACGAAATGAAAAAAATTATTAAAGTCATGCTGTTAGGCATAGCAATCTTCACCTTTGCCTTCAGTAGTTCAGCTTTAGCCGCAGATACTGTTAGTGGAGCTAAAGTATTTAGTGGTAATTGTGCTTCTTGTCATGCAGGCGGCAAAAATTTAGTTAAAGCTGATAAGAGCCTGAAGAAGGACGCTTTGGAAAAGTATGGTTTGTACTCACAAGAAGCGATTATTGCTCAAGTTACAAACGGTAAAGGTGCTATGCCTGCTTTTGGCAATCGTCTAAAACCAGAGAAGATTGAAGATGTAGCAGCTTATGTGCTTTCACAAGCAGATAAAGATTGGAAGTAGCTCATCAGAATTCAGAATTCAGAACTCAGAATTCAGGAAGAAAATAGTCTTCATATATAGCTTGTAATCTGAGTTTTTTAATTACAGAGATTGCAAAAGAATGAGTTAGAGATAATGGTAGGAGCAGAACATATTGCGCCTCTAGCGGGTACTTCATTTACCTGAAATCTGCTGTAATTTAATTGCAAACTACCCTAACTTCAATAATTAACAATTAGCGGGGCAAAAAACCCGCTAATTTTTTTTACTGCTGAAATTTTGATAGCATTTTCAAAAATATTTTCAATACCATTTCTTTGTGAGGCTGCGCCAAATTCTCTTGGCTTCCTTCCTTCTTTCTTTCTTTGTGTCCTACCCTGCGGGAAGCCGCTCTGCGTCTATGCGCCCTTTGCAGTAGCCTGCGGCAAGCCGCTCCGCGCCTACGTTTCTCATATAGTTTGGCGCATCTTTATACAGAATTGCTACAACTTCCTAATAACATGAATATCAGTATTACTGAGTTATAAGTGAAATTTATACTTAGATTTTAACTGAAATTCATATTTAATTAAGTAAAATCTCTGAAAAATAAATAATTGAGTTTTCGAGCAAATTCATTACTAGATGTACGAAAACTGATATTAAGAATACGTAAAGGGGAATACTAAGGCTGAATCACAATATTAGAAATAGCACTGCAATGATAGTACTATCTAACGATATACTTCCCCTGTCTGGATATCACATCACAGAGCAAATTTATTCAGGTAGTAAAACCTTAGTTTATCGAGCTATCAGAAAACAAGACCAAAAGATAGTGGTCATCAAACTGATGCGGAATGAATATCCTACCATGCATGAGATTGCCCAATTCCGCAATCAATATACAATCACTAAAAACCTCAATTTGAAAGGGATAGTTAAGCCTCTGAGCTTAGAGAATTATCGTAATGCTTATGCCCTAGTGATGGAAGACTTTAGCGGCATATCCCTCAAAGATTGGGCAAAGAGGAAAGAAAAAAATATTGTCAGCTTAGGAGAATTTTTTCAGATTGCCATACAGATAGTATCTATTCTAGAGGAATTACATCGCGATCGCATCATTCACAAAGATATCAAACCCGCCAATATTCTAATTAATCCTAGTACTCTCGAAGTCAAACTTATTGACTTCAGCATCGCTACCCTACTACCAAGAGAAATTCAATTTCTTACTAATCCTAACGTCTTAGAAGGAACATTAGCTTATATTTCTCCCGAACAAACTGGAAGAATGAATCGTGGTATTGATTACCGTAGCGATTTCTATTCCTTGGGAGTCACATTTTTTGAACTTCTTAGCGGACAATTACCCTTCACTAGTAATGACCCAATGGAGTTAGTGCATTCTCATATTGCCAAAGAACCAGAAAAATTGAAAATTAAAAATTCCAAATTCACAAATGAGGAGATTCCCCAAGTACTTTGCGACATCGTAATCAAATTAATGTCCAAGAATGCCGAAGACCGCTATCAAAGTACCTATGGACTTAAGCATGATTTAGAGATGTGCTATGAGCACTGGGAAGAAACTGGCAATATTCCACTTTTTCAGTTAGCAGCTAAAGATATCTCCGACCGTTTTGTGATTCCTGAACAACTCTATGGTCGTCAAGAAGAAGTAGCAAATCTTCTTGCAGCTTTTGACCGCGTGATACAGGGAAAAACAGAAATGGTTTTAGTTGCAGGGTTTTCTGGTATTGGCAAAACTGCGGTAGTTAACGAAGTTCATAAACCTATTGTCCGACAACGTAGTTACTTTATTAAAGGTAAATTTGACCAGTTTCAACGAGAGATTCCCTTATCGGCATTAGTACAAGCTTTTAGCGACTTAATCGGGCAAATTTTGATAGAAACTGAGGCTGAAATTCAACAGTGGAAAGTGAAAATTATTGCAGCACTAGGCGAACAAGCTCAGATAATTACTAATGTGATTCCTGCACTAGAACAGATTATTGGTAAACAACCAAAATTTGCTGAACTTTCTGGTAATGCTGCCCAAAATCGCTTCAATTTATTATTTAAGAGATTCATTCAGGTATTCATTAGCAAAGAACATCCTTTGGTAATTTTTTTGGATGATTTGCAATGGGCAGACACAACATCTTTGAAATTTATTCAATTATTAATGACTGAAAATAATGTAGAAACTAAAAAATCTATTTTATCTTCTATCGAAAGTCAAGAAAATCTCTGGATTCCTAATTTTGATGGAGAAAAGTGGGAAGGAGATCGCACCCAAAATGTTGATAATTCTGAAGGTAGTTTATTATTGATTGGTGCATATCGCGATAACGAAGTTTCTCAAGCACATCCCCTTTATTTGACAACACAGGAAATTGAAAAATCAGGAGCATCTATTAATTATATTACTCTCAAACCTTTAAATCAAAATAATTTAAATTATTTAATTGCTGATACTTTATTTTGTCAACCAGATGCAGCTGTTCCTCTGACCCAAATGGTCTTTGCTAAAACTAAAGGTAATCCTTTCTTTGGAATTCAATTTCTCAAGTCTTTACACAAAGATAATATTATTAAATTTAATTATAATGTTGGCTGTTGGGAATATAACCTTGCCGATTTGCAAACATTCGCTCTCACAGATGATGTTGTCGAATTTATGGCACTTCAAATAGAGAAGTTACCCAAAAAGACGCAAGATTTTTTAAAATTTGCAGCTTGTATTGGCAATGAATTTGATTTAAAAACTCTTGCCATAATCAATGAAAAATCTGCTGTAGACACAGCATCTGAAATCTGGAAAGCTTTATATGAAGGGCTAGTTTTACCTCAAACTGAAGCTTATAAATTGTTTCAAAATGCTAGCGTTTCAGTAGAAACTTATGATAGCCAGAAACCGCAAAACTTACCGCTGAATAACTCTCTGTGGCCTCGATACAAATTTATACACGATCGAGTGCAGCAAGCTGCTTATTCTCTCATTCCCCAAAACCAAAAAAAGCAAATTCATTTACAAATTGGGCAACTACTATTAAAAAATATCTCGGTTACAGAACGGGAAGAAAAGATTTTTCAGTTAGTGAATCAGTTTAATATTGCAGTTGAAATTATCACAGATAGAACTCAACGCGATGAACTAGCTCAGATGAATCTAGTCGCTGGACGTAAAGCTATAGCCTCGACTGCTTATCTTGCTGCAACTAAGTATTTGAATACTGGTATAGAACTACTAGCGAATGATAGTTGGCAAACAAAATATGAGCTAAGTATTGCTTTGTATGAAACAGCAGCGGAGGCTGCATACCTTAGCGGTAACTTTGAAAAAATGGAGGAATTAATAGAGGTAGTTTTAGCACAAGCAAAAACATTACTAGAAAAAGTAAAAGTTTATGAAATCAAAATTCAAGCTGATGGAGCGCAAAACAAAGCATTAGCATCTGTCAATACTTCCCTAAGTTTTTTGAAATTGTTGGGAGTGGAATTTCCAGATTCTCCAAACCAGCTTGATGTGCAATTAGCGATGGAAGAAATAACATCCAATCTAGCAGGAAAGCAAATTGAAGAGTTAGTTAATCTCTCAGAGATGAAGCAGCCTGAAATATTAGCAGCTATGCGTATTTTATCTAGTACTGCTCCGGTTGCTTATCAAGTTGCTGCTGAGTTGTTCTTACTTATTTGTCTCAAGCAAATAAATTTATCAATAAAATATGGTAACTCTTCCTTGTCTGCTTATGCTTATGTTGTTTATGGAGTAGTACTTTGTGGAGTCCTAAAAGATTTTGAATCTGGTTATCAATTTGGCAGGCTAGCTTTAAATTTATTGACTAAATCTGGTGCTAAAGAGATAAAAGCCAGAGTTATGCAAGGATTTTATTCACTAATCGAGATTTGGCAGAGACATGTTAAAGAAACATTAAAACCTTTACTTGAATCTTACTCTGTCGGATTAGAAACCGGCGATTTAGAATTTGCAGCCTATTGTTTAATGTATTATTCTAGCTTTTCATATGTGATTGGCAAAGAATTGACTGAATTAGATCGAGAAATGGAGAATTACAATCATGCCATTAGTCAAATTAAACAAGAAAGACCTTTGCATTGGAGTAATATCTATAGACAAATTGTTTTAAATTTACTACAAAATACAGAAAATCCATACTGTTTAGTTGGTATAGCTTACGATGAAAACAAAATGCTGCCTATTCATCTGGAAGCTAAAGATGGAGTAGGTCTTTTATATTTATATTTGGGCAAGTTACATCTGTGCTATTTATTTCAAGAATATTTTAAAGCAGTAGAAAATGCAATTTTAGCAGAGAAATATTTAGATGGCGGTATAGGACAACTAGTTGTGCCTGTTTTTTATTTTTACGATTCATTAGCGAGATTAGCTGTATATCCTAATATTTCAGAAATTGAACAGCAACAAAACTTAAAAAAGGTGGCTGCTAATCAGGAAAAGATGAATCAATGGGCGCATTTTGCCCCAACGAATTATTTACATAAATTTTATTTAGTAGAGGCAGAACGACATCGAGTGATTGGTGAATATCTCGAAGCAATGGATGATTATGACCAAGCTATTGCCTATGCTAAAGAATATGAATATCTGAATGAAGAAGCTTTGGCTCAAGAACTTGCAGCTAAGTTTTATTTAGGAATCAATAAACAAAAGATTGCCCAAAGTTATCTGAATGATGCCTACTATAACTATATGAAGTGGGGAGCATTAGCTAAAGTTGAAGATTTGCAAAAACGCTATTATCAACTACTTGCTCAAATTATCCAGCAAGAAAAACTTGATATCCAAATAAACGATCGCAGTACTGCTTCCATACGTATATCCCATTCAATTGCTAGTAATAATGAAACCGTTTTAAGTACTAGCATTTCAGATATGCTAGATTTAGCATCTGTAATTAAAGCTTCTCAAGCAATCTCCGGAAAAATCGAGATGGAACAACTGCTTTCTGCATTAATAGCAGTTGTAATCGAAAATGCAGGAGCTTCTAAGTGCGCTATGATTTTGAGTGAAAGCGATCGATTAAAGTTAACCGTTGCCGCAGTCGGTTTAAGTTCAACATCTGGGAGTATTTCTACACAGTTTCCATCAATTGATTTAGATTCCAGTTCAGACGTTCCTATTACTTTAATTAATTACGTCAAACGTACAAAACAAATCTTTGTCAGCGATAATGCAAAAATTGTTAACTTTTTAGTAAACGATCCATACATTCTTCAAGAGGAACCCAAGAGTCTCTTGTGTATTCCGATTATTAATCAAGGGAATTTACTAGGTATTCTTTACCTCGAAAACAACTTAACAATGGCAGCATTTACCCGCGATCGCATCGGAATTATTAATCTCCTCAGCACTCAAGCAGCAATCTCCTTAGAGAATGCGCTCCTCTATAAAAACTTAGAAATATATAGCCAAACTCTAGAAGAAAAAGTTAATGAAAGAACCCACCAATTGAACGAAAAAAATCAATCTTTGGAAAAAGTTATCCAAGAATTACACAGTACCCAAACTCAATTAATTCAAAGCGAAAAAATGTCTTCATTAGGACAAATGGTGGCGGGTATTGCACATGAAATTAATAACCCTATAAACTTTATTCATGGAAATATCACTCATATAAATGAGTATGTCCATAACTTGCTAGATTTAATCAGCACTTATCAGCAGGAATGTCCAAATACTTCTAATTTAATTAAGGAAAAAGCTGAAACATTTGACCTCGATTTTCTAATAGATGATTTACCAAAAATTCTTGATTCTATGAAGTTGGGAAGTTCCCGTATCCGAAATATTATTTTGGGATTACGCAATTTCTCTCGCCTAGATGAATCGGAAATGAAACCTGTCAACATTCATCAAGGTATTGATAGCACTTTGATGCTTTTACAGCACCGACTAAAAGAAAAAAGCGGACGCTGTGAAATTGAAATCATCAAAAAATACGGAAATTTACCAGAAGTTACTTGTTATGCAGGTCAACTTAATCAGGTGTTTATGAATATTTTAAATAATGCGATTGATGCTTTGGAAGAGTCATTTGTTTGCAAACACAGAAGTCAGACAGAAAGCTCGCAGCCATGTCTACAACAAGCTTCTCTAACACAATTTCACGGACAAATTTGCATCGTTACTGAACTCACAAATTCCAATACGGTGATGATTCGGATTTCTGATAATGGTTGTGGGATGACTTCCCAAGTGCAACAAAAAATCTTTGACCCATTTTTTACCACTAAATCTATAGGAAATGGTATCGGTTTGGGGTTGTCAATTAGCTATCAAATTGTTGTGGACAAACACAAAGGTCAGTTAACTTGCCATTCTATTCCACAACAAGGAACTGATTTCATCATTGAGATACCGATACGGCAATGAATGGGGATTAGGCAAGCAGGAAGTGTGGGAGGTGTGGGAGGATGGGGAAGAAATCTTTTCCCCCCACACTCCCCAAACTCCCTCATATCCACAGTCGCCAGTCCCCAGTTCCTTTTATGATTGTGTAATCACAGACAGTTTCTTCGGAACATCTTGTTCATCAGTAAACTGCTCATTTTTCCTTTGCCAATTAATCGCTTGCTTCAACACTTTTGCGCTGATACTGGGGTGGAAAAATGCAGTAGGTGGCTTTAGCATGTGTATTACTTCTAGAAATGTCTTGTGAATTTCGGCATTTTCAGTTTGTAATAACAACACTCGATCGAGATACCGCTGCATGAGTCGGCTGATGAAGTCGGGTTGTCCTCCTTCAGTGGTATGCCAACGTAAATCTTCGCCTGTTGTCATTAGCCAAGGTACAGCAATTACTTTGTTTAATTGTTTTTGAAAGTGTCGAGATAAGCCGATTAAATTCCCGTCGGGATGGTTAGATAATCGCTGATTTAAACATCCATCTAGAGCCAATGCATCTAAAGCGGCAACCGTCATACCTTGTCCGTAGACTGGATTAAAAGCACAGACAGCATCACCTACTAACACAAAGCCTTCTGGCAATCTTTTAAGTTTTTCATAATGACGCAGGCGATTTTCTGTCCGCCGATAACCATAGATGGATGAGAGTGGCTTGGCATCTTTGATAGCTTCGTAGATAGCTGGCGATCGCAAGCTACGGGCAAACTCTAAAAAGCCATCTTTATCCGTAGGTGGATAATCTTTACCTACACCTATAAGTGTGAGAATCCAACGATTACCTTCAACTTTATAAATCACACCACCACGATTGTTGTTTGGTGGTTGTACCGTTACATACAAACACTGCCAATCATATTGCACATTCTTTGGAGGCTCATACCAACAGCTGGCATAGCCCAAAAAAGAGTTGATTACCGTCTCTTGAGGTGGTGTGTAACCCATTGCTTCTAACCATTGAGGCGCTGAAGAATTGCGTCCACTCGCATCTACAACCAAATCAGCTGTTAAATCTGTTTCTGGTTGGTTGCGAAAGCGCACTCGTACACCTGTAACGCTAGTCTGATCTGAACTAGACAATAAAGAAACTACTTGTCCTTCTTGCATAAACACCAGATTGTCTTCAGCAGCTAAGCGGCGGCGGATAGTTTGCTCTAGAAGATTCCGACTGCAAGTGTGGGTAATTAAATCAGACTTAAAGCGGGGTGCCCAACCCGCAAAACCCAGCCAGGGCAAATCATTTCCCCAATCTATAGCGGATGCACCTGAGTCAGCTAATTGAGCTTCTATACCAGGAAAAAGTTCTTCCAACGACTGCAAACCACGCTTAAGCAGGGTATGGACATGAGGAGATTGGGGTACACCGTGGCGATGTTCTGCTTGTTGTGTGAAGTTATCCCGTTCAATAACTGTTACTCGCTCAAAGTATTTAGTAAGTACTTTTGCAGCTAGCAGTCCCGCGATACTTCCCCCAATAACAACAGCGTGTTTAGGACGGCGAACAGATGATTGTAGAGATAAAGTCAATACTTCTAAATGAGTCATACTTCTTACCTTGTGACAAAAGTTTGCACCTGAATTCGGCTGTATCAGTTAAAGAACAACGATCGCACTACCCAGAACAAGACAATACCAGTAAGTAAACAGCATGTAAGTCTGATGATCTTCTTGTGGAGAGCGATTAAATACAATCCGGGCTGCAATAAACCAGCTAAATACTGCCAGGACAACATCGCACAATAAAGTACTTGCAGTATTTTGCGTGGGCATCATCAATATGAAATGGATGATAAATGGTAATAATCCAAAGCCCAGACTCAGTAGAAATCGGCTTGCTTTTTCTCCAAAGGCGATGGGAAATGTGCTTCGATTAACAGCCAAATCGCCTTCTATATCTCGAAGATCCTGAACCGCAACTAATGTACTCCAGATGGCACCGATAAGAAATAGCCAGCGCCAGGCGATCGGTGTAATTGGCGCCATTAATTGCCAAACTGCTGCCAAGTGCGCGAATGTACCTAATCCAATCAAGAAGTTTTTGGTAATCCAGTGCTTATCCCAACCGCCAAAATTATGCAGGATCACAACCATCTGGCAAATTAAAGCCCATTCTAAAACTCCAAAGTACCAGCCTACAAATGTAAATAAGGCCATACTCAAAAACCATCTCACTAAGGCTCCATGAAGTGAGATTTTTCCTGTAACCAGCGGGCGATTTGGCTTGTTAATTCTATCTTCTTCTACACCAGCTATTTGGTTAGATAAACAAAATGAGAAAAGGTACAACCAAACAAATAATATTCCACATGGCAATGCAAAAATAAATTCACTCAAAGACGATTCTACATAATGCCACGCAGCTACTATAAATAGTATTGGCGGTATGATAGTACTCGAAATATCACGCCCGGTAAATTGCCAAAGTAAATGCAACTCTCGAAGCAGATTTTTGGATAAATTTATTGCAGCAAAATTTGAAGATACAACTCTAGTTTGTGCATCCATTGTATTTTTCTATCCTTAAGTAATTGTCAAATTAAATTAGTAGTACAGCTATCCTATTTAGGATATGAACAAGAGATTTTAAAAATAATTTCACGCACCAGAGGCAGCGCCAAGTTTCACAAATCGCTCAGGCAGATTGCCGGACTTGTGCAAACTAGCGTTGCATCAAAACTTTCCTAGACAGGAACGCCCAGAAAAGAGATCGCAAAAAATCTTTAGTGTTCAGAACTAATTTAGAATTGCTGTAGTAATAAATAGTCAGCAGTATCACTAAAGGAGCTTTTTTAATAAAAGCTACCGAAGAAGAAACTACCACTTCTATATCACTACTAAATTAAGATTCTTAATCCGTCTTCCAAAATGAGATCGTTTCTACTAACCGATATGTCAAAACCCTCGAAAGTGGAAGCTTTTAACTAAAATTTTGATATCAAAATCTGTAGATATAAAACTTAAATAGCTATATCTACATCTTTATTTTAGCTTGTAAACTTTTTTTGCTAAAAGCAGCATGAAAAAGTAAATTTAAGGTATACTTTTTTGTTCAGACAACTTAAATAGTTATATACCTAAAATCGCTTGCTTTTATTAGTAGATTTATATGAATAACTAATTTTTTATCATTTTATGAATATCTCAATTGATTTAATAATTATTTAATAAGAAAAACTTGGCTTGGCTAGTACACTAGTCAAGTAGAAAAATTGTTTTTTAGTGGTGTTCGGTTGAACTTCCTAACTTATGAATGATTATTTAACTTTTTTTTTATAATCGTAACCGTATTCTTGAGCAATTTTAATTAATTGACAGATATTTTGATTACAATGTATACTTTGTAATACTTAGTTGGACTTAAATTACTTAAATCAGTCTTTAAAATTAGGAAAATATATTATAAAAGCTGTAATTTTTAGAGTAACTTACTGAACAGCTTAGCCCCTAATTTGAATTCAAAATTTGCTTTGGAAAGTTTTTTAATCCCGAAAGCTTAACTTTTGACTATCTGCAAAATTAAAAATGTAAAATGCTAGAGATAAATACTCTTTATTAAATAATTTATTTGAGCATTTTTTTGATTTTTTTTATCTATAAATAAATGTTGCTTCCTTGAGGAATTTTTTCAGTTAAAGCCTAAAACCTCTACTTACAAATTCTCTAGATTTATTTCTTATTTCCATGAAACTAGCTTTTTGAGTGGTTGTCAAAAATATTACCTTTGATTTTTTTAACTTAAATGCATGTAGTCTGTAGTTTTTTTAAAATTAAATAAAAATTATTTGTCAATAAAATTACTTTTATGTACTTAGTGAGTCTAAGTACTTTGCTTGGTTGATAGATATAGATTAAGTAATTTTTTATGTATCTATATTTTAATAAAATTTGATAAAAAATTATTTTTTAAATTTATATACCGATTAAATAAGTATTTTTACATATAAGTCATGATTTTATGACATAAATACATGTTATAAAATCATGTATTTTAGTTTATTTACAAGGTCAAAAGCTAACAATAGATATAATCTTCTATCAAAAGAGCGATATTATTCTATACATATAGTTAATGTATAAAATATATATAGTGTGAAATTACGTTTCTATCTATAGATTGACAAAAAAGACAAAACTTGCATTTACAATGCATAACTATATTTATTGTGTGTGTTCAAGTCTGCAAAACGGTGAAGGTGATATCTATTTGTTACTTGAGTCACTACTGAAGTTCTGATGTAAATTTCTAAAAAGCTTGTTTAGAAGAGGATTATAGACAATCAGTATTAATGTATATAAATTAAGTTATGGTTAAGTATGAAGAGCGATCGCTGATTTAACGACTTCCAAACCAACAACACATAGAACTACTTATTTTGGAGTAGGTGCTTTTGAAGTAACTGCAAAATTTGAGGTGCTGTACTCCTAATTGCTGCAAATATGACACTGTGTCTTTTGACATAGTTGTACCGCAACCGCAAGAATACGCGTGGTGACTGTTTTAACTTGGTGTGAAAGAGAACGTGAAAAAGTATTTTTCCTTGCTAACAGTAGGTTTACCAACTTTACTGATAGCATTTCCTGGTTTAGCTGCTGATACTGAAATTGAGCAGAGAAATACGAATAAATCAACCGAAGCTATTTCAAATATTCCGAGTTTGAGTGAAATCGACTTACCGGCGACTAATGCTGAATTATTAACTCAAGAATCTACGCCGAGTGAAATTGAGTCAGAAACTCAGCCGGAAACAGAGTCAGATTCTAGCGATGATGAAGACATTAACATTGAAGCGATCGCGGAACCAGACAGCCTGCCTCAGTCTACACCAACTTACGTAATTGAGAAAGAAGAAATTCAAAAGCAAGGTGCAACCAGCTTAGCCGATGTTTTGAAAAGAATGCCTGGTTTTGCTATCAATGATGTCGGCCCCGGTGCAGATATTCATACAGGAACATACTACCGGGGAGCCTCAATCAATCAATCTGTATATCTGATTAATGGCAGACCAATTAACAATAATGTCAACACTTATCACGGTGCAACTGATTTAAATAGCATTCCTGTAGAAGCGATCGAGCGAGTAGAATTATATAGCGGCACAGCATCAACTTTGTATGGTTCCTCAACATTTGGGGGAGTTGTTAATATCATCACCAAAGAAGGTTATGGACAGCCGAAATTTTCTGGTACTACAGAATTTGGCTCATTGAGTTTAAATAATCAACAAGTAACCTATGGTGGTTCGGTTAGTTCTGTAAAATACAATTTTAGCTTTGAAAGATTCTTTTCAGATAACCGTTATCGCGTGCCTGTAGGTGCAGCAAATCGCGATAGCCAAGGGTTTTTATCAAATGCAGATACAGCTACAAGTACTTACTTTGGTAGCATTGGTCTAGATTTAGATCAAAGAAATTCTTTGAACTTAGATATTACTAAACTCAGCAGTCGTCGCGGCTTAATTTATTTTGGTTTCCCTCTCCAACAAGATAGATTAGACCACGACGGTTTAAATGTTGGCTTATCTTGGAAAACTCGACTCGGTAATGGAGAAAGCTCTAATCTGACAACAACAATTGGTTATAACCAAGATTATTTCAGTACCTATGGCCCTACAGGAGCATTTTCCCGTACAGGAGTTTTAGATACACAACAACTCTCAGCTAGAGTAGATCATGAATGGAGAATTACTGCCAATAATAAATTGCGTTGGGGTTTAGATTTAAAAAACACCGACTTAATCGGTGATGTTTTGAGTACAAATCCTAGTAGAATTGGCAATAACGAAATTGAAAATAGGAGTTTATTCAATACAGCTTTATTTGCTGTGAATACTTTCAATATTGGCGAAAGTTTTCTGGTAGATTTAGGACTCAGACAAAGCTTTGACAGCGAGTTTGGAAGTTATTTGAATCCTAGTGCCGGTTTACGTTATGCAGTTACACCAATAGTAGCAGTCCGCGGAAGTTGGGCCGGGGGACAACGCAATCCTGGGTTAGATCAGTTATATGTTTATGATACGGTTCATGGTTGGGAACCTAACCCGGATTTAGAGCCAGAAATCGGTTCCACTTGGAGTGCAGGAGTGGATGTCAAATTTTCTGACAATTTGATTGGGCAGTTTACTTACTTTGGTAGTAGTATACGCGATCGCCTGGGAATCATAGCAGGAAGATGGGCAAACATTGGATTAGTGGATACCAATGGTTTAGAAGCTGCATTACAATTAAAAATTGCTGCTGGTTGGTCAACTTTTCTCAACTATACTTATACAGATGCCCAAATCAAAACAGGAGCAGAAAGAGGTTTGCAGTTGGGTTTAATTCCTTACTCTGTACTCCAAACTGGTGTAGGTTATCAAAGTGCAGGTTGGCAAGCTAACTTATATGTTACTTACAACAGTGGCGCTCGCAGATCTATCTTTACGAACCCTGGTGATAGGACTACAGATTTTGCACCATCTTTTGTGAATTTAGATTTCACCGGTCGTATACCTTTAACTAGCAATTTAGGACTGACAGTTTACCTCGAAAATTTGTTAGGTGAACAATATGAGCGAGTTAATCGCATATATAGCCCTGGTTTTACTTTTCGTGTAGGTTTAAGCTCAAGTTTGTAGATGAGTGTTCAGGGAAATTAATACTCAAGTTAGGTAATAGGCAAGAGGCAAAAGCTATTGCCTATTATCTATTTCCATTGTGTAAATAATTATGCAGGATTAGTTATTATTGGGACTAGTCCTTTCACGGTGACTCGTAAAATCTCATTTTTTCTCTCTGTGTCCTCTGTGGTTTAAAAGTCATTTCTCTAACCACAGAGGCGCAGAGAACACAGAGATAAGAGGTTAAAGAGGAATTTATTGAGCAAAATTTTTACGCACCATCACATAAGATGGTGCGTTAGGCTAAAGCTACAACGCATTACTTAAGATTTACTTTTTATCTAAAATCTAAAATCCAAAATTTCAATGAGAGCGAGGATTGAAAATAAAATACTTTTTATCCACCATGAAGATTTGCCAGAGTTTAAAAAGGGAGGTTCTGTAGTAAGAAATTCATATTTCTGGGCACTACGTTCAATTGCTGGCCAAGCTTCCCGTTATCGTGATTGGGAATATGAGCCGGAGGTTTGGCTGGCGCTTTCGCGGATGCTGTTATCGTTCGCTGAATCTGGGTATTTGGGTCACAGAGAGACTATGTTAGAGTTTCCGTTGTCTCAAGGAGAAATTCCCGATGTGTTGCGAGATGTATCCACTTGGGAGTAGCAGGGATTTTAGATTTTGGACTTCGGCTACGCTCAGTCGAACGATTTTGGATTAAAAACTGGCTAGGCTATCCGAATTAAGCGTTTATTGTAAGATTATCAAGCTTTAAGCTAATGTAAGATTGTTTTACGGCTATTAAATCAAGTTTCTGACATGAATAGCAGCTTTTGCGACATAAATAGCAGCTTTTGTGACATAAATAGCAGCTTTTGTGACATGAATAGCAGCTTTTGCGGCATGAAAAGTTGCTTTTGCAACATGAAAAGTTGCTTTTGCGACTCGTAATGCTTGCTAATTGCATAAATATTTTTTGTCTTAGACAGAGGCGCACAGAAGAGAACGCAAAGAAAGATTTTTGAGAGATTCCATAAATTACACTACAAAAATCAATGAAAATTTCTTTTCGCTACTCCGTACAGACAAGGGTTAATCGTGTCTCTACCCACTCATTACTCCCGATTTTCCAGACAAGTCTGAATGCGGGCACTTAAATGAGGTTCATTGCGTCAGCATTAGCCATCATGGACAAACCTTAGTTAACAGCAGTGCTGAAATAAGCTAGTTCTGAGAAAAGTATTAAAATGCGGCAGTTAGTGTAGGAAAACAACGTGAAAATAGGCTTTATTGCTAAAACATTAATTACATCCATAGGATTTTTCACTTTATTTGCTCCAAGTCAAGCATCGGCTCAACTGATACCGCAACCTTGGGTTTCAGTGGGTGGCAAAGATGGTGATATAACTTATGCTGTAGGTGCTAGGGCTTTGAATTTTGGAGTTGAACTAGGAACAGGGCCTGATGGTGCTACAGGAGTAGATGTTTTGAAATTTATCAGTTTGCCTGTGGTTTCACCTTATGTAGGAGTTGGACTTTATTCGGAAGATAAAGGTGTTGCGGTTTCAGGTGGCGTTCAGGTAGGCGCTACTGATAACGTTTTTGTAGGTGCTGGTTACAATTCTATTCGCGGGTTTAATGGACAACTGGGAATCAGATTTTAACAGGTGTATTGAGATAGGCAACAGGCAATGGGCAATGGGCAATAGGGGATTTCAAAATTAAAAAACATCGAAATTATTCTTGTGGGGTAGATATTTTGTGTGCCTAAAGTTATGGGCGGGCGAGACGCCCACCCCACAAGATTCCACAAAGTTTAATAATTGATTTCTTGGCTATCCTTAGGGAATAGGCAATAGGGAATAAGTAATAGATTTTTAACCAATAGCTCCTCCTCTAGGTTTATCTGTGGGGATAATCCAAAATCTACAATTCGTCTTGAAAAGCTGATGAATGACTTAGTAGGATGCTTATAATCGTTTGATGACTTGGCGAAATACACATCGGTTAAACGAAATACTAGATGGTGCGTCTCGATCCCACATCATACGCCTGATAACTGTTTCGGGAAAATTTGAACAATACATGCTATCTTTTTGGATAGATGACATTCTATAGACAAAGAGTAATATGTATTGTCTACACAATGTCTAACACTCGGCTATTATTCAGATTTTCGGCACACTGTTAGTGTTATTTATTTAACAGGACTCTCCTTATGGAGCCAGGGCTAAGATTACTAATTCAATTGGTATTAGAGTTTGCACCTGTAATTGTAGACCTGATACAAAAGAGAAAAGAAGAAAGTCTGACTACAACTAATTATCTATTGCCAACAGTTATCAATGAAGCTGTCAGGTTTGGCAAGAATCTGATGGCAGAAAATGATAGCTGTGACTCAAGTTTTGAACAAACAAAACTTCTGCAACAACAATTAGCTGTTTATCAGCGTGAAACACAATTAAAAGTAGCAAATCAAGAAAGAGAGACTGCTCTTAAGTTACCAGAAGTATACAAAATTTTTGATAGTTGGCCTTTAAGATTATATCCGTCACAAATTTTAGAATCTCATACAAATCAAGGACGCACTCCGCTAAAAGTTTTTCTTGCTCCTCCCCAAATCAAGTTCGACCAATTTGAACATAACACTGATGGTGTTTCTGAAATAGAACTAATGTTGGCTGAAGGTTTAAGAAAATTGTTCACTCAGCATTATTCTCTGCACAATCCCGTTAGGCCAACAGAATTTTTAGCCGGGGCTTGGGATAGTAAACGTTTTCATAGTGAATCTAGTATTAAGGCTCTGTATGGCATATTAAAAACAGAGCCAATTTTAATTTTAGAGTCAGAAAATGATGGAGATTACCTCAATTTTCGGATTGCTTATTGGGGATTCAAACAAGATAGGTATTACTACAAAACAATTGCACGGTTGTCTTATAAAGAAATTCTTCAGGAATCTGCTAAAAGTCGCGCTCTGGAGTGGAAAAAAATTCGAGATGAATTATTAGCTTTGGGAGAAAGCTTAGAAGAAATCAATCTTTTGGGTAGAGATAATGTATTTAATTTGGCAATTTTAGAAAAATCAGAAAAATGGCAGGCTCAAGGGATTGATGTTAGCAAGTTATCTTTGCAGTATCAAGTTAATCATCAAGATTTTGAAAAACTTTGCCAGGTGTTGATTACTTGTCACTTTCTGGTTGCTGCTTGGGTAGCGGATATTTATCACTTAGTTCATCACGATGTACCGCCTTTGCTGCCAAAGTTGCTGCCAAGTTTGCTCAAAGATGCTTTTGATTTACAATCTGTGCAAGCGATAGCCACAGGTTATAAACAAGTCTACCAAGCTCTAGAACAGGAACGACGTTATTGGGTTCCAGAGTTGGCTTTGCAGTTAGCTCAAAGTTTATCTCATTTACCCGATCGCTCTTGGGCACAAGAACAAATTGATTATTCAATCAGCACATGGTTGGAATTACGTCAAGCCTCACCACAGGAATTTGCTAACCCCTTAGAGGCGATGCAATCAGCCGTGAGAATTGAAGATGAAGAGTATTTCCAAAACTTAAAAGCATATTTTACAGCTGTGAGCGATCGCCAAAGTATTCTCAGTGTAGAAAAACTTTTAGATGCGATCGCCATTCTCAAATATAAACTTACCTTAGAAAATGCCAATCTCAGGTACACCCTCACTGGACATACTGGTAAAGTCACTTCTGTGACCGTTAGCCCTGATGGCGAAATTTTAGTTAGCGGCTGTGCAGACAAAACCATCAATCTCTGGAATCTGCAAACTGGCAAACTCATTCGCACTCTTACAGAGAATTGGGGTGAAGTTTCATCCCTAGCAATTAGCCCCGATGGTAGTTTCCTGGCTGTTGGTAGCTGCGAACACCCCAAAAGTAATGTCAAAGTTTTGCATTTGAAAACAGGCAAAGTATTGCACACGCTTTTAGGGCATCAAAAACCTGTAAATGTTGTGGCAATCAGCCCAGATGGTACAATTCTTGCCA
Organism: Nostoc sp. DedQUE12a; assembly: GCA_034530795.1. Lineage (GTDB taxonomy): Bacteria > Cyanobacteriota > Cyanobacteriia > Cyanobacteriales > Nostocaceae > Nostoc. The sequence continues at coordinate 109,037 of JAVRCH010000139.1, forward strand.
GTGGCAGTAATAAAATCAAGATTTGGAATTTAGATAAAGGCGACCGCATTTGTACCCTTTGGCATTCATCTGCTGTTCATGCCGTAGCAATTAGCCTTGATGGTACAATTCTTGCCAGTGGTAGTTCTGACAACAAAATCAGGTTGTGGAATCCACGCACAGGCGACCCGTTAAGCACGCTAAACGGTCACGATGGCGAAGTCAATTCAATTGCTATGAGTCCCAATGCACAACTCCTTTTCAGTGGTAGTGCTGACACAACCATCAAAGTTTGGCATTTGGCTACTGGTAAATTGCTGCACACATTAACTGGACACTCAAAACCAGTAAAATCTTTAGCCGTTACTCCAGATGGACAAACTCTAATTAGCGGTAGTGCAGATAAAACCATCAAAATTTGGCGACTTTCCACAGGCGAACTACTGCAAACCCTCACAGGCCATTCAGAGACAGTGAATTCTCTCGCCTTAAGTCCTGATGGTAAGTTACTCGCTAGCGGTAGTACTGACCAAACCATTAAAATTTGGCAGATAGTATTTTAAACTAATACAATTCAGATCGCCTCAGCTTCAGCTACGGTTAATTTAGCTTTGGTTTTCTGGTTGACGCACAGCACAAAAGAAAATAGTATCGATTTAAGTACTTAATTAGGTGCTATGATGGTCAACGTTGAAAATATTCACTCGCTAACAGACTTTCGCCGCAATGCCAGCAATTATGTTGAGCAAATTAAAGAAACAAAAGCTCCACTGGTATTAACGGTGAATGGGGAAGCAGCTGTAGTAGTTCAAGATGCCCATACTTTCCAACAGATGTTAAATCGATTGCAGCAGCTTGAACAAGAGTTAAACCAACTGAAGCTAGAAAACTTGCAACAGGAAATTCAAAAGGGTATTAACCAAGCTGATAGAGGCGAACTCTTCGATGGGGAAGAAGTTATGGCACGACTTCAAGCTCGTTACCAGGCTGGTTTGGCTGACGCTTCATGAGTCATTATACCTTTACGCCGTTAGCAGTCAGCGACCTCGATAACATCTATGAATACATAGCTTCAAATGACCTCTCAATATTGGGACGATTGCTTAACCGCTTTACCGAATTGTTTAGGAAACTTGCTGCTATGCCTGGAATTGGTCGTAACCGTCCTGAGTTAGGCGAAGGTATAAAGAGCTTTCCCTCTGGGAATTATGTCATCTTTTATCGGACGGTTGAAGGAGGAATTGAAATTATGCGTGTCTTGCATGGGGCGCGAGATATCGAGAAGATATTTGCTCAGGACACCGAATTTACCCAGGGCGATTAACTGAAGTTGAGATTAGCTCTTTGACCTGTTGTGCGGAATCTTGTTGCAATGCTGATGCCGCGATCGCCTCACTCTCAGCTAAACTTAACTGATGAATTCCCTGCTTAATTGCAGGTATACTTTGAGGATTCACACTTAATTCATCCAACCCCAAACCTAATAAAATCGCTGTTGCTAAAGGATCTGCCGCCAACTCGCCACATAAACCGACGGAAATTCCCGCCCCATGGCCAGCCTCAACGGTTTGTTTTACCATCCTTAACACCGCTGGATGTAGGGCATCAACTAAATTTGCCACCCGTGGGTTAGTACGATCGCCTGCCATGACATACTGGCTAAGGTCATTAGTGCCGATACTAAAGAAGTCTACTTCAGCAGCTAACCGATCTGCCATCGCCACTGCTGATGGCACCTCCACCATAATCCCTAATTTTATCCCTGCATCAAAGGGAATACCAGCTTGCTTGAGTTCAGCCTGCACCTCACCGAGAATTGCTTTAGCTGCCCGCACCTCCGTTAAAGTAGCAATCATCGGCAACATAATTTTAATTTGGTGTCCAACACTAGCTCTCAAAATTGCCCGTAACTGAGTTTTGAAAACTTCTGGATTACCCAAACAAAAACGAATTCCCCGCCAACCTAAGAATGGGTTGGCTTCGGGAAACCCTACCCTCAAATATGGAAGTGGTTTATCGCCGCCGATATCCAAAGTCCGAATCATCAGCGGACGATGTTCCAAAACTTCAGCGATCGCCTGATACACTGCTAATTGTTCTTCTTCTGTGGGGGCACTTGTCCTCTCTAAATAGAGAAACTCGGTGCGGAGTAGTCCCACACCTTCGGCACCATTAGCTACAGCAGCTTGGACATCAGCAATACTACCGATATTCGCAAAAACACTCACTTGCCGACCATCACGAGTAATTGCCGGCTGGTGTGCCGTGGCTCGTGCTTGTTGCTGGGCAGTTTGCCAAGCTTCTCGCTTTGCCTGAAGCTGTTCTAAAATATCTAACTCTGGTTCTACCCAAGCTTTGCCGCTTTCACCATCCAATGCCATGAGCGTACCATCTGCCAAGTGCAACACCTGGGCATCTACTCCCAAAACTGCGGGAATACCCAAAGTACGGGCGATAATTGCACTGTGGGAAGTGGCACTCCCAGAAGTTGTACAAATGCCTAGCACCTTTGTCGGGTCTAGTGCGGCGGTATCCGAAGGCGTTAAATCGCTGGCTACCAAAATCGCTGGTGATTCCAGATGCAAGTTTGCAGGGGCATTTCCAGTTAGTAAACGCATCACCCTTTGTCCCACATCTACAACATCGTCCACTCGCTCTTGCAAATAAGAGTCCTCAAGTGTGCGATAGGAAGTCGCCACTTCATCGACTACGGCTTGCCAAGCGGCTTCGGCATTTATGTGCTGCTCTAAAATCCGCCCATGAGCCGTTTCTAAAAGAACTGGATCTTCTAAAAATAGTAAATGGGCATCAAAAATGGCAGCTTCAGCATCGCCAATTTGAAAAGATGCTTGTGAAAACACCGCCTGAATTTCTTGGCGGGCGATGTGAATTGCTGCCTGTAAACGTTGCCACTCTGCTTCGGTATCATCTACGTGGTATTCCGTAACTGCAATTGGGGCGGGTTGATAATGAACAACAGGTGCGATCGCCACTCCAGCAGAAGCCGGAATTCCCGACAGTTCGCCATCATTAGCTGGGGTAACTTCGTGTTGCAAAACTGGTGGATGATTAGAAGCAGCATTATCCTCGCCAAAATTAGTGGCAAACAATACTTGCAATGCTGCCAGTGCTGCATCTGCATCTGAGCCGGTGGCAGTAATTAGCAATTCATGTCCTTGACGCACCCCTAAAGTCGTGACTTGGTTAATACTGTCGCCCCGGACTAACCCGGTATTTTTAGTTAAATTTTGTACCAGAATTTGAGATTGAAACCGGGCTGCGGTTGCTACAAACTGGGCTGCGGGGCGGGCGTGTAAGCCTAAACGATTGCTGACAATCAGCCGGATTTCTCGCGTCGGGGATTCTGGATTGCTGGCTGGGATGTGGCTATCCCCAATTAACAACGAACTACTAACTCCACCCAATTGAGTTGCTTTTGCTAATAATGCGCCCCGTGCTTCCGCCATCACTTGTTGAATATTACTACCAGCCGCCGCAGCTACCACAGCAGCGATCGCACCTTCCACCAGAGGCGCTTCACACAAATACACTTTTTGCCGCTGTTCCTCTGGGAGAAACTCCAGCGCCATTTCTGCGCTAAGTAAAGCACTACCCAAATCCATCAACACCAAAACACCATCATCAGAGAAAACAGCAGCGATCGCTTCACTAACCTGGATGGGATCTGTACCCAAGGGATTTTCCGGATCTTCAATACCTGCTGCAATAGCGATGGGGACTTCACCTCGAACCATCTGCGCCGCGAGTTCCCGCACACCCAAAGCTAATTGTTTACTGTGAGAAACTATGACAATTCCGACCACTGCCACACCGCCAATCTTATTGAGAGGTTTGCGATCAGCCAGTTATCCAAGAAGGCAGGAGGCAGAGGGTAGGAGGCAGGAGGAAAACAGCCACGCTAGTCGCCCCAAGTCGGCATAGCCGCCCACAGCGCTGGCTCCTCTGTTTCTTGCCGCGACCAAAGCGAACTTGCAGTTTAAGACAAGAACACCAAATTTCAAGAAAGGTGGCTCTTTTTCAGGAGGGGTTTGAATCCTCCTATAGCTGAAAAAAACCTTCTGCCTCCTGCCTCCTGCCTTTTGCCTCCTGCCTCCTTCATCCATTTCATTTTCCCATTGAGCTAAAATTGCAACTGCCCGAAGATATTCCGGTCTTTGGAGTTAGAAACCCGAACAAAATAGCCCTCTTTTATAGGAATGCGTGGTGTCCACTTATGAACGCCATCGCTAGCAGTACGGGAAGAAATGTTTTGAATAAGTTTCTTCTCATAGTACAACTTAATCGAGACATCGCCATCAAAATTGTCTCGCCACAATATTAAATAAGGCTGATCTTTGTTTACAAGGACTTTGCCTGCTGGTTGACTGAGCAAAATTTTTGGTGCAACTTGATTTTTACTTTTCTTACGGAATCCTAGATAATGAGGTAGGTCTCGAAAAGTAGGATTTTCTTGCACATTAGATAGTTGTGGAACAATAATATTTCCTCTTTGGGGATTGAACAAATAAGTCGATCTACCCCCATCAACGGTGATGATATCGCCTTTGACTCCTAATTTACGTAATAAATCCGCTGCCTCGTCTAAAGTTGCTTGGTTCACTGTCATAATCAACAACAACTCGTCACCTTTCACACCATCTTTGTTAAGAGTACCGATGACTTGGTATTTATTCACTTGATTTTGAGCCAATACTTTTGCCGGATGGTCGCTGTATTGGTAAGTGACAATGGCGTTTTTTACTGCTTTTTGATTTAGAGGCGCACCACTAACGCGATCGTAATTTGTAATGTATGCCTGATTATCATCCCAGATTAAAGCCTTGAGGCGAATATTACTATAATATTTATCTTTTGGTTCTTTGACTGGGCCGTAGGGACTATTACCGCCAGTGATGACTACACCATTGAGTTTAATAGGAAAAGATAATTGAGTGCTGGGTTGATATTGCTCAAAAAAAGAACAATTAATAATAGAAAAAACGTTAGTAGTGTAAAGTTTTTGATATTCATCTGCAACTTCAGAGAATAACTTATTTTTGAAGAAAGGGCTGTAATGTCCACCTTCTCCTTGATAATATTTACCTTGATTTTGACCCATATTATCGACCTCTCCAACGATTTGGTCAACGTGCATTTTGCGGAGGTCAATAACTTGTAAATAAGCTTGGTTACCGTTCGTTAATTCTTTTCGATATAAAGCTGCACCGTCTATCTTTTGGAGAGGCTGATAAGAAGATAAAGGATCGAAACTTTGAGCAATCCAAAAGCTACTCAAAATTGGCAGCAAAAAAAGCAATAAATTGATGAGAATATTCATCAGAATTTTGTTGAGGCAGAAATATGTCTCAGGAATTATAATCTAGATTTTGATATTAGCCAGGTTTTGAAATTCAAATTTGAACCTCAGAAGGTCAACGTCGAGCCTCAGAAGGTCAACATCGAGCCTCAGAAGGTCAACGTTGAGCCTCAGAAGGTCAACGTCGAGCCTCAGAAGGTCAACGTCGAGCCTCAGAAGGTCAACGTCGAGCTTCAGAAGGTCAACGTCGAGCCTCAGAAGGTCAACGTCGAGCTTCAGAAGGTCAACGTCGAGCTTCAGAAGGTCAACGTCGAGCCTCAGAAGGTCAACGTCGAGCCTCAGAAGGTCAACGTTGAACTATAATTCACATCTTGCACCTTTACGCATAAACCATGACTCAAAAAAATAATGTGATTTATTAGTCCTCTTCTAGAGGACTTCAGCTATGAGACAGGGACTTCTAGTCCCTGGCGGTTATGTTCGCACAGCAAAAATCTATAAATATTATGGATGAAGCCAAAAGAAAAAAGTTAGAGGGAAAGGGCTGGAAAGTTGGCAACGTTGCAGAATTTTTAGAACTCACGCCAGAAGAAGCCACTCTAATAGAGATTAAACTAGCTCTCAGTCGTAACCTGAAAGAACGACGACAGAAGTGAATGACTCAAGCGGAATTAGCACAAAAGCTTCAAACCAGTCAACCCCGTATAGCTGCAAAATAAGAGATAAACTCAATGTGCGATCGCCTCTTAACCTTAAGCTTTGTAAATTGAATCGTATATTTAATTAGTAAGAATTCAAACAACCTGAGTTGTAGTATAATTTTGCTTTTGTATTATTAAACGTATAAGAGATGACACTCCAATTTGAATACAGCACTCTAGCACATCCCCAGGATATTCAGCAGCTTGCGGTTATCTTTAAGCAGTGTTTCGTCAACGCACTTGGCGGTGAGGAAGCTTACATGAACCAAATTGGCGTAGAAAACTTTCGCATTATTCGTGAGTCACAGCAATTAATTGGTGGGTTAGCAACTCTGAATATGGGTCAGTGGTGGGGTGGTGAGCGTTTACCAATGACGGGAATTGCCGTAGTGGCTATTGCTCCAGAATACCGTGGTTCGGGAGGAGCGATCGCTCTCATGCAGCACACCCTCAAGGAACTTTATGCTAAAGGTATACCGCTTTCTGCTCTTTATCCAGCTGTGCAAAGCCTGTATCGAAAAGTCGGGTACGAGCAAGGGGGTAGTTGGTACATTTGGGAAGTCGCAACCAACGCCATTGGAGTACGGGAGCAACCCCTACCTTTGCAACCAGTAGTTCCCATAAATCATCAAGTCTTTCACGAACTATATCAGCAGCAGGCGAAACTCACGCATGGATATTTAGACCGACATCCCGCAATTTGGCAGCGATTAATTGAACCAGATGAAAAGGAAATGACTTATGCCTATTTCATTGGTACAAAAGACCAACCCCAAGGTTACACCATCTTCACTCAAGAACAAACACAGAATGGTGAAATCATTGTTGTCAAAGATTGGGTACTAAAAACAGCTGCTGCTACACAAACTTTCTGGTCTCTTCTAGCCAGCCATCGCTCCCAAATTCAGCGCGTGCGTTGGAAGAGTTCTGCAATTGATACCTTAACATTGGCGTTACCAGAGCAAACTGCCAAGATTTTGACTCAGTTTCGCTGGATGCTACGAATAGTAGATGTAGTCAAAGCATTGTCCATGCGCGGTTATCCATCAGGAATTGAAACTGAACTACACCTAGAGATTCAAGATAATGTCATAGATGCAAACAATGGTAAATTCATCCTTTCTGTTGCCAATGGACGCGGTGAAGTTACAAAAGGTGGCAAAGGAGAGTTGCAGCTAGATGTCCGAGAACTAGCACCACTATATACAAGTTTGTTTTCTCCCTACCATCTGCAAATAGCCGGAAAACTGCATGGCACAGAAACAGCTATTTCAGCAGCTACGCAAATATTTGCAGCTAGTTCTCCTTGGGTGGCTGATTTCTTTTAATGGGCATGGGGCATGGGGCATGGGGCATTGGGCATGGGGCATAGATTATTAATTATTCTCCTCTGTTCCTCTGCCTCTTTTCCATACCTCATAAGTAGATAGTCATATTAAATCTAAGATGTCATTAGACATTTGGTGAAAAACAATGTAGAGACGTAGCAGTGCTACGTCTCTACAAGGGTTCTGGGTAACTTGTGAATCAACAAAAATAAAGTTGGAAACATAATTGACCCTTGGCTCGTCCTTGCGCTAGATTAACAATTTCTGTTGTTGTCAACTCACATCACAAACAAAATTCTCAGCGATTTACTTTTAATGAGTAATGATGATTTGTTGTGCTTATCTAATCCCAAAGACATCTCAAAAAATAACTCAATGGGATTTATAAATTTTTATCCGGAAGTTCAACACAGTCATCAGAAAACAATCTAAGTAAAGCTGATTACTTGCTACTTACTTGCACACACACAATCTCAACATGAAATCACATCTACTGGCCATTGGTTTAAGCAGTTTAGTTCTGCTTGCCGGACAAGCTAAAGCTTCACAATTACAGTCTTGGTATTTTGATTCTAGCCAAAATCAATTAGACCTAACTACAACTTCTGGCATAGAACCAAAGGCCTTTTTATTAGATAATCCCAACCGATTAGTAATTGATTTACCTGGAACTACTTTTAATTCTGATAGCGTCAAACAAAGTTTTGGGAATGCAATCAGAGAAATTCGCCTTGGCAAACCAGACTCTCAAACAACTCGTTTTGTCGTCGAATTAGCTCCTGGTTATGATATTACTTCCCAGAATGTTTCAATCAAGGGAGATTCTCGTTCTCATTGGATAGTCAAATTCAATTCATTTAACCGCCAAATTAATGCCATTGTTGGGGAAAATAAAGAAGACATTGTTATCAAATCCCAAGATGCAACTACATTTGCAGGAGTTGTGAATCTTGGTCAAGAGATGGTCGGTCTGAGTTCTCAAATTCGCAGTCTGTTAGCGAGTTATAAAACATTAAATCCGGGAATATTTTTCTTAGATTTAGCAACAGGAAATTATATAGATATTAATGGTGAAAAAAGATTTGCTGCTGCAAGCACAATCAAATTTCCCTTATTGGTAGCTCTTTTTCAAGATATAGACGCTGGCAAAATCAAACTCACAGATAAATTAGTGATGCGGCGCGATTTAAGGGTTGGTGAAGCTGGAACGATGCAATACAAACCCGTTGGAACTAAATTTAGCGTCCTAGAAACTGCTACTTTGATGATGACAATCAGCGATAATACGGCAACCAATATGGTTCTCGATCGCTTGGGTGGTGCAGCAAAAGTTAGCCAACGTTTTCGTAGCTGGGGATTGCAAAATACAGCAATGCAAAATTTACTTCCAGACATTCCTGGCAAAAATACAACTAGTTCCAAAGACTTGGTGAGATTGGCGGCGTTAGTTTATAACAATCGTTTGCTTTCCCCAAACAGCCGCGATCAAGTTTTAGGTATTATGCGCCGTGTCAAAACCAATAGTTTACTACCAGCTGGCATTGGTAAAGGAGCTACCATCGCTCACAAAACTGGTACATTGAGATTTATCATTGGTGACGCAGGTATTATTCAAATGCCCAACGGCAAAAGCTATTTAGCGGGTGTTTTGGTACAAAGACCAAACCACGATCCCAAAGCTGGAGATTTTGTCCGTGAAGTTTCGAGAAGAGTCTATAATTACCTAGACCATACAAAGGTGAGCAATATAGAACCTGCTTTTGGCGATGCCTCCGGCGGGTTACGCCTACGCACTCGTTAGCAATAAAGTAAATGTAGGGGCGTACAGCAGTACGCCCCCAATACGGTTGGGTTAAAGGGGAAAGGGAAAAGGGAAAAGGGAAAAGGGTAATTTCAAACTTTTTCCCTTTTCCCCTTACCCTTTTCCCTGCCCACATTAGAGATGAAAAATGCTTATCCGAACCGTATTGAGTACCCCCCTACCTATGTCTATCTATCAGGTATTTCCCAAAATACTACTAGCTTAGGAAATTTGGTGTACCAGTACCACCATTCTTGCCAACAGCAGGAATTTCTATTAGGCTATCTGTGGCTTTGCCAGTACCGTCATTGGTAACCTTTGTAGAATCACCCGGATGTCCGTTAGGGATAAATAGTTGTGGGTGGTCAAAAGGCGCTCTATCATACCGAACTCGGTCATCAGTTAGTCCCTTCAAAAAAGCGACTAATTGCTGCTTTTCTTCTGGTGAAAGATTCAGGCGGGGAAGCGCTCCAAAGTCACCACCTCGATTGTAAAAATCAATCACTTGTTCTAAAGTAGCCTGACCTCCATTGTGGAAGTAGGGAGCAGTGAGTTCCACGTTGCGAAGTCCAGGACTTTTGAAAGCTCCGTCTGCAACCACAGTTTCCGTAGGCTTCAAGACTGGATTGAGAGTAGGCGGGTTTTCACCAAGGAGAACCTGAAATTTTCCTAACTGCGCCAATCGTGCCTCTGAGAGCGGATTACCTTGGCCGTTACCAAATAAACCGTCATTACCACCCAAGCCGAGATCGTCTGTGTTAGGTCTGACACCAATCCTAAAGAAGCCATTATCTTCAGGGCTATTTGGCGGGAACGGCACACGTTTGATTCGTCCGTTTTTAGCCACATTGCTTACTGAAGCAGCAGTGAATTCTGGCCCAGTGTGACAGCCAATGCACAGAGCTTTGCCTTCAAACAGTATTTTACCTAGTTGCTGCTGCTCGGTGAGGGCAGTGGCGTTGCCTTCTAAGAAGCGATCGTAGGGCGTGTCATTGGAAATGAGTGTAGACTCGTACAACTGAACTGCTAATCCAAAGAATAGCGAGAAGTTGTACTCCATTAATGTGTACTCATTAGTCTCCAAGGAGCGATCGGGCTTTTTGACAAAAGTGCGTCTCCCTTGGGCATCAACTCGGATTAGTTTATTAGACTTCCACCATTCCTGCTTAAAGGCATCTTGAATCATGCGATCGTAGGTTCTATCTTTGAGTCCGGTTTTAGGCCATCTGCTATCTGCACCTAAAACGCTATCTTGCGGATGCACAAGCTGTTTACCTAGCGGTCTCAGAGGAAATAACTTTTTCGCAAGTTTTCGGGGTAGTTTTTTACCTTTATTAGCGTTGGTTCGCCCAAACTTATCACCAATCTCTTCAAAAGTCCGACCATCAGCAGACACTTCAGAGGAACTGAGTGGCGGCCCGACGGCTTGGGAAGCTAAAGACGAATTCTTCAGGCTGATTTTAACAAAGTTAAGCTGATTTGGAGTTTCTGCTTTGACAACAGATGCGTTAGGGTCTCTCAAACCGAAAGGATTCACCCCATTAAAGATGTTCTCTGCCCTTCCATCCCAGAAGTTGCGGAAGTTAAATACTGCATTAATTACGCTTGGGGTGTTACGAGACTGAACGCGGCGCACATTTATGCCTCCCACGTTAAACACGGGATCTGGCTCAGTTTTTACTTGGTCTTCCGCATTACCAAGTACGACATCAACAAACTTAGTATTGGTAACCCCTTGGGAAGAACTGACATCGTTGCGATCGGATATGACGCTGTTAGGATCGTTCGGGTCTGCTAGCTTGTGGAAGGGAAAATCTTCTGGCTTGAGTTGGTAGTTTGGTTGTCCTCCTATATCAAAAACTGTATCTGGGTTTTCTGTACCATTAGCATTAACCCGCGACAGCCCAGGAGCAATCTGATTTTTGGATCTATTGTCGGCTCCTGCATGGAAGTGACAAGTCGCACAGGAGGTCACGCCGTCGCTACCCACCTGCATATCCCAAAAAAGAGCCTTTCCTAATTTGATGGCGGCTGCTTTGTCTTTTACGAACTCTGCGAGATTATCTGGTTCTGGAACAGGCACACTTTTGAGGGAAAGTGGCGATGGGGTAATTTGCGCTGATACGGTATTTCCAGTTATTACTGCCATCATAATCATGGCAGCAATTACTATAGTTTTGGAAAATCTCGATCGCAGAGGATTAAACTTGCCAGATCTATATCTATACCTTTGGGTATTGATTTCAATAGGCAATTTGGATGATGGTGTTGGTATAGAAAATGTATTAAGGTCATAACGCAGCAATTTTGGCAGATTAGCTAAGCTTTGGATTGCTTGCTTGATTTTTGTGACCAGAAATTTGAGCGAAAATCGACCTCTTGAATTGAGTAGGAAATAAATTGGTAAGCTAGTCAAAACTAGCACCAATACTATTACGGGTATAGTCCCCATAGTTGTTGGTTATAAATTAAGACTGGAAGAAATTATACATTGGCTAAAAAGCTTGAAATTTATTGTTTAGGTAAAATAATTACTAATTTTATGTAAATAAAAAACTCATGAAGGCATAGCTCAGTTAAGCAAGCTCAGCAATTTTCTTTTTACACTTTTTTATAGAAAATAGTGGTTTTTACGCTTAGCTAGCAAGAGTTTGATAAAATTTAGATATGTAAATATATATCTTTAAGTTTATTATTAGCCATAGTTTGCATAGCATATTTAAATGTCACTACATCAAAGTTCTGGCCGCTGGCGCTTAGGGCTAGCATTATCATTGTTGACGGTATTATTGTGGGGAATTTTACCAATTGCTCTTTCGGTAACTCTGCAAGTATTGGATGTGTATACAGTTATTTGGTTTCGTTTTCTAGTATCATTTTTACTGCTTTTTGTCTATTTAGGAATAACTGGTAAATTACCAAAGTTAGAACAATTGCGTTCCGGTTCTAGAAAATTATTAGCGATCGCTACACTCTTTTTAGCGATGAATTACTTCTTCTTTATGCAAGGTTTAGCGTTAACATCACCCGCTAACGCTGAAGTTCTGATTCAATTAGCTACTCTTTTATTAGGTTTAGGCGGTTTAGTAATTTTTCACGAACGTTATCGCCTGTATCAATGGATTGGTGTCAGCGTACTGACTTGCGGTTACTTTTTATTTTTTCGAGAACAGCTAACAAATTTAATTACAGCGCATAATACCTATATACTAGGTAGCATTTTAATTGTGCTAGGAGCAGGAGCATGGGCTATTTATGCTTTGGCACAAAAGCAATTATTACAATCTTTATCTTCCGCTAGCATCATGCTAATTATTTACGGAGGGTGTGCTTTATTATTCACTCCTCTAGCTAAGGTAAAATCAATTTTTACACTTGATGCTTTGCACTCAGGAATGTTGATTTTTTGTGCTTTGAATACTCTAATTGCTTACGGTGCTTTTGCTGAATCATTAGAACATTGGGAAGCATCACGAGTCAGTGCAGTATTAGCTTTAGCTCCCATTGTGACATTAATATCAGTTGCCGTTGTATCAGCGATCGCACCTGGTTTAATTCCACCCGAACGCTTCACTTTTCTAGGAATATTAGGAGCAGGTTTAGTAGTGGTAGGTTCAGTGGCGATCGCCTTAGGGAAAAGTGATTGAAGAAGTCAGAATTCAGAATTCAGAATTCTGAATGTAAAAAAATCAACAGTGAATTTGCTGTGTGTGAATGGTAATAATAAATGAATTCAGGTGAATACTAACCAGGACTTACGCACAGGTAACGGAAAATCGTAGACGCAAAGCGGCTTAAGGCAGGGTACCGCAGAGGACGCAGAGGGCACAGAGAAATAATAGTTTCAGAGACTTATTGCGTAAGTCCTGCTAACTTTGCTGAGAATAATTTTAATAATTAGTAAGAATTATTTTCAAAATGTTTAGTGTTTTTTTAACCTAGTAAAGTTGTCGCACATTCAAAGTTACAACATAGATACTGAGGCAGCATATTTTTTCGTTTGTTATGATTTTCTGGTGAAGGCGAACTACTGAAGTCATCCTTCTGTAAAATCGATACTTTTCCCACAAGTTTGACTCTGTAGCGATCTAATTTGTTTAATTGATAGCCAACAAAAAATGTTTGAAGAAGAATTCAGAAGGTAGAATCTAACGTTGATGGTTGACGCTTCACTGTTGAGTGTTGATATGCGTTAGAGCAATCCTACCGGATTACGATTGGACTGTGAACCAAGAATTTCCCGGCTTCTAGGCGTGGAGACTGTCAATATCAAATCTATGATTTTGTAGGGTTTAAAACCCATTTATTCAGATGCTGGCGGACTTGCTAATGCTGTGCTATCTGCAATTGATACATAAATCATAATAAATTCTGACTCCTGAATTCTGACTCCTGAATTCTGACTTCTGAATTCTGAATTCTTTTGTAAACCAAGCAGGGCGCCCGAAAAACTACCAAAGCCAACACATCAAAATCAGACCACCGAAACAGTTGAGCGATGAATAGTTTGTTTGGTAATTGGGCCAGCACCCTGAGAAAAAATTCCCTATTGCTGGTTCTTTCAATGGTGCTGCCAACGTTTGGAATTAGTAATTCTGTCTTGGCAGCAGAACGCATTTATGCATCTTATTCGGCTCTAGAGCTTTCGATTTCAGTGAAAGCTTTAGAAAACTACGCCAAAACAGGCGTAATTAGCGATGATTTAGCGGCATATCAACAATATTTACCTGTTGAAAAGCTTGAAGAATTGCGACGAATTTTACTCAATCGTGTGAAAGTTAGTCCGGCAGTAGTTTCACAACTTCTGTACACATCCCAAGGAGAATTTTTGCTGGCTCGGTTGGCGCAAGTGGTTAAAACTAAATCTTCTCAGCCAGAATCAGAATTTGGTGCTTTGCGTTCGGCACTTATTTCAGCTTCTGCCGAATCAGGAGGCTTAACACTTTTAAATGTGTTACGTAAATATCCTAGCAAGAGCATTCATCTTGATGTAGCGCAGACTTTTGAAATAGCTACAGAATTGGACAAACTTGTTAATCAAACCCATCGAGCGATCGCCGCAGTTTCTCAAAAGTCAAATATCGAAGCTGCTAGTATCCAAAAACCAAATTTATCACAATTACCTAACTTAGAAATTCCGGGAAAGTTTAAGTCACAAAAATATACGTTAAAGTTTTTTGATTCAAAGCGCGATCGCTTTTTATTAACTGATGTTTACATTCCCAAAATTTCAACTCGCGCACCTGTAATTGTAATTTCTCACGGCTTGGGTTTAGACAGCAGCAATTTTCAATATTTAGCTACTCATTTAGCTTCTTATGGATTTGCTGTAGCTGTTCCCAATCATCCTGCTAGCGATACTAAAAAATTACGTTTGCTGTTGAATAAACACGCCAACGACTTAGCACAACCAAGTGAATTTAAAGACCGACCTTTAGATGTTACATATATATTGAATCAATTGGAAAAAGCTAACCAATCTGATTTACGCTTTAAAAATAGGTTAAATGTGCAAAACGTTGGCGTATTTGGTCAATCTTTGGGAGGCTACACAGCTTTGGCCTTGGCAGGCGCTAAAATCAACTTTGGGCAGTTAAAACAAGACTGTCAACTAACAGGACTGAAAAAAACCTGGAATATGTCTTTACTCCTCCAGTGTCGTGCTTTGGAATTGAATATTAGTAATTCTGGCAAAGATTATAACCTGCGGGATGAGAGAGTTAAAGCAGCGATCGCAGTTAATCCAATTACTAGTTCTATTTTCGGCCAAGCTGGCTTAAATCAAATCAAAACCCCAGTGATGATTGTCAGCAGTAGCGATGATACTGTTGCACCGGCTTTATACGAGCAAATTCTACCTTTCTCGTGGCTGGCAAATCCACAAAAGTATCTTGTCATGCTTGCAGGTGCCACCCACTTTTCCACCATTGGTAACGCTAACCCGACAAATCAACAATTATCATTACCTGCTGAAATGATTGGCGATGCTTCCCAAGCGCGTCGTTACATGAATGTTTTAAGTTTGCCTTTCTTCCAAAGTTATGTTGCAGGAAAGCCACAATACGTTCGTTATCTCAATGCTAGCTACACTCAAAGCATTTCTAGTAACTCTCTTGGTTTGAGTCTTGTTAAGTCATTGAATCCAACTGAATTAGCACAAATGCTGGATATGAAAGGAGGTAATCCTTTAAAAAAAAAGTTCCTAACACCATAGTCAGCTTCGGATTTTGGATGCTGGATATTGGTGTTTCATTGCTGAACGTGATGATTTTTATTTAATTTTAATTTGGAGTTTTATCACTAATAAAAAGTAGATTATAGTGATTCCCAGTTGAGGTACAGAAACAATAGACCTCTTGCAAAAAACACTTTTGCAAGAGGTGGGGAAAGGGAAAAGGTTAAAGGGGAAAGGAAAATACCAAACCTTTTCCCCTTTCCCCGACTTCTGCAAGAAGTCTAATGTTTTTAAACGCAGAGGTACACAGCGAAAAGTTTGAGCGCGTAGAGTCCGAAGGGGCTTGCCGCAGGCATCAAAGCTTTTCAACGCAGAGGTTTACCAAATTTTTTAGCGATGTACTAAGTACCTCAGCAAATTAGGAAACGCTATAGGCACGAAGCGGCTTCTCGCAGAGTAGCGCAACTACAAACCAAGGAGGATTATTTACACCGACTTACTTTATTTAGCTACAATAATTCAAAAGCAAAAGGCAGGTGCGATTATGGAGGCTATTTTTTGGACTGTAGAAGAAGTCGCTCAAAGAGCTAATCAATTTTATGAAAATGGCATTCGCCAACAGGTAGAGCAGGGCGATAATATTGGCAAGATGATTGTGATTAATGCTGAGACTGGCGAATATGGGATTGATGAAATTGGTATAGAACCAGGATTAAAGTTAAAGCAGAAAAATCCAAACGCCAGATTATTTATGATGCGAATAGGTTATGATGTTGCATTTAGCTTTGGCAGTGCTTCTATGGAACGTACAACCCAATGATTTATGGAAGGTTAATTGGTGGTAGGGCGACAGTTCCAGTAATTTTTCGTTTACCTGGACAACCAGACTTCTCATTGAATTTTGCCGTCGATACTGGATTCAATAGTTATCTTAGCTTACCACCACATTGAAGAATTACCACCTAAAACTGTTAAAGTTAAGTTTCAATCCCTAATAGGGATTAAGTGAAATTTCAACGGTTACCAGTTGAATATTCCAACTTAGACTTACCTGTTTCAATCCCTAATAGGGATTAAGTGAAATTTCAACACTTTGTATGTAGGGTCAAGCTTAGGGATTTTAGTAATGTTTCAATCCCTAATAGGGATTAAGTGAAATTTCAACAAGGGAAAGTTATACCACTGTGGATTATCGATTTAGGTTTCAATCCCTAATAGGGATTAAGTGAAATTTCAACGATAATGATATTTCAACTCGGAAGCCAGCACTAAGTTTCAATCCCTAATAGGGATTAAGTGAAATTTCAACGCGGGGGAAAGAGCTTTTTAATCTTGGGATTGGCGCTGTTTCAATCCCTAATAGGGATTAAGTGAAATTTCAACTATAACTTTGTGGATGTACTTCGGTTTCGCGCTGCGCTGTTTCAATCCCTAATAGGGATTAAGTGAAATTTCAACGAAGATATCCCCGATCGGGTTTGTGTGTCGTGCGTTTCAATCCCTAATAGGGATTAAGTGAAATTTCAACGCCATTAATTTGAAAGCTCAACAGGCTTTGAGTGAGTTTCAATCCCTAATAGGGATTAAGTGAAATTTCAACTCCTGCCCAAATTCGCCAAGCAATTGCAAGCTGAATTTGGCGTTTCAATCCCTAATAGGGATTAAGTGAAATTTCAACCAGGGAGTTTCCAAATGGGTGAGGCAAAGCGTAGGAGTTTCAATCCCTAATAGGGATTAAGTGAAATTTCAACCTAGAAGCAGATAAAGAACTTGCTCCTGAAGCTCCTGGTTTCAATCCCTAATAGGGATTAAGTGAAATTTCAACAAATACAGCATTTAGCTTGATTATGAGAATATCGAGGTTTCAATCCCTAATAGGGATTAAGTGAAATTTCAACTGAATTTACTTTAAAATCTTTTGGGCGTAAAGATGAAGTTTCAATCCCTAATAGGGATTAAGTGAAATTTCAACCTTACAGGATTTGGGTTAAAGCCAGTTTCTCTGGGTTTCAATCCCTAATAGGGATTAAGTGAAATTTCAACATGCGCCAATGTGCCGCGCTGCACCTAATGGGGTGTTTCAATCCCTAATAGGGATTAAGTGAAATTTCAACACAATTAGTTTTTACCTATATATATATAAATAAAGTTTCAATCCCTAATAGGGATTAAGTGAAATTTCAACTTCAACAATGATTTAGGTTGTTTGGGTCGCGTTCTCCAACGTTTCAATCCCTAATAGGGATTAAGTGAAATTTCAACCTTCATACCCATCAGGACGATCGTCATCTACACCTGTTTCAATCCCTAATAGGGATTAAGTGAAATTTCAACATCAACGATTGTATATCTTTGCCAATTTTTATCACCATTTGTTTCAATCCCTAATAGGGATTAAGTGAAATTTCAACTCTACAAGGCACAGATCGGGATTTAAGAGGTTAAGTTTCAATCCCTAATAGGGATTAAGTGAAATTTCAACAGATTGTTTGGTGGACTTGATGAAGAAATTATAAGTTTCAATCCCTAATAGGGATTAAGTGAAATTTCAACTCTAGCCTTTCAGGGTTGCAATATAAAATAATTCAAGTTGTTTCAATCCCTAATAGGGATTAAGTGAAATTTCAACCCCAAACTTACCCCCAAGGAATTGAATTTTTGATGGAAGCTGTTTCAATCCCTAATAGGGATTAAGTGAAATTTCAACATCGCCACAAAAACGAAGTAATTTCATTAGAAGGTTTCAATCCCTAATAGGGATTAAGTGAAATTTCAACTGTAGGTTCTAAGTAAAGGTTGTCATCGTCCCATATGTTTCAATCCCTAATAGGGATTAAGTGAAATTTCAACATTAGCCATCGGATCGTTATCCTGGCGGCATCGGTAGTTTCAATCCCTAATAGGGATTAAGTGAAATTTCAACCAAATTTGCGATCGCTGCAATCTTAGCAGCTTTTGTTTCAATCCCTAATAGGGATTAAGTGAAATTTCAACATGCAAGTAAATGGATTAGTAATTAATCATGATTCGTTTCAATCCCTAATAGGGATTAAGTGAAATTTCAACCTTCACTAGTTTCTTCCCATTGAATTTTAATTTTTGTTTCAATCCCTAATAGGGATTAAGTGAAATTTCAACTTTGATATTTACCCCACCATTTTTTACTATCAGCGTTTCAATCCCTAATAGGGATTAAGTGAAATTTCAACTGCGGTAGCCTGAAACACAGTTTATATTGGGTTTTCAAGGTTCGGTAGCGCGAACGAGATAATCATAGCATCTACGATTGACATTCGGTTTTAGGAAAATAGCTAGAACGTAGTCTGTGTAAGGTGCGCGGGTACTTTCTTAGCTATTTTCTCCAAAACTATTGCAGCAGGAGGGTTTCAAGGTTACTTGCTGCAATTTCGTTTTCAACACCTACCCATCCGCGCACTCAGCAAAGAAAATAGAGTCATCACGAATTTTTTCCCCACCAATACGTTCTACTTTACCTAGACAGCAAGCACATAAAAAGTAAAATAGGATACTATCGGTTTCAGGCTTGATTAACTTGTTCAAGCGCGATCGCAATTTTGCATACTGAGTATCGGTCAGATGGCATTCAAATACACTGTACTGTACCCACTGTCCATAGGATTTGAGAATTTTGTGAATTTTTGTGCGGCGTTTATCTTCTGAAATATCATAAGACACAACAACATTCATCGCTAGTTTTTTTCTCCACTTTCTACACCAATGAATATTGTACAGACGCGATTAATCGCGTCTGTACTAATAACTAACTTTCTACTTCAAAACTAATGGTGGATATTTTTCGGTTTCACCCATTAAGTATTTCGCTAATAATCGTGCCTGTAATTCAAATGCTTCTTGATAAGTGCATTTGCGTCCGAAAACAGGATGTTTAAATTCGGATTGTTTTTTTTGTGCATATTGCTGCAAAAATCTTTTTCGCCCTTCTGGGGTTAGAGAAACTGCTTCACTCAAAGGTTCTGTGATAAAATCTGCTTTTGTTAACAATTGTCTATTTAATACAGACAATACTATTGCATCTACAACTAAGGGACGAAATTCTTCCATTAAGTCTAATGCTAATGATGGTCTACCGTAGCGATCGCAATGTAAATATCCTAAATATGGATCAAATCCGGCGATATTGATTGCACCTTGAATATCATGCCGTAATAATGAATAGCCAAAGCTGAGTAAAGAATTAACCGGATCGGTTGGAGGACGACGAACGCGGTTATTAAAACTAAATTCTGTAGTCCTAATTAATTCATTAAAGCAACCAAAATAAGCAGCACTTCCAGCACCTTCTAAACCGCGCAGTGAATTAATATTTTTAGTAGTTTCGATTGGTGCGATCGCTTGTTCTAAACGCGTTACATTTACAGATAAATCTAAATCTGGGTTTTCACGTTGACGACGGTTCAAGAGATTACGGTAGTTTTTTAACTTACCGCGCACAAAGCTTTGTACTACATGAATTGCTTGGGCTGATTCGCCTGCTGCTTGCCATTGGGCTTTACGCACAAAGATATTTTTAGTCACTTCTGGTTCTATTCTTCCTAAATAACGACCATTTTCTGTGAGAAAAGTAACAGGTATATGTCGTTCTAATAGTTCAGAAATAGCGGCTGGTGAAACAGTTGCGCGTCCTAAAACTACAACACCATCTATCTTGATTAATGGGACATCTAAAATTGTCTTTTTTTCAAATTTGATATGTAGCCGTTCGTCAACTTTTCCAATGAAAGCATCTTCCTGAGTGACGTATACTGTACCCATAATTACATCCTAAATTAGCAAAAACAACTGGTCTTTCAGACGCGATGAATCGCGTCTCTACAAGAGTATTTTTACGGTTAACTGAACCGGATTTGGATATAAACCCTGTTTGACTTCTGAATTCTGATTAATTACCTTCTTGATAGCGTTCTACTTTTTCTGTAGCTTGAGGTAAACACTGTGAATATAGACTGCATCCTTCACAGCGTTTTGATTTGATAGCTTTAGGCATTGCGCCTGTAAATAAGAGTGTTTGGACTGTTTTAATAGTGGCGATCGCATTTTGACGCAATTCATTAGAAATCTCGACTAATTGCCGTTGGTGGGTTTGTGCATAGTAGATATAGCCAGTATTGATGGCTTTACCTGTCATTTCTTCTAAACACAAAGCTTGAGCGCAAACTTGCAATTCATCGTTATCCCATTCGCCTTTACGTCCTCGCTTGTATTCGATTGGATAAAATTCCCCATTTTCAGATTCAATTAAATCTGATTTGCCTATTAATTTGTATCTTTCAGACTTCAGCCAAATTGCTCGGATTTGCCAAGTATCTTCACGTTGCCCCTCACCAACTGTATGGACTCGTTCGTGTAAACTTGTACCTTCAATAGTGTATTGATTATCAATAAATTCTCCGGCACAAAACATTCGCCAACAGCGATGCGAACAATAGCTGTATTGATTCAATGCAGCAATAGGAATGTAATCACTTTCATTCATATCTTCAACTAACTATTTCACAATTTCAAATCTCAAACTCTTACTCTCCGCGCCTCTGCGTCTCTGCGTGATATAAATTTATATCCTGCGTACCATTCCCATCCCCATCGTTGTTTTACGCCCCAATCCTGCATATAACGCAAAATTAGCTAAAGCATTCATTTGCTTAATTGCCAGGGCTGGAACATCTCCCAAAATCCGATAGCTAATACTGCCAACGCAACCTATAAATTTACTTTCATAGTTGCTTATAACTTCGGTATTAATATTAAAAGCACTGGGAAAAATTGATTCAACGGCAATACTAGAGATTTCAATTCCACTGTATTTATTCCAACGACTCAAAAGACTGTTGAACACAGATTCTTTGATAGGGAGGACATTATCATATCCACCTTGGCGGAAGGATACAGGTGTAGCGAAGGTGAAATTGAGGGTGCGATCGCTTTCGGATGCTTGCTCGTACAATTGTGCGTAGGTGCAAGCATTAGCCCAAGGTTGCGTTGATTGCGGAGTACCTTGAATACTGGTAATATGTAAGTTTGCAGAACCCAAATGCCAAGGGCGATCGGGGTTAAGATTCAACCACAGTCCAGTTAATTTACTAAACAAAGTGTCATCGAGTAGAGAAATACGCCACCAGCAGGGAGTACCAGCCGGGATAGATTTTTGATGACTAAATTGCAACGTGTGTTGATGTTGTTTGGGTTGTCGTTGTATTTGCAGTGGCGAGAGAGTGAAGGCTTTATCTGCGTTAGAGGAGTGCAGATACTCTGCCAAGCTGGAATCAACAGAACTGATGAGAGTGAGAAATAGTGCGTGGTAGTGTCTCCCAGTGAGAAATTCAGGGTAAATGGGAGATTGGGGAATCAGGTTGAGGACGAGGCTGTGAGGCATGAATAATTTAAAATGGTAGATGTGGGTGGGCAATGCCCACCACTTGAAATTAAGCTTTAAATCGATACTGCATTTTTGCAGGTAAGCGCAATTTTTCAGTTTTATTGGGATTATTGAATTCGTAATATTGTCCTTGGCGAATGCTGACATTTTGAATCAGACTCACCGGAGGCATATTTACCACATCGTAGCTAACAACTTGATGAGTAAACATCACATCCAAAGGATTCAATGGGTAAGGAAAAGTGAAGTCACCTGTTTTTAATTCAATTTTGCTCACTTCTTGAGTTGTGAGTTCAGCTTTACTCATCCATTTACCTAAACGAATCCATTTTGGTAACTTCAGTTGTTTTTGAGAAATTATAAACAATTCAAATTGACTCTCTGCTGCAATTTCTTTTGCCCTACCAAAACTAGGAATATTTTTTTGCGTTTTCTCCATTTCCACATGGTAGTTATTGTTAGCATACTTCCAGGTGTTAAGAATAGCAGTATGTTTAACTGCACGCGCAGGTGTTACATAAATTCCTTGTTGATTTAGCGGTGTTAAATGTACCTCATATTTAGGAACTTGTTCCGGGCAAAAGTAACGATAGGAATGTTCTTCAGTAACAGTGGTAGAGTAAATTTCGCTATCCACTAATCCTAAGGCGTAGCAGAGTGCGTAGTTGTGAATGACTGGTTCTGTTTCGTAAAGTCGTCCGATTTCACGAGTTGCATAATACAGACTGTCATGAAGTTCTAATTTGCACAGGTAGATAATAGTCATGACAATTACTTAGCTGCTGCTTTATCTTTGCCTTTTATATGTAGCTTGGCATAGGCTTTAGCTTCATCATCTGCTTTTTTGAGTAATTTTTTTAACTGTTCTTCATTTCCAGTAATAGCCTTTACTTCATTGAGCAAAGTTTCAAATTTACCATCAAGAAAGTCATCATGAACAATGAATTCTTCTTGCATTAATGTAGCAATTGTATTTTTGGCAGCTTCGATGACATCATCTTCATTTAAAGGGTCTGGTAAATGAAACTTGTTATTATCCTTCATATAATCATAAATCGCCTGAGTCCAACGTAAATTACTAACGATTTCTCCATCAGCAAATATCACTCCAATTAATTCATTTCTTACTTTTCCTGTGCGGGTAGTTTGTGCGCCATAGTGACGAGTGCGGAGAATATTGTTGAAAACATACAAAAAGCTGGCTTCTGTTGGGTCTTTTAAAGTAACAATACTAGGGAAAAATACTTGAGGTTTAATGTGGTCTTGTTGATTGATACGGCTTGTAACTTCACCAACTTTAGAATCTTTTTCACCTTTTGATGTCATGGTTCCATTTTCAAAAGGTGCATTGAGTGTAAAAGTTTCATGTGATTCAGCAAAATCAGTAATAGAAAAAGCTGAATCTACTACTACTTTTGATTTTTCAGAACCAGATTCGCCAATTGCAAAACCGTAGATAATACAGTCAGGATTATCCATTGCAAACTTCACATTATACTCGCATTCATCAGCTTGCATTAATTCATATTTTCGGAGTAATTCTCGACCTACTAAGCGTTCAGGTGTAGATTGTTTACGTTTAAACATAGTGAGGCGGCTGATAGTTTTTTGGCTTTCAGGATCGTCCTTTTTTATACCAGCCCTAACTCGTGATTTATTTAATTCTCCATCAGTTTGAAACAGAGGATAAGATTCAGTAATACGTAAAGTGAGAAAGTGAACATAACTACCCATTGGTTTGTAGGGAATTTCTTTTTGAAAGTGCTTGGTATCAACTGTTTTTAGGAAAATCATAATTTAGCTCCAAAGTTTAAGATGGATAAGTTTGCATTCTTGGATTAGGTACTTTCGTTGAATAAATATTATTTTATTCAAACAAAATCATTCATCTTCATTAACATCGATATCTTCATCCAACTCATCATTATTGTTGTCATTTTTTCGGGGTTGTTGATAATTAGCTAGTCGATATAAATATTCACAAGTATTGCGAATATAGTTCATTTGTCGCCCTTGTAAACGAGCGCGATCGCTTGCAAAAGACTCACTAAAAACCTTAACCACAAAATACTCTGCAAAATCTCGAATCGCTTGTAATTCATCCTCTCTATTACTAATAATCCAGCGTCCTTCTGCTCTAGAAGCATGAACTCGTTTCATCAACTGAAATAATTCTGCTGTTACTAAATCAACTAACGCTTCATCTTGAAAACTAATATCGGCTTTCAAAATTACATCAGCAGCAACATCAATGGGTTTCAAAATTGCATTTGCTGGAATCGGTTGTTTACCAGTTTTCTTTGCGTGTCTGTAAAATTTCCGAAATCTTTCAGTTAATTCTTTTGGATGATTTAACGCTGATTGTTGTGTCAATTTCCATTTCTCCAATTCAAAATCGTATTCTGCATAAGGATCGAAGCAGGGGTAGAAATAATAAGCATAGAGTTTGATTTTGTTAATGCTAGGTGTTTCAACACTTTGGCGACGAGTCCAACTCTTGAGATAACTAAATACATTCAAAGGACTTGTTTCTAAATCCCTAGCTAATTCCGAAAATTTACCCCAGTTAGAATCATATTTACCCTTGCTTTGTCTAGCATTAACATCAAGATGAATAGCATAAGCAGCTGTTAAAACATTCAGAGGTGCTGGATATTTATGTTCATTTTCTTCCCACCCTTCGAGTATGTAGTCAAGTCGAAATCTATCTCTTCCTACTAAAATGCGAAAAGCTTGCGGCGCACTATCCAGAAATACACTCTCTTCAAATTCAGCACCATCATTAAAAGGTGGAATTGGTGACTCTGAAACCACAGTTTTGACATCTAGAATAATTGGGAAAGTAAACGCTAACCAACTTGGCATAACCCAAGATTCTGTATCTGTGGGGTCGCGTCCCGGTGGTAACGCCATGAAGTAAAATGTTAGAGGCTGGTCTTCTGGATAAGAAAGCTTAAATGTACGGTCTTGTCTATATTCTGGATTGTTTTCAGGTAAATCTTTCTTGCGTTGTAATTCCTCATCAATCAGAAAAGTATCCACACTTTGGTAACGATGACGCCCAAAATCTGCCTCTAATTCATCACTGATAAAATGATTGCGAATAGTGGCATTAAACCTAGTTTGAGCAATATTAACGTAAGCCAACTGAAGAAATTTATTAGTTTCTGGTGTGCAGTAATAAGTTGGATAGAAATAGAGATAACGATATTTACCATCTTCAAACCGTTTACCTACAGCTTGAGTCTGATTCATCAAAATTTGCCGCAGCATCATTTCCACACCTGCAATGCTAGAAATATTGCGTTTAGCGTTAGAACCACCCAACATTTGTTTATTGGTGTAAACTTGGGGAGTAAACAGAACCGCAGATTCCATTTGTTCCGTAACTGTATAAGCAGAATGGGAAATTGAGCAAATTAACTCTCTTCCTCTCCCTGATTTCTTTGCCAACTCATAACGTTTTAACTCATCTAGAAATACTTTTTGAGAATCAGTATCTTGTATATTCCTTCCAGGAATAATCACAACTCGCCTTACCCACAAGCGTAAATCTTGCCAACCATCAGGTAACTCATATTGACTTACAATTGGTGAAATTAACTGTGCAATATAGTTAATGACATCGGTACAAACTTTTTCAATATTTTCTGGCTCAGTAGGATAATGTTCTAAATATTTGGCTGCCAGATAATACCATTCATAAGGTACACCGCCAGTGTTACCTTTAAGTTTTAATTCTTTTAATTTTTCATTAATTCTTTCAATTTCCCGAATTTGCGGTAAGTACTGTGTCAAATTCCATAACTTCGCTACTTCTTCAATAAAATCTAAGGGTGGTATTGATGGCAATTCATTTTTATGCTTTTTCTTATATTCCTTCCGTACTTCTTCAATTTTGTTAACCTTCTCACCCCAAACTTTACGACTGATAGCATCGCAAAATTCAGCAATTTGGTCAATCCGCATATCATCAGAAAATTTAAAATCATAATTAGCAGAAAGAACATTTTGCTGTTGAAATTTCACTAAGTTCTCACTGCGGCTTTGAGCAACAGAGTTTTTACCAGATTTGAGAATGCGTAAGGTTGCCTTAAGTGCAACTCGCATCAAACCCACATCATCAAAAAAGTTTTCATAATATTCGGCATATTTCATGCCTTTACCATCTCTACCAAAACCAGTTTGACGTTGAATTAATTGCTCTCCACAAAGTTCTTTAACTTTTTTTACTACTCTATCTGGTAAATCTTCAGTATCTATATTTGGTGCTTGATGATGAGTCAGGTAAACTACACCCGTCGGCAAATACAGTAATGGTTTGTAATATTCACAATCATCTGTATTTAAAGTAGTGTGAGCCTCCATGACAGCATTATTGACCACATTGGTTAACACACCTCTATTTTCAGCAATACTGTGATAACTGAATTTCAATTGTTTATCGCTAACATTGTGAAGAATATTATTTAACGTTTCATGTTTCGCATCTTGGGGATGTTTAATAACTGAGGCTAGTAAATCGGCTAAACAGGTTAAATCAGCAAGACATATCAAGATGTAGTCATCAATTTTTGGTTGTAACCCATGTTCAGAAATATTGAGATTTGTATCACGGCGACGTTGGGCATTGTAAGCGATAAATAACAAATCATCTCGATATTCTTGCCATGTTTCTGGTTGAGCAGGACTGATAAACTTGTCAAGACCTAATTCATAAACAATAACAGCTATAATTTCACGGTGGGCGGCTACAGATAATTTACGAATGTCTTGTTCTTTATCTTGACGCACTGCTTGATAAACGGCTGGCATTTTAGGAAATAACCGATAATCAAACTTTTCAAAATCATGGAGAATAAAACCAGCAATTAATAACCGTCGTTCTTGTGCTTGAATTACTCTTTTTGCAGTGGTATTAAGCTTTTTCAGGCGACGTTCTATTAAATTAGCTGGTAGTAAGCCATTGAGTAAATGAGTGTTTAAAGATTGGTCACCTGCATTATCACGCCTAATATTTTCTCTACCTTTTTTTTGGTCGAGATAATCAAAAAATTTACCACCTTTGGCTGTAACTCCAACTGCTACGCGTAACAGATTGGGTAAAACATAATTGCTAAACTCCTCCATAATTAAATCATCAGGGTTTTCAAGTTTAATTGCCTTTTGCAATAACTTTAAGGTGAGGAGTTCTGTTGATTGTGTTTCGATCTTGTAGTTAGATGTTCCTTGAAAGTCTGAATCATCGCCTGACATCCAATCATCATCTGGTGGCTCAGTGGTTGGATTATTTTCTGCTTCCAAGAGTGATAGCTGTTGATATTCTTCCGAATCTTGCGTTTTCTTAATCATTTTATTCGCTTAATGAAATTAAATAAGAGTTGATTTGTCTCACATAAAGTGGATATTGCTGTAAGGCAAAAGTAATTGCCATAAAAACTTGTTTTGGATCTATATCGTCATATTCATGAACAAGACGATTTCTTAATCCTGCTGATGGTGCTAATTGCTTGGCTAGCTCTGGTGCTATTACTTCATATTTACTAAGTTCAATAAAAGCTTCAAAGTTAGTAACAGAATTACCAGGACTTAATTTTGATAATATGTGTTCATTAATATCTATTGCAGCTTGAGTAATTAATTGCAATAGTCTTTCTACAACGAGTTGTTGACGAAAATCAGCTAAGAATTCATCAAGACTAATAGAACGAAATTCTTCTAGAGTATTGTAATATTTAGTAATTAACCTCAGCCTAACTAAAACTATTTCGGGATCTATATTACTCATGCTCCCCACTTATTTAGTTCGATTTCAATAATTTTGTGTTGCTCTTGACGGAATTTTTTTAACTCTGATTCAGTTTTTAATGAAGCTGCTCGAAAAGACTCAAATTGTTCAGGAACTTTTTCAAATATGATAATTCCATCACGAGCAACGAAATGAGCAATTAGCCAAGAGGATTGATTTAGTTCTACAATATCAATGCGATCGGCATTTATTTTCAATACTTCCCCGATAAGCATAGGTAATTCAAACAAACCCGAAATATTGTTCTCTGTGTAAGTCTGACGCTGTTCTTCATCGCAAAAAACAGCAAAATCCCAGTCACTATTTGCGTTTGTGTTACCAGTAGCTCTAGAACCAAACAGAATTAGCATTTGGAGGTAAGGAATTTTCTCAGGAAGTTGTTGAGCAAATTCTCTAAGTTCTGGGATTGTTGGTGTCTTCATGTCTTTATTTCTATTAACTGTTGTCTGCTGTTGAATTTTTATTCAAATCCTTCTAAGAGTTTAGCAACTTGCTCTGGAGCCGGAAGCTGATTTTTTAATTCTTGAAGCAATGTTGAAACTACTTGATAAGTTCCCACACCAATTGGCTTATTAGATTCCTTAAGTGCATATTCAACAATGGTTTTTTGCTTAGACTTACAAAGAATAATGCCAATGGAAGGATTTTCATCAGGTAGCTTCACATTTTCATCTAAAACAGCCAAATAAAACTGCATTTTCCCAACATATTCAGGTAAAAACTTACCAATTTTTAGTTCTATCGCTACCAAGCACTTTAAGCGACGATGATATAATAATATGTCTATAAAATATTCTTCATCATCAATTTCTAGGCGATATTGACTATTTCCCGGTTAACAGCCTTCAATGCTTCATACTGGGCGGTAATCCCTATTAGGGATTGAAACTCTAAGCTATCCATATTTCTTTGCCCTGGAAACGATAAGCTTGAGTATCTAACAATAGGGCAGACTGTCCAAATCCTATTGAGTATGGTGGTGTATTATCTAAAACACTATATTGGTCGCTAATCGGATAAATTTGGAAGTGCATTGGTAACTGTCCTTTGTGGCGCACTGTCTCTAATGGAAAAGGCAACAGATAACTGACTAATGCCTGCTTCTTCAATTGCTTATTAATCTCACTAATCCAATAGTTTTCGGGTTGCCAAACCTGCATACCTAATAACACCTGCACATCCCAAGTATCAGCAAAGGGTTTCAAGTTCCCAGGATAGGTAAATTTCCAATCTAATCTCTCTTCTCGATATCTAAGTAACTCCATAAATCCTAGACAATGCTTGAATCTGCCTTTGGGTATTGGTGTGTCTGTGCGTTCTGCGATTTCTTGGCGACGACGTTCAAATTCTTTAGCCGTCATAGGTTTAATTTCTAAGTTGCTGAGAATTCCTGGTAAATCGTAGGTTTTGAACCTATCCGCCTCATTTTGTTCTGTAGTGTCGTAAATTCCGCATGATAAAGGACTCGTACCCCGAAAACTCGCAGCTTCGTCAGCAATAGGATTTCCCTTATCAGTGTTTGCAAGTGCGTGCCATTCCCGTTCCCATTTTTTACTCTGATTAAATACTGCTTTCAGACTAACTTTTTTCTTATTAGTACTGAAAACTAACTCACAATCGTTCTTCAGTGCTTCTTGGCTACCTGCTGCATATTGTTGCTTAATATTGGGATGTCCTAACTGTCGAACCAGTCGCATCGACTGAACAACTCCCCATTTAAAGTAATATCCTGTAAAGTCGTTGATTTTGCGATAACTATGGCGAATTTTATTCTCTAAAAATGGACGTTCGTAAACTTTGCCTGACTCTAAACGTGGTAATTGTTTATCTTTTTCATCATCTTCAAAAAGTTTTTTCAGTAGAAAGTCAGGAATAAGTGCGTAGGCAGTGAAATCAATAAAATTAATCTGCTGTCCTTTACGTTCATAACCATCATGTCGTCCGAGTCTGCCTAAACGTTGAATAAAATTACCTGCATCTGCTGACTCAAAAAATAAGAAATTGATTTTGAAATCTACTCCAACATCAATAGTACTGGTTCCCAGAACTAAATCAGCATTCAGCGATTCTTCTTTAGTTTTCTTCCCAGATAAAGCAGTATTTTCTCTAACTATGAAATCATGAGGTTGGAGAAACGTTGTGAAAAAATCAGTTAACCGCTTGACTGCGGCAATGGAGTTAAGAATAATTGCGCCTTTACTACCTCGATGTTTTTGTAAATGATTGAGAATTAACTCTGCATTGGCTTTCAACCAAGTTTCCGATGCTTTAGAAGTTGGTTCTAAAGGAATAAATTGTAAAGATACTTCCCGCGTGACTTTACGCCAAAGTTGGGTTTCTAGCTGCTGGCACTCCGCAATGGTATCGGGAAATTGATACTTATTTTGCTCTTTTGGGTTAATTACATGACAGCGAAAACCTGCTAATTTAAGTCTCTCAATTAACTGCGGGTTTGGTGTGGCAGAAAGAAATAAAAATTTTTTCCGTCTGTTAGTGTGGCGAATTAACAGCATTGTGTTAATTATGCTAGAAATTTGTGGCGCTTGGAATACATGAAATTCGTCAAAAAGAATGACATTGAATCGCTTATCGATTCTATTCCATAGTTTATCAGGGCTATCTTTATACAGTAAATATGCTCCACGATGTAAGTAATGAAATATATCAGGATTAGTAATTAAAATCTCTGATTGTCCAGCGCGTGTTTCTAAGGCTGCACCTTTTTTCAAGTTTTCTTCTTCAGCATAAATTTCTAATTCTTGCCCACTTAATCG
Organism: Nostoc sp. DedQUE12a; assembly: GCA_034530795.1. GTDB lineage: Bacteria > Cyanobacteriota > Cyanobacteriia > Cyanobacteriales > Nostocaceae > Nostoc. The sequence goes on from JAVRCH010000139.1 coordinate 139,336, forward strand.
ATTAACACGCGGTTCATGTTCAGGCTGAAATTTTTCTATGTATTCCTTAATTTGCTTTTCTTGATCTCTAGCGAGTTCGTTAGTCGGATATAACCCTAAAACAGGGGAATGTCTTTGTAAAATGTCTAGGTATCCGGCAAGGCTTTTACCATCGCCAGTCATAGCGGTGTTGAATACTACATCAACATTTGGATCTCGCAATGCTTCTAAAGTTTCAACTTGATGCCAAGATAATGACCACCCATCAGGAATTTTCAAGCCTGATGGTGTCGCCACTGTCTGAGAATACACAGGCTTGAGATTTATTGTGTAATCGTTGGACATACACTTAAATAGTGTCCGTAACTGGTTGTTGAAATCTATATTGGCACGCAAAATAGAGGTTGGCAAGATATATCCGTATAAAAGTGTCCGTACAAAATGAGTCGTAAAGGTCAATCGATAACTCTGTCTCTGCGAGAACAGGATAAAACAGAATTAGAAAATCTGGCGCTGGAGTTTGGTATGATGTGGGGCGATCGCCCGAACATCTCCAAGCTGATAGAAGCGATCGCTCGCCATCAGTTAATTATTGGTAAAAATCATGACTGGTCGGAAGGGCGTATCCGTGCCCTTGACCGTGCAATGCGCCTATTAACCGACAATGGGCAAAACGAACAAGCACAGTTAATAGCACAATTGTTACTGGAACGTAGCGAAATACCAGTACCTCTACGTACCGAAATCGAAATTTTCTTAGGAAATTTAGCCCCACAGTGGCGTTTGGAAATTGACCGTTATATCCTACGCCAGCAAGCGTTTCAACTCAGTTATCAAGATGCGAGACAACAAGTATTTGATTTTACTGTTCGTTATGCCAAAGTTACACTCCACGAAAAGCGTCAATACTTAGATTGCTGGTGTGAAGAGACGGAGGGTAATTTTGATGTGAAAGAATTAAGCCATAATTGGAGTTTGCGTTTAGACCGTATTCAAGAGGCTGCTGTTTTACCTGTTGCTGGTGAGTGGCGTACTACTGGGTTGGCACAGATAGACGTAGAAATGCATCTACTGGGTAATTTAGGCTTTGCTTACCAAGCCAAACCGGAAGATAAGACAAATGAATGGCTACCAGACACGCAACGAATAAAGCGAGTTGTCAGGTCTGTTTCTAATACCTTCTGGTTTATTCGAGAAATCATGCAATATACTCCTGATTGTGTCATCGTTTCACCAGAAAACGTGCAAGCACTCATACTGGAAAAACTTAAAACTCTCTGTCAGCATTACCGGCTAGAAGTTTCTTTGTAACTAGGGTATGGGGAGATGAGGGGCACAGGGGTAGGGGAGCAGGGGAAATAGGGAAGTGTGGGGGGAAAGATTTCTTCCCCATCCTCCCACACCTCCCACACTTCCTGGAATGCCCAATGCCCAATGCCCAATCTCGATCGCCCCCACCCTTCTGGGCATATACTTTAAAGAAATGTGACATTTAATTGCGCTATTGTAAAAATCAGCTTTACATCAGTTGATTTATGAGCCAGCCTGAAGATAACACTGCCCAAGCTACTGCTCTGACTAACCACGATCGCAAACCTATTCATATACCTGGCTCTATTCAACCTCACGGCGTACTATTAGCACTCAATACTCAGCTAGAGATAGTGCAAGTCAGCAATAATACCCAAGTATTCTTGGGTAAAGAGCCAGAAGATTTGCTCACTCAACCGCTGGGCTGTTTGCTTGACGCCAGAAAAGTGGAAGCTGTTAAGCAGTGCTTGGTAAAAAAAATTGGTAGTTGTAGTGCATTTAAAGTATTAATCAACACTGCAAACGACCAACGATATTTTGACGCTATTGTTCATCGCACAGAAGAGGCTGTAATTGTCGAGCTAGAACCGAGAGACTCGGAATCGGAGTTGAGTTTCTTGGGCTTTCACGATTTGGCGGGTGAAGCGATCGCTAAAATGCAAAGCACATCCAATCTGATAGAATTTTTGCACGTTGCAGCACAGAAAGTCCAAGAAATCATCGCTTGCGATCGCGTGATGGTCTATAAATTTGATGAGTCCGGAGCTGGTTCTGTAGTTGCAGAAGTTAAACGAGAAGATTTATCACCTTATTTAGGACTCCACTATCCCGCTACAGATATTCCAGCCCAAGCTAGAGAATTATACACGCGCTGCTTGCTGCGATTTATTCCCGATTTGACTGTTGAACCTGCCAAGCTCGTCCCTACAGAAAATCCGATAACACATCAACATCTTGACTTAAGCTACTGTGTGCTCAGGAGTTTTGATTCGTGTTGTATTGAATATCATCAAAACATGGGAGTGACGGCTCTTTTGGTGATTTCGCTCATCCAAGAGCAAAAGCTGTGGGGATTAATATCTTGCCATCATCAAACACCAAAGTATATTTCTTACGAAGTGCGGAAGATGTGCGAATTTTTGGGACAGATTGTTTCTTCGGAATTAGCGCACAAAATTAGTCATTCGGAATGGGACTATGAAGTAAAACTCAAATCGCTACAGTCTGAGTTTCTTAAGTCTATTTCCCAAGCAGACAATTTTATTGATGCGCTCATCAAACCTGAAATCCGATTGTTGGATCTTGTCAGTGCCTCAGGAGCAGCGATTTGTCTGGATAATGAAGTTACCCTCGTGGGAGCAACACCGAATATTGACCAGGTGCGGGGGCTGATTGAATGGGCGGATACTCAAGTTCATGACAACTTGTTTTCCACTGACTCTTTGCCAAAGCTTTACCCACAAGCGCTGTTATTTAAAGATACTGCTAGCGGCTTGTTGCTACTGCGGATTTCTCAAATCCGGCGGTATTACATCCTTTGGTTTCGTCCTGAAGTTATCCAAACAGTAAACTGGGCAGGTAATCCCAACGAATCCATTCAAGCCCAAGCAGATGGTAGCCTGACCGTATCTGTGCGAAAATCCTTTGCAGCTTGGCAAGAAACAGTGAGATTAACTTCTCTACCTTGGAGACCATGCGAACTTGAAAGCGCCCTGAGTCTGAGAAATGCGATCGTTGGTATTGTACTCTCTAAGGCTGATGAGTTAGCCAAAATTAATTTAGAGTTAGAACGCAGCAATCAAGAACTAGCTTCCTTTGCCTACGCTGCTTCCCACGACCTCAAGGAACCTTTGCGAGGAATTTATAACTTTTCAACGGTACTATTAGAAGACTATGCCCAAATATTAGATGATGACGGCATTGAGTGTTTGCAGACAGTAGTCTCCTTGTCTGTACGCATGGAAACACTGATTAATGCTCTACTGCGACTCTCCCAATTAGGACAAGCACAACTGCGAGAGCAAGCAACCGACCTCAACGAATTGGTTGCTCAAGTAATGGAAGTCTTTCGGGCTAGTCAGCAAAACTCTGGGTTTGTTGATGTTCGCATTCCTCGACCTTTACCCATAGTCAAGTGCGATCGCGTCCTCGTCAACGAAGTCTTCAGTAACCTAATTGGTAACGCCTTCAAATACAACGATAAACCCGAAAAGTGGATTGAGATTGGCTACGTAGATGAGGGACTGGGGACTAGGGATTGGGGACTAGGAAAGAGTTTTGTTAACCCAATCCCCAATCCCCAGTCACCAGTCCCCAGTCCCCAATTTCCAATCTTCTATATCCGCGATAACGGTATTGGAATTCCAGAACATCATCTAGAAACTATCTTTCGACTATTTAAGCGGCTGCATTCCCAAGAAAAATATGGCGGAGGTGCAGGTGCAGGACTAGCTATTGTTAAGAAAATTGTTGAGCTACACAACGGTCAAATTTGGGTCGAATCTACCGTAGGCGTTGGCTCGATATTCTATTTTACGCTCGAATAGTTTAAGATAGTCTCCAAATATATATTTTTGTTAAGTTGTTTTAAGACCACGAATGACAAAAAAACTTCATGAACCTCTGCTCGTTGTTGAGGACAGCAATGAAGATTTTCGGATGCTACAACGTCTGATGCGGCGCATGTCCGTCCAGAACCCCATACATCGTTGTACTAATGGGGATGAGGTTATAGAGTTCCTTTACCAACAAAGGAGCGATACCTACGACAAGGGCGAAAAACCATGCAACTCTCAACTAGCATTACGACCCTCTGTAATCTTGCTCGATCTCAATTTGCCAGGTATTGATGGCCGTGACATCTTGACTCGGCTCAAGCAAGACAAGATTTTCAGGGAAATCCCCATCGTTGTTTTTACTACGTCATCGAACCCCAAGGATATTGAATTGTGCTACCAAAAGGGCGCAAATGGATATCTAGTAAAGCCGATGGATGCTCAAGAACTAAAAAAGACGATTCAGGCTTTCGTAGACTACTGGCTTGAAGCGAATACGCCACCTGTGTTGGATTAATTTGTTTATTTTCCACTGATGAGGCAGTAAGGACAAAGGGATAACAAAGAAGACGGCTTAAAGGGCACACAGACATTTTCGTCTTTGAGTCACTGTGTTTGCTTGTCTGTCTGAGATTGGTTTTCCCCATTTTCCTGTCTTTCTTGCTGCCTTGTAGTATTTGCGATCGCTTTAGAATTAGTAAAGATTTTAGTTTTTATTTATATTTATTTTATATTATTTTTAGAATTATGCAATAAACCACAATCTGGATAAAAGGGATCTACATAGCTCCCCGATCCTCATACTTAATATGTTGGACACATGGACGCTACTTATCATCGATGATTGTGCGGCAGATCGAAAAATCTATCGTCGATATCTTTTGAAAGATCCGCACCAGTCCTACCAGATTTTGGAGGCTGACTGTGCAGAAGAAGGACTCGCATTGTGTCAAAAAATACATTGCGATGTGATTCTGCTGGATTATTGTCTACCTGACAAAAGTGGATTAGAACTTTTCGATCAGATGCAGCAGGAGATATTTAAGACTTCTGTGCCTGTGATTATGTTGACAGGACGTGGTGATGAAGAGGTTGCTGTACAAGCAATGAAACGAGGTGCGCTGGATTATTTGGTCAAGCAACACCTGACACAAGATGTATTGCAGCTAGCAGTCCGCAACGCTATCAAGCAATTGTACTTGCAAGCCCAACTCCATAAAACCCGCGAACGTCAGCGCTTAATTGCTACTACTGCTCTGAGAATTCGCCAGTCTCTGAACCTAGAGCAAATTTTGAATACGGCTGTAGCGGAGGTGCAGCAACTTCTGAAATGCGATCGCGTGATGGTATATCAGTTCGCCACAGATCGAGAGGGTAAAATAGTCGCCTCTTCAGTTGAGCCATACCGCACAGCGCTACGGTGCGATGGCGCCGGGACTGGGAATAAAGAGGACACGGAGAATTTTTTCCCTACATCACCGCGTCTCCCAGTCACCGTGTCTTCTTCTTTCACCACGTCACCGCGTCACCGCGTCACCACGTCTTCTTCTCTTACCGCGTCTTATCCCCAATCCCCAATCCCCAATTCCCAATCCCCAATCCCTCATATTTATGAGCTTGGATTATGTAATCATTTGAGCCTGAGAGAGCAATTTAACACTGAATCAAATCTCGTGGTTCCGATTAATCTTAGCAACAATGGAAATCCAACTCCCAAGCTTTGGGGTTTGTTGATTGCCCACCACAATTCTTATGAACGACAGTGGCAAGCTGATGATGCTCAGATGTTGAATGAAGTATCGGTGCAATTAGCTATTGCTATCCAACAAGCGGAATTGTTATCCCAAACTCAAGCAGCCCTGGCAAAAGAAAAACAACTCAATGCATTTAAATCTCAAATTATTGGAACGGTTTCCCATGAGTATCGAACGCCCTTAACTTCAATTTTGGTTGCTGCATCGACTTTGGTAAAACACAGCCAGCAACTCAATGAAGCTAGACAGCAAAAGTTTTTGGGAATTATTGAACAAAAAGCAAGATATATGTCTAAACTTGTGGACAATATGCTTTTGGTTAATCAATTTGAACTAGAAAAACCCAAGCCAAAACTAATACAGCTTGACTTATTGCAATTTTTTTCCGATTTAATAGAACAAGAGCGAGAAACAGCAGGCGATCGCCACGAATTGATTTTTAAAATTACCGGGAATCACCACAGCTTTTGGGGCGATCGCGGGCTTTTACAGCAAATATTTAGTAACTTAATGTCCAATGCAATTAAATATTCTCCAGATGGAGGGACTGTAGAGTTCCATCTCATCAGCAAAGAATCACAAATCATTTTTTCTGTTCAAGATTGGGGAATTGGTATCCCTGAGGCAGAGCAAGAAAATTTATTTCAATCTTTCAGTCGGGGAAGTAACGTTGATACAATTCCTGGTACTGGTTTAGGGCTGGCGATCGCCAAAGCTTGTGTAGAGTTACATGGCGGTAACATCACTTTATCCAGTGAAGTAGGACGAGGGACTACAGTTACAGTCACCTTACCAAAGGTATTACCAATAGGTCAACTTTCGCCATAGTCAGAATTCATAATTAAAAGGCAATAGGCAACAGGCAATAGGTAAAAACCGATTCCAATTAGGAGATTTTAAAAAGGACGCATTAAAATATATAGGCAAACCACCTCGTTTCAAAGGTTAAATTTTCTCCATATTTAAAAAAAAATCTGGGGTTTGTATCCATTATTCCATCTGTTTATTTTCACTATTGCCTCTTGCCTGTTGCCTCTTTTCTAATCTCGTATTTCGATTTTAGTAATCAGCCATTCTTTGATTGTTTTTCCACAAGGCTCAGCACTTTGGCAATCATTGACATTTTCTAGTCCATAAAATAAATTTACATTTTTATTAACGTATTTATCTGGTTCGCAAACATCAAATATTGCACCAACGCTTTCATATAATTTACCATTGCGATCCACAACAGAAACATAGCATTTTAAATCACCATTTTGCATCTCTTTAATAGTACCAAAGGTCGGATTATCATTTTTTATTGAATCATTAATTGGTTTTGGATTATCCTGCTGAGTTAGCTTTTCTGTATTCTCGGAATTAGATTTAGAATTAGTTTGGCTAGCTATTACACTATTGTCTCGCTTAGGTTGATTTTCTTGAGAAGCACTGTTACTAGAATCGCCACAACTCCCAACCAAGATAGAACAAAGAAGGAATGTAATAGCCAAGATTGTTTTTTTCATATTATTCAGATTCATAAAATTGCAATTTTCAAGACTCCTGATATAGGATAATTCAGAACTAAAATAGGATTTATACCCAGCTTTCAAGCTAATCTAGTCTACTTCATTAACTTCAAATCTGCTGTATAATACAAAAATTAAATTATATTGATGTTTTAAGCATTTATATAGACTTTAAAAAGTGGAAGTATTGATTTTGTGTTATTTCAAGGTTTTCTCAACTTAAACAAACCATTTGACTGGACTTCCCACGATTGTGTGGCGCGGGTGCGGAAATTGTTGCGCCTCAAACGCGTGGGACATGCAGGAACTTTAGATCCAGCAGCTACCGGAGTGTTACCCATCGCCTTTGGTAAAGCCACCAGATTATTACAATATTTACCAGAAAACAAAGCTTACAAAGCGACAATTCGTCTGGGTGTGCGTACCACAACCGATGATTTACAAGGTGAAATTATTAATTCTCAAGCTAGTGGGGAATTGAGTTTAGCACAAGTAAAAACTGCGCTATCAAAATTTCAAGGAAAAATTGAACAAATTCCACCAAGTTACAGTGCAATTCAAGTGGATGGAAAGCGCCTATACGACTTAGCGCGTCAAGGTAAAACGGTGGAAGTTCCAGTACGGACAGTGGAAATTTTTGATATAGAAATTTTGGATTGGCGTCAAGGAGATTTTCCAGAATTGGATGTGGCGATCGCCTGTGGAAGTGGTACATATATTAGAGCGATCGCTCGTGACTTGGGTGAAATTTTAGAAAGTGGTGGCACCCTTGCCGCGTTAATTCGTACCGAAAGCAGTGGTTTCCATTTAACAAATAGTCTCACCTTGACAGATTTAGAAACACAACTACAAGCCGGAACATTTCAACCCATTTCTCCAGACGCACCATTACAACATTTGTCATCTGTTACTTTACCACTAACATCTGCTCAAAAATGGTGTCAAGGCCAGCGAATTCCTCTAACTGTCGATGTTTCTGGAATAGTGCGAGTTTATGACGAAGAGACTCGTTTTTTAGGTATTGGAGAATTACAAAACGAAGTATTGATCCCCCAGATGGTTTTTGAAGCGATTTCTTAAACTCAGCCTATTTAAATAATTAATTTCGGCGTCGTTCAATAAGTCGAATTACGTAAAACCATATATTTATCGGGAAAGGCAGAGGGCAGGAGGCAGAAGGCAGAAGGGAATTCTGCTTCCTGTCCTCTGCCACGACCGAAAGGGAGTAAGGGTTTAAGACCCCTACTGAACAAGAGTTCAGTGGCTCCAAGTCAGGAGGGGTTTGAATCCCCTTCTGATTTGATCCTTCTGCCCTCTGCCGTCAGCATAGCTGCCTTCTTCAATGTTATTTTTTAACTCAGATTAAAATTAGCAAGTCTCTGTTTTGAAGTCTAATTGAATACTAGAACCCTTGACTTCTAGCGGTATGACACAATTAGAAGAACAGGAGAACAAATTGCTATGAGACAAAGGCTAAAACGAATTGAAGGGTTTTCAAAAATCACAGGTTTGAACACTGAAAATCAACGTATTTTAGAAAATTTATTCGGCAGACAGGAGAAGGGCGAATAATGAGCGATCGCCACAGTTATACTACTAATGCTGCAAATCTCAACGTTTACGTCCAAGGTCAAGGATTTCCCATTTTAGCCCTACACGGTCATCCTGGTTCTGGTCGTAGTGTTTCTGTGTTCACCAATCATTTATCAAAACACTACAAAACTTTTGCTCCAGATTTACGCGGATACGGCAAAAGTCGCTGGAATGGTAAATTTGATATGAACGATCATTTGACCGACTTAGAAGTCTTGCTAGATCGGTTTGAAATCGAAAAATGTTTAGTATTGGGATGGTCACTTGGCGGTATTCTGGCAATGGAACTGGCATTGCGTTTGCCAAAGCGGATTACGGGTCTGATTTTGGTAGCGACAGCCGCAAAACCCCGTGGTAGCCATCCTCCCATCACTTGGCAAGATAATTTATATACTGGCGTTGCAGCCCTACTGAATTATATAAAACCGAGTTGGCAGTGGAATATTGAAACTTTTGGCAAGCGATCGCTTTTTCGCTATTTAATTCAACAACATACATCAACTAGTTACAGCTATATTGCCACCGAAGCAGTGCCCGCATATTTGCAAACTTCTCCTGCTGCTACTCGCGCTCTTTATAGCGCAATTCAAGTAGGGTATGACAGAGTTCTGGACTTGTCAAAAATTCAATGTCCTAGTTTAGTACTTGCTGGCGTTCAAGACCGTCACATCACAGTTGATTCCAGCCTAGAAACAGCTCGACACCTCAACAATTGCCAGTGGAAATGCTACCCCAATACTGCCCACCTTTTCCCGTGGGAAGTTCCCCAACTCGTACTGAGTGATATTGACCGTTGGCTGGAAGAACATCCCCAAGTCAGAGGACGCGGGGATATGGGGACGCGGTGACATAGGGACGCGGGGACGCGGGGACACGGGGAAAGAAAGAAGAAGACGCGGGGACATAGGGACGCGGGGACGCGGGGAAAGAAGAAGATGCAAAGAAGCGGAAAATGCAGGGATGACGTGGTAAAAGAATTCACTGTGTCTGGTGTCTTTCCGTGTCTTTGAGTCTCCGTGTCCCTGCGTCCTTGCGTCCTCTTTCCCCGCGTCTTCTTCTCTTGCCTAAATTAAATTTGACCGCCAAAGGCAGGCTGTACTTTGCGGTCAAACCTTTCCCCCAAGTCTTCAGCGATTGTTAAAGTATTGGGTTTGCAGCGTTTGACATTTACAACAATTCCCTGCGCTCCTTCGATTTCTAAATCTTCTATGTATCCAACGCTGGCGGATTTTGCCTCAGAGTAATTCAGAAATGGGCCGAAGTAGTATGTGCAGCGGGGATTTTGCGTTGCAATTTCTACCCACCAAGCCAAGCCGAGGTAGTTGAACGTATTAATCAACCCTTCCTTGAGATTATGCCAAATGGTTTTCATGGTTTTCGCTGATTTGTAAACGTGCTACAGGGTGTTAAGGGATATGTTACTTTATTATCTTTTACATTTCTTTATACTCTTTTACTGCTATTTTTTCAAAGAGATTTTTTGTAATTTATCTAAATGCAATGTATTTAGCGATCGCTGGCGATAAATCTCATAGAGTGCCATTCCTGCTGCTACGGAGGCATTGAGGCTAGGAGTTTTACCTTGCAAGGGTATTGATACTAAGACATCGCAGGAGCGTTGAGTTAGCATACTCAGACCTTCACCTTCAGAGCCAATTACCAAAACGATCGGGCCGCTGAAATTGACTGTGTGTAAGGGTTCGCTGCCGCCGGCAGCAGTGCCATAAATCCAAAATCCAGCTGTTTTTAATTCTTCTAAGGCGCGGCTGAGGTTAACAACTCTGGCTACAGAAAAGTTTTCTAAAGCACCTGCCGCAACTTTGACAACAGTAGAAGTGATCCCAGAAGCCCTTCTTTGGGGTATAACTAATCCTTGGGCGCCGATTGCCTCAGCAGTGCGAATAATTGCTCCCAAGTTGTGGGGATCGGTAATTCCATCAGCGACGACAATTACGGGATCGGTTACAGATTTTGCTTGTTCAATGAGATCCGGCAATTCAATATAAGTGTAGGGAGCAATTTGAGCCGCCACACCTTGATGATTAGAATGATTGGTAATTTGGTCTAAACGTTTGGGTTCAACTTCGTCAATTACCGTGCCATTTTCTTTGGCTTGCAAAAGCAAATGGTGAAAGTTGGGATCGTAGCGCAGACGGCTAGTAATCCAGATGCGGTTGAGACCGCGCTGATTTTGCAACGCACTCAATACTGGATGACGACCATAGATTAAATCGTTATCTTCTGCTGGTTTTGCAGGTAGGGACGGATGGGAGAAGTTGCTATTTTGTGGACGTGAATTGCCCGAAATCGGGTTGATATCTATTTTTTTTCTGGGATTGCGAATTGGATTAGTAACAACACGCTTTCCCTGAAGTTTTACGGGTTGCCCCCGATTTGGTTCGCTAGAAGTCTTGATTTTTCTGGGTTTATTTGACATCTTAGTTTTAGGATATTAGCGTATGGTGGGCATCCCAATCAACTCAAATTACCAGAGCTACTCTGCTGTTTTGATAATTGTGAAATTGAATTTTCACTATTTCTCTAGTTGCAGTATTTCCAAAAGTTCGGTTAGGCGCTGGTAATCAGTGAGATATAGGTAGCCAATTAAGGTTTCTAGACTAGTTGCCTGTTGATAGATTTCGGGATCGAGCCGCTTAGGGCGTCCTGTAGCAGCGTTTCGACCCCGGCGGACAATTTCTAATTCGGTGTCCCTCAGATGAGGAGTCAGCGATCGCAAATGTAGCGCTTGTGTTTCCGCTCTTACCTGTGCTACTACCAGACGATGGTAAGTTTCTGTTCGCTGTAGTGGTAGTAGATAGAACATTCTAACATAAAGTTCATAGATTGCATCCCCCAAATAAGCTAAAGCAGAGGGAGAAATTTGTTGTACTTGTGAAAAATAAATCTGTTGGGATAATGGCGCTGTGGTTAACAACAGTGCTTGAGTCCAAGATAAACTCTGTTTGGCAGCTTCATCTTGTCCATCTAATAACCCTTCTTCCTTTGACTTCACAAATAAATCATTCCTTGACTAGCTCGATTGTGCAGGCATTCTTCGCAAAGAGTGATTTTTCTGAAGTATGCCATCATAGTATACCTAGCATAATCAACACTATCAGAAATACTTACTAAATTTTATCTTTTTGATTAAAACTTGGCATTTTACATTACCCTGATTTCAACCTTTGCCAAGGTAATTTAGCTTACTTATTGTGGTCTAGGATTTACTTACATGATATAAAATTTTGATGCAGTAGATTGCGTTGAGATTGGCTAAATTGCTGTGTTTACTGAGTAAGGATTTATCCCTAATTATACAGTATCGAGTAAAGTTTAGATGGAAATTAATCAGTCTACTTTTATGTCTTGAAACTTTGTCTGGCTTTGGTTTTTATCGAATATCCTAGCCAAAAGTCATCTCTCTAAAAAATACTCGACAAGTTTTTGATGATACACAAATAAGCTAGAAAATCTGACTAAATCTCCCTCTTTTCAGTAGGGTTTGAGTTTATTTACCCACTTTTCAATGGGTATTAAGGGGGATCGAGCTAAACATTTATACTTGACAAACGTCTTCTGAAAATTGACGTGCTAATCAACTTGAGATTTTAGATTAAAAACTACTTCACTACTCTTGCAAATAAGCAAACTATATGCATTGCCCTTACTAAGGTCAAGAAATCCAAAATCTAAAATTGTTTGGCTGTTTATATCTTTACCTTGGTCATTTTTAAATATAATAACTCAACTGGCTTAGCGCCTCTCCCACAAGGAGAGAGGTTTTGCCAGAAGTTTTAAAAATTCAGCTATCCGATCTTGAATCTAGATAGCCAAGTTAATCTCAAGAGGTCGAGCAATCAAGACTGCTTGACGTTTTCTAGAGCCGCTTCAACTGTTTGTTGCAGGGAGAGAAACTTCTCTAAGCGAACAAGCTTGACCGTTTGAGTGACCCGGGCATTCGTGACAATTTGCAAAGTGCCATTAGCGTTTTGAGCTTTCTTGGCTGCTTGCACCAAAGCACCCAAGCCAGAGCTATCAATAAAGTCGATTTGTGAGAGATCCAAAATAATATGCTTAGGACCTTCCTCAATCTTGCTCTCAAGTACCTTGCGAAATGTCGGTTCAGAAAAGGCATCTAACAAACCTGTGAGGCGGAATAGCTGACAGTTATCCCGGACTTCGCGAGTGCCCCTCAGGCTCACGGTTAGATTCAGTGGCTCAGCAATAATTCCCTCCTCATAAGTTAAAGTGAACGCTCAAGTATAGATGGTTTTTGAGCGTGTTGTCTACAATCTGTTGGAGCAAAACCCTTCGGGTAGGGAAAAGGTGAAAGGTAAAAGGGAAAGGTAGGGTTTATTCACTTTCCCCTTTGCCCCTTGCCCCTTTTTCCTTGGCGAAGCCATCTCCCCATTCCCTAGTTCCCATCACCTTGACGTGCTGTTCGCATGGCTTGAACAAATTGCTCAAACAAGTAATCAGCATCGTGAGGGCCAGGACTGGCCTCTGGGTGATATTGTACAGAGAATATAGGTAGGGATTTGTGACGTACCCCGGCAACGGTGCGATCGTTTAAATTCAGGTGGCTAACTTCCACAGCTGTGGCGGGTAGAGAATCTGGATCGATCGCAAAACTATGGTTTTGGCTAGTAATCTCTACCTTTTGTTGTAGACCAGCAGGCTGATTCAAACCACGGTGACCAAATTTGAGTTTATAGGTTTCTGCTCCCAAGGCATGACCCAAAATTTGATGTCCCATACAAATCCCAAAGATGGGTTTTTGACTCACCAGTAGCGCTTTGGCAGTTGCAATTCCTTCGGTGACGGCAGCAGGATCGCCAGGGCCATTAGAAAGAAAGACACCATCAGGATTGTAGTTGAGAATTTCCTCTGGTGGCGTATCAGCAGGTACAACAATCACCCGACAACCATAACTTGCTAAACGGCGCAAGATATTGCGTTTGATGCCAAAGTCAAGGGCAACAACTGTAAAGGGTTCCTCAATATTGTTAGCAGTTTCTGGGTTGAATTCCCACGCTGGAATTGTGGGATCTGACCATTCATAAGTTTTTGGCGTAGTCACTTCCCGAACCAGATTCAATCCTGTCATGTTCGGAGCTGCCTGCACCTGCTCTAGCAATTCCGCTTCATCCAGAATAGCTGTGGAAATGCCACCGTTCATGGCTCCGAACATGCGGATTTTGCGGGTGAGGGCGCGGGTATCGATGCCATAGATAGCTGGTATTTGGTGCTGTTTGAGGTAGTCAGGTAAGGATTGGGTCGATCGCCAGTTACTTGGCCGATGACAAACGTTACGCGCGATCGCACCCCGCACTTGGGGGCGTTCTGATTCCTCATCTTCAGGGTTAACACCGGTATTCCCCAATTCTGGATAAGTGAAAATCACAATCTGACCGCAGTAACTAGGGTCGGTCAGTACTTCTTGATAGCCAGTCATACCAGTATTGAATACCACCTCTCCGATGGCGGTTCCCGTAGCACCAAAAGACCAACCACGATAAGTGGTTCCATCTGCCAAGACAAGTAAAGCTGGTATTGCGTCAGACAAGGACATAGATTGGGGAGTGGGGATTGGGGAGTGGGGATTGGGGATTGGGTACTGGGTACTAAAGAAAATTTTTCTCTAGTCCCTAGTTCTTACTTCCTATTCCTACTCTCGATGACTGCAACATTCGATTGTCTCATAAGTCGAACAATTAAAAGTTTTCAGGTTGTTAATTAAAAATTAAAATTGCCAAAAAAGGCAGGAGTTAGCAGGCAGGAGGCAGGAGGTTAAGAGTATCAATTAAAACTTTAATTCTGAGTGTAAAGTGCTGTCAAAAGACGTAATTATATTGAGAATGCTTGAAACAAGGTATAAAACGTCATTGCCTCAATCCCATTCTTTTAAGGGCGGGTTACCTCCTGCCTCCTGCCTTCATCCTCCTGCCTTCTGAACTATTACCCGTTGCCTATTGCCTTTTACTTAAAATTTTTAAAGAGTGGATTTGCAAGAGCTTGGGCAGTTAATATTAATTATGCTTCCCACTTTTTTCTCCCGCGCAACCCTAATTTTTGCATTCGGCGCTTTAGCGGTTTTGAGTGTTGCCTGTAGTGAAGACAAACGAAACACTACGACTACTGCCAATGAGCAACCCGCGGCAATTGGCGATTTGGCATCAGTACAGCCTGCCGCCACCGAACCAGCAACACCAGCGGCTACGCCTGAAGCACAGCCGCCACAGCCGTCTGAAACTGAACCTAGTGTTTTTGAATTGGCGTTAGATAAAGCTGTCAGTGCTTGGAGTATCAGCCAATCTGCTCAATCTCCAGATGATTGGAATTTGGTGGCGAGTCAATATCAAGATGCGATCGCTCTGATGCAAAAAGTAGAGCGACAAACCCCAGAGTTTGCCTTCGCTCAATCCAAAATCACAGAATATCAGCGGCAAATCAAATATGCCAAGCAAAAAGCAGCTCCTCGCCCTGTGCCAGTTCAGGAACCTCAAAAAATAGTAGTTGTGGTTCCCCAAGCAGCAACTACACCAAAGTTCACCTCGCCTCTATCGATTCCTGTACAAAAACAATTATTACCGCCAGAAACACAGAGAGCTTCATCAGCAGTGGTGATTCCAGAGCAACCAGTGTTTACAGCCCCAATTAAAAGGCGGGCTGGTGGTACGCCAATTGTGGAAGTCACTTTCAATGGGCAGCGAAAGTTTGAAATGATTGTAGATACCGGAGCCAGTGGCACTGTGATCACCCAAGACATGGCAAATTCTTTGGGAATAGTCGCAGTGGGGAAAGCTAAGGCAAACACAGCCAGTTCTAGAGCTGTAGAATTTCCTGTGGGTTATGTTGAGTCAATGGCACTTGGCGGCGTAACAGTAAATCGAGTGCCGGTGGCGATCGCTGGTACGGAACTCGAAACCGGACTTTTAGGACATGACTTTTTTGGCAATTACGATGTCACAATCAAGCGTAATGTGGTAGAGTTTCGCCCGCAATTGCGATCGCAAATCAATTCCCCAGAAATTGAACCAACTCCTCCAACTTCGTCCAAGCCGTCCCAGTTTGCAGGATATCCTTAGCGATTTTAATACCTTGGGCATGATCCAGCAAAGGTATTGCCCCCGCAACTTGCAGCGCCAACGAAGCATTTAAAGCTACTGCATCCTGTTGGGCTTGAGTTCCCTTACCTTGGAGTACAGCTTTCAAAATCACCGCATTCTCTTGCACATTGCCGCCCCGGAGCATACCTATGGGAACAGGTGTGACATCCAAATCTAAGGGATTAATGGTAGTTAACTGCACTTCTCCCTCAGATAACACCGCCAAGTCAGTTATATCTCCTAACCCAGCCTCATCGAGTTTTTCTCGCCCGTGCAACACAATTGCCTTTTCCTTGCCTAAATTCTGTAAAGCTTGGGCAACCGTCGCTAAAAGTTTCGGTGTGAATAACCCCACAACTTGCCCAGTTGGACGCAAGGGATTTACCAAGGGCCCTAGTAAATTAAACACTGTCCGCACCCTGAGAGTCCGTCTCAATGAGGCAACTGCTTTGAGTGCTGGATGCCAACCAGGGGCAAACAAGAAAGTGATCCCTACTTCCTGTAAAGCAGCTTGCACTTTTTCACTAGAGGCACTCAAATTTACACCCAAGGCTTCCAACACATCGGCGCTTCCCGTAAGACTTGAGGCTGAACGATTGCCGTGTTTGGCGACGCGTACACCATAAGCGGCGACAACAAAAGCAACGGCTGTCGAAATATTAAAAGTTGACGAACCATCTCCACCAGTGCCGCAGGTATCAATAAGTGGTTGTGGATTAGGGATTGAGGATTGGGTGGATTCTTGCCCAGTCCCCAGTCCCCAGTCCCCAGTCCCCGACTTTGATTGCGATTGTAATACTTCAGCCATACCGGTCAACTCGTCGGCAGAAACGCCTTTAAAGTTCAGTGCTGTTAAAATTGCTCCCGATAACTCTGGAGGAACGGCTTCACTAAGCCAACCTTGCATTAATTCAGCAGCTTGAGTACGCGACAATGATTGGCCATCTATTAGTTGTTGCAGCAGAACATAATAGGATTCTTGTGTAGGGATTGGGGAAGTAGTCATAGCTAAGGTTTGTGTGTGTTGTAGGGTGTAGCTACGTTGCAGGGCATGGGAGCTATCCTACCGGAAAATTGGTTGCGATCAAAGTTAAGTTCAAAGATCGAGGGTTAACTGCAAAGCTGCATTCATAAGATTCTGATTTTGTAATTTTTTATTTAAATCAAGTTTAAGTTTGTAATTAGTAATAAATAACTCTTTTCCTTTGGCAGCAGCACTCTGCTTGTAGTTATTCATGCCATATTGCAATTGCCACTCTGAAAGATTAGCCCATTGAAAATTTTCTCTAATTTGTGGAGAATCGTCGTAAGTGATTAGCCAGCGATGATGACATTGTTGCAACAGTTCGGCAAATCTTTGATGTTGAAATGAGGTGTGCAAGTTTCCGTCTTTACCATATAGCTTTGATTTGGTAGCACTAAAATATGGTGGATCTAAAAACAAAAATACTTTTTCGCCTTCCTTTTTTAATAGGTAGCTGTAATCTAAATTAGTAATTTCTACATTTTTCGCCAAAATAGATTCTAATTTTTCTAACCGTTCTATTGAAGAATCAGTAAAACGTTTATGAAAAGCTTCTTGGGAAAAACCGCCTGATTCTACAGTGCCAGAAAACGTAATCCTATTAAGAACAAAAAAGCGGACTGCTCTTTCCAAATCAGATAAATTATTGATATCTCCGCTAGTCAGTTCTGCAAAAAGTAATTTACCATCTGTGTGTTTGACTTTAAGATGTCGAATTTCTTTAACTAACTGAGCTATATCAGACTGGGCAAACTTCCAGAATAAGAATAGTTCCCGGTTTAAATCGTTAATCCATATTTTGATATCGGGAAATTTTTGTTTTAAATAAATAAATACAGAACCACCACCGACAAAAGGCTCTCGAAATTCATCAAAATTTGCTGGTAAGTATTCGACTATTTGATTTATTGCTTTTGATTTTCCACCAGGATATCGTAGAGGACTTTTAAGCATGGACTAAAATTATATAGGAATTTGCTTTGTATTTTGAACTTATCTATATAAATAGTGAGTGGAAAATCAGGCTTTTTTAGTTGTAGGAGGTTTTTTTCAGTCAATCAAATAGGAATCCTAATAAGCTCTAAAATTTTTAATATTAACTTATATGCTCATTTTTATGACTCGTTCTGCACCCTATCAACCTTTGTTGTTGCGAATTCTTCATGGCGCGAGTGGAATTTTAGTTATCGCAGCAATTATTACTGGATTTCTAGTTTACAACACTTACGATCGCCGTTTTGGTAGCATACCATTTCCTCAACTTCCAGATATTCAAGGCATTCACGGCACTTTTGCATTATGTTTCTTGCTTGTTTTACCTGCTTTTGCTCTCTATAGTTTTCATGCTGGACAAAAGCGGCTTGTTCAATCTGATTCTTTACAGCAATTGAGCCAAGTTGGCAAGCCGATTTGGTGGGTTAGCTTGCAACGTTTGGCAAACACTTTCATGCTCATCGCTGCTATTTTGGCTGTCAACTCCGGCAGAATGATGAAGGAAGAGTGGCTGCCCGCAGGAGAGGTGTATCATATTTGGTATTCTCTGCACCTTAGTGCTTGGGTTGTCATGGTTTGCTGTGTGGCAATTCATGTTTTGATGTCTACCAAGGTGGGTGGTGCGCCGTTGTTACTCTCGATGTTTTCCTCGAAGTTTCGACCAGAAGATAGTCCTGGTAGATGGTCTAGCCGTTTCCGTGATTGGTTGAGTAGGTCAGCTAACTTTGGTACGCTATTAAGTAATTTTATGCAAAATAACTTTTACCTCAGAATTATTGAGGTGATTGTTTTGGGTGGAATTTTAACAGCGTTCGTTTTACCTTTATTTTTTCCTGGTGGTGAGTCATAAGCCAATATGGTTCACTTAAAGCCTTTACGAACCGCAGAGGCGCAGAGAACACAGAGAGAAGAAAAGTCATAAGCCATTTTTTGTTGAGGCGTAGCTTGCCGCCGTAGGCATCGCCACCATACCACAAAAAAAACTACGCATACGTAATAAATACTGTGTCACGGATTTATTGTTGGTTTATGTTGCAATTTCGTAAAAATCTGATACATTACTTTACATACGGTTAGAACCGTTACAACATAGAAGCTCGGAGTGTTAATTATGTCAAACGCTAACAAGACTGTGCCTTCGGTTTCAGAAGATCCTAACGCTTTACGCTGGGGCTTTACTCCTCAGAGTGAAAACTGGAATGGTCGTTTGGCAATGATTGGTTTTTTAGCTGCCATTCTCATTGAAGCCTTCTCCGGTCAAGGGATTCTACACTTCTGGGGCATTTTATAATTAGTCATTAGTCATTAGTCATTAGTCATTTGTTTTTTGTAAATACGCATGACTAATGACTATTGGCAGCAGCTAGCGTGATGAACGGAATATTACACGGCCTGGTGATTCTTCGTGTTTGATTCGCGCATAAACCCGCAGACAAGTTAACACCTCGCCAGGAGTACCGCCAAAATCTAGTTGTAAGTCATCTTTGGATGAAGCGCAGATATCTGCGTAAAGTCCAGATAATTGGCGAATACGCACTTCATGACCTGCATCAATAGCTTTATCGGCGATTTTCTTGAGAATGCGGCGTGATTCATTTTGTAGCTTCCCCCACCAAGAATAACGTTCCGCTGGTGGTACAAACACCAAAGAGTGTATTGCTTCATCCATGTCAATCCAGGCACGCAAAATGGACAGGGGATCGGCAGTTTCTTCAGCTTTTTGGGTGCGTTGACAGCGATCGCTCAAAGCATTAATATATTGACTCTGTTGTTCTGCTTTGGAATTTAGCGAGATAATATCAAAGCTACAAACACTCTTTAAAGCATGATATAAGTTTGGTTCTATTTCAAAAAATTTCGTATATAAAAGTAAGAATCCTGTTGATAAATCGGATTCATTATTTTGGAAATTATGATAATTTAAAAACGCTTTTTGAGATAAACTTAACCCCTGAGTTTGAACAGTACCGCTAAGTCCAGGGTAGATAATTTCATCACGGCTAAAAGGAAGTTCATAGAGATTATAATTGTCAGCGATCGCGCCAACTTCTTGAGCCATATCTAAAGTACGCTGTCGCCAAGATGTAGCTAAATCTTCTGGTATTCGCAACAGTTTGCGTTGAATTTCATTCCACAAATCTGGGTCAGTTTGGCTTTGCAATTGGGAATTACCCAGATAATAATTAAGTTCTGAATCAGAATTAAAAGCTTCTCTTAAATGATTGAGTTTTAATGTATTTTGGGAAGGTATAGTTACATCTTCCCAACCAATATGTGGGTGTAAAGGTGTAGGCGCAGGTTGCAATAAGTTATGAAGTTCTTGCAGCAACTCATCGCAGACCTCAACTCCCGGATCTTGCGGAAATTCTGCACGAGCCTGATTTAAAGTAGTTTCAAGGCCGTAGAGACTAAACCGTAATAATTGGGCTAATTGTGAGTTTTGTAATTCTAATAATTGACGGAAATGGTGCATTTATATTACCTTTTTTTATCTCACGCAGAGAGAAGTTTGAGCGGCGGCTTCCGCCGATCAAAACTTCGGTGGGCGCAGAGGCGCGGAGAGAAAGAGCTTTTTTCTATCTCATACTAAGACGCAATACCTCATAAAAAACTCTGCGTCTCTGCGTCTCTGCGTGAACAAATTCTAATGTATACCGCAAAATGGATCGCGTTCCTTATCAACTTCATTAGGCTGTAATTCTAATTCAGCCAGATAAACGCATCCTTCTTGTTTAAGGCATTCTTGATTTGTTGATGTCCAATAAGGTACTTCACCTGCGTGCATCCGTAAAATACCTTGGTTATCGAGACTCACACGATATTGACAAGGATAGTCTGTTGTGATGTCTGGTTTACTGAGTGCGCCAATTCTGATCCATTTTTTTGTTTGGGTTTCGGCGTCTGTTTGATAAACATAGAAAGTGTGCTGACCAGTTTTCGGGAAGGGAGGTAAGGGATTACTAATTAATCCGATTCCTGGTTGTGTCACGCCATCACGCAAGTAATGAAATTCGTGGAAGGAGCGATCGCTATTTCCGACTTCAAATACTAAATGATAGGCATCTGCTCGATCTACAGTTGCGGACTCAATAACATTGATGGCAATATCACCATTATTTAAGTCTTTATTGGGGCGTTCTACAGCGATATTCCACTTCAATTTACCATCAGCAAATAGGGCTGAACTTTCTGAAAGTACTTCTCCTAAATCAATGCCAGGAACATCAATTAAGTAATGGGGATTTCCCTGACAAAGCAACACGTTAAATTCGAGGGTTTGGTCGATTTCAAACTGAATTTTGACTTTTTTCAGGAACTCTGATTCTTCCATTCCTAATTTATTCATCAAGTTTTTGCCGTCGAAGCTACCCCAAAGTCGTAAATCTCCTTCTTCGTAATCTTGGCGGTAGATGATATTAGTTAATTGTATCCCTTGCCAAGGAGTACGAACTTTGGCAACAGTTTCCCAAGATGCTAGTTGATAAAGTTCTTGACCGGCTTTGAATATAGTTAGTAAATCGTTGCTTTGGGTTTTACGTTTGAAGTTGCAAGGCAAATAATAAAATAGATTTTTAACATCAATTTCTAGTTGATTGGCTCCCTTACGTAGCAAAGTTTTTGATTCTTCTGGATCGAATCTCAATCTGCGTAATTTTTCGGCATAGCAAGCACCCGCAGAGGTGGCTAATTTAGTAAATTCTAAGACAAAAGTAATGCGTTCTGGATTCCAAACAAAATAGGGGGACTTACTAAATTCTTGATAAATTTGCTGTTGTACTAAGTCGAGATTACAGGTTTTTCCAGACAGAATTAACCAATCAACTTTTTGAGAGTTCCAAGAATCTTTAGTGATATCATCGGGACGCAAACGGCTTTCCATCAATCCTTTAGCAATACCGATCGCTTCTTTAATTCCTGAAACCGCAGCTCGTTCAAATTGATGATTGTCTAGGGTGACGCAGATGTTATTTGGGTCTTTGATTTGCAATTTAATGGCACTTTGATTTAGGAGTTCAGAAATTTCTTGTTCCGAAAGTGTGAAGGTTAATAAAGAATCATCAGTCAGCGGTTTTTGCCCAAGTTTCAGTTTAGCTGCTTCTGCATAATCCCATAAAAGATAAAATGTTTGTAGGCGTTGCGGTGCTTGTTGCCAACGGGTAGGTAATACTTTTTCGGCAGTATCAAGAGCATCTTTATAAGCAACATCACCTTCAGGATTTTCTTTATCTAGACATTTTAAAAGACTGCCAGTTTTAAATTTACCTTGTTCTAAGAATCGCTCGTTTAACTCGGAATTAATTAAATCTTCTAGCTTTTCGCTTTCGATGTCACCTGTGGTAACTGCTGTTAATAAAAAGTCAGCGATCGCCACTTTCAAAAGTCGAAAAATTCGCAGTGTAATTAACTCACCACCTAACTGTAAATGCCCAGATGAACCTAATAGTTTAGGAGTCAGTTTATAATAACGTCCTCCCAAACCTCTGTCTTCATAATCAGCAAAAACCGGAGTTTTATCTTCCAAAGTTAACTCAATCAAAGCTAAATCTGTGGTTCCGCCGCCGATATCCAAAACGAGAACATTTTGCGACCATTTATTTCCAGTTTGGCGACAACGAGTTTTAAAAGATTCAATACCAATATTTAAATTACCGCCAAATTCTCGCCACAAAAAGAATATCGCCACAGATACAGCTTCATCATAAGCAGTTTGGACATCATCAATGGCCAATTGTTCAACTAATTCTTTAACTTCCTTGCGAACAAGCGGTGGTGCAACTGTTGGATATGTGACAACTGCTGTTAACAAATCTCCTTCAGAAAATCTGCGTTGCGCCCGTTGGCGGTAATCTTCAGTTAACTTGATTAAATGCGCCCAAGCAGATTGAATTAGTTCTTTGGCGGTAATTATTTCTTCCTGACCATCCAAAATAACTGAAAACGATCGCTCTTGACCAAAATAGCGTTTTGGTGAATGATAAAACCTGCTAATAATTTCTTTTAAAGTACTGCTTGTACCTTGGGCGATCGCTTTTTTTCTATTATCTCTAGCTTCTCTACCCATCCGCAGTTGTAATTCGCCTAAATGGGAAATTTCCGACTCGCTAGGAATTTCTGTTTCACGACGATCTATATCCAACACAACTGGGATGAGATTTTGCGATTCTAAAGTAGGAACGCGGAAAACTTCGTGATAGATTTGATAGAGTTTTTTGCTGACAGCGCGACGGAATCTTTCGCTATTTCCTAAACAAAGTTCAATTTGACGAATCGCTTCCAAAAATCGCTCTTTGTTATCACTTTCAAAAACTTCGCTTAATTTCCTTGGTTCTATTTCTAAGTTTTTGCTAATTTCAATAATAAACTTTTCCCAATCCTCATCACTGACATCTGGTAAAGCTATAGAAGCGGGAGAACTCAACCATTGCGATAAGCGATCGCGCAATCGTATTTCTTGTTCTTTCGGTAAAATTTCAGCTATGGGTACTTCAATGGGATCGAAAAGTGTGACTGTAGAATTGGACGTACCAAAATCTAACGCGAACCATCCCGGAAATCTTTTTTGTTGTTTCTCGTTGGGTTGTTTATCAGTATAATTGTTCAATTCAAAAGGGTTCATTATAGTATGAAATAATTCTGTTACGGCTGACTTTATTTAGGGCGTAGGCGTAGCCCGCCGTAGGCATCGCTTTTGGATGAAAGAGCGTAGGCGTAGCTCGCCGTAGGCATCGCTATAATTACTAAGTTGATGTTGAAGATTCTTGCTCGCTTATAAGTCTTACTTGTTCGATGGTTAAACTAAGTAACTTAGCAACTTCTTCCATCGACATACCAAGAGCTAAGAACTGAGGTACAAGTTCAAGTTTTGCTTGTTTTCGTCCTATTTCTACTCCTTGCTGTAGTCCTTGCTGTAGTCCCTCTTGTTTAGCTTCTTGATAAACTCTAGTTTCTTCTAACTTAACTCCTAACATGGCCTCTACCTCTTCACGACTTAAGTTGGCAAATTTATAAATAGTATTTGTTGCGATTACTCAGCTGCAAGTCTTACTTGTTCAATGGTTAAATTAAGTATTTGGGCAACTTCTTCCATCGATATACCACGAGCTAAGAACTGAGGTACAAGTTCAAGTTTTGCTTGTTCTCGTCCTATTTCTACTCCTTGCTGTAGTCCTTGCTGTAGTCCTTGCTGTAGTCCTTGCTGTAGTCCTTCTTGTTTAGCTTCTTGATAAACCCTAGTTTCTTCTAACTTAACTCCTAACATGGCCTCTACCTCTTCACGACTTAAGTTGGCAAATTTATAAACAGCAATTGTTGTGATTACATCTATTATCTCCTCCTTCGCTAAAACAGTTATCTGTTCTTGTTGCACCCGTTCAATTAAACGTTTCGCTTGTTCCACCATTTGAGTTTCTGAAGCGATAGTTAACTGCATCAAACTGATACCAACTTTTTGCTCATCAGGATTACCTAACTCATCCAAATAAATCCTTTGTACTTGGGAACTGTTTATTAGTGACCTGTGAATAGCGGTCTTTTCCGGTTCCAAGCTGCGAGACTGTAAAATAATTACTCCGTACCAGTCATCATAAAGTGTTGGATTGCGATACATATACAACATCGATTCCGAGAAAAAGCGATGGTACAGTAAATCATCTTTTTGGAATTGCACCTCAGCAAAAAAGATAATTTGAGATGTCGCATCAGGTGGAGGTAAAAATACCCCATCAATCCGAAATGTTGGTTCTTTAACTTCAACTGATTCAAAGCGATAGTTAGCAGCTTCGGCTGGTGGCTGTTCTACTAACTCAAAAAGCAACCCTGGAACACGCTTAAAAAGCGTATAAAAAATCGCATCTCGTCTCACAAATACATCCTTATCACCCTACGCGATCGCTTTGAAAGCTCATCAAAAAACATCTTAATAAGAAACAGCCGCAATATCTGAAAGAAGCTGCAACCAAGTAGGGACTGCTACCTCAGATGGCATCTCACCAGCTGTTAAATATCTCAGTAATGCTTCTTTTTTCGAGAGGTTTTGCAAACTCGGAATAATTTGATCCAAAATGCCTTCTAATTCGGAATTAATTTGTTGATTAACTTCACTAACATACTGCACAAGATGAAGGCTGGCGCTAGCAGTAATTTCATCTCGCAGTCGCAGTACTAAAAGTTGGTGATTGCTGGATCTACCTAAGCCTTGGCTTTTTTCTGGTGCCCAGTCAAAGATTTGACCAACGTTGTGTTTATCGTCTTGACGCGCTAGGGGAAAAATGATTTCGGGTGCAACGGTTTTGTCTTGGTTACTAATTTCAGAAATGATTGCTTCTTTCCATTGGTTGGGGTCGCATCCTAGTAATAATTTATAAAAGAGGTCGGCTTCTTCCACACCAAATTTGGATTCAATTTCTTGTTCCATTTCTGGGTTAAGAATTGCTTTCAATTGGTCGCGTTCTGGGGCTACCTGATTTGACAATTGATTCAATAAATCTATCACAGCCTGACGAATGCGATCGCGGGCAAATTCTTCTAGTTCTTTAACGGTTTTTTCAAATATTGGATAAAAATCATCACTCTTTGTTGGCAGAGAAGTATTCAGACGGTTTCCTCTATCAAATAATTTTCCTGCTGCACCTTTAGATTCAGCGAGAGTGATGCTACCATTGTTTACTTTATTAAACAGTAAAGTCCACTGGCTCCAATTAAGTATTTTAAAGGTAAGTTCGTCTTTAACTATATCGCTAACAACTAAGCCGCGTCGGTCTTTAAGTGGTTCTTTAGCTAAATTCTTTTGAAAACTTCTGTAGATTTTATCTAAAGTTTCCACCACAAATCGCAACTCAATAAAAGCCGGACTATCTCCTGTGGGGATGCCTTGCTCGTGAATTTCATCTATGATGTCTTTCAAATGATCTTGTTGTTGGCTAACTACATCAGCAGCCCTTTTAGTATCTTCATACAATTGCTTGAGACCATGAGTAGCGACGTGATTTTGAATCAATTCCCGTAGCTTTGCAAGGCTACCATCTTGAGCAAAGTAACCTAATTGTCTGCCCAAATAGCTGCGAGTATCAGAGTCTAAAAGCTGTTGGCTTAAGCGTCCCCATTTATCTTGTAGCCGTTTAGATCTGTCTAAGTAATCGGGATAGTCTAAGTTAGCTAAAAACTCTGGCGAACCTGCTTTGACTTTAGTTGAACGTTTTGCTAAATCAGCCAATCCTAACAGTGGCGACAGTAAAACGATGCGGTCTTTTTGAGTTGTAAATGCCTTTGCACCATCAATAGTTGTTTGCAGAACTTTGAGTTTTTGCAAAACAATTTCCTCATGCAAATCCCTATCTTCAGTTAGTTGGTCGAGTTCTCTTTCACCACCCTCACTTTCTAAAGGTAGTTGATCGAAGCGACCCACACCAACAAGAATTAAATCTTTGAGATCTTGTCCAGGTCGCTGCTGCTGCATCATCGTAAAGATTTTATTAGCGCGATCGCTTCCTGGAGATTTACCATTTAGTAATACTAAAATTGTTTGTACTTCTGCCAATTCTCGCAGCGATAAAAACGTATCTCTAGCGCCGGAATTAGCAGCTCCCAATCCGGGAAAATCGATGAGAATAAATTTAGCAGCACCCGTAACATCCCAAATTTCCCGTGAGATTTTGACATCAATATCTACGCGGCGAATCAGCGGAAAGCTGTTTTGTAATAATTTCGTTGGTAGCCTCTGGGGTGGACTCGGTAATCGAATATGGGCTGGCGGTAAATCTTCAAATTTGAGAGTTTGGATGGCCATTGGCTGTTCCACTAGCTGTAGCCCTTCGCGGGCGGTGGTAGCATCAATCTGGTAGCGCCCACTACACATTACTTCGCCATAGGCTTGATAAGCCCGCAGGAATAATACTAACTCTCTCAATAAATACCGTAATTCTAAATTGTTAGAACTGTTCCATGCTTCCTCACACCAACCAATAATATCTTTGCCAGAATTCAGCTTTGACACTGGTATGGCAGGAAGCCCCGCTGCTGTAGTCCGTTTATTGGCTTCCCCCAGCATGAAACGCAGACACTCGTGTACCCCTTCATGGGAAAGATATTCTACAGTAAAATTACTGAGTTGTGTAGTTGCAAAGTCATCTTGGGGGATGATGTGCAGGGCGGTGACATTACCTGTAGTCGGGTTTTCACTGACTGGTAAAGCATCTGCATATCCAATCAAGCTGCCTAAAAGTAAAGTTTTGCCGCTACTGAATTCCCCCATCACACCAATTTTCACAGCCGAAGTGGCAAGATCTACAGTTTTTTCGGCAGCTTCCCGCAGACGACGGAGACAATCATCAAGGCTAGCCGGAACCCAATCTTCTTGTTGTGAAGGGTATTCAGGTACAGAATCTATCTTCCGGAGGATGAATTCGCCGTACTCTTTAAAACTAGCCAGTTTGTCTGGTTCCATAGAGTAGTTTCCGCCTAACATAAATTTCTCTGAGCTTTATAACATATAAAATGCGATCGCCAAGGAGCTATACAACAGACTCGGCATTGGGGAGCCACTGCGTGCTGCAACTTCTCCTCTACTCCCCATTCCCTACTCTTAGCTTTGATATGAAAATCTTGAGTTTGTGAATTTTTGATGAAGACATATCTGTAAATAATTCGTGAAAAGTCAGATCCCCGACTTCTGTAAGAAGTCGGGGATCTAAACACAGTCAAGTCAAACTAATTCAGATTTTCAGCGATTAAATTAGATAATCAGTATAAATTTATCGATGATTTCAAGGAAAAAATATATTTAAGTAATTTTACTGAAGCTGGCAAATTTTCAGTTTAAATAAAAATGGTAAAGTTCGTCTTAATCAAAACTTTAGCATTTCCCCAATTTATTTACACAAAAAGAGGAATTAATGTATATCTAAAAAGAAATAAAGTATTAAGATAATTACCAGGCTGAGATCAAAATATTATATACATTTTTTAACAAATTTAGTTTCAGAGATTTTACTTCAATAATTTAGGCAGAGCAGGCAGGCAAAAGTGTTTCCTAGAAGGGTGCAAAATTACATTAACCAAATCAACGTTGAAAAACAAAAGATACAAGAAGATGAGAAACTAATTAAGAAACAAGGTAAATTCAAAGAAAAAACGCAAGCGAGAGAATTAACAAAAGCATTGAGGCGACTGGCAAGCGAAACTGCAAAACGCCAAACATTGGAAGCAAAGTTGCGCCAAAAAACATCAGAGTTTGCAGCTATTTTGCAAGTAATTCCTGATTTTTATTTTCGTGTTAATGCTGATGGAACCATCCTGGATTATCGGCCAGGAAAAATGCCAAATTTGTATATTACACAAGGAGTTGAACGGGGCAAGAGTTTGCGAGAATGCCTACCGACTGCTGTAGGCGATCGCTTCCACCAAGCAATGACTCAAGTACTTGTAACGCAACGTGAAGTTAGTTTTGAATACAGCTTACCCTTACCACTAGAAAATGGTAACTTTGAAGCTAGATTATTACCACTACCAGAGCAGCAAATTATAGTTCTGATTCGCCAAAACGAAGACAAAGTACAAGCTGCATTACTCGAAAGAGATACCCAGTTCCGCACTATCATTGAGAATGCCAATAACATTCTGTTTACGCTGACTGCTGAGGGAATATTTTCCTACGTTTCTCCGAACTGGACTGATATTTTAGGGCATGAAGTTAGGGAAGTGGAAGGCAAATATTTTAGTCTGTTTGTACATCCTGAGGATGTGCCTATGTGTGCAGATTATTTACAACGACTTGTGACAACAGGCGAAAAACAAGATGCAATTGAATATCGAGTAAAACACAAAAATGGCAGTTGGCGATGGCACACAAGCAACTCATCTGCGACTAGAGACGCCAATGGTAAAATTTTGAACTTCGTTGGTATTTGTTACGACACCACTGACCGCAAACAAGCACAAGAAGCACTGGCAGAACGCGCCCGTTTAGCAAATTTTCGTGCCGATGTAGACGCAGCCCTCACCCAGAGTGACACTTTAGAGAACATGATGCGCCACTGCACAGAGGCTTTAGTTCAACATTTGGATGCGGCCTTTGCTCGAATTTGGACGCTGAATAAACAAGAAAATGTACTAGAGTTGCAAGTCAGTTCTGGAATGTACACCCATATTAATGGGTCTTATCGGCGCGTTCCAGTTGGTGAATTCAAAATTGGTTTAATTGCCCAAGAAGGCAAACCCCACCTAACTAACTGCGTACAGACAGATCCCCGCGTAAGTAACAAAGAGTGGGCACAGCGAGAAGGTATGGTTGCTTTTGCTGGCTATCCTCTGATTGTTGAAGGTCAAACTGTAGGGGTAATAGCCATGTTTGCCCGCCAAGCAGTGACAGAATCAACTTTTAAAGCTCTGGAATTTGCCGCCCAAGAGATTGCCATTGGCATCAAACGCAAACAAACAGAAGTTGCACTTAGAGAAAGCGTCCAACGGGAAAGATTACTCAATCGTCTTTCTAGCCAAATTCGAGCTTCCTTGGATCTCAACTACATTGTGGAAACCGCAGTCCGGGAGATTCGCAACTTATTTCAAATAGACCGTTGCGCCTTCTTTTGGTATCGACAAAACGCCCAGATACCCTACTGGGAGAGAGTATATGAGACTAAAAGTTCCTTTTTACCATGTCTGCTGAATGACCAAGGAAATAATGCAGAAATCGAACTCATCGGCAGCAAAACTTTGAACAGAGAAATCATCCGCATCAATGATGTTAAAACTATCAGTGGCATTAGACGGGAGTTTTTGAACGATTTTGGCTTCACCGCTTTTATGTCGTTGCCAGTACATACCCAATCTGGGGAAATTGGCGCCTTTAGCTGTGGTTATTGTAATGGCTTTCGGCCTTGGCTAGACAACGAAATAGAATTACTCCAAGCAGTTACAGACCAAATAGCGATCGCTATTGACCAAGCTAAACTTTATACCCAAAGTCGCATCGCCGCCCAAACTGCCCAAGACAAAGCCCAGCAACTAGAAGCAGCACTGCTAGAACTTCAACAAACCCAAGCGCAACTGATTCAAACTGAAAAAATGTCTAGTTTGGGACAGTTGGTAGCGGGAATTGCCCACGAAATCAATAATCCCGTCAATTTTATCTATGGCAATATTAGCCACGCCAGTGGATATATCCAAGATTTGCTGCACTTAATAGAACTTTATCAACAGCACCACTGCCCACCAGCACCAGAGATTCACCAACAAATCCACGCCATTGATTTAGACTTTCTCAAACAAGACTTGCCCAAAGCCCTCAACTCTATCAACATGGGTTCTGAACGCATTCGCCAGATTGTCTTATCTTTACGCAATTTCTCTCGCCTTGATGAAGACGGCATGAAACCAGTGGACATCCATGAAGGTTTGGATAACACCTTGCTACTTTTACAAAATCGCTTGAAAGCCAAACCAGGACATCTCGAAATCCAAGTAATTAAAGAGTACGGCAACCTGCCACGAGTAGTGTGTCACGCTGGACAAATGAATCAGGTGTTTATGAATCTGCTGACAAATGCCATTGATGCATTAGAAGAGGGAGTGGGGAGACTTGTACTGAGCGCAGCCTCTCATAGAGAAGTATGGGGAGATGGGGAGACTTGTACTGAGCGAAGCCGAAGTATAGGGGGATGGGAAGATGAGGTAGACGCGGCGATATGGGGACGCGGTGAGGAAGTTGGAGTCTTCTCTACGAGACGCTGCGCGTTGGCGAAGCCTCTCGTAGAGAAGGCGGTTCCCGTCGAGTCCAAACTTCCGAACCCGAAGGGGGACGCGGGGAATAAACTAATGCCCCATGACGCCACTTGCTCCACATTTGGAGACCAAATGACCGCAGTGGCTCCCCCATGCCCAATACCCAAAATTCGCATCCGTACTTCAATTGATAAAAACTCTGTAACTATTCGCATTGCTGACAATGGGTTAGGAATGAGTGAAAAAGTACGCAAACACTTATTTGACCCCTTTTTCACTACCAAGCCTGTGGGTAAAGGCACTGGTATGGGATTATCAATTAGTTACCAAATTGTTGTTAAAAAACATTCTGGAAAACTTGAGTGTATTTCAGCACCAGGAGAAGGTGCCGAGTTTGCCATCGTGATTCCGCTAAAGCAGTGAGGGCGATCGCCAATATAATGTTAAATTAACTTTTGGTTAATTAAATGTTAATCTATTAGTTGTTAACTGATATCAATTCACTTTTTGCTGCAACATTTGAATGCCCCTCCAACAACTGGAAATTTACAGGAGTTGGGGGATTATTTATTAGGTTTGGGGAAAAGGGTAAAGGGTAAAGGTTTTTTCTTTCCCCCTTTCCCCTTCCCCTTTTCCCCTTAACCGACACTAGATATAGGGGTTTAGAAACAACAACAGACGCCATTTATCGCGTCTGTTGGATTTAGATAATTCTGAATACTTCCTTAAAATTCCTGCTTTTGATAGACAAGATAAATAGCTTCTAAAAATACATCAGCCGTAAAATTTTCTGGCAATTTTTCTAAATTAATAATAGATTTAACTTGCTCAGCTAAGTTTAAAGATAGTGATGCTCTTGCTTTTAAGGACATTGCAGCACGTCGCTGTAAATATTCACGAATAATTGCAAAATCATCAGGTAATAATTTGGATAAATTGGCAGTTTGTAGTAATTGATCGTGGAGTATTTTTGCCTCGTCTGTAATTGTCAATGTCGATGCAGTATTTGGTTGGGCTTGAATCACAATTGTACCAGCAGCCAAATCACCCAAACGCTTTTCGCGGTTGCCCAACATAATTAAAAAAGCGCCAATAAACAAAGTTTCATCAAAGGGCCGCAATAAGGCACGTAATGTTGCTTGTTGTAGCCCGATGAGTCTACCATCATCTCTAACCACGCGAATTTTAGCAATGCGTTTTCCAGGGGTTTGCCCGAACCATAAGGTTTCAAAAAATACAAAATAGCCGATGTAAATTGCAAAGGCAATAAAGAAGAAAATCGCTAACAACCAAAGTCCGATATTCCCAGGATTTGTAACTAAATCTTCGAGAAAATTGAACAGCTGTGTTGAGAAAAAAGTCCAGACCAACACAAGCAACAGCAAACTTATGCCCAACACTGTATAGTCAATCAGCAATGCTAAAGCTCGATTGCCGATTCCTGCTAAAGTAAATTCCAGTTCTACACTTTCTGGAGTCTGGAATGAGATGCGATTAAAAAAGCGCATATTTAAACTAATGAACAACTAATAAAGTTCAATTTAGGTATGGAGTTAACAAAAATTCTACAAAGGAGGTTGTCGTAATTGCAAACCCAAACCTTCACGCCGACTACGCAAGTCAAAGTATACAACAGCTTTTAGTGCTTGCCAGAATGGCATCACAAAAACTCCACCTACTAAGCTACCAATCCAAGAAATAAAATACACAAGTGAGTAGATAGCAGTACCTTCCTCAAGTCTTAAAAGCACTAAGCTGGGTATATAGTTGAATACAAATACTATTGGTAGTGTTACCAAAAAAGCAACTAATACTACGCCTTGAATGCGAAATACTGAAGCCTTAGTTAACTCCCAACTTCTGGCAACACTTTCGCCTCCATTAATATTTTCCTCAACTGCTAGGGGGACTTCAGCAACAATCCAACGCGAGTAAAACCACGTTAGTCCTAAAAGCACAATCCCTACTGTGATAATGATTGCCAATGTAGTTACGACTACAACGGCTGAACTGCCTAATATCCCTCCGAATAGTACTCCCACTAAGCCAGCAAAGATACCACCAACGATCGCCAACCCAAAATAAACAATCAGTAAAGATATCCCTACTTGGAAAGCAACTCGGAAAAATGACCACAGACGCGGGTTAATGTGATTGTTGGCGCTTTGGATACTTTCAGGCTGGTAAACCAATTCTCCAAAAGCCAAGCGGGAAATTAATCCAGAAATGGCAGCATA
This sequence comes from Nostoc sp. DedQUE12a, assembly GCA_034530795.1. Taxonomy (GTDB): domain Bacteria; phylum Cyanobacteriota; class Cyanobacteriia; order Cyanobacteriales; family Nostocaceae; genus Nostoc. Next base: position 172,119 of record JAVRCH010000139.1, read on the forward strand.
TTTCGCCCAGCCATAGACTGGAACTATAACCCACAAGTGAGCGATCGCAGCTAAATTGAGATAACTCTTGAGATGAGAACGATACAGGCGCACCGCAGCACTGACAACGTTACCGATACTCAGTGGTTGTATGTGTCCGGGAGATCCAAAATTTTCAGACATAATACCAAATTTCCCTTGAAAGTACGGATCTGAATTTGAGGCTATCTTAAGCTAAGTTAAAGTCAGTGTTCCCAAAATTCATGAATATTCAACGTTGGATTGCACGACGAGAACCGAATTGGCAGCGTTTGGATGCCCTATTAAAGCAGGTAGAAAAAAAAGGGCTAAAGTCCCTGCGGGCAGCCGAAATTAGAGAATTAGCTTCTTTATATCGTTCAGTGGCCGCAGATTTAGCCCGCGCCCGTACCCAGCAAATCAGCAATACTTTGATACAAAGTTTACAATCTTTAACAACTCGTGCTTATACGCAAATTTATCAGGGTTCGCGGCGACAGGAGTGGCAGGCAGTTTTAGAATTTTACCGTTGGGGATTACCATCTGTAGTCCAAAAAACATTTGCATACATAGCTGCGGCAACGGCGCTGTTTCTAGTGGGTGGAGTAGTTGCTTGGTGGTATTCCTGGCAAAATCCCAGCTTCATGTCCTTAATCGTACCTGAAAACTTGATAACCAAGGTACGAGATGAGCATAAATTATGGATGGGGTCAATTGTTGGCATTGAACCTCTAGCATCCAGCGGCATTACGATTAATAACTTAGCCGTGTCTTTTGGGGCTGTTGCTGGTGGGATTACAGCGGGGATATACACAGCCTATTTGATGGTATTTAATGGTTTATTAATTGGTGCCGTTGGTACTTTAGTCGGTCAAAATAATCTGGCTTATCCTTTTTGGGCGTTTGTATTTCCGCATGGTTCCTTAGAACTACCAGCGATATTTTTTGCTGGAGGTGCGGGATTTTTATTAGCAAGAGCAATTTTATTTCCTGGCAAATATCGCCGAGGCGATGCACTGAAATTTTATGGAAATCAGGCAGCGCAGTTAGTATTTGGGATTGTACCAATGTTGATGATTGCAGGTGCGATCGAAGGCTTTTTTTCGCCTAATCCTAACGTACCAGATCCGATTAAATATCTCGCAGGAATGGGATTGTTTGTACTTTTGGTGATGTATTGTAGTCGGAAAAAAGTTTGAAAGGGCAGTGGCGACTGGGAAGATGGTGGATAGGGGAATGACTAGGGTGTATACACATCTCTCCAGAAAACCAAAATCGTCGTAGATCCTCCTAAATCCACCTTTTTAAGGCGGGGTTAGGGGGGATTTATGTTTCAGGCTTCAATGTGTCAGTCGTATTTAATTATGTGCGCTTATTTAAGTGAATTCCATTAATGAATTTACCCCAGCCGTTGGTTTCGACTTCGCTCAACCAACTTCATAGTCGAGAGTTGAGCGGAGTCGAAACTCGTCAGCGTTGGTATTTTCTTCGCTAGAAATCCTTACAACTCAATTGCGAGGCGATGCAACTCAATTGCAGGTCGATGCAACTCAATTGCGAGGCGATGCAACTCAATTGCAGGTCGATGCAACTCAATTGCGAGGCGATGCAACTCAATTGCAGGTCGATACAACTCAATTGCAGGTCGATGCAACTCAATTGCAGGTCGATGCAACTCAATTGCAGGTCGATGCAACTCAATTGCGAGGCGATGCAACTCAATTGCGAGGCGATGCAACTCAATTGCGAAGCGATGCAACTCAATTGCGAAGCGATGCAACTCAATTGCGAGTTGATACATTAACAATGCAGGAGGGGTTACCAATCCCCTTGTTAATATAGCGTTTCCCTGTGTTTTTAAACGCAAAGTGGCGCAGAGTCAAGCGCAGAGTTACGCAGCGAAAAGTTTGAGCGCCGGCTTCCGGCGATCAAAGCTTTTCAAGACAGAGGTTTGCCTAATTTGGAGTGTGAATTATTTAGTACCTCACCAGATTAGAAAACGCTATAAAACATAAAAGCCCTCTGCTTCCTGCCCCCGGTGACTGAGCGTAGTCGTTCGCGCAGCGTCTCCTAGAAAAGTGCTGCCCCCTGCCTCCTTCAACCATTAATAATCCCTACAAGTATTTTTACAAGCAGCGATAAATCTTCTGGGACTTGATAGCGTTTTTGGTCTTGAGTCACCTGGCGATTTGCGCGATGGTAAACTCCAAAACGCCAGTCTTCACCAGTTGTAACTGCTCCATATAGAAGTTCTGATGTAGATTTAGTCCATTCATCAAGTGCAATTAATTCAATAGCAAGTTGAGTAAATCCTCGAACTAAATCTGATTGTTTTGCTTCAATGACTAATAAATTTTGAGGCGCTGCAATATAATAGTCGAGAGTGCCTTTGAGATAGTCATTAACGGCAATAGAATATTCTATATTGAGTCGCTGGTTAGTTAAATTACAAACCTCAAACAAAATCGGGCCAATTAAAGCTTCCCGTCTAGCAGTTTCATTAACTAAATCGATATGAGATAAATTACGCTGAAGTTGCTGCTGTAAAAACTGTAAATCAAAAACTTCTGAAGATTCGGGTAAAGTTAGATTCTTCCTTTCAAGAGTACAATTTAATTCAGCTAAAATATCATCAATAATAAAGGGCAGTTCAAAATATTGGCTAAAAGTATAAGATTCACCAGCTTTGAGAATGCGGCGCGAATTCATAAAACAGCCAAGCCAAGTTGATTGTACTTAAATTCTATACAAATTAGCTCAGGTGTCTTTTGGAATCGGCAGACGATCGCAACCCAACCAGAACCTTTTGACAAAGGGATCGCTCGCCACCGTAGAAATTGCTAGGATTGCCATATCATATATTTCGCTTTGTTTCCTGAAATCTGTCCTAAATGTGGAGTACCCTTAGGCTACTTTTAGGCTTATGATTTGAAGGCAATCGGACTTGTAGCCAAATCAAATGTTACGAATTCTGTTGATTGATGACAATCCGAACGATCGCCTCTTAGCAATTCGGCAATTGGAACGGGAGTTTTCTGACCTCGAAGTAGAACAAGTGGTCACAGCACAAGACTTGGCTCAAGCACTAGAGAGGGGTCAATTTCACTTGGTTGTCACCGATTATCAATTGCGCTGGAGTAATGGTATAGAAGTATTACACGCAATTAAAGCTAGTTATCCTAATTGCCCAGTGATTATGTTCACCAACAGCGGCACTCAGGAGATTGCTGTGGAGGCAATGAAATCTGGATTAGATGACTATGTAATCAAATCTCCTCAGCACCAAGTACGCTTAACAGCAGCAGTGCGATCGGCACTAGAACGAGCTGAAACTCGCCAAAAAGCCGCAAATTTAGAAATTAGATTTCAAACTCTGCTCAACCGCCTCAATGTTGGCATTTATCGGGCAACTTTCGATGGTTCTTTACTCGAATGCAACCCAGCATTCCTGCGTTTGATTGGGTTGGGAACCTTACCCCAAGAGCAAGCAGGTCGGTTCATAGAGCTTTATTTTCAGCCAGAAGATTATACTCAGTTAATTAATCAACTGCGAGAAAATGGCGAAGTGCGCGATCGCGAAATTCAATTGCGACGAGCTGATGGTAGTTTGATTTGGGTACGTGTCAGTAAAACCTTCAGCAAAATTGATGGCAAAGGTATCATTGATGGCTTAGTAGAAGATATTAGCGATCGCAAACAAGTAGAATTAGAGCGAGAGCAACTACTCATCAGCGAACAAGCTGCCCGCATGGAAGCTGAGGCTGAAAAGCAAAATTATAGTTTATTGTCTGAAGCTAGCCGATTGCTGGTATCTTCCCTCGATTACCGCACGACTCTGGCAAAATTAGCCAACTTAGTAGTTCCTACATTAGCTGATTGCTGTTTAATTGATATTGTTGAGGCTAATTTAACAGTATTTGAAGAACCAGTTGTTGCAGCAATCACTCCGGAAAAAGAAGCACTAGCCCTCTTACTCAGACGGTTTTATTCCACTTTTGCAGATGCTGATTTTGGTGTCAGAAAAGTTTTGCAAACAGGCGAACCAGAATTAGTTACTGATGCAACGGCGAATTCTTTTTTATTAACCATGAAGCAGGACGCAGAAACCCAACGGTTAATGCGCCAGATGGACATTCAATCCTACATAATTGTGCCGTTAGTGGCTCGTGAGGCCTACGGTGGAATGCGCCTACGCAAGCTAGGTACAATTACTTTGATTAGTACCCAAGGGAACCGTCGCTACAGTACAGCTAATTTAAATATGGCTCAAGCGTTGGCTTTGCGGGCAGCTACAGCCATTGATAATGCTCGGCTTTATCAGCAAGCAATAGACGCAAATCGCATTAAAGATGAGTTTTTAGCTGTTCTATCTCACGAAATCAGAACTCCCTTAAATCCGATTTTAGGTTGGGCAAAACTTCTGCGTACCAACAAGCTAGATCGAGAAAAAACAGCTTTAGCTCTAGAAACCATTGAACGTAACGCTAAGTTACAAACTAAACTCATTGAAGACTTGTTAGATATCTCCCGCATCTTGCGAGGTAAACTCAGTCTCAATGTTTGCCCAGTGGATTTGGCAACCATTATTCGAGCCGCAATGGAAACAGTACGGCTATCAGCAGAAGCAAAATTGATTCAAATTTACTCTGCTCTCGATCCTGCCGTTGGTCAAGTATTTGGCGATGCAGGGCGCTTGCAACAAATTGTCTGGAATCTCCTCTCCAACGCCATTAAATTTACTCCTGAAGGTGGACAAGTTGAGATTTATTTAGAGCAAATCGATTCTCAGGTGCAAATCAAAGTTAAAGACACAGGTAAAGGAATTAGGTCAGATTTTCTACCCTATGTATTTGAAACCTTCCGTCAAGCCGATAGTGCAACTACTAGGAAATTTGGCGGCTTGGGTTTGGGATTGGCAATTGTCCGTTATTTAGTAGAAATGCATGGTGGAACTGTCTTAGCAGAAAGTTTAGGCGAAGGTCACGGAGCAACCTTTATTGTCAAGTTGCCGATGATACTTACTGATACAGTTGACAGCAGCAAAGAAAGCGATGTCATGGCCACCAATACTCCAGCTTTTGATGGTTTGAAAATCTTAGTTGTGGATGACGAACCTGATTCGCTAGAGTTAGTTAGCTTTGTACTCCAACAGTCTGGAGCTACTGTCACTGCTGTATCATCAGCAAAAGAAGTATTAGAAATATTGCCACAGTGGAAACCAGATTTACTGGTGAGCGATATCGGAATGCCAGAAATGGATGGGTATATGTTATTGAGACAAATTAGGTTAATGAGTCCAGAACAAGGAGGACAAATTTTGGCGATCGCTCTGACAGCTTATGCTGGAGAAGGTAACGAACAACGAGCTAAAGCAGTCGGTTTTCAAGCCCACATTAGCAAGCCAATAGATCCAGCCCAGTTAATTGAAACTATTGCTAACTTAGTGCCAGAATAATTCGTAATTCGTAATTCGTAATTCGTAATTTGTAATTATTATTCCAGAAGTTTGTGTGGTACAAATACGGTATTGCCGTACTCGCCAGCGGTTTAGCACTGTTATTTTCTCTACTGATATCGCCACTATTAGAGAACATTACTTTTTCAGTATTTTTTGCAGCCGTGGTGCTGAGTTCTTGGTATGGGACTCGTGGCTCAAGTTTATTGGCAACCGTGCTGTGTAGCTTAGCGATCGCTTTCTTTTTTTTAGAACCAATTTATTCACTGAGTATTTTAACCCTCGATAGCTTTATCCGCTTGGGGTTATTTGTGATTGTATCGCTGCTAACTACCGAATTAAATGCAGCTTGGAGACGCACAGAGTTTAAGTTACGAGAAAGTGAAACTCGCTATCGTGAAGTGGCAGAGGCGGTACAGAACTACGCCAATGAATTAGAGGAACGAGTCGCCAGCCGCACAGCCGCCCTATTGGAAGCCAACAAAGAACTAGAAACCTTTGCTTATTCAGTCTCCCATGACTTACGCGCTCCTTTGCGGTCAATGCAAGGTTTAGCTCAAGCACTACAGGAAGATTATAGCGATCGCTTGGACAGCAATGGACAAGACTACATCCAAAGGATTGTCGCCTCTGCCGAACGGATGGATGGACTAATTCAAGACTTGCTCGACTACTCGCGCCTGAGTCAAGTAGAAATTAATCTTTGCGTACTTAACTTAACAGACATTGTTACAGAAGCGTTAAACCAACTAGAAGTAGAATTGCGATCGCCAAAGGCGGGGTGTAGCCCATCGCCACAAGCTCAAGTAAACATAGAGCAACCACTTCCAGAAGTTACAGGGCATCGCACAATTTTAATCCAAGTACTCGTAAATCTGCTGAGTAATGCAATTAAATTCGTCCCCCCTAACAGACAACCCAAAATTCGTATCTGGGCAGAAATCGTCGGGGGAGATGGGGAGGACACGGGGACGCGGGGACACGGGGAAACAGAGAGAGTATTTGATAATTTCTCCGCGTCGCCGCGTCTCCCACTCCCCGCGTCCTCCATTCGCCTCTGGATAGAAGATAACGGTATTGGCATTGCACCAGAACATCAGCAGAGAATTTTTAACGTATTTGAAAGATTACATACTCAAGAAAGTTATCCTGGTTCTGGCATTGGTTTAGCCATTGTCCGCAAAGGTGTTGAACGTATGGGGGGACAGGTCGGTGTAGAGTCAATAGTAGGTCAAGGAAGTCGCTTTTGGATTGAACTACAAAAAAACTTTCGATGAGAACATGAACATAGAGCAGCAGACAATTTTACTGGCAGAAGACGACTCAAATCAAGTTCTGTTAATTCGTCGTGCTTTACGCAAAGCTAATCTGATGCAACCCCTACAGGTTGTCAGCAACGGAGAAGCTGCTATTTCTTACCTCTGTGGTGAAGGAGAATATGCTGACCGAGAACGCTACCCTTTGCCGATACTGTTTTTGTTAGACCTGAAAATGCCTCGCAAATCTGGGTTTGAGGTTTTGGAATGGCTCAAGCAACAACCTGAACTCAAACGCCTACCAGTCATTGTGCTAACAACTTCTAAAGAAACAACCGACGTTCATAAAGCCTATGACTTGGGTGTTAATTCTTATTTAGTTAAACCCGTGGCATTCAATGATTTAACCGCAATGATAAAGTTACTTGATGCCTACTGGCTAAATTTAAATCAACAGCCGTTGCTTTACCTCAGTTAGACAAGTTTGTTACCCAGACTGAAACTGAGACTACGTAAGGCGGGTGAGCAAAATAATACTTTAAACTACTTCTATCTTATAGTTCGCACTAGTTAACTCCAATGAGCATTGCGCTCTACCTCTAAAGCATGGTCTATTTATCTGAAAATAGCTTTAAGTTGAGATTCTTTAGTAGGGTGTATTCTCGCTGAGAATACGATATCGAAAGATTTATAACTTACAGCAGTTTGCAACCAAATGAGGTACACAACTAGAGAATTAAACATAAAAATTCTTCTTCTCCCTCCTGCCTCCTGCCTCAAAACCAATCAATTGGTACCTCATCCAAATGAAAACTGCTGTATGGATTACATTCTTAACAGATAGTACAAAAATTGCAAGTTATTAAATCTACTTTCTTTAGTAAGTATTCTGCACTTAAAGCTTCTCAAGCATAAATTTTTTTGCTTCTCATGCACATTCTGATTATTGACGACAATCCAAATGACCGTTTCATGATTATCCGCCAGATGCGGCGAGAATTTCCTGATGTAGAAATAGAGGAAGTGGGCGAACCAGAAAAGTTTGAGGAAGCATTGGCAGCAGGTCGCTTCGATCTAACAATCACCGATTATCAACTTCGTTGGAACAATGGTTTAGAAATATTAAATCTTTTGAAGAACCGCTACCCCGATCGCCCGGTGATTATGTTTACTAACACAGGCAATCAGGAAATAGCCGTTGAGGCAATGAAAAGCGGACTCGATGATTATATTCTTAAGTCACCCAAGCATTTAGTTCGTTTATCCGCAACGGTGAGGTCTGTCTTAGAACGCAATGAAACTCGCCAAAGAGCTAGCTTTTTAGAGAACCGCCTGCAATCTTTACTCAATCAATTAAATGTTGGCGTATTTCGGGCAATTCCCGACGGACACCTATTAGAAGTCAACAGTGCATTTCTCAACCTTTTGAGGCTTGATTCTCTAGAAGAAATTGAGTCTAATACTAACTTTAATGAGATTTTTTCTAGATCTGGAGATATTACACCAAACAAAAGACGAGAACGGGAATTAAGGATACGCAGAAAAGATGGTAGCTATATATGGATATCAGTGAATGAAACTCTCAATATTACTAATGGAGAAGAGGTAATTGATGGTCTAGTGGAAGACATTAGCGGGCGCAAACGCTCAGAAGAAGCACTCAAGCGCTACGCTACAAGATTACAAACTCTCCAAGAGTTAGATCGGTCGATTTTGGGAGCAATTTCTCCCAAAGGAATTGCCCAAGCGGCTCTAGCTTGGACTTATCCCTTGCTTCCCTGCCAATTAATGGATGTGACGTTGTTTGATTTGGAACAGCAACAAGCCACTGTCTTAGCTGTCCAGTCTAGCGATCGCATTGGCTTTGCCGCCGGCGAAACTTTCCCATTGGATGATTTTGGCAACATTGAAAACTTGCAGCAAAACCAGGTGATGATGATTGAAAACCTGGCTGAGCATCCTAGACCCTACCGCGTTCAACAACAGCTGTTCGACCAAGGCATTCGCTTAATTATGAATGTACCTGTGATTGCTCAACAACAGCTAATCGGTTCTTTGAACGTAGGCGTAATTCAACCGTGGTCATTAACTGAGGAAGACCTGGAAATTGCCCGCGAGGTGGCAAATCAGTTAGCGATCGCCATTCAGCAATCTCGTTTGCGCGAACAATTGCAGCGTTACACCGAACAACTCGAACAACTAGTTCACAACCGCACACAACAGCTTGAAGAAGCCAACAGTGACTTAGAAGCCTTTGCCTATTCCATCTCCCACGACTTACAAGAACCTCTGCGTGCGATTCGGGGATTTGCCACTATTCTCTTAGAAGACTATGATACTTTATTGAATTCAGCCGGCCAAGATTTACTCCATCGCATCGCCAGCAACGTTGAGCGCATGGACAACCTGCTGTTAGATTTATTAGAATACAGCCGCTTGAGTCGAATTGATTTGCCGCTGCAACCAATTAACCTCAACTCACTAGTCAAGCAAGTGCTGACGCAATTAGAAGTATCCCTGCAACAAAACCAAGCCCAAGTGACAATTGCTGAACCATTGCTAGAAGTTGTAGGAAACTACCGCACCGTTGAGCAAATAGTTACAAACCTACTAACCAACGCCATTAAATTTGTAGATTCTGGAGTTCAACCCCAAGTCAGAATCTGGACAGAACACCGCGATTGCTGCGTGCGTTTGTGGGTAGAAGACAACGGCATAGGTATCTCGCCCCAGCATTGGGAGCGGATTTTTGGTGTTTTCGAGCGCCTACATAGCATTGAAGCCTACCCTGGTACAGGAATTGGACTAGCGATCGTTCGTAAAGGCATCGAACGCATGGGCGGACAGGTAGGCATGGAGTCTGAAGTCTCCCAAGGTAGTCGTTTTTGGATAGAATTACCGGAATATGTCAAATGAAAATAGGGCATTGGGGAGCCAGTGCGTTGGGCGGGCAATGCCCGACTTGAAGCAACTGGCGTCATTGGGCATGGGAGATAGAAAAGTGTTAGGAGGCTGCTACTGGGTTTAGGAAGGCTGTGTAAGGGGTATAAACAGTTCATAATCTTTAAAGAAAAAATTACATCAAAGTTCGCTCAAAAGTAGCAGGCTTAAAAATTGACGAATTAATTCCTGAATTTGTGTTTAATTTTTTAACTACTCTCCTGCTGTTCTAGTAAAACTACTAAATCAGATATTTCAGAAAAATCTACAAATTCCTCTCCTAATACTTCTAATTGTTCGGTAGACAATCCTCGAATACGTTCAATTATCGAAGAATCTATCTCACCAAACCGCCGAGTTAATAGACGTATCAAAAACCGAAAAGCTTCTTGTTGTTGTCCCTGTTGTTGTCCCTTCTGTAAAATATCTTGATAAATTACCGACTCTTGCATCACATCCTCCCTTAAAAATTGACGAATCAATTCCTTTTCAAACTTTAAACCAGCTAAAATTTCTGCGTAAGCTGCAATATCTTGCCTAGTATTCCTATCGGAAATTCTAGCAACACTCTGGGCAACCTGAGATAGCAACCTTTGGGGTGAGGTTGTTCTTGTTAATGGTGCTAAAGGTAATAATGCAGGGTTATCAAGAAATAATGCTGATTCTTGTTCCCACATCCGCAGCACTCGATAACGGTGAGTTGTCGTCTCATTTACATATTCTTCAGTAAAAGCAATTTCGTTATTTGTCTCTTGTAAAAAAATTACTACTTGGGTAACAGGGACGTTATATTGACGTATTAACCTCACCGCATAATCCAGCATCCTGAATGGAAGCGGCGGATTTGAGATGGTGCGGGTTTGAAATTCGATGTGTAAAATTCGATTGGCTGTTTGCAGAAAAGTCACAGAATCTGCACGAATTGGTTCTAAACTCAATTCTGTCTTCAGTACTTTAACTTTTGTCGGTGCTTCGGCCAGTAACCAACTAACAAATTCTCTTGGGTATTTTTCAGCTAAAACCTTACAAACGTTGTCAAAACTCACAATTTACTCTTTATTTCACACCAATTGTGTATGAAGCTGCACATAATCAAAACCCCCCTGTAGTCCCCCCTTGGCAAGGGGGGACGGCGTAGCCGGGGGTAAATATATGCAGCTTCACAAAAAAAAGGTATCACACCAAAATCATCTTTACATGAGATAAGAGACTTCCAATTAAAAAAATATCTGAGCGCATTTAGGACAGGGGACAGGAAGCAAGTAAGGCAGGATGAGAAGAAAGAGAGGTTATAAAAGCTGATTTAATACTTGTCGGGTTTTGGGGAAAAGGAGAAGGGGAAAGGGGAAAGAAAAAACCTTTACCCTTTACCCTTTACCCTTTTCCCCAAACCAAATTCCGAGTTCAAAATGCAAAACCCAAGCAGTATTGAAAGCTGATTTAGTATCAAGTCTGGATGTGCTTTGACAGTTGCGATACCCAAATCGCAATTTGATACTCGCCAACGAGTCTTTGATACTCGTGAATGAGTCTTTGATACTCGTGAACGAGTCTTTAATACTCGCCGACGAGTCTTTGATACTCGTGAATGAGTCTTTGATACTCGCCGACGAGTCTTTGATACTCGTGAACGAGTCTTTAATACTCGCCGACGAGTCTTTGATACTCGTGAATGAGTCTTTGATACTCGTGAACGAGTCTTTAATACTCGCCGACGAGTCTTTGATGCTCGTGAATGAGTCTTTGATACTCACCGACGAGTCTTTGATACTCGCGAACCAGTCTTTGATACTCGTGAATGCAATTCAGCCTTCTACCTGTCTTATACCCAATGCCCCATGCCCCATTCCTACTTAGATAAACGCGTCATTTCAAACAATTGCTGGGCATTACTTCCTAAAAAAGCATCAAAAAGTACCTGCTTTCCAGGTTCTATTTCTACTGGATAGCGCTGGGCAATTTCATAATAAGCGTAAGTCCAAGGAATCTGAATTTCTGTACCACTGTTATCATTTAATACTGTTACCATTTCCGTTACTGCTTGAGTTGCCGTTTGACGCAAACCACAAGCAACATTTCCCTCTATCTCTGCTTTCATTGGTACGCCTAAGTTAGCCAAACTACTGGCGGTACTATCTATATCTGGATATTTTGCAGTGTTCTGGGCGTTAACGTAGCCTGTGAAATGGTTCACAGCATATCCGTGCAGCAATACCCAAGCGCCATACTGAGTAACCTGATTCACCTCTTCGACCACGGAACGCCGGGGAGGTAGCCAAGGACGGGTAAATATTTGTTGGAGTTGTTTGGCGATGGTTTCAGTGTTTTGTTCTTTTTCTAAAAGAGAATTAACAGATGAGGCGAGTTTATATTCAATTGAAGATACTGTTTGAGAGATAATTTGAGCAATGTTGCTAGGTAATTCATCAACAATTAACTCGCTGATAAATAGTTTGGGTAAGTTAAATTCTTCTTGCTGTGGATGATAATAATGACGGGCATAGAGATGAGTTTTGGCAAAAGTATACTCTCCAGCTGCTACGTAGCCTAAAGCTTCTATAATTTGTTCGAGGTAGCTAATGCCGAGGTTAATTTTACCTTGGGGAGTATCTATTAATAGACGCAAAGACCGAAAGGCAATGTGGTCGTTGGCGATGTTTCCACCGGCAGCGGTAATCATTTGTTGGTAGGTACGGGCATGATTTACTCTGGCGCTGTATTGTTGCCAGAGTAGTTTCCAGAGATGGAGGGGGATTTCGGGTTTCATCGTAATTCGTAATTCGTAATTCGTAATTCGTAATTGAAAAATTCAGGCTGTATCTATCTAGGTTTTAAGGTTTGAATGTGTTAGAGAATTTTAGATAATTAATATTAGAAGATATCTGAGAGAATTTGGAGGGCGGTTTGGATTTGGTCGCTGTCGATAATTAGAGGGGGGCAAAAACGAATGGCGGCTTTGCCACAACCTAGTAATAATAAACCTTGTAAGAAGGATTCTTGGATAATACGATCGCGCAATTTATTATCAAGATTACCTGCTTCATCTAATAAGTCCACCGCAACCATTAAACCTTTACCTCGTGGAAGCGATACTCTGGGAAATTTGTAATGTAATTCGGTAAGTCCAGTTTGTAATAATTCTCCCATGTGGGTAGCGTTGGTCATTAAACCGCTTTCTAGTAGTTCTAGGGTGGCAATACCAGCGGCACAAGCTACGGGATTACCGCCGAATGTGGTAGCGTGGGAACCAGGAGGCCAAGTCATTAACTCTGGTCTGGCAAGTATCGCCCCTAAAGGTAGACCGCTGGCGATACCTTTGGCGGTAGTAATAATATCAGGCATCACTCCCCAATGCTCGATCCCAAATAATCTACCAGTCCGCCCCATTCCGGCTTGTACTTCATCCACTACCATTAAAATACCGTGGCGATCGCATATCTCCCGAATGCGTTTTAAAAAACCGTCCTCTGGTACGATATATCCACCTTCGCCTTGAATCGGTTCGACTACAATTGCTGCTACTTCTTGCGGTGGTAAAGTTGTGGTAAATAGCTGTTTTTCTAAGTAATCTAAGCTGGCGTGAGTGCCGTAGGGAATATGAGTTACCCCTGGAACTAAAGGGCCAAAATTGGCTCGTTGCACTACTTTGGAACCAGTCAGAGACATTGCACCATAGGTGCGTCCGTGAAATGCGCCTAAGAAGGCGACAATTAGCGATCGCTTGGTGTAATATCTAGCTAATTTAATCGCCCCTTCGTTAGACTCTGCCCCGGAATTGGTAAAAAAAACTTTGGCAGGAAATCCAGCGTTATTCTCTGGCTGGGGAAAGGGTGCGCGAACAGCCAATTTTTCCGCTAATTCCACCATCGGTTCATAATAAAAATCCGTCCCCGACATGTGCAGTAAACGCGCCGACTGTTCTTGAATTGCCTTGACGACTTGTGGGTGGGCGTGTCCGGTGGCGGTGACGGCGATACCTGCGGTCATATCCAGAAACACATTGCCGTCCACATCTTCCACCATACAGCCTTCACCACGAGCCACCACCAAGGGATAATCGCGGGTATAAGAAGGAGAAGTGACGGCGCGATCGCGTTGTATAATTTCTTGAGCGCGAGTTCCAGGCAAAGAACTTATTATGCGCGGTGTCCGAGGTAAATTTAAGTTAACAGGAATACTTAACATAGTTTTTTAGAATTACTGAATAATTCAACTGCGAAATCCAATTATTTACAGTAATTTGTAATTCGTAATCGTTACTCTACCCATCAACGGCAAAGCTTAAAACAACAAACCAATTAAATTGCTCTGTTCCTTAATTACGAATTACGAATTACGAATTACGAATTATTTCTGTTGTCTATTTGGGCACGTTGCAAACTTCCAGAAAAGTCAACATAAACACTTTTCCATTCTGTGAACACATCTAAAGCAGTGGTTCCAGCTTCGCGGTGTCCGTTGCCGGTTTGTTTGACGCCACCAAAAGGCAAGTGTACTTCTGCGCCAATGGTGGGGCCGTTAATATAAGTGATACCTGCTTCGATGTCCCGCATGGCAGTAAAAGCGCGGTTGATATCGCGAGTATAAACGGAAGAGGAAAGACCATAATTGGTATCATTAAGAATGGCGATCGCTTCTTCAAAAGAACTCACCTCAATCAATGCCACCACTGGCCCAAATATCTCTTCACGGGCAACGCGCATATCGGGAGTTACCTCATCCAAAATAGTCGGTTGAAAGAAGTAACCATTTTTTAATTCGCCAACAGATGCGATTTCCCCACCAATTAAAACTTTTGCTCCTTCCTCACGGGCAATATCTAAATACTTGCTCACCTGTTGGAGTTGCTTTTCATTGATTATCGGCCCGATATCTGTATCTGGGTCATTGCCAGCACCCAAGCGTAACTGACTGGCACGCTCATAAAGCATAGCAGTAAATTTTTCTTTGATGTCCCGATGCAAAATCAGGCGACTCGTAGCTGTACAGCGTTGACCGGTTGTGCCAAAAGCACCCCATACCGCACCATCTAAAGCTAGTTCTAAATCGGCATCTTCCATTACCACTTGGGCATTTTTGCCGCCCATTTCCAAACAGACGCGCTTGTGAGTGCGTCCGCAAGTCGCGCCCACAAAAGCACCGGTTTGGGAAGAACCAGTAAAGGACACCAAATCAACATCGGGATGTTCGACTAAAGCTTTTCCCGCCTCTTCTCCTACACCATGCACCAGGTTAATGACTCCTGGCGGTAAACCTGCTTGTTGGAAAATTTCAATTAATTTAGTTGCACAGGCAGACGTATCTTCAGCAGGTTTGAGGATGACTGTATTGCCACACACCAATGCTGGCATCGCTTTCCAGCAAGGAATTGCCACAGGAAAATTCCACGGGGTAATTAAGGCGCAGACACCAATGGGCATTCGTACTGTCATAGCGAATTTATTGGGCATTTCCGAGGGTGTAGTTTGCCCGAAAAGTCGCCGTCCTTCGCCAGCACTATAAAAGGCGCAGTCAATACCTTCTTGCACATCTCCCCTAGCTTCTGTCAGGGGTTTACCCATTTCTCGGCTGATTAACTGGGCAAGTTCTTCTTTGTGTTCGAGTAATATTTCCCCAACCCGAAAAATGTATTCTGCCCTAGCTGGGGCTGGGACTTGGCGCCAAGTTTGGTAGGCTTTGCGGGCGGCGGCTACCGCTGTATCTACATCCTTGGCTTGGGAACGGGGAAATGTGGCAACAAGTTCGGTTCTGTCAGCAGGGTTGCGGCTTTCGAGAGTTGCTTCCCCTAAAGCGGTCAACCATTGACCGTCTATGAAATTGCGGCAAGATAGCGGAGTTATCATCACAAAGACCTCCGACTGATAATTCAGTGGATTTTGGTACTAAGTTTGCTTGCTTTCTACATTATCGTCAAGTCAGGAATCAGAATTCAGGAGTCAGAACTCAGGAGTCAAAATTCAGGAGTTAGGTTTTTATGTTACGCACTCGCCTTTAGGAGTTCCCAGGGTGAAGGGCGCAAAGGAAGAAATAAAATTGCGATTTCAAAACATGAAAACCGCTGTAAACCAATATTCATTAGACATCTCCGAAAATCAATGATACGTAGCAATGCTACGTCTCTACAAGGGTTTGGGGTAACGCAGAATTAATTTCTGGAGATGTCTATTAGCCAGCCAGATTCAATTCAGAATTCTGAATTCTTTCCCTTAAGGCACAAATGCCAAAACTCCCACAGGACAACCAGAACCACCACGCAATCTGAGAATTCCGATCGCTAGAGTAGTACCTTTCGGTGGCAGTTGATCCAAATTAGTAAGATTTTCTAGCACAATGCGCGGTTGTTCTAATACCAAGCGGTTAGTCGCAAAGCTGTTATCCTGTCCTGGGTCTACACCATGAGTATCAATTCCTACTCCAGCAATTTGCCGTTGCTCAAGTAAAAATTGGGTGGCATCACTGCCAAACCCAGGAAAGTGGCTGATTCCTTCAGCATCATGATTGAAGAACGCATTTTTATCAAACCACTTCTTTTGCCAACCAGTATTCAATATAACTACACACCCGGCAGTAATTTCACCATATCGTTCTTCCCAAGCCAAAACATCAGCGATCGCTAGGGCATAATCAAAGTTAGCTTTGACGGCTTCACGAATATCTATGACTACCGCAGGTACAACTAATGACTGGGCTGGGTATTGGTCAATTCCGATACTATGACTATAAAAACTATTAGGAGCATTGATATGGGTGGCGCTATGTTCCCCCAAGGAAAAACGCCGCAGGTAATAGCCATCGTTGTTCGATTCCGCGACAGTTTCAAATTCTACTGGGGGATCGCCAGGCCATTGGGGAATATCCAAGTCAATGACATGACTTAGGTGGATAACGCGTGTATAGGTGATATTCTTTTGACTTTCGGGTTGTCTCATCCCAGCCTTCTATATTGATTGCTAAAGGATTTTTCTCAAAAGTGCAATGTTTAGCCTGGATTTTTCAGAAATTGAGACGGAATTATTCTGCTAAATAAGTTAAGTGATAATACAATACCGCATTGTCGAGTGCGATCGCCGCAGTTGATTTGGCGATCGGTCACTATGGGCATTCACCAAGCTCAGATATTCAGCGACGAAGCTCAGATATTCAGCGACGAAGCTCGGAGGTTCACAAGTTTCATTCTTATCTCTCGCATCTCCCCCTGCCCTCCCTTCACTCACTACCATTGAATACTAGAAATTAAATAAAACGGTGCGTTATGCCAAAGGCTAACGCACCTACTAAAAAACTCTCTTACAATACCCGTTGCCCGATGCCCTTTCAAGGCAAGTTTATTTATTGAAAAATAACAGTCTCAGGTCAAAATTGTAAAACCGGCCAGTCTGGTTCACGATAATAGCGTGTCATGTCATCAAATTTACGCAACTCTACGCGATCGATCAAAAATTCTGGCAAATTCAACAACCATTTTTGATTCAACTCAGAAAGCAGCGTACTGAAGTTTGTACGGTCTAAATCAGATGGAACTTCGCCAAAATAGGCTAATGTAATATGTGCTGTCAGGTGATAATGCTGCTCAATACCCAAAGCGATTAACTCCGGATTTTGATAAATTGTTCGCCGAAATTGAATAATTTCATCATAGGAACGTTCATCCTGAGGTACTAAACAAACAGCTACAGCTCTTGGCATCAGTATCAATCCCAGCATTCCCCATTTGATTGGATGATTCCTGTTTGTCATCGATTGTTGATATTGCTGGAAGATTTCCGCTACACAAGAGTGTAACTCTTGATCGAATTGGGGATTTTTTTCGCGGGCATCGAGAAAGGCATTGTCCCAAATTAAATCCGCTAAAGTCAGATGGAAGCTAGCAGGAGGTACGGGCACAATCAAATCAGGGTTTACAGGTAACTGCAAAAGTTCCTGTTGGTAAATCTGTAATTTGCCATAGAAAGCAGAGTTTTCTGATTCTTCTTCAGCAGGCGGCGTAATTAACGTATAGCCAGGAAAGGAAGTTGCTTCTCTCACCCCAGAGTTTGCCTGAAATTTAGAAGATTCCTGGATATGCTGGGCTTGGGATCTGTGAGCTTCCGGCAGCGTCAACCGTGCCAAGCGATTTAAGTAAGTTTGATAGTTATCGTCCAATCTTCATAGCCTCAAGCTCTCACTTGATAGATTTTAGGGAAAATTATCCAGATTAAGACAATGATTTCAAAAGTATTTAGTTTTTGGGCATGGGGCATGGGGCATAGGGCATGTGGAAAGCCGAACTGGATTCACGAGTATCAAAAACTCGTCAGCGGCTATCAAAGACTCATCCGCTACTCTCAATACCCAATGCCCAATGCCCAATACCCAATGTCCAATGCCCAATGCCCCATGCCCAATGCCCCATTAGGAGATTAATCTATGCCAATTTACGTTTACTGGGGTGAGGATGATTTTGCGATGGAAAAAGCGATCGCTATGCTGCGCGATCGCGTCCTCGATCCCCAATGGATTAGTTTTAACTACACTTCATTTCCACCGGATGGAGATAATGCTGTCATCCAGGCGTTAAATCAGGCGATGACGCCAAGTTTTGGAGTTGGTGGGCGCTTGGTTTGGCTGGTTAACACCACTATTTGCCAGCAGTGTCCAGAGAATGTGTTGGCAGAATTAGGGCGATCGCTATCAGTGATTCCCGAAAATTCTTTTTTATTACTCACCAGCCGTAATAAACCGGATGAACGGCTCAAGTCTACGAAATTGTTAAAACAATTTGCTACCGAGTTTAGAGAATTTCCACTTATTCCCCCTTGGAAAACAGAGTTGTTGGTGCAATCTGTTAACCAAGCAGCTCAAACTCTGGGCGTAAAACTCACTGCCAATACTGCTGAGTTGTTGGCTGAATCTGTAGGGAATGATACACGCCTTCTTTACAATGAAATGGAGAAACTGCGTTTATATGCCCAAGGTAGCAACAAACCTTTAGACGTAGATATCGTCAGTAAGTTAGTAAGAAATACTACGCAAAATAGTTTACAATTAGCAGCAGCAATTAGAACAGGAGATACTGCAAAAGCTTTGATTACCTTAGCCGATCTCATGAATGCTGTGGAACCAGGGTTACGGATAGTTGCTACGTTAATTGGACAATTTCGCACTTGGCTATGGGTAAAGATTATGATGGAAAGTGGAGAGCGAAATCAACAAGCGATCGCTCAAGCTGCTGATATCGGTAACCCCAAACGCATCTACTTCCTACAGCAAGAAATCAGGCTCCTTTCTCTAGAGCAGTTAATCTCTTGCTTACCCCTACTACTGGAATTAGAAGTAAGCCTTAAACAAGGAGCATCAGAAATGTCAGCACTCCAAACTAAAGTAATTGAACTTTGTCAAATATGTCGAGCAAGTTCACAATAAATATAAAAGCTTGATATATTGGGCAGTTACTGGAACTTCCTACTCCGAAAATAATTCAAAGTTGTTATAAGATCCCTGATGTAGTTCTGTATTACACACAATATGAAGAAAATTTCTCATTTCTTTTCTCAATCTAGCCGAAAGCGAATCCTTTCCCAATCATTCTTTTTCGGTTTTGTAGCCACTGTGGGTTTGATTTCCAACGGTTTTTCATCAAGTTCAAAAGCTTATGGTCAAACTCCACCAGTTAACACTACAGAAATTAAAAGCTATGCCCAAGCAGTGCTAGCAATGGAACCAGCGCGTCAAAACGCATTTGAAGAAATTAAAAAACTTATTGGCAGTGGAGAAATTCCGAAGATTGTTTGTAATGATTCTAACAGCATCAATGGTCTTCCCAGAAAAGCTCAAGATATTGCAGTAAATTACTGTACTCGTTCTCAAAAAATTGTCGAAGATAATGGTCTGAGTATCGATCGCTTCAACAAAATTACCATAGAACTGCAAAATAACACTAACTTAAAAAAGGAGGTATATAATACTTTATTAATCCTGCAACAAACTCCTGAAATGAGGTAGGAACATAGAATTACTATGTTTATGTTCAGATAAAAATTAGAGATTACCATATTAAACCTGTAAACAGTCAACAGTTATCAGAAAACATTGGTAACTGATAACTGGTAATTTTTAATTACTAGATGGTAAAACAACCCAAAAAAATAGATTGCTAACAAATAAATTCCTATACTTACTTTATTTATTCAATATTTTTGATGTAGAAATTAAAAGCTTTTATCATGCTCAGTGTTTAATTTTTAATAAAGGTAGCACCTTTTGTTTTAACAACTCAATTAAAGCTGGTTCCATATACTCATATTCATCTGGTATATCTAAACATATAATCTTTTTATCTTTAAGGCAGTGCTGAAAATTTTTTGATAGCTTGTTTTTATGGGACTTTTCCATAACAAAAATAATATCAGCCCAAGCGATGGCTTCTGTTGAAACTGGTACTTCTGCGTAGCGATCTAAACCTGCTGAGTCAGTTTCTAAGCCTTCATATTCAGAAAATACAGCTTGGGCGGTAGGACTTCGCAACCTATTTTGACTACAAATAAATAAAAGGTTTTTCATTAATTATAAGACTTACGCAACGCCGATATTGTCATTGCGACTGAAACGGAGTGTAGGAAGCAATCCCAGCGTCAGAGGGGGATTACTTCTCTACGAGACGCTCCGCGTAGCTTGCTTCTCCGTAAGAGTAGGCTATTGCTCGTAATGACGAAATTACGTTATTTTTGCGTAAGTCCTGAATTAGTATTAATTTTCTTGTGCAGCCATTTTTCACAACTTTCATTGAATCACCAACTAACTGTTTTTAGGTTTTCAACTTCCTTAAAGTGAGCATCGCGTGTAACTAACGTTAAATTATATTGGAGTGTGAGTGCTGCAATCCAGATATCGTTTTCAGGCAAGGGTCGCCCTTTTAAACGTAACTTGTTTTTCACCTCACCATAATGTCGAGCAGTTTGGGCATCACATTCAAGTACAGTAATGTTGGCTATAAATTCTTCAATACGTTCTAAATTCTCTTTTAAGCGTCCTGATTTTCTTGCGCCGTAACACAACTCGCCGACTGCAATACTTGGGATGAATACCTCGCCCGCCTGTGCAAGACTGTCTTTGACTGCTAATTCATCTGCAAAAAGAGCAATAATAATGTTAGTATCTAGCAAGTATTTACCATTCACTGGTGTCAACCTGGTCACAGTCCTGCTCAATTGCTTCGCGTATCAACTGTATATCATCTGCTGGTATAGAACCTGCAAAACGTAGTAATTGCTGACCTGTAACACCATGAATTGTTGAACCTGCCAATGTGCGTGCAAATTCCAGCACTTGCCACTGTAAGTCTTGGGGCATAACTTTCAGTTGCTCAATCACCTGATCTACGATAGATGTGTCCATTTTACTCTCCTGCCCAGCATCCTAAACTTATTCTAGTTGGGCTTCAGTTTAGCTGTAGCTCTACGTTTAAAAGTTCAGATAAACTACTTTATTTTGCGATCGCTCCACAGATAAATTAACGGATACCTCAGTGCCTCTGCAAGCGATGGCTCTTAAATTCGTGGTATCGGTAAAGTGTAATGCAGAGTATAGTTACGTAAATTTTGCAAGAACTTCTGTATTAGATGCAAATTCTCTTATAGTCCGCTTGCCTTCAAGATTTGGGACTATTAGCTTACCCATTTCAGCTACAATACACTCAGATATGTCTGCTCAGAATTCATCGGCAAAACCCGCAATTTGCGATTTTTCAAATCTGGTTCTAACCCTAAAACTTCCATTGGCGTGACACCTAAAAGCGCATAGGGTACTTCTGTAAGTTCTAAACAATCAAAAGTTCCTTGCCTTTCGCCAATACTTAATTCCACATCTCGAAAAATTCGCCCTTGTTGTACTCCAGCCGCAGTTTCTACTTGAGCTTCTCCACCTTGAACTAAACCTAGTTGACTAATAACGCTAGCAGGTAAACACAGTAACGTTGCACTTGTATCAACTAAAACATCATCCAGTGTACAAGAGCGCACTTCCTCCGAAGAAATGAAGCCTCGTTCAGTCAGAACTCGGTCGATTCGATTTGTGAGAGTGAGAGTAACTATTACTTGCCTCATTTGCTTACCCTGAAGATTTGGCAGTACTAGCTTACCCATTTGAATCAACTCCTGGTGAAGATTTTAAATTTATTGTAGTTGAGTAATAACTAGTAGTCTGCCAACCCAAAATTGCTAGGTTTGGACTGGGAAAAGGGGAAAGGAATTAAAACCTTTTCCCTTTACCCCTTACCCTTTACCCCTTCCCTTTACCCCCCCAAGGAAACTTGGCGAACTACTAGAGCCAGTTTCAATCCTTAAGCGACGAGGAGTGTACGAAAAAGTAGTAGAGTGAAAAATGCATCTAGTAGCGTTAGGATCTTGACGAAATTACCCGTGCGAAAAATAGTTATTGCCGGTAACTGGAAAATGTACAAAACCCAGGCAGAGTCCGAAGAGTTTTTACAAGGATTTCTGCCCCACCTACAGGAAACGCCTGAAGAACGTGAAATACTATTGTGCCCTCCTTTCACTAATCTCAGCGTTTTGTCTAGGAATTTACATGGTAGTCGCGTACAACTGGGGGCGCAAAATGTTCATTGGGAAGAATATGGAGCCTACACAGGTGAAATTTCTGCCCCTATGCTGACAGAAATTGGCGCACGCTTTGTGATTGTCGGTCATAGCGAACGACGCCAATACTTTGGTGAAACGGACGCCACCGTTAATCTGCGCCTGCGAACAGCTCAAAGGTTTGGTTTGACCCCAATTCTCTGTGTTGGCGAAACCAAAGAACAACGAGATAAGGGAGAAACTGAATCACTGATTAGTCTCCAACTCGACAAAGGCTTGGTAGATATAGATCAGAACAATTTGGTGATAGCCTATGAACCAATTTGGGCAATTGGCACTGGTGATACTTGTGAAGCTGTAGAAGCTAATCGAATAATTGGCTTAATTCGTAGCCAATTAAGTAATCCAAATGTATCAATTCAATATGGTGGCTCAGTCAAGCCAAATAATATTGATGAAATCATGGCTCAACCAGAAATTGATGGCGTTTTAGTGGGAGGAGCAAGTCTCGAAGCTGAGAGTTTCGCTCGGATTGTCAATTATAAGTCAGTCTGATGCGCCTTTTATCGTTCCCATGCTATGCAAAGAAGTTAACAACCGATGGCATCAATAAACAAATGTTGACTGGAAAGGAGGGGATTAATTGGAGCCAACGGTGGAGCAGTTAAAAGCGTTATATCGAAGATGCGTAGCAGCGAGTAATTTAATGCAGTCAATCAACGTAGTTCGTTTAGACGAGCGAAACAGAAGACTTTTCGTGTTAATTGGAGAGACAATCGAAGTAGAAATATTTCCAAACGGGGAGGTATTTATCAAATGACCCAGCCTGATTTTGAGCAGATGTCAGATAAAGAGTTGCTAGCCTATGTGAGAACTCATCCACAGGACACCGCTGCTTTTCACAAATACATGGACAGACTAAGCGCTCGCCCCGGTGTGCTTTGCAAAACAGATGAAGAATTTGAAGCCGAATTGCGGAAACGAATAGGTAGAGCATAGCAGTAATAAAAAGCGATCGCATCTGCTATCAATGCGATCGCCACAAAATGTTTTTCATCTCCTAGACGATGACAATATTTTACCAACCACGAGCGCCAACAGAGTGGCAGTAGTAAGTCATTGCTTGGCTTACAGGGCTATCAGTTCTAACAGCCACTTCTTAGCGCACCTTATCTTCAGTCAACTTAACTCCTTGACTGCTTTTTATGCCAAATAACTTGATAATCAGGGGACGCTGTTTCGAGTGGGGACAGCGGACTTATTTGATGGGCATTTTGAATGTAACGCCTGATAGCTTTAGCGATGGGGGTGAGTTTAACACGACCTCTGGGGCTTTAGTCCAGGCGCAAGCATTGGTGGCTGCTGGTGCTGACATTATCGATGTGGGTGGTCAATCAACTCGACCAGGAGCAAAACAAATAACTCTCCAAGAGGAACTCGACCGGGTGCTATCGGTGTTACAGGTACTTAGACGGGAAATTTCAGTACCCATCTCTGTAGATACTACCCGTGCTGCTGTAGCCAGGGCATCTGTAGAGGCTGGGGCAGATATGATTAATGATATTTCTGGCGGTAGCTTTGATTCGGAAATGTTGCCAACCGTGGCCAGTTTAGGTGTGCCGATTATTTTAATGCACATCCGGGGAACGCCACAAACCATGCAACAGATGACTGATTATCAGGATTTAATGGCAGAGATTTTTAGTTTTTTGCAAAAACAAATCGCGGCTGCAACTGCTGTGGGCATTGACCCAGATAAAGTGATTATCGATCCTGGTATTGGTTTTGCGAAGAATTATGAGCAAAATTTAGAAATTTTTCAGCGATTGCGATCGCTCAGGGCACTCAATTGTCCTATCCTAGTAGGAGCATCTCGTAAAAGCTTTATTGGTAAGATTCTCAATCAACCAGATCCCAAAGCACGAGTTTGGGGAACCGCAGCAGCTTGTTGTGCTGCGATCGTGAATGGGGCTGATATTCTGCGGGTTCACGATGTCCAAGAAATGCGCGATGTTTCTCTGGTAGCTGATGCAATATTCCGACAAACCGCACAGCGTGAATCTTAAGTAGTCCCGTTTTCTGATTTTTTAGCGCGATCTTCGTTATTCACTGACTCAGCAATCAACTCCTGAAACATTTCTGTTGAGTTAGCCGGATCGACAAAGACAATTTTGGCATTATTGCTCTCGCCCAGTTGTTGGCTAGCCTTGACGTAATCCTGAGCCACGAGATACCGCAGAATTTCCTTACTTTCTGGATTAGAACGTAAGGCTTGAGCAATGATTTCAACTGAAGTCATAGTTCCTTCTGCTTTGCGAATGGCGGCTTCTTTTTGTCCTTCCGCTTCGGTAATCAGTGCCCGTTTTCTGATTTCAGCAGCTTGCTCATCTTCCCTAGATTTACGTACACTCTCAGGTAAAGTAATTCTTTGAAGATCTAAGCGCAGAATTTGTACTCCCCAATCTGCTGTAATTTCGTTCAACTGATTTAGGATAGCTCTATCCATCTCAGCTCTAGAGACGTTGGTTTGCTCAAGGGTGTTTTGAGCAATGATTTCCCGCAACGTAGTTGTGGCCAGCTGCACCAATGCTCCTTGAAGATCTTCAATAGCGTAAAAGCTTTTCTCAATATCTATAATCCGCCAGTATACAATTGCGTCTACTTCTACGTAAATATTATCTTTAGTAATTACATTCTGGGGTTTGATGTCGATAAACTGCTCTCGCGTGGTATCTTCCATGACAATTTGATCCACCAAGGGAACAATAAAGTTTAGCCCTGGTTTAAGTTTTCGATGATACCGTCCCAGGCGTTCTACTAAAGCTTCATTACCTTGATTAATCAGTTTGGCAGAACCTAAGGCATAGCCTATAAGGGCTAAGACTATAGCAATGATTGGCTCCATATATGCTCCTATTTAGCTGTTTGGGAGAATTTAGTGTCAAGGATATGCTACTAGCTTGTCATACCTTTGAGTTAAATGTTTTTGAGTCTGTAATTTTATCAACACCAGCAGCAATGTCTGATATCGAGTCGCTGAGCGTCTTGTATGTAGAAAACTTTTGCGGAATGCGATCGCTATTAAAGCACCTCGCTCGCACCCTGGCAAGAAGTACTTTCTGTAATCGCTTTTACTTACACCAACACCTCCACACAGCCCAGTTATTTACGTACATTTACTTAATCGAAATTAAACTAATTTTACGTAAATTTTAGTACTAATTGCAAAACTACAGTATAATTCGGAATAAAATTAGGTTCAGCCACATAAAATAATATACAAATACTATGGGCAGGCTGTCGATCAAACTTATAGGTTTAATATTGCTGTTTACAGGCTTATATTTTTTTACTCAAAACATTATATTTGTGACGGGTTACTATTCTTTTTCCCGTAGCTTACCTGCTACAGCCTCAGTTTTAGCAATGATGGCAGGTGCTTTTACACTAGTCTTTTTTCACAGAGAGGCTAGCAATTTGGGATGGATTTTGTTAGGTGTTGGTATAGTACTAGTTTTTTTGAGTGGTGGAATAATTTTTAGATCGACTAGCTTATGGAATTTATTGGTTGCTTTCACTGCATTAATGGTGGGATATAAATTATTTAATCAGGGCAGAATCAACTTTTAAAGTTCAGAAGCTAGAATTCGGAATTCTGAAGTCAAAATGCAAAATTCATTAAGAGTTCAATACCCAAACTTGACAATTTAATAAAAATAAAGAAGTTATAGTAAGCTGAATTTTTCAACCATTCTAGATTAAAGATCCAACACTTGTGAATTCTGACGTTATAAAAAAGTACTGTCAGGAAAGTTTAACATGATCTAGCATTTCTGGCTTTGGCGAGGTAAAAGATAGGGACACCAAGCTAGCTTAGCGTTCCTACAAATTTATCTACCCCATGTGATTGGGAACAACTGTAATTTTCGCATCTTCTCTACAACTATCTGTAAAGCATCTAAATTATTTTTATTAACTTGTGAAAAAGGAATACCTTCTTTTTCTAGATGTTCTCTTGCTTTTCCAACTGAGATAGTAAACCGAGTTCCATCCTTCCTTGGCTTTTCAAAAATTAGTTCCGG
>JAVRCH010000140.1:0-6653 GCA_034530795.1 Nostoc sp. DedQUE12a
GTGTGGGGAGATGGGGAAAAAGAGAATTTATGCTTCCCTTTCCTCCCACCCCTCCCACACCTCCCACACCTCCATCTCTTCCCACACCTCCTGCTTGCCCAATGCCCAATGCCCAATGCTCTGTGTTTCAGAAAAAACTTCTTGCTTAGTAAAGTTGAATATGTGATACTCTAAAGCTGTAAGTAAAGTACGGTATTTTTATCAGATTACCGTAGTTTAAAAGGATAGAATTCATGCAGCTACTATGGTTCATCCCAACCCACGGAGACGGACGCTATCTTGCAACTGCTACAGGCGGAAGGGCAGTGAGTTTTGCCTATCTGCGGCAGATTGCCCAAGCGGTGGATGACCTTGGTTACACCGGGGCTTTGTTGCCAACGGGTCGCTCTTGCGAAGATGCTTGGATTGTAGCGTCAACGTTGGTATCACTGACGCGGCAGATGCGTTTTTTGGTGGCGATTCGCCCTGGGTTAGTGTCACCTGGAGTAGCGGCGCGAATGGCGGCGACATTCGATCGCCTTTCTGGTGGACGCTTGCTGATTAACGTAGTTACAGGCGGCGATCCCGTAGAGTTAGCGGGAGATGGCTTGCATTTGGATCACGATCGCCGTTATGAATTAACAGATGAATTTTTGACAGTATGGCGAGCGATCGCTAGTGGCGAACAAGTCAATCTTCAGGGCGATTATCTCAACATTCAAGATGGCAAACTGTTGTTTCCACCAGTGCAAAAGCCATATCCACCCTTGTGGTTTGGTGGTTCTTCTCCCATTGCCCAGAAAATTGCTGCCAAACATGTGGATGTTTATTTAACTTGGGGCGAACCACCAGCCCAAGTAGCCGAGAAGATCGCATCAGTGAAAAGACTTGCCCAAGCACAAGGCCGGACATTGCGATTTGGTATTCGCCTACATGTAATTGTGCGGGAAACCGAGAGTGAAGCTTGGGATGCGGCGAATCAATTGATTAAATATGTAGATGACGAAGCGATCGCTAAAGCCCAAAAAGCTTATGCCCGGATGGATTCAGTTGGACAACGGCGGATGAGTCAACTACACCACGGTAGTCGAGAAGCATTAGAAATTAGCCCAAACCTGTGGGCAGGAGTTGGCTTAGTACGAGGTGGCGCCGGAACGGCCTTAGTCGGCGATCCGCAAACTGTAGCTGCCAGAATATTGGAATACGCGGATTTGGGTATTGAGTCCTTTATCCTCTCTGGATATCCCCACCTAGAAGAAGCTTATCGAGTTGCAGAACTTTTATTCCCCCATTTGCCCTTAGCAAATCTACCGGCAGTAGAGAAGCAACATGTCTTGAGTCCATTTGGCGAGATTGTGGCAAATGAAGATTTTCCTGAGCAGCATAAACAGAAAGCTACATCCATATCCTAGTAAAGTTTAGGGTATTGGGAACTGGTGACTGGGGACAAATTGCAACAATTCTTTCCCCTTATCCTCTTCCAATGCCCAATGCCCCATGCTCATTAATAAATCAGGAGTTGAATTTAGATGACAAAGATTTTGGCGATCGCAGGTAGTCCGACTCATCCTTCTAGAACTTACGGTGTTGTTGAATACACTGCTAAGCTTTTACAACAACAAGGTTTGCATGTAGACATTATTTCAGCTAGGGATTTGCCTGCTGAAGATTTAGTTTTTGGACGATATGACAGCCCTGCTTTAGAAGAACCCAAAGCTTTACTTGCAAATGCAAATGGTGTGATTATTGCCACGCCAATTTACAAAGCTGCTTATACAGGAGTACTCAAAACATTCCTAGATTTGTTGCCGCAAAAATCATTAACAGGTAAACCTGTATTACCAATTGCCCTTGGTGGGACGATCGCTCATTTATTAGCAATAGAATATGCTCTCAAACCCGTGTTATCTGAATTAGGAGCGCGGCATATTTTAGCTACTGTTTATGCAGTAGACAAACAAGTTCAACGACAAGCTGATAATAGCGTTGTGTTAGAAGAAGAAATTGACCAAAGGCTCAAAGACGTTCTCAAAGAATTTGTGAAAGCTGTAGAATATGATGCGGCAGCGCCTCAAGAATTGGTTCACGCCAATTAAATAATCAAGTTTATACCTCCGTTTTTCGTAGCAGTAGGGTAATTCATACCCATCTGCTACCTTTCTGAAAAAGTTAAGAATAGAAACATAGTTTATTCTCAAAAATTATATTTTTCTAGCGATATTTAAATAAATAAACTACAGCTATACCTATTTACTTTATTGAATTAATAACGCTGTACTTTCTAATTTTTATTAGATCAAATATCGATGGCGCGAATGCTTCTGGTTTAGAAGACAATACAGTCCAGTAACCTACAGAATTTATTTTTTTGGGCTTAACCCAAGCGTATTGGTTTAGAAGAAGCTAAAGTAGTTGCAGTTTCCATCGCAGTAGCTGAAGCTAATTCATCCCCCTGGCTTCGCTTTGTTTCTTTTGCCCTTCCCGTAGGTGCGCCTTCGTTGGAGACTCACGTTATATTAATGGCAATGCGCTTTTTTGGTCAGGTTAGCCAGTAAATTAGATGTAGGGCGTAAAAAAATAAACTCAATGAAAGCGATGTCTAACGACAAGCCGCAAGGCGTCTGCGCTTGGGAACTTGCATCTATCGTCAGTGAAGAAAATGCTGTTTGCCTTTGGGAAAATGTCGAACTAAATCAGCAAAAACGTATTCAACAGGCTATAGCTTCTGGAAACCTTCCCAGTTGTATTGTCTATCCACGTACCCAAGAACAGCTAGCCGCAGTTCTCGCCACAGCTTACACAAATAACTGGCGCGTTCTTCCCTGTGGTAGTGGTAGTAAACTTTCTTGGGGTGGTTTAGCCAAAGGTATTGATGTTGTAGTCAGTACAGAACGCATCAACCAACTGATTGAACACGCTGTGGGTGATTTAACTGTCACTGTAGAAGCTGGGATGAAATTTTCCGATTTACAAGCACTTTTGGCAAACTCACGGCAATTTCTCGCCCTCGATCCCACAGCACCAAAGTCAGCAACTATTGGCGGTATTGTCGCCACAGGTGATACAGGTTCTCTACGGCAACGTTATGGTAGTGTGCGCGACCAACTACTAGGTATTACTTTTGTGCGTGCTGATGGACAAATCGCCAAAGCTGGCGGAAGAGTAGTCAAAAATGTTGCCGGATATGATTTGATGAAGTTGTTTACTGGGTCTTACGGCACATTAGGAGTTATTAGTCAAGTAACTTTTAGACTGTACCCGTTACAAGAAGCATCGGCAACGGTGGTGTTAACTGGTAAAGCTGAGGCTGTATCTCAAGGGGCTGATATTTTACGGGGTTCGGGATTAACACCAGTCCAGGCTGATTTGCTATCAACTAAATTGGTATCCACCTTAGGTTTAGGTCAAGGATTGGGATTAATTGCTCGGTTTCAAAGTATTAGTGAGAGTGTTAAGGAACAGTCAAACCGAGTTTTAGAAGTAGGGCAAAAGTTAGGGTTAGATGGAGCAATTTATGTAGATGGCGATGAAGCTAATCTATGGGAAAGATTGCAAGAACGAATACATTGTCGCCTTCAAGAATCTGTAATTACTTGCAAAATAGGAGTGTTACCTACTGCGGCGATGGAAATTTTATCTCAGGTAGAGTTGGGTTTAATTCATATTAGTAGCGGTTTAGGTTTGTTAGAATTAGAGGATAAAAATCAGGTTTTGCAAATGCGCCATCGCACTCAAGCTCATAGTGGTTTTTTAACAATTCTGGAAGCACCAGCGGCGGTTAAAGAACAAGTAGATGTTTGGGGTTATACGGGGAATGGTTTGGCATTGATGCGCCAGATTAAAGAGCAGTTTGATAGTAAGAATATTTTAAGTCCTGGTCGGTTTGTGGGTGGGATTTAGTTGGAAGAAAACAAACCGCCAAGGACGCCAAGGACGCCAAGTCAGAGGGGAAAAGAATTAATTATGCAAGTTTCAGAAAATTCTGTTAATAAGACGGCAAGTTTAAAAAATTTGCAGGGGTTTGATGAGAGTCATCCACCTGAGCCGAAGTTGATTGATAGTTGTGTCCATTGTGGATTTTGCCTCTCGACTTGTCCGAGTTATCGGGTGTTGGGTAAGGAGATGGATTCCCCTAGAGGACGCATCTATTTAATGGATGCAATTAATGAGGGTGAGATTGCTCTCAATACGGCAACAGTAGAACATTTTGATTCTTGTTTGGGATGTCTTGCTTGTGTGAGTACTTGTCCTTCTGGCGTGCAGTATGACAAGCTAATTTCTGCAACCCGTCACCAAATTGAACGCAATTATCCCCGCAGTTTGCCAGATAAATTATTTCGGCAGTTAATATTTTCTCTGTTTCCTTATCCCAATCTTTTACGAATTTTATTAGTTCCGTTGTTGGTTTATCAAAAGTTGGGTTTGAGGAAGTTAGTTCAGACTACTGGTTTACTCAATAAAATATCTCCCCGTTTGGCAGCAATGGAATCTATTCTGCCAACAATTACTCTCAAATCTTTTCAAGATAATTTGCCTAGTGTGATTCCTGCTAAAGGTGAAAAGCGCTACCGCGTTGGGGTAATTTTAGGATGTGTGCAACGGTTGTTTTTTTCTCCAGTGAATGAAGCGACGGTGCGGGTTTTAACGGCGAATGGTTGTGAAGTTGTGATTCCCAAATCTCAAGGCTGTTGTGCAGCGCTTCCCGAACACCAAGGACAAACAGAACAAGCGAAGGCTTTAGCAAGGCAGATGATTGATAGTTTTGCCAAGACTGATGTAGATTTTGTAATTATCAATGCTGCTGGTTGCGGCCATACTTTAAAAGAATACGGTCATATATTAGAAGATGACCCAGAATATCGGGAAAAGGCGAAGGATTTTGCAGCTAAGGTGAAAGATGCTCAAGAGTTTTTGGCAACTGTTGGATTAACAACCAAACTATCACCATTGACTGATAAAACTTTGAATTTAGTTTATCAAGATGCTTGCCATTTATTGCACGGTCAAAAGATTAGCGTCCAACCGCGTCAGTTATTGCGACAAATTCCAGGGGTTAAGTTAAAAGAACCTCTAGATGCGGCTTTGTGTTGTGGCAGTGCTGGTGTTTATAATATGTTGCAACCAGATGTTTCTGAAGAATTGGGTCAGCAAAAAGTACAGAATTTGTTGAATACTGGTGCTGAGTTAATTGCTTCTGCTAATCCAGGGTGTACTTTGCAAATTACTAAGCATTTGCAGTTGCAAGGTAAGGAGATTTCAGTTATTCACCCGATGGAGTTGTTAGATTATTCGATTCGGGGTGTGAAGTTGGAAGTTTGAAAAATACATATAGATTTCCCGTAGGTTAGTTAAAGTTTCGGGATGAAAAATTATAGCAAAGACGCGATAAATCACTGTCTCTACAAGAATAAATCTTTCGTAAAGACTGCGATTTATCGCGTCTCTTGTCAATTTTATCTATGAATTAGATGATTTATCCTGCTTCACTTTTTTGATTAATTCTATGTAGATATTAACCTCATTTACTTCTAAATCGTGTTCAACTTTAGTTACTCTCCATTTCTCCTTTTTTAGGTAAACTTCTTCTCCTATTCTGGGAACAAATTGTAAATCATAGAACTTTTTGAGAAAATCTTTTTGATTTTCTTCCCATATAATTACTTTGGCTACTTCTTTGCTCATTGGTTATCCTTTTTTGCTACTAAATAAAACTCAGTACTTTGATGACATTACATTAGGCAAGTTTATCTTACTAATTCAACTCAATAACGTAGTTAAAACCACATTATTTACTAACACTCATTTTCTCCGTATTTTATTGACTATAAATTCACAGTAAAGATACTCAAGTTTTTATGCTATTGGCTTAGAGGAATATGCTTTATACTTGCAGTGCTAACAATCCTAACAAAGCATCTCTGGATTTAACATTTGTTGCCAAAGGTAATTTAGATCCAGAAGAAAAAGAAAAATTACAAGTTGCTATGGAAAAAGCTGCGGAAGTAGCGATTGAAGCTATTAAGCAGTGAAGATTATCGGCTCAATCCTTCGCTAAGTTTCAATTTTATTCACAACAACTTGTCTAGTGTAATTTTCTCCTAAAAGTTCATCAACGGCGACTTCTACAAAGATGGCACCAAAAGAGTGTTTGGAATAACTTTTACTCTCTGGGTTGGGTGAGGTTTGTTCTGTGACTTCTAAACTTTCTAATCCCTGACGGCGCAGAATATCGGTGTAGCTGTCTCTCTGGGATGGGTTTTGTTTTAAAAATATTTGTCCTGACTCAACTGTAATATCTTCTGTTTGAGATCCATACAGAGGGGAATTTGGATCTACGATCGCCATTTCAATTATTCTATCTCGTGCGGCGATCGCTGCTTTATGCACCGCCGGAGAAACGCTGCCAACTGTTTTACTCATACCGTTGCTTTTCCTCTGCTGGAAAATTAAATTTAGTAGAGGTTTGCATAAAATTTAAATCCATAGATATGCAAAAATTTTTTATACCAATTCTCTGCAAACTTGGACTTAATAGACCTCTTGCAAAAGTGTTTTTTGCATTCTTGTGGGAAAAGGGACTCATGTTAAAGGGGAAAGGAAAATACCAAACCTTTCCCCCTTTCCCTTTCCCCTTTCCCCGACTTCTGCAAGAAATCTAATAGTTACTAATTTAC
>JAVRCH010000141.1:0-139235 GCA_034530795.1 Nostoc sp. DedQUE12a
TTGTAGAGAAGTCCATTTTTCTTGTATAGAATTCCAAAGTTGAGCCTCAGAAGGTCAAAGTTGAGCCTCAGAAGGTCAAAGTTGAGCCTCAGAAGGTCAAAGTTGAGCCTCAGAAGGTCAAAGTTGAGCCTCAGAACTCGAAATAGCTAGGCAATGTCTACGAAGCGCTACGTCTACGTGCTTTAGCAATGAGCGTGAGAATTGAAGCGCAGAGGCGCAGTATTTCGACTTCGCTCAATAACCGGGCGCGGAGGAAGAGTTTGAGAAGGTGCGTTAGCACAACTTATTAAAGGTATCGTTATTATATACAGCAGATTGCAAGTAAGTGAGAACAGAACTGATTTATCAAACATAAAGAGTTTTTTTCTAACTCTTGCCTCCTGCCTCCTGCCTCTTGCCTCCTGCCTCCTGCCTCAAAACCCGTAACTTTGTACCTCATGTAAATGAAAACTGCTGTATGTGTATTTGCTTAATTTTGGCATCTGTCGTTAGGATAAGTCACAGGTGCAAAAATTATTTCTACTGCTAGCGAAGATGAATATTGACCCTGTAGTTAATGTACTTAAAAGTATTGCTAAACCTGCGACTTCTCTAGTTATTAATCAAGCTCAACGCAATGAAACTGTAGTTAGAACTTTAAAACAATTCAATTTTGACCCAGTACAACCGCCTAAAGATGTTGATGGTGTTTATGTTTATTCTTTAATTGAGTATGGTGTAGATAAGCCCGAAGTACTGCTAAATCTTTTTCGAGAAAGAGAAATTAAAAATGCTTTTTGGAGTGCTTATACTTCAAACGATCCATTGGGTTTTTACAAAGAAGTAGAAAAGTTTTTGCAGGGGAAAGATTCAGAATTTGATATCCGATTGATGAAAATTGAACTGCGATCGCAGTTAGAGGAGTTTGGGGAAATATTTATTAAGGTTGCTAAAAGAAGTAAATCAATAGAGTTTGAGCCTTTTCCTAAATGGAATTTAGACGAGTATCCAACAGAATTTAAGTCGTTAATTAGAGAAAAAATTCGCTCGTTTTGTGGTCGTCAGTTTGTTTTTGACGCATTTAAGCAATTTTGCAATAATAATCGCAGTGGTTATTTTACAGTAGTGGGTGATGCGGGGATGGGGAAGAGTACCATTGCTGCTAAATACGTCTGGGACAATAAATCACCATGCTATTTTAATATTCGCCAAACTAGTAGCAATCGAGCGGAGCTATTTCTTGAAAGTATTCGCCAGCAATTAACTAAGCGTTACCAGTTGCAGAATGTCGAGAAAGCTAAATTAGCTGATTTACTAGAACAGGTTAGTAAAAAAATTCCTGTTAGTGAAAGTCTGGTAATTGTAGTTGATGCTTTGGATGAAGTGGAGCAAGAAGCTGGGGGAAATCTTTTAGATTTACCAACGGCGCTACCGGAACGTGTCTATTTTCTGCTGACTAGACGACCATATACTATAGATAAAAAACGCTTGTCTGCACCAGATGTCCCGATGGAGGAGCTAGATTTAAGAGCAAATGACTATGTTAATTTGAGCCGTGAAGATATCAAAAAGTATATTGGGTTATTTTTGAATGTCGATGAAGACCATAAGAAGGCACTTAGACAATGGATTCAAGACCGCAAAATTGATGAGAATGATTTTGTTGAGCAGGTAGCAACTAAGAGTGAAAATAATTTCATGTACCTGCGCTATGTTTTGCCAGGAATTGCTAACGGTGATTATCAAGACCTGAGTTTAACGCAATTACCCGATGGTCTTCAAGACTATTATCAAGTTCATTGGGTACGTATGGGGATGGATGCAAAGCCCCAAGAAGTAAAAGTATTTATCCTGTTTATTTTAGTGGAGATTGGTACACCAATTCCTTGTGAGATGATAGCGGCTATTGCTAAACAGGATGGATATGATGTGCAATTAGTTTTAGAAGAGTGGGTTGAGTATTTGAAGCAGCAGGATATAAAAGGAGAAATCTGCCATAGCATTTATCACGCTAGTTTTTTAGACTTTTTGAAAGCAAAACGGGTTTTGGATTCTAAACGGAAGCTATTTCAAGAGGTTAATCAACGCATTGCAGATTACCTGATCGGGAAGATGGTGTGATATGGGAGAATTTGCAGACAAATTCGAGGCACAAAGTCCTGCTTTTCAACGTGCTTACTTGGGTAGTTTAGCGCCAAGTTTGGTAAAGTCGGGAAAATTAGAAAAGTATTACCAAACTCTGACTGATTTTGATTTCATCACTGCCAAGATTAACTATCCTGAGTTTGGGGTGCAGCCACTAATTGACGATTATGATTTGATTGATGGTGAAGAGACATTAAATTACTCAGAATATAACTCTGAAAAAGTCAAAAGTCTCAAATTGATTCAAGGGGCATTAAGATTGTCAGCCCATGTTTTAGTAACAGATAAGCAACAATTAGCGAGTCAATTGCACGGAAGGTTACTAAATCAGCAAATGCCAGAAAAGATTCAGGCATTATTGGCACAAATCAAGCAAGAGAAAACTACCCCTTGGCTGTGTCCCTTGACTCCAAGCTTAACGCCACCAGGAGGACGCTTACTCCGCACCCTCAATGGTCATAGTAAGTCGGTAAATGCTGTCACCATCACCCCCAATGGGCAACAGGTGATTTCTGCCTCTGATGACAAGACCCTCAAAGTCTGGAATCTGGCAACAGGGGAGGAACTATTCACCCTTCCTTCGGAACGCTACGCGAACAATGGTCATAGTAGCTCGGTAAGAGCCGTCGCCGTCATCCCCAATGGGCAACAGGTGATTTCTGCATCCTGGGACAAGACCCTCAAAGTCTGGAATCTGGCAACAGGGGAGGTCATTGCCACCTTTACAGGAGAAAGTTCTATGTATTGCTGTGCAGTTGCACCCGATCGCATGACAATTGTGGCAGGGGAACGATCGGGTAGGGTGCATTTTTTGCGCCTTGAAGAGATGAGAGGTAATTCGTAGTTCGTAATTCGTAATTCGTAATTAAGAAACTACACAATATATTACTGACAGAGGATTTCATTGACGTTAATGTTTACATCAGGGAAGTCTGGAATTGATAAAGTTTGACTGCTAGCGAACTTTTGCATAAGCTGATATCCTGCGGCTGTTGGTTGTTGATAAACTTCTACAATTTCCTCGTTAATATCTACTAACCAAACTTCAATTATGTTTGCTTGTGCATATAAAGGGATTTTCTCTTCCCGGTCATACTCGATAGTTGAATCAGCTACTTCAATTAATAAAAAAATATCCTGGGGTTGGGGGTGTGCAGTGGCGTAAAAATCATCGCGGGGTTTGAGTAATGCTACATCTGGCTGAGGTTGTGAGTTATCGTTTAATGCAACTGGATTTTGAGCCGCAACTATGACGCGCTTACCTAACAACTGCACCAACAAATTAATCAGGCGATTTACACAAGCCGCGTGTTTTGTCGCAATAGGCGACATTTCTATAATTTCTCCCCGTATCAATTCCACTCGGTCATCTTCTGTGAGAATCCCCGACTCAATCATTTTCTGATATTGCTCAACTGTGAATTTTCGTCTTAATAACTGCACAGTCATGACTACCTCCACTGTTGCCTCATCTTATAATTATTCCTCACAATTATGAATTCACCACCCAAACCACCAACAAAAATCAATTCCAGAGGACATCCCACAGATTTTGAGCAAATTATTCAAGCCAAAAGCCATAATTTTGTCGGTCGTGAATTTGTCTTCACGGCTATTAACAACTTTCTCCACCGCCATCGCCACGGTTACTTCACTATCATTGGCGCACCCGGTAGCGGTAAAAGTGCAATTCTCGCCAAATATGTGACAAACAATCCTCAAGTTATTTATTACAATGCCGAACTTGAGGGTAAAAATCGTGCTGACGAATTTCTCATAAATATCTGCACGCAACTCATTAATCAATACTCCCTTAATTACACTTCTCTCCCTAATAACGCCACAGAAGGAAGTTGGTTTTTCTCTAGTCTTCTCCAGCAAATCAGCGATGAGTTAGAACCTCATCAAAAACTAATAATTGCCATTGATGGGTTGAATTGCATTGACCGCAACAGCCAACCATCTGGTACAAATCTGTTTTATCTCCCCCGCTATCTCCCGGATAGGGTCTATTTCCTCCTCACTCGTAGACCTTTCTTGCGGGACAAGTCGGGTTTATTAATTGAAACGCCGTCGCAAAGTCTTGATTTAGCAGATTATCCAGAAGAAAATCGGCGGGATATTCAAGCGTATATTCAAAATTACCTAACTCCTCAAGAGATCCCCCCAACTCCCGTTGAAAAGGGGGGCAATATTTCGCCCTTGTTAATGGGGGTTAGAGGGGATCTTAAATCTTGGTTGAGTAATCACCAGATTAATGAGGAAGAATTTAGCGTAGATGCGGAGCAGCTAGCCGTTAGGCATCGCCTCACCACTTTGAGCGAAAATAATTTTATGTATGTTAACCAGATCGTAAGTGCAATAGCAGACAATTTCTACTCAGAACCTTTCGAGTCCAATCAACTCCCACCTGGTTTAGAAGCATATTATCAGCAGCATTTACACAAAATGTTTCCACCCGAAGAAGGGACGGAACATAGCACAGATGTGTTAAATGTCTTAATACAGCAAGAAAAAGCAATATCTGTAGATGCTATTGCTAATATAATCAATACAGATGAATACGAAGTTGAAGAAGTTCTAGAAAGTTGGCTTGAATTCTTACACCAAGAACAAATTGACGGAGCAATCTATTATAGTCTCTATCATTCGAGCTTCCGTCACTGGTTAGGTACACAAAAATACAATCTGATTATTGACTATTGATTAATTCCTGCAATTCTTTTCGTAAAGACAAAGGCTGATATCCTAAGGCAAATGCTTTAGAACTATTCAAAGAAACATCTGCTGGTCTGGGCGCTGCCATTTTCACATCTTGTTGTCGGCAGGGTTTTATTCCACTAGTTGAAAGTTCAAATACCTCTGCTAATAGCAGACCAAAATCATAGCGGGAAAGTCGCTCTTTTCCACCCAAATGAATAATGCCGTTAACTTTTTCTAATGCTAATAAAAGTCCTTTTGCCGCAGTTTTGCCACTTACTGGCGTGCGGAATTCATCAATAAATAATTTTAGGTCTTTTCCGTCTTTTAAAGTTTGAATAAATGGCTGAATAAAGCTTTTTGCGGTGGGTGTTGCTGCGCCAAACATTAAAGGCATTCGACACACAGCGGTCATGGGATATCGCTCTAACATACCTGCTTCAGCGATGGCTTTTTGTTCGCCGTAAATGTTTACAGGACAGACAGAAGCTGTTTCGCAATAAGGAGCATTTAAACCATCAAAAACCAAATCTGTTGAAGTAAAAGCGCAAGGAATAGAATTATCAGCACAAAGTCCAGCAATATTACATGATGCTGTGACATTAATTGCGTGTGATTCTTCAGGGTGAGTTTGACAAAAGTTCGGTTGTGAATGAGCAGCTGTATGAATTACTGCTGTTGGTTTGATAGTATTAAATATCTGCTGTAATTCTTGAAAATCTATTAAATTAACTTTTAATATTTTAACGCCAGGAATTTCTATAGCATGGGAGAAATAAGTACCATAAATTTCCCATTCTTGTTTTGCAAGCTGGCAAAGATGCCATCCTAAAAAACCGCTGGCTCCAGTGATTAATAATCTTTTCATATTTAATTGAATAAGGTAATGTAGCAATTGCCAGCTTGGTTCGGATATCAACTGATTGTAGACCCTGACACAAACAGACTTTTAACCCTATTGCCTACTATCCTTCTTAGGGAAACCACAAGTCTCTTCCACCACTCTGGAACTGAAACCGCCCAAAGCCGAGGAATTGCCCGTGGGATTTTTCACCCACTGGAAATGCTGTGACACCTAGTAAGTAAACACCAGAAAAACTGGGATTACTATAGGGACGGAGGCCAATTGTAATTGTTTGTCCTGGAGTTACAGGTGGGTCAAAGTTGACAGTAATTGTGCGTGTTTTGCGGTCTCTAGTGACTGAACCTAGTGTTAATGGTGCCCCTTTGCGATCGCGCGTTCCGACAAATGCACGGGTATCATCAAGATGGTACTGGATATTCTCTCCTCCTTCACGTTGAGCGATCGTTACCTTCCCAAGAGATTCTCCAGCATTTTCGGGCACATTAATAGTAAAATAGTAAGTCCCACCTGGAAAATTTACATCTTTATAAATAGTTACCGCCTCAACCAGTTTCGGTGGTTGGACAAAATACACTGTACCATCTCTGAGTTGCACCGCTTGAGTCACTGGAACAGTAACTTCCGCAATACCAATTGCTAACGAAAGTGTTATGCCAAACAAACTTGCAACGCGCATAGCTGGATATCAATAATAGTAACTAAATAGACAAAAGTGCTAAAAAAACACCCTTATTTCAATTCTAGTTCTTTAGGAATCATTAACTTGGGAATAATAGAAACTTGTTTTTCCAAATCAGAAGGTTTTGTATACCACCAAGCCCAACCAATTAAAACCGCTTGAAAAGGAAGTCTGATTACGTGTACCCAAGGTGAATCTGGTATATATTCGAGCTTAATATGATTAACTGCCATATTGATATTGGCAGGGAAAACCGCAATAAAAAGAGCAATAAGTCCCCAAGCAGCAGCTTGACTTACAGGCGGAACTAATAAACCAATACCACCCAAAATTTCATAAAAGCCACTTAGATAAACTAATTCCAAAGGATAAGGAAGTTGCGGTGGCATAATTTTGACATAAGGTTCTGGAATCAGAAAATGTGACACTCCAACCACAATAATTGCTATAGCAAGGATGACACGTAAACGTTCCTTATGCTGATTCATCAGTTTTGCCTCACTATATACTTACCCTTACAACTTCAGTTTGACCGACAAATGCTGAATCTGCCTTGAGCCAATAGTATGAAAATATCATTTGACATTTATCCTTTCTAAATAACCAATAAACTTCTTTGCGTTCTCTTCTCTGCGCCTCTGCGTCTCTGCGTGATATAAAAAACATGAACAACGCCTTCAACCGACTCGCACCCTTCATCCAAGAATACATTTATCATCACCAATGGACTGAATTACGACCAGTTCAAATTGCCGCTTGCCAAGTCATATTTGACACCGATGCTCACTTACTAGTTGCTGCTGCAACCGCCGCAGGTAAAACAGAAGCAGCCTTTCTCCCGGTTTTGACTTTATTACACACCTACCCTGCTAGTACCATAGGTGCGTTATATATTAGTCCCATCAAAGCATTAATTAATGACCAATTTGAGCGTCTCAACGACTTACTCAAAGAAGCAGATATTCCAGTTTGGCACTGGCACGGCGATGTTTCTCAAACTCGAAAAAATAAACTTTTAAAAAATCCTCAAGGCATCCTCCAAATTACACCAGAATCTCTAGAAAGTTTATTAATTAATAAAAACAACGACCTACTTCGCTTATTTGGTGATTTAAGGTTTGTAATTATCGATGAAATTCACGCCTTTATGGGTTCAGAACGCGGTTGTCAAATTATTTGCCAATTACAACGTTTAGCAAAAATCACACAAAAACAACCGCGCCGTATTGGTTTATCAGCAACTCTCGGTGATTATTCCTTAGCTGAAGAGTGGTTGCGTTCTGGAACTGATAAGGAAGTAATTACTCCCAAAATAGATGGAATCAAACGCCAAATAAAACTAGCCGTAGAACACTTTTATATTAATGATGAAGTTGATGAATCAGAGGTAACAGCTTACGAGCAATATATTTTTAACCTCAGCAATTCTCGTAAATGCCTAATATTTGCAAATAACCGCACGCGCACTGAATCTATTATTGCATCTTTGCGAAAAATTGCCACAGAACAAAAATTACCAGATATTTACCATGTGCACCACGGCAGTATATCTGCTAGTTTGCGGCAAGCAGCTGAAAATGCCATGCGCGAACCCAACAATCCTGCTGTGACTGCTGCAACTCTGACTCTGGAATTAGGCATAGATATCGGTCATTTAGAGCGAGTCATTCAGTTAGATTCACCCTTGTCTGTAGCTAGTTTTTTACAGCGTTTGGGACGCAGTGGTAGAAGAGGTGAAGCAGCTGACATGCGCTTTATTTGCGCGGAAGAACAACCATTATCAGAAGCTTCTCTACCAGAGCAAATTCCCTGGCAACTTTTACAATGTATCGCTATTATTCAACTATATATAGAAGAAAAGTGGATTGAACCAATTAAACCGATTAAATATCCTTTGAGTTTGCTTTATCACCAAACGATGAGTATTTTAACAGCAACAGGTGAAATTTCACCTAATGCTTTAGCTAAACAAATTTTTAGTTTGCCGCCCTTTGCTGCTATTTCCCAAGAAGATTTTCGGCTATTGCTGCGTTATTTAATTGATATCGGTCATATTCAAGAGAGTGAACAAAATAAATTAATCCTGGGTTTGGCAGGAGAAAAGGTGGTGAGAAAATTTCAGTTTTATGCTGTGTTTGCTGAACAACAAGAATATATTGTCAAGCATGGTACAACGGAAATTGGCAGTATTGCTGCGCCGGTTCCTGTTGGTAATCAATTTGCTTTAGCTGGGAGAACTTGGGAAGTTGTAGAAGTTGACTTTAAAAAAAGAGCTATTGTTGTGAAACAAGCTGAGGGTAAAGCTAGTGTTTATTGGCGTGGTGGGGGTGGGACGATTCATACAAGAGTTTTACAAAGAATGCGGCAAGTTTTATTTGAGGATGTGGAGTATAGCTATTTGCAAAAGAATGCTTTGCAAAGATTACAGACGGTTCGTCAATTAGTGCGGCGGGTGGGATTAGAGAAGCAGAATATTTTGGAATTGGAAAAAGGTAAATGTTGTATTTTTCCTTGGATGGGTACTGTTGGTTATCGCACCTTGGAAAGATTGCTTAACTCTTGGTGTCGGGAATCATTGGAAATTAAAAGTATTGGCGGGGTTAGTCCTTATTATTTGACAGTTAAATTAGGGAAAGGGAAATTTGAATATCTTGCTCGTGAAATTGCTTCATTATGCGAACAAAGGATTAGCGCAGAAGATTTAGTTAGTAGTTCAGAAGCGCCGGAAATTGAAAAGTATGATCAGTTTATTCCTCATCGACTTTTACGGAAGGCTTTTATTAGTGATTATTTAGATATGGAAGAAGTGCGGCAAGAAGTGGCACAGTGGTAAGTAGGAATCAAATTTGAGAATTCAAAATAAATTCTACAATAGACTTCTTGCATAAATATGAATTTGTATCACGCAGAGGCGCGGAGGCGCAGAGAAGAGAACGCAAAGAAGGACTTTTGCAAGAGGTCTAATAAATATAATCTCAGTAGAGCGAAAAATGAGTGAAAGTTGAGGAAAGAATCAGGGTTTGAGGCGGGGTTTTTCCCCGTTACTTCACAACCACAGGCTGGCGCTTTATTCATCCATCTGGAACAAAGATGCTTGAAAGGTTGATTGGAAGCTGATTTGTGCAGATGGCGATCGCAACGTTCAATTAAGGACTCATAAGCCTTCTGGAAATACGCTAAAATATACTTTCATTTTTCGGTATCCTATCCTGCGGATGAAATAAACGCCTATCATACCCAAGAAACAAAGTAAAATAATATACACCTATTGACGTATTAATATTTGGCAAATAATCTTGAAATCTGATGAATAACAGGTGTACATTTATCTGCTTGTATTATTTATGGGAATGATATTGTTCATTGTCTTAAGCGTTTGGGCAATCGTAAATTTTATAGGTTTATGCTCGGTTGTAATCTCATTCATTCGTTGTCGTACTTTACCAGGATACCGAAATATTGCGATTATCGGATCGGTTTTCATACCAGCGATCCTTCTATTTCTAAGCTTTTTGGATCTGTTAAACAATAAACCCGTTCCTAGCCCAATCGGTGTTTATATTCAAGCAATCGTAACTATCGTATGGTCTAAAACTTATTTAATTTGCTTTTTGGGTGGTTGTGTAACTGCGGCAATTACCTTCTTGAAACACAATGCTATTCGTCGTTACTCAGCACTTGCTTGGGGTTTCCTGATTTCATCTGTTTCGGCTTGTGGATTTGTGTTTATCAAATTTTGATGGTAACATCAGCAGCGATCGCGGCTGAAGGATGCAAAAGGCAAAAGGCAAGAGGCAAAAGAAAGAAGATTTACAGCAGATTTCAGCTTAGTGAAGTGACTAAAGCCTGTTTTAGTTCTAAATTCTGACTCCTGACTCCTGAATTCTGAATTTAAGGCAAAAACCGATCTAAAGCAGCTTTTAATTGTTCAATTTCAACTTCCATATTGCCTTCTTTTGCTGCTCTAGCAATACACTCGGTTAAATGTTCATCTAGAACAATTCGCGCAACCCGATCTAATGCACCCCGCACTGCGGCAATTTGTAACAAAACATCAGGACAAGGACTATTTTGTTGCACCATTGTTTTAATACCACGAATATGTCCTTCTATCCTTGACAGCCGATTGACAATTCGCCGTAATGACTCTTCGCTATGGATATGAGGATGGCTTAACTCCCCATGCTCATGAGTACGATCTGGATGCTCGTGGTCTGTATGGTGATTATGAGAGTGTTCTGCTTGCTGAGATGTTGGCAAGGATTCTTTACCTAATCGGTTTGAGCCATTCATGGGTTATCAAAGGACTTGTAGTACTA
Organism: Nostoc sp. DedQUE12a; assembly: GCA_034530795.1. GTDB lineage: Bacteria > Cyanobacteriota > Cyanobacteriia > Cyanobacteriales > Nostocaceae > Nostoc. The sequence continues at coordinate 10,688 of JAVRCH010000141.1, forward strand.
AGATCCTAGCCTAGTAATTGACCGAAAATTGGGGAGTGATGAGAGGGGGGACAAGGGGACAAGGAGAATAACTCGCAATAGTTGTCGGGTTTTGGGGAAAAGGGGAAGGGGAAAGAAAAAACCTTTACCCTTTACCCTTTCCCCTTTTCCCCAAACCAAATTCCGAGTTCAAAATGCAAAACCCCAGCAGTATTGGAATAATTCCTAACTCTTCACTCCCCACTCCCCCATCTCTACTGACGATTCGCCCTTTCTTGGGGAATAATCTCCGTTATCACTCTACCGCCAGAATTCCCACCTTTGACAACAATATTTTCTGTTTGCAAATTGCCAACGGCTGTTTCACCGGTAAAATTTAACGGTGGGTCAATTTGTCGATAAACTACGTTTCCTTGAGCTTCAACTAATTTATTGTCTAAATACCAAGTTAATGTATTAGATCTCAATGACTGGCGACGCTGACCAACGGCGTTGACGTTACCTGTTAAATAAACCGTTTTTTGCGGGATTTTCATTTCCCCTTGATTGGCTGTGACGGTGACATTTTCTACGCGCTGGAACATACGCGTGGGGGTGTTTGTACTGATGGTTTCTGTGTTCATGTTCCAGGTCATAGAGTTACTAGCTATTTGTAATGGTGGGTCTAGTAAATCTAGTTGGGCATTATTTTGGACGATCGCTATTTTAGTTTTTAAGTTGACTTCGGCAGCATTGCCTTTGGCGCGATCGCTAATTTTATTATTTTTATAACGGTCAATTTCTATGGGGCGATCGGCAATTAATTTTTCTTCTTTAATATTCCAATTCAAATTTTCTGTTCGCATTTGTAACTGGGGATCGGCGGAATTTGCTATTACTCCTCCCGAAAATTCTATCCGCTGTTCTCTAGTTTTTACTCGCGCTTCTTTTGCCACGGCTTGTAGTTTTTTATGAGTCCCGTTAATCTGGTTGCGGACAATCAACAAACCTTCTTGTGGTCGCCATTCTAACTCATTACCTTGCAAGACAATTCCATTGCTAGGGTCTGTGGCAAATATTTTACCCTTGAGAAATAGCTGCTTTCCATTTTGTTCGATGTCTGCTACATCTGCTTTGACTTGGTAAACTATTTTGCCATCTTGGTACAGTTCTCCATAAGGATTTTCCGCTTGACCAATTTGTTTTTCTTTGGTGTATTTTGCCCTTTTAGCTTGGACTTTCCAAATCGGCCGTCCCACTTCATCTGCTTGTTCTAAGGTGACATCAAAGAATGTCAATTTACTATCTTGGTTAGATGAATTAGGAGTATTTGTTTGAGAAACTGTGGGGGATTTGCCCCCGCAGCTAACTAATCCAATTCCTAAAAAAAAAGTTAAAAGCAAAATAAAGAAAGAGGATCGGGGAGTGAGTGAGGAGGATGAGGGAGATGGGGAAGTGTGGGGAGTGTGGGGGGAAAAAGAATATACTTCCCTCTCCTCCCTCTCCTCCCACACTTCCTGTTTGCCCAATGTCCCATGCCCTATGCCCCATGCCCCATGCCCCATGCCTAAACTGATACTTCATTCTTGGATTTCCAGATGTCCATCGGTCGTTCTTGGGTCTTCCAAAAATCCCATGCTCGATAAAGGTCGATATGGATAGCTTTGACGAGGGGTTTTTTGAATATCCTCTTTGATGGCTTCTAAATCAATGTAGCGATCGCTTACATTAATTAAGCTGTCACTAGTCATGGAACGCAAACTCACCACCTCTACCCTTACACCACGATAGCTCACGGAATTGACTGCATAAGCCAAATCGCCATCACCGCTGACTAAAACTGCGGTATCATAGGAATCGACTAAGGCCATCATATCGACTGCTATTTCTACATCCAGGTTGGCTTTTTTAGAGCCATCTGGCAATTGCACCAAGTCCTTAGCAATTACTCGATAACCATTGCGACGCATCCACAGCAAAAATCCCTGTTGCTTCTCGTTTGTCCGGTCTACACCAGTGTAGAAAAAAGCACGAAGTAACCGAGAACCTCCAGTTAATCGACACAATAACTTTGTGTAATCGATTTCAATTCCTAATTGTAATGCAGCGTAAAATAGATTTGAGCCATCAATAAATATGGCGACCCTACCCCGATTCTCCAAAACTTGTTCTGGTGTAAATATCGAGTCATTTTCTAAATTATTCAACATTGTTGTCATACCTCAGTTTTTATCCCTGTTATTTTTGATACAAATTAACCAGTTTTACATTCTAGTCACAGCGGTTTATGATAATGTTCCGGGGCTAATTAGGCTCAGCCCCGATAAATTTTTACCAGAGAATTAGAAATTGAACAAAATCAGAGTTTGATATGGGCTAATCGTTTTTTGGTGGTTCTATGCGCTTAAAAATTGGTTGGGCTGTACCCAACTGTTGTTTAGCAGATAGTAATCCCCATGTTGAATGGGTAGCAAAAGGAGCATTAAAGGAGCTTTGTATTTGATCGTTAAAGTTTATTCCGAAGCCCAGCTGCTGATAAATATCGCTACTGATATTTGGAATAATTGGAGATAGCAGGTAAGCTGCTAGTCTAACTGATTCTAGAACTGCATACAGAACTTTTTCGACTTCCTGCTGCTGTCCCTGTTTATATAACGACCAAGGAGCTTGCTCATCAATAAACTTATTACTGGCTTGCACCAGTAAAAGGATGGCTTCGCAGGCTTGGTTGAAAGCTAACTGTTCATAAGCTTGTTTTACCTGTTCTCCCAGACGTAAACCAATTGTTTTTAAAGGATTTTCCTCAGAGATTGTTTCGTTGCCGATTGGTGGTACATTATTTTCAGCACAGTATTTCTTCACCATGTTCAGGGTGCGATTGAGCAAGTTACCTAAGTCATTTGCTAAATCTGCATTCAGAACATTAATGAATCTATTTTCATTAAAGTCGCCATCTTTGCCAAATTCGATTTCCTTAAGGAAGTAATAACGAACGGCATCACTACCATAGCGTTTAACTAGCTCTACAGGATCGAGGGTGTTACCCAGGCTTTTGCCCATTTTTTGACCATCTTTGGTTAAAAAGCCGTGTCCAAATACCCGATCTGGCAAAGGTAAACCAGCTGATAAAAGCATTGCTGGCCAGTAAACTGCATGGAAGCGCAGAATATCTTTACCAATTAAGTGCAAATTAATTGGCCACCATGTCTCAAGAGCATTTGCTAAAGTTGGTTCGGCATCTGGTTCGAGTAATGCAGTTACATAACCCAGTAGCGCATCAAACCAAACATAAAGGGTGTGCTGGGGATCGGTTGGTACTGGAAAACCCCAATCTAAATTCACTCGTGAAATTGAAAAGTCTTGCAGACCTTGATTCACAAAGCTTAGGACTTCGTTGCGTCGAGCTTCTGGTTGAATAAAATCGGGTTTTAACTGATAAAATTCTGTGAGTTTATTTTGATATTTAGATAGGCGGAAAAAATAGTTTTTTTCGTCTCGCCACTCGACTTCTTTATTAGTATGAATTGGGCAACGATGTCCTTCTAAAAGTTCTCGTTCTTCTTTAAATTCTTCACACGATACACAATACCAGCCTTGTTGTTGTCCTTGATATATATCACCAGATTCCCATACTCGCTCAAAGAATTCTTTAACGATCGCTTCATGACGAGGTGCTGTAGTCCGACTAAAGCGATCGTATTGAATATCAAGCAATTGCCATAAACTCACGAAGCTAGGCACAATTTCATCGCAAAAATCTTGTGGCGCTTTGCCTAAACTTTCTGCCGATCGCTGAATTTTTTGCCCATGCTCATCTGTACCCGTAATTAATAGTACATTGTGCCCTAGCAATCTTTGAAATCGCGCCACTACATCAGCAGCGATCGTTGTATAAGCGCTGCCTATATGAGGGACATCGTTTACATAATATAAGGGTGTTGTCAGTGCAAATGTCTTTTGTGTTTTATTCACTAGATTCATGCAAAATAAAATCAACTTATTAAAACGTTTTACATCTTAGTTTTGTGAGCAAAACCACGCAATTATATAACATTACTACCATTTTTTCCAATAACACCTTAATATTAGCAAATTTCTCCGGTCAGCAATTGTTTTATAATATGCATTAATTCAAGTCATTTTTCCCTAAAATACAGAAATTTACTATTAAATAAATTTCGCGAATACTTTTTATTACATAATATTATTGTGTTTAGGAATACATAATACTCAGAGAAAATCTATTTCACTTTGTAGATTCAGACATTTCTATCTTAAGACGGTCATGGCAGTCGTAAAGAAATGTAAAACTTAAATTAAGATAAACTGCCATATTTACCGGAATATATATTGATTAGGTATGAGTCTAAATAGTCCGACTCTCATTTCGCAAGCTTTGTTAGCGGGGCTTTCAACACAAATGTTTCGCTATTACGAAGATCGCATTCCGCGAGATGCTAGCGTCTTGGTGGTTAGCAATCACCGCAGCTTTATGGATGCACCGATTTTAATGGCGGCCTTATCGAATCCAATTCGCTTTGCTTGTCATCACTACATGGGACAAGTCCCGATTATGCGGGAGATTGTTACCGGACAATTGGGGTGTTTTCCTTTAGAAGAACCCCAAAACCGCCAACAAAGCTTTTTTGTGCAATCACAGGCGCTATTGCAATCTCGGCAAATGGTGGGAGTATTTCCCGAAGGAGCACAACCAATGGTAAAATTTACTGTGCCGAACACAGTTGGTGAATTTCAACGGGGATTTGCTCATTTGGCATTGCGGGCTGATGTGGAGGATTTAGCAATTTTGCCAGTTGCCATCGCTTCAATTGAAGAAGTCAACACTTCTGGTTTTCCCCTCAGGCTGTTGAGTTTATTCGACCCTTCAGAACCTTTATTTAAACAATCAGGTTGGCATCCTTTAGTAGTGTATCGCCGGGTTGCCGTGTTAATTGGCCGCCCTTATTGGATTACGCCTCAACATCAAAAAAGATATCATGGCAAACAAGCCAGAACTGTTGTGGCTGAACTAACGGAATATTGCCACAAGGAAATTAGCGATTTATTGCGTCAAGGCTGCTGATACAATTTTAGATTTTGGATTACCAACAGAACAGATAAATTATCTCTTCTTGTGGGGTGGGCGTCTCGTCTCGCCCGCCCAGTTCAGAAAGCCGACAAGATGTCCACCCTACAAGAAAAGTTTGATGTTTTTTGATTGGGAAGTCTCTGAATGTCAAGGCTTTGAGTTGCTTGCTGAGAGGGAATTTTTGCGTCTAGTCACAAGCAGCGAACAATCAACAATCCAAAAGTTTTATACCATTAACTAATGACCAATGACTAATACTTTGACTCCGCTCAGTACAAGTGACCAATGACTACCCCAGAAGTTGAACTCAAACCTTGTTTCCTTACACCGAAACGCCTAAAACCAGAGTATCCGCTGTTTGTGTATTTACCAGGAATGGATGGAACAGGTCAATTATTGCGATCGCAAACCGCTGGATTAGAAGTTGGCTTTGATGTCCGCTGTTTTGCAATCCCTCGAAAAGACCTTAACAGTTGGGATATGCTAACGAACAGTGTATTAAACTTAATCCACGCCGAATTAGAAAAAAGCTCCCACAGGCCAGTTTACTTGTGTGGTGAATCCTTTGGCGGTTGCTTAGCAATGAAAGTTGCAATCAAAGCACCGCACCTATTTAAACGAATTATTTTAATTAACCCAGCTTCAGCCTTTCACCTTCGTCCTTTGTTGAATTGGGCATCACAAATTACTTACTTAGTCCCATCAGAATTATATGATGTTGGGGCACTGGGGTTACTGCCGTTTTTAGCATCTTTGCCACGGATTTCTCGCAGCGATCGCCATGAATTATTAAGAACTATGCGTTCTGTGCCGCCAGAAACCGTTCATTGGCGATTGTCTTTACTGCGGGAGTTTGAGATTGACGAAGAGAAATTGGGCCGCTTAAAGCAACCAGTTTTGTTGATTGCTGGTGGTAGCGATCGCCTTTTGCCTTCTGTAACTGAAGCCAAGCGTTTAGGGAATATCATACCAAACACTGAGATTGTGGTGCTGCCTCATTGCGGACACGCTTGCTTGTTAGAGCAAGATATTAATCTCTATGAAATTCTGAAGACTAACGACTTTTTAGAAAGTAAAGCTGATACTGTTACACAGCAACAAGTGAGAGGATAAAGTGAGGGGCGATAGCTTATAATCAGCAGCATCTAATCATTCGAGGTGAAGTATGGTTGGCAGACTTAAACCCAACCAGAGGTTCTGAACAAGGAGGTACTCGACCTGTTATTCTGTTTCAGAATGAAATAATTTCTCAATTTTCAACTACTGTCATAACCATCCCCTTAACTAGTAATTTACGCCGTGCTTCTTTGCCAACGTGTCTATTAATTCAGAGTGGTGAGGGCGGATTGGAACTAGATTCAGTTGCTCTGTGCCACCAATTGCGCGTAATTGACAAAATGAGATTGCAAAGTAAACTGGGTGCGCTAAATCCAGTAAACGTCATACTCAATGGGATTATTTTATAAGAGTGATACCAATTCTCTATGAAGATGCATAGAATATTAAACGAACCGCCAAGTACGCCTTCGCGTTGGCGTTCGCCTTAGCGTCTCTGAAAGAGAAGCCACTCGTAGAGAAGCGTCTAGTTCGCTCTTAGCGTCTCGTAGAGAAGAGAAGAGCGCCAAGAATAGAGAGTTACTCATTTAGTGCAGTTTCACATTAAATTTGTATGACATATCTTTTGATAAAAGGTCAGAGGAATTGTTAATCCATAACTTGTACTTGTCGAGGGATGTTAAGCCGATGGCAATTCGCTACAAACTAAAGACAGAGGCTTTAGAGAATGGTGTCTAGCAATGACAGATCGATCCCAAGAAATAGAAGCAAAAAAATTAGTTAATTCACCTACACAAACAGAGAAAGTAAAAATTCAACCTCAATCATCAGTTGAAAATCAACCGTCTATATTAGAGTTTTTTGCTAAAACTGTTGCTGAGACTGGCAAAGCGGTTTTAGACACAGCAATAGGCGTAGGACAAGCAGCGACTAAACAAACACACAAATTAATTGAACAAACAACTCAAACCAGCGGTACAGTTGTAAATCGCCTGAGCGATAATTGGCTGATTAGAAAACTATCTGGAGTATTAAATCTCAATTGGCTGTTTGGTGCCACTGATAATGTTGATTTAGAAAAAGCAGAAGTGGCAGTTAAAAAGCTCAAGGAAAAGTATCCCAACGAATCACCCAGCCAAATTGCTCACCGCATCATGATGGACAAAGCAGCAAGAGCCGGTGGGATTGGTTTGGCAACGAGCATTTTACCGGGATTTGCACTGACATTTTTGGCAATTGATTTAGCAGCCACAACAAAATTGCAGTCAGAAATGGTTTATGAGATTGCATCTGACTATGGGCTAGATTTAAAAGATCCTGCCCGCAGAGGTGAAGTTTTAGGAATTTTTGGTTTGGCTTTGGGTGGAGGCCGTTTGTTGAAAGCTGCGGGATTAGGCTTGTTAAGAAATGTGCCCTTTGCAGGTGCAGCGATCGCCGCTAGTTCAAATGCGACCATGATCTATTCATTGGGATATGCTGCTTGTCGATTTTATGAAGCCAAACTAGATGAATCAACTTCCCTCAATTCGCCAGAGACATTGGCAACATTAAAACAACAGAGTGAAGAGTATCTCCAAAGTGCCATCGCTCAACAAACCGTCATGGATCAAATTTTAGTTCACATGATCCTCGCCAGCCATCCCGAAAAAACTTGGCAAGAAATTTTGCCAGAATTGCAAGCTGCAAATTTAAGCCCTGCGTCCCTAAAGGCCATTGCCGAAAACATCAAATCACCCAAGCCTTTAGATACACTCCTCAATCAGCTAACCCGTGATTTTGCCATACCATTGTTAGCTCAGTGTCGCAAAATTGCCCAACTTGACAACCAGATTACACAAGTTGAACAGGAAATAATAGACGCGATCGCCAACAAATTCGATCTGGGCATGGGGTATGGGGCATAGGGCATTGGGGCGGATGAGTCTTTAATACTCGCCGATGAGTCTTTAATACTCGCCGATGAGTCTTTAATACTCGCCGACGAGTCTTTAATACTCGCCGATGAGTCTTTAATACTCGCTGACGAGTCTTTAATACTCGCCGATGAGTCTTTGAACTCCACTTTGTTGCCCCTATGCCCAATCCCCAGTCCCCAAATTTTGAGCAATACTGGTACAAGAACGAATATTTTAGATAAAATCCCGCAATGAAAATTCAACCTAGTGATACGCCTTTGCTAGAGTGGACAGGCGATAGTCTGGCAATTGGATTATTTGAAGATGGAGTAGAGTTAACCGGAGAACTAGCAAATTTAGATCAAAAGTTTTCCGGAGTCTTGAAAGAACTGATTGCTGAAGAGGAATTTAAAGGGAAAGCCAATAGCACGATTTTTACCCGTGTGAGTGGTAATAGCCCAGTGCGTAAATTGATTGTGGTGGGTTTAGGAAAACCAGAAGCACTCAAATTAGACACACTGCGACGGGCTGCGGCTGCGGTAGCCAGGGTAGCCAAAAAGCAAAAAAGCAAAATTCTCGGTTTGAGTTTTCCACTATGGAATAACGATCCTGACGCAAGTGCCCAAGGGATCGCAGAAGGTATAGAATTAGCACTCTACCAAGATGTTCGCTTTAAATCAGAACCTGAAGATAAAGGGCCACAAATAGAAACCGTAGAACTACTAGGTTTTGGTGGACAAGAAGCAGCCATTAACCGCGCTCATCAAATAGTTTCCGGGGTAATATTGGCACGGGAATTAGTAGCAGCCCCAGCCAATGCAGTAACACCGATTACCTTAGCAGAAACAGCCCAGGCCATCGCCAACGAACACGGTTTACAACTGCAAATTCTCGAACGAGAAGACTGTGAAAAGTTGGGTATGGGTGCTTTTTTGGGAGTAGCCCAAGCTTCTGATTTGCCACCAAAATTTATTCACCTCACGTACAAACCAGAAGGTACGCCCAAAAAGAAACTGGCAATTATTGGCAAAGGTTTAACCTTCGACTCCGGTGGACTGAACATTAAAGGTGCTGGTAGTGGCATCGAAACCATGAAAATTGATATGGGCGGTGCAGCTGCAACCTTAGGTGCGGCAAAAGCGATCGCTCAACTCAAGCCAGATTCCGAAGTACACTTTATCTCAGCGGCGACCGAAAACATGATTAGCGGTCACGCCATGCATCCAGGTGACATCCTCACAGCATCAAACGGCAAAACAATCGAAGTGAACAACACCGACGCTGAAGGACGCTTGACCCTAGCAGATGCCCTAGTGTATACCGACAAATTAGGATTAGATGCGATCGTTGATTTAGCCACCCTCACAGGTGCCAACGTCATCGCCTTGGGCGACGATATTGCTGGCTTATATACTCCCGATGATGCAGTAGCTTCTCAATTGGAAAAAGCCGCCCAAACTTCAGGAGAAAAGATTTGGCGGATGCCAATGGAAGAAAAATATTTTGAAGGGCTAAAATCTGGCATTGCGGATATGAAAAACACCGGCCCTCGTCCAGGTGGTGCAATTACCGCCGCCCTTTTCCTCAAAGAATTCGTTAAAGAAACCCCTTGGGCACACTTAGACATAGCCGGCCCAGTGTGGACAGATAAAGAAAACGGCTACAACAGTTCCGGGGCAACTGGTTACGGCGTTAGGACGCTGGTTAACTGGGTATTGGCCGCTGGCGAGTAAAGACAACAGAACAAGGGGAAATGGGGAAATGGTTAAAGGGAAAAGGGAAAAAAGAATGAATTTAATCTTTCCCCTTTTCCCTTTACCCTTTTCCCTTTCCCCATACCATACCCAATCCCCAATTTCGTGCTATCTTGGGCTAGCCACAAAAAATGTTGCAATATTAACAAAAGTATTTGGCTATCTCGAAAGTTAAGCTTTTTGGGCAAAGCCATCTGGTAAAATTTGTAAGGTTTCTAGAAGCTCTAAGCAATGGGATCGACTCGTGTACGGATCGCAATTGACGCAATGGGAGGGGATCACGCACCCGGTGAAATTGTTGCTGGCGCATTGCGAGCAAGGGAAGAATTGGGTGTAGATATATTGTTGGTCGGCGATCCCCAACAAATTGAAGCTGCCTTACCTCCAAAAACAAATTTAGGGCAGATGGAGATCGTGACCGCACAGGAAGCGATCGCGATGGATGAAGAGCCTTTAAACGCAGTTAGACGCAAACGCAATGCTTCTGTAAATGTGGCAATGGATTTGGTCAAGCAGCAACAGGCAGATGCGGTATTTTCAGCAGGTCACTCTGGCGCAGCTATGGCATCAGCTTTGCTCCGCTTAGGACGATTACCAGGAGTTGACCGCCCGGCCATTGGGACTGTTTTCCCGACCATTGTCGCTGGGAAGCCAGTTCTAGTACTTGATGTCGGCGCAAATGTAGACTGCCGTCCGAAGTTTTTAGAGCAGTTTGCTGTCATGGGGTCGGCTTACAGTCGGTATGTCTTAGGTACAAATGAACCTAAGGTGGGTTTGTTGAATATCGGTGAAGAAGACTCTAAGGGCAATGATGCAGCTGTCCGCGCCCACCAACTACTACGGGAAAATTCCCAAATTAATTTTATTGGCAATGCCGAAGGGCGTGATGTGCTTTCCGGGCGTTTTGATGTGATTGTCTGTGATGGCTTTGTTGGCAATGTCTTGTTAAAATTTGCCGAAGCTGTTGGAGAAGTAATTTTGCAAATCTTAAGGGAAGAATTACCCCAAGGATTACACGGTCAAATCGGCTCAGCACTCTTAAAACCAAACCTCAAGCGTATCAAGCAGCGCATGGATCACGCAGAACACGGCGGCGCTTTGCTCTTAGGCGTGGCAGGAGTTTGCTTGATCGGTCACGGTAGCTCACAAGCACCATCAATTTTTAATGCAATTCGCATGGCAAAAGAAGCAGTTGACAACCAGGTACTGCAAAGAATCCAGTCCCAATACACCCTAGAGCGGGAGAGCGGTTAGTCATTAGTCATTAGTCATTAGTCATTAGTCACTTGTACTGACCGGAGCCGAAGTATTGGTCATGAGTCATTAGTTAAAAGCAACAAATGGCAAATGACAAAAGGCAAAGTCAAATTAGACAAATAACAAAGGACGAATGACGAAGGAGAAATAACCAAGGACAAGTGACAAAAAGCTGATAGCTGGGGAGATTAGGTGTGCATAACTTAGGTATAGCAATTACAGGAAGTGGCTCAGCAGTACCAGCAACTTCCGTACACAACCAGAGATTAACTGAACTGGTTGAAACATCCGACGAATGGATTACTACAAGAACGGGAATTTGTCAACGGCGAATAGCACTACCATCGGAGTCATTGAGTGTACTCGCTACAGCGGCCAGCAATCAGGCGATCGCAGCTGCGGGAATTAAACCAGAAGACCTAGATCTGATTTTGCTGGCGACTTCCACCCCTGACGATTTGTTTGGTAGTGCTTGTCAAGTACAGGCTAAATTGGGAGCGACCAAAGCAGTAGCCTTTGACTTGACGGCAGCTTGCTCAGGCTTTGTATTTGGCCTAATCACAGCAGCCCAATACATTAGAACCGGTGTCTATCAAAATGTACTGTTGATAGGAGCAGATATCCTCTCTCGTTGGGTAGATTGGCAAGACCGGCGCACTTGTGTACTATTCGGTGATGGTGCAGGGGCAGTGGTATTGCAGGCATCCAAAAGCGATCGCTTACTAGGTTTTGCCCTCAAAAGTGATGGTACTCAAAACCATTACCTCAACCTTAGCTATACAGGCTCATCCCAAGAACTACTTCCTGGTATAAATGTCACTAAAGGCGCTTATCAACCCATTAGTATGAACGGCAAAGAAGTCTACCGCTTCGCCGTCCAAAAAGTGCCAGAAATCATTGACAAAGCCTTGTTTCAAGCTAACCTCACTGTTGACCACATAGATTGGCTAATCCTACATCAAGCCAATCAGCGGATTATTGATGCCGTTGCCCAACGCCTCAATATCCCAGAACAAAAAGTTATTAGTAATCTCGCCCACTATGGCAATACCTCTGCTGCTTCCATCCCTCTAGCTTTAGATGAAGCAGTGCGCCAAGGCAAAATTAAACCCAATCACATCGTTGCAACATCCGGCTTTGGTGCCGGTCTTACATGGGGTGCAGCAATTTTTGAATGGGGAAGGTGAAGATTTAAGAGTTAGGAGTTATGAGTTATGAGTTATGAATTATGAATTATGAATTTTAACTCCTCACTCCTCACTCCCAACTCCTCACTCTTGACTCCCAACTCCTCACTCCTCACTCTTAACTTTTCTGACTATTGACCAATGACTAAAACTGCATGGGTGTTTCCCGGACAAGGTTCCCAAGCGCTGGGAATGGGAATGGATTTATTAGATATACCTGCCGCTAAAGACAAATTTGACCAGGCTGAGGCAATTTTAGGCTGGTCTGTGACGGAAATATGTCAAACACAAGAAGAAAAATTATCACAGACGCTATATACTCAGCCGAGCCTTTACGTGGTAGAAAGCATTCTTGCTGACCTTCTTCGGGAACGAGGGCATCAACCAGATTTAGTTGCTGGGCACAGTTTGGGAGAATATGTCGCCCTTTATATTGCTGGTGTCTTTGAGTGGTCGGCTGGTTTATATCTGGTGAAGCGTCGTGCAGAACTCATGGATAGTGCCTCTGGTGGTATGATGGCAGCCCTGATAAACTTTGACCGCGAACAGTTGGAAAAAGTCATTGCCGAAACGGCTGATGTAGTAGTGGCAAATGACAACAGTCCGGCTCAAGTGGTAATTTCAGGCACAGATGAGGCTGTACAAGCAGTCATGTCCCAAGTAAAAGCCAAACGTGCTATTCCTTTAAAAGTTTCTGGGGCATTTCATTCACATTTAGTTGCGGCGGCGGCGGCTGAATTTCAAGATATTTTGCAATCTGTGGAATTTCAGCCAGCTGTTGTCCCAGTTTTATCGAATATAGAACCAATTCCGTCTATTGATGCCGAAATTTTGAAGCAGCGCCTCAATCAACAAATGACGGGTTCGGTACGCTGGCGAGAAATTTCTCTGCAATTACCAGCCAACGGCATTGAGCAAGTAATAGAAATTGGCCCTGGCAAAGTTCTAACTGGCTTAATTAAACGTACTAGCCCTGATTTAATCCTAAAAAACATCAATACTGCTGCTGATTTGCCCGTTTGATTTTTTGAAAGGATCTTTTAAAAAGAAGAATTTAGAATTGGTGAATTCAGGAATCAGAATCAATAAGATGGCTGACTCCTGAATTGTTTATTTTTAAAATTAAAAACAAAACCTGATACCGATTCTACCAACCAATGATTACTTCAACAAACATCACCCGAAAACTATTCAATATTCAAGAATATCACCGCTTGATTGAATTAGGTTTCCTCACAGAAAACGACAGAATTGAATTAATTCGTGGAGAATTAATGCAAATGGCTGCCAAAGAAACACCACACAGTAGCTGTACTTCTTCTCTAGTCAATGAATTAGTAGTTTTACTCTACAATAAGGCTATAGTTAGAGGGCAAGAACCAATTTCATTACCTCCAAATAGCGAACCTGAGCCTGATGTAGTCATTGCGCGTTATCGTCCAGATCGTTATTCGTCAAAGCATCCTTCTGTTGAAGATATTATATTAGTGGCTGAAGTATCTGATAGTACCCTTAAATACGATACACAAGAAAAATTAACCCTTTACGCTGAATCGAAAATTGCTAATTATTGGATATTTAATTTAATAGCGAATTGTTTAGAAGTTTACACCCAGCCGTTTCAAGATTTGCAAGGTAATTTTAATTATGCAACTAAGCAAATATATTTACCAAATGCAATTGTAAATATTCCTGAGTTTCCAGATTTATCACTGAATTTATCAGTGGTTTTTCCTCTGAATAATTAGGACTATACTAAGTTATATCTGCAACCATACTTGCTCAATAAATCTGCTTTTTGGTAGTAGGTATTCAGATAGCCTTGCAAGTAAGATGTTATAAAGTATGAGGTTTTCTGATGCTGAGGCTTTATCACTCGCCAATTTCTCCTAACTCGCGCCGTGTCTGGATTACTCTGCTAGAAAAAGGACTTGAGTTTGAATTGGTAGAGATAGATCTGGATGGGGAGCAGTTGAAACCAGAGTTTTTGGCAATTAATCCTTTTCATCATATTCCAGCTTTGGTAGATGACGGCTTCAAGATAATAGAATCCTTAGCAATTTTGGATTATTTAGAGGCTAAGTACCCGACACCTGCGATGCTGCCTAAAAATGCAAAGGATTTGGCGATCGCGCGTATGGTACAACTGGTAACTGTGAATGAGCTTTTGCCTGCAACTACCATTTTTCTACCTCAGTTTCTAGGCTTGCCTGGAGGAGATCCAGAAAAAATTGAGAACGCAAAGCAAAAAATTGCCACAGTGCTGAAGTTTTTTGAAAGTTTACTTGACAATCGCCCTTACTTTGGCAGTGAAAACCTAACTCTAGCTGAAGCTGTGGCTGGAACTGTAGTACCTTTGATGCCAATTGTAGGCATATCTTTAAATGAATATCCAAAATTAAACGCTTGGTGCGATCGCTTGATTGCACGTCCCACATGGCAAGCTACTGAGGCTACTCCGGAGGACATAGCGGCGTTCAGACCGGTCATAGTGGCGAGAATGTCACAACAGAATTCAGGCTAAAAGCCATCGGCTTTAAGAGCAAGCTTCTGACAAAGATTGCAAACTTCCAAAAGCCTGCCTGTAAGCGCCGCGCCATAGGCAAGCTTTGTTTGCATGGGTGCTTGATAATAATTTTTCTCACAGCTTTACTTGGGGCAAATGACTGCGGGGATTGTAGGTACGTATAGCCCGGATTTTCTCATAATACTCCCGCTCCTGCTGGCTGAGGTCTTTTGGTGGGGCGATCGCCACCTTCACCAACTGATCGCCGCGTCCACCCTTGGCGAGAGGCCAACCTTTGCCACGTAACCGCAGAGATTGGCCAGAACGCACACCTGCTGGTAACTTGACATTAACCATACCATCAGGTGTAGGTACATCAATAGATGCTCCCAGGGTTGCTTCATCTGGGGTAATTGCCACTTCACAAACCAAATTATCACCTTCCATTTGGAAGAACGAGTGCGGTTGAAGTTCAACTTTTAAGTATAAATCCCCTCGTTGCTGAGTCATGGGATTGATTTGACCTTTACCGCGCACGCGTAGGCGAGTACCAGTTTTAGCTCCAGCAGGGATGCGAACATCAATTGTTTCATTACCTAAACTAAAGCGCTTTTGCACGCCATGAAATGCTTCACCAAAAGTTAAAGTGATAGCAGCTTCACTATCTTGGGCAGTACCAGCACCCGCATCTTGAAACCCATAATCGCCAAAGCCACCAAAACCACTAGGCGCACCTGTGGAAGTGCGGTAAGAATAGGTTTGTCGCCCACCGCGAGGGCTAGCACCACCAAAGCGTCCTAGTAACTCATTAATAAACTCATCAAAATTGCCGTATTGACTGAAGTCAAAACCGCCCATATCTACACCAGCACCGCCAGAAGGGAAACCTTGACCAGCTTGTTTCCAATATTGACCGAATTGGTCGTATTTTTTGCGTTTATCTGGGTCTGAGACGACTTCGTAGGCTTCGTTAATTTCTTTAAAGCGTGCCTCAGCCTGTTTGTTACCTGGATTCACATCAGGATGATATTTGCGGGCTAGTTTCCGAAAGGCTTGTTTAATTTCCTCTTGACTGGCAGTCTTACTAACTCCCAAAATTGCGTAATAGTCTTTGAAGTCGGTTGCAGCCATTCTACCAGCCTCCTATATAAATTTCCGTTATGTTTTTTTAAGATAAGAGATATTTACTTTGCCAGGTATAATGCCAAGCAAAAAGAATCTGACTTTAAATTAACAAAGAATATACAAAATCAAGTGTGGTTCTTGCTCGTTAGGCGATCGCAATTTCCGTACTCTGAAGAAATGGGGGAATAGGGACTGGGGACTGGGGACTGGAGAGACAAGGGGGACAAGGGGGACAAGGGGGACAAGGTAGCAATTTTTCTCCCTTGTCTCCCCCCTCTCACCATGCCCCATGCCCCATGCCCCATGCCCCATGCCCCCTGAGTTTCAAAGAAAGCGAATCAGGTTGTCTAATCCTTCTTCTAGACTTGGCGGAGCATCCCGGAGTTGACGGTGCATTCGCAAGATAATTTCTTCTGGAACTTGGCGCGATCGCTTTTTATTGCGTGCCAAACATAGCCAAACTGGCATATTTACCCAAATTCCCGTAATCTGGGTAAAGCCAAAGTCACGGGCTACACTAATCACCTCACGGCGATTGCCTCGTTGGGCGTTGGTGGCGTCGAAAATTGCCGTCCTACCAGTGGAAATAGCTTGTTGAAATTGCCGTTCCACTTCCCGCCAAATTAATAGCCACGATCCCTGAATGGCTTCCGAACCAAATAGTTGCCCCCGGATGGCATCGGTAGAAATCAGCTGCATCTGGGGGCATTCTGCCACTAATTGTTTTGCCAGAGTTGACTTACCACTACCTGGAAGACCAATCAGCAACAAAAGTGAGGAGTCAGTAGTGAGGAGTGAGGAGTTGAGAGTCAGAAGTGATGAGTGTTCAGAATTTCTGTTTATAACTCCTAACTCATAACTCATAACTCATGACTCCTAACTCCTAACTCCTAACTCCTAACTATTAACTATTAAATGATGGTTCCATCAGGAATTACAGCATTTTTTAGTACAACTACGATGCCACTGCGGATGTAGAAACCTTGATTTTCGCGATCGGCTTCTTGGACGTTATCTTTGTTGATAATTTTTACATCATGACCGATGCGGGCATTTTTATCGATGATGGCACCCCTAATGATTGTGTCAGTACCGATGCCTACGGGAATGTCACCTTTGACTAAGCTACATTGGCGTTCCACAGAGGCCTGGTAAAAGTCTGCACCCATGAGCAAAGATTCTTCAATGACGCAACCAGATTCAATACGCGATCGCACTCCCAAAACTGAATGTTGAATGCGGCAATTTTTCAAAATGCAACCTTCGCCAATAATTGATTCTGTGATTTGGCAATCTAATAGTTTGCTCGGAGGTAAATATCGGGCGCGGGTATAAATTGGTGCTTTTTCGTCGTAGAAACTAAAAGGTGGCTGCGGTTGGCGAGTCAGGGTTAAGTTTGCGTGATAAAATGCCTCGATTGTTCCAATATCTTCCCAGTAATCATCAAATAGATAAGCTTGAACGTTGTAATCCTTAGAGGCATCAGGAATAATTTCTTTGCCAAAATCAGTCCTTTCTATACCTTCTCTTAACAACTTGAACAAAACGTCTTTTTTAAAGACATAAATCCCCATCGAGGCGATGTAAGGCTGTTGTTGGGCTTGTTCTTTTGTTAATCCCAGTACGCTTGTATCAACACGCATTTGGATTAACGCTTCGCCTTTTGGTTTTTCGCTAAAATCGATGACTCTACCAGAATCGTCAATTTTCATCAAACCAAAATCTGAGGCGCGGCGCTCATCAATGGGGATGACTGAGAGAGTAATATCAGCCCCTGTTTCTCTATGGCGCTGGATAAACTGGCGATAATCCATGCGGTAGAGGTGATCGCCTGAGAGAATTAGATATTCATCTACATCCCATTCTTCCATTAACCACAGGTACTGACGCACTGCATCTGCTGTACCTTGGAACCAGTTCGGGTTTTCTGGTGTTTGTTGTGCGGCTAGCACTTCGACAAACCCTTCATTGAACCCAGTAAAATTGTAGGTACGGGCAATGTGACGATTCAGGGAAGCTGAGTTAAATTGTGTCAGAACATAAATTTTGAATATTTCGGAATTTATACAGTTACTGACAGGGATATCGATTAAGCGGTATTTCCCCGCCACTGGTACTGCTGGTTTGGCGCGGAGTTTGGTTAGCGGATAAAGCCGAGTCCCCGCGCCACCACCAAGGATGATTGATAAAACTTTTTTCACAAAATTTCTCCCAGCTGCCTTTCAACTCTCATCTTCAGTTTAGGACTGTATGTGGCAGCTGGTAAGGGGGAATCAAAGAATCTCAGGGATGAATTTTATAAAATGCTGCTGGTGTTTAATGATATTATTGACTAGTTTTAATTAAAATCTAAGTATCAATTAATACTAAATAAATTATTTTTTAGCTACTTTAATATCATAAATAGTTAATTTTTAGGTTTCCTGGCAAATCATTAATAAGTATTTTTTTAGACATAGTGTTATTATCGGGGTCAAAAGTTATTAGATAACTAAGTGGTTATTGATGCTTGTTAGCGTGGTTCGTAAATTTCTCTTGGTAAAGCTTCTGTTTTTTCTATTCTCAGTTGGGAGTATGCTTGTTGGATAGCTGTGGCGATCGCACTGTCTGGTATTAGATTAGCGATTTCCTGTCCTTGTTGTAGAAGAAACTGTTTAAAAAATGGGTCGTTTTTAGCTTCATTGAGAATCACCTGCTGAATTAGTTCAGCTTGTTGGTTGGTAGAAATAGCAACACTTTAATTCTGAAATTGCTCTAACAAGCTTTGAGCTAAAGTTGTCGCACTCTTAAGTCACTATTTGCTAACTGAGAACCAGTAAAATCAACATGACTTAAATCTAAATTATAAAACTATGTTCCGCCCCAAGAAGCAACTGCGATCGCCCAATCTCGCAAAAAGTCTAAATGCCTGCGATGTTTATCATTAAAATTTGTTGCGATTAGGCTAACAATGATTGAGCTAGATTGATATGCTGCCACAGCAATAATTATTGCCGAAAACAAGTTGAAGGAGGCAGGAGGCAGGAGGCAGGAGGCAGGAGGCAGAAGGAGTAAATCAGTAGGGGAGTCGACCCCTACTGATTTAGAGCCACTGAACTCTCGTGAGCGTGGGGGTATTAAACCCTTGCTCCCTATGGTCGCGGCAGCAAACTCCAGGGCAGTTTTCCTCCAGCAAGAACAGCCCTCTGCCTCCTGCCTGACTTGATAACTCAGGGAATCGAGGAAGACGATGATGGCATTGAATACAAAGATATCCGAAGAGATGCCATCCCTCGGATGCAACAAGCTCGCCAAATGATTCGCTCTTATACTATCTATGCTCTTAGTGCTTTTAAAGACTTTAATACTGCTGAGATTGAAGAGGTAAGACTTAAATTTGGCATTAAGTTAGGTGGCAAAGCAGGCATATCTTACATTACCGAAGGTTCAGCTGAAAGTAATCTGGAAATCGAGGTGAAGTGTAAGTTTCCAGAAAAACAAAAACCCGATTCACAGTAACAGTAAAAAATTCTCCGCGGGGTGTAGGGTTAGGCAATGCCTATTGAATACCCAACTTGCCAATACCTATTCTCCTATTAACCAAATGTAATTGCTGCGATCGCTTCAAATACTTCACCCAAGGTTGCTCTGATAATTGAGAGATGGCATTGGGTGACAGTGTTGCCGTAAAAATATCTTTACCGCTGGTAACACCGCTAACGCCGAAATTTTCTAAAACAGCAGTTGCATTAGAGTCTAAAGTTGGTTCGGTATGGATAAAAACCCCCAAGCTCGGTTTTTCTGAATCTTGAACATCATTCAACGCTGTAGCAAGGGCGGCGTCTAGCTTTTGATAATTCATAAATAATTTCTTAGTAAAGAGGGTAGGCAATTTTTACCTACCCTAACTTATCAAATTTATAGTTTTTTATTGCCTACCTTTGTACAGAAATAATATCCACTTTTCTCAATCTAATTACAGATTTAAGGCATTAATCACTCCATAACCCCATTTCTCATCGAATGTACCTGCGGGTTTTCCGGGAATTGCACTATTTTTACGTAGCAAATCTTTCAAAGTAGCGGGATCGAGTTGGGGGTCGCGTTGTAAGAGTAATGCAACTAAGCCAGTGACGAAAGGTGTTGCCATACTCGTACCAGCCATTGCCACAAACTTAGAATTAATCATTGACGAACGGGCAGAATTAGCATCAGCAGAAAGTGTAGAAACAATCATTGCTCCTGGTGCTGCTATATCGGGCTTTTGGGCATCATTGCGTAAAGGCCCCTCACTACTGAATTCGGAAATCGTATCCAAATCTAAGCCCATTTCCCGCACTTCGTTATCAATATCTGTGTACTTAGCTTTAGTAGTATAAGCTGCCACTGTAATAGCACTGCTAGCTGCTCCTGGCGAACCAATTTTTACCGCATCGTTGATACTTTTACCTGTAAAAAATACTGATGACGTATCATCTAACGTCCACACATCCACACGTGTTTCAGTTGCAGAAGTATTGCGTAGGCGTAGTTGCCAAATACCTCCCATTACTTGGGAAGGGCCGATACCACGTATTTGGACAAAGAAGTTGCGATCGCCGTTAGCTTGGTCTGGCCCTGGTGTCACAATTTCCACCCGTGCATCAGGCAACTGATGTTCCTGGGTAGGATTACCGTCAGTAATGATTTTTTGGAACGGAGTAACAAAACCGTTGGGACTCCGCACCGAAACTTCCAACTCACCGTCTTTGGAATACCAACCATTTAGCCAAACTATGCCTACTTGATTCAAAGGAACATTAAAGCGCATACCACGGGTGCGATCGCTAGGTATGGTTGCTTGACCGTGAATATTGATGCTGCCTTCGTTACCCGCAGCGCAGCAAACAATTCTGCCAGGGCCGGTTTGGGCGTCAACCACTTTTGAGAGAGAATCGCTACCATCATGGGCATCGGCGTGTCCCCCCAAGCTGAGATTGACGACGGCTGGTCGTCCCAACTCCCTGGCAACTCGGAAAATGTAGCGAACGGCATCGGCAATGTGGGCATCCTGTAAATCTGACCTGACCACAACTAATTCCGCCTCTGGTGCTACGCCGCTATAGGTAGCATCTGCACCAGCAGCTATTCCAGCAACGTGGGTGCCATGTCCGTCGGTATCCTGAGAAATTGTTAGCTGCGCCCCTGAAAATTCAGCCCCGTAGCGCCCTTCTGCTACTCCTGGGCCTGGGAGTGTTTGATCCCAAATGTGTAAAATTCTGCCGGCAAAAGCTGGGTGTTTTGGGTCAATGCCACTATCTATAATGCCGACAATTACACCTTTGCCAGTTAATCCGGTTTGGTTTTTAAACTCTGGCAGTTTGACTTTTCCGGGTGCAACGTCCATCCGTAGGTGAAGTTTGCGTGATGGTTTGATACGTTGGATTGTATCTTCTTCAGATAAGACATCTAAAGCATTTATTGGTAAGAAAGCTGTGCGGACGCTGCCGGAATTTTGATTGACTTCAATATTATATTGCGATAAATAACTCAAGTCTGCATCAGAGTCGCAGTAGAGAAAAACGACGCTTTTAGTTGGCTTGACTGTGGTTTTATGGGCAATGATACCAAGCGATCGCTTATGTGTAACTAAGCCTTGTTCTCCTTCGTTTTGATAATCCTGAAAGGCCAAAAGTAATCCGGGAGAAAGTTTGTCGTGTCTCATTTTTGCCTCAAATTAATTTATTCGCAGCTAGGAACCATAACAATTCATATTTTGAATCCTAACTTCATTTTCTACTACTAGGACTGAATACACCTTGACATAATTCATAATCTATAAAAATAATCCAGTACTTGCTTAAGTCATTACGGATAAAGTTAATTCATTGAAGAAGGCAGGAGGCAGAGGACAGAAGGTTGTTTTCTCCAAGGGAATTCAAACCCCTCCTGAAAAGAAGCCACCAAATTTTTAATTTGGTAGGGGTCTTAAACCTTTGCTCGCGAGAGGTTGCAGCAGAGAACAGAGGGCAGTATTCCAACTGAGCCTCCTGCCCTCTGCCTCTCTTGATAAATATTAAAAAATATTAATTAACTAAAATTAATAATTTTGCTAGTATTTTTTCAAATTTTGATAACATTTGCCTAAAAAAGTAGATTCGGAATAAAGAATAAAAAATGGGAAAGAGTCTTCCCATACCGAATTTTCTATCATAAGTAGGAGCCACAAAGAAGCTAATATCTGCAACGATCGCTTCTGAAGCCACTGTGAGTAATTCATGCAAATTCAAACACCAGACTGGGTGAAACACGCTGTTTTCTACCAAATCTTTCCAGACCGCTTTGCTAGAAGCAAAAAGCCACGCAAACGCCTGTTGCATGAAGCCCGTTGGGAAGATTGGGATGCAATGCCAACACTCCAAGGTTATAAAGGTGGGGATTTATGGGGCATCATGGAAGGTTTAGATTATATCAAGGATCTGGGCATTAACGCCATTTACTTTACACCTATTTTTCAATCTGCCAGCAATCACCGCTATCATACCCATGATTATTATCAAGTTGACCCGATGCTGGGGGGCAACGAAGCTTTTAAAGAATTACTAGAGGCCGCCCATCAACGGGATATCAAAGTGGTTCTGGATGGAGTTTTTAACCATTCCAGTCGGGGATTTTTCTTTTTCCACGACGTTTTAGAGAATGGGCCTCATTCCCCGTGGGTAAATTGGTTCAAAATTGAAGGTTGGCCCCTTTCACCGTACAATGGCGAGTTTCCTGCTAACTACGTGGGTTGGGCTGGAAATCGCGCTTTACCAGAATTTAACCACGACAATCCAGAAGTTCGGGAATACATTATGGAAATTGCCGAATATTGGATTAAATTTGGCATTGATGGTTGGCGATTGGATGTACCATTTGAAATTAAAACCCCTGGTTTTTGGCAAGAGTTCCGCGATCGCGTCAAAGCCATCAATCCTGAAGCTTACATTGTCGGCGAAGTCTGGGGAGATTCCCGTGAGTGGCTGGATGGGACGCAATTTGATGGAGTGATGAATTATTTGTTTGCCGGGCCGACAATTGCCTTTGCGGCTGGCGATCGCGTAGTCTTAGATCAAGTCCAAAGCCGCGACTATAAACCTTATCCACCCTTATTTGCTGCCGAGTACGCCACCAAAATCCAAGAATTACTCGAACTTTATCCTTGGGAAATTCAGCTAACTCAACTCAATTTGTTAGCAAGTCACGATACAGCTCGATTAATGAGCATTGCCGGTGGCGATATACCCAGCATAGAATTATCAACTCTACTGCTACTCACCTTTCCTGGTGCCTCCAGTATCTACTATGGCGATGAAGTTGGCTTACCTGGCGCCATAGACCCAGACTCACGCCGTGGTTTTCCCTTAGAAAGTAACTGGAATCGAGAAATTTTTAATACTCATCGTCAATTAATTACCCTCCGCCACACTTACCCAGCATTGCGTACAGGTGATTACCAAGTCCTCTATGCTCAAGGACAACTTTACATCTTTGCGCGAACTTTAGAGAAAGAAGAACTGATAATTGCCGTCAACGCTGGGACAAGTTCGGTAACAGCAAGTGTAGATATCGCCAGTTTGCACACTCGACCCAACAAACTCTTATACGGTAGTGCTGAATTTGAGTGGAATAGTGAAGGTGAAACTCAGCAGTTGTCATTAACTATTCCTGAACGTAGCGGTTGTATTTTGGGCTAGAGACTAGGGAGACAGGGGGAGCAGGGGAGATGGGGAAGTGTGGGGAGTGTGGGGAGTGAGGGGGGAAAGATTTCTTCCCCATCCTCCCACACCTCCCACACCTCCCACACCTCCTGCTTCTCCCATGCCCAATACCCTTACCTCCCCGCCACCATCGCAGGCATCAACACTGCATCAATAATATGGATGACGCCATTGTCTGCCAAAATGTCTGTTTTAATGACATTGGCGCCATTCACCTGAATTTTACCGTTGACAGATTCAATAGCTACAATTGACCCTTCAAGGGTTTCTGCTTCATTAATTTGTGCCAAATCATCAGACCTGACATCCCCGCTAGCGACATGATACGCCACAATTTTCTTCAGCTTGGGAATGTCTTGTAGTAAAGCATCTAAAGTTCCCTCTGGCAAATTGGCAAAAGCTTCGTCAGTGGGTGCAAAGATTGTCAAAGAACCAGGACTTTTGAGACTTTCTATCAAATCTACAGCTTTAACAGCCTTTATCAGTGTATTGAAATTTCCTGCTGCGATCGCAGTTTCCACAAGATCAGCCATGAGGGTGCGTCAGTTAATACTACAAGTTACTTATAAAGTGACTAAAATACTTTTAGCCTCTATCAACAGAAAGGTTGCTGGCGGTTAAACAGACAGTAGCAGACTGATTTAGTGCTGTTACACTGGAGAATGTCCCCAAGAACCACTAAATTATGCTAAAGCGTTCTAAGTTCGAGACAACACAGTCTCAAATTATGCACCGTGCTGAGGATTTGATTAGTGCAGCCTCAAATCGTTACCGCATTACGGTTCAGGTGGCGAATCGTGCCAAGCGTCGGCGTTATGAAGACTTTGAAAGTAATGAAGATGCAATGATGAAGCCAGTGCTAAGGGCAATTATCGAAATGTCTGATGAATTGACTCAGCCAGAAATTATTGGCGAACTATAAAAATATTGCTGAGTGAGGTACAGACGCGATTAATCGCGTCTGTACAAAAATTCTGATTCAGCCAAATTCATACTTGCACTCAGCAACGCCCAAAATCTTATTTTATGAAAAAGAGAAAATTTTTTTTGAAATCAGTTTTTTCAAAACTTAAAACTCAGTACTCACCAATACTATTTGCGTTAATGGTGGGTTTAATTATTTTGGGTTCCACTTTATTTACTAACCAACCTGGGATAGCACAGACAATCACTGCCAGTGATGTTTGGCAGATAGTGTACCAAAAATTGCCAGATTTTCCACGGGAAAATAAGTATATCAACAAAGAAAATGGCAAAGTTGCCGAAAATAATACTTTAGCAACTCGGTTGATTAGGTATCACGTCTACACCAAAGGGCGTCCCGCAATTTATCGCTTGGATTGGAAATTAACTTTGGCTGATTACCTGGGTGTTAATGAAGTTATGTATGATAGTAGCTATCCAGGAAATGATACACTGCGGGAAAATCCCATAGAAGGCGATAAAACTGCGATCGCTCGCCTCACTCGCAGCCAACGAAATGCTTTAGTGCAAGTTTTAGTTAATATATTTAATCCTACTTCCCCAAATACACCAGCCTCTAGTCCCAACACCACACCAAACCCTAATACATCAACAACTCCACAACCACCCCAAGGTGGAGGCGCACAATTACTTAAATAATGCCAGAGTAAATTAATAACTCCTCACTCTTGTACAGACGCAATTAATCGCGTCTCTAATTATGGAACGTGTTGTCAAAAGTGGTTCTGGTTGGCGTATTGGCTGGAACCCCGATGCACCTGAATTTAAAGGTTTAATAGGTACTGATGACTGGGCAATTGAGTTAACCGAAGCCGAGTTGAATGATTTTTGCCGTCTACTGGCACAGCTAGCAGACACCATGAAGCAAATCGCAACAGAATTAATGGAAGAAGAGAAAATCGCCTGTGAAGCTGAAAGCGATTTATTATGGATGGAGGTAGAAGGCTATCCCCATGCTTACAGCCTGCGTTTCATCTTGAATACAGGGCGATGTGTAGAAGGTAAATGGGATGCTTGTGCTGTTGGTGATTTACTGCAAGCTACTGGGATGCTCAAAGTTTTTTAAAGCTAATATCTAGATTTTTGTTTATCTTCATGCTAGAATAACAAAAGTCAATAAACAGATTTGAGATTTTTAGTTGGAAAAATCCAAAATTCTAAATCTAAAATCCAAAATTGATTTTACGGGGCGTAGCGCAGCTTGGTAGCGCGCCACTTTGGGGTAGTGGAGGTCGTGGGTTCAAATCCCGCCGCTCCGATTGATAATTATAGAATGCCTGCTAGTTTTTTAAAAGATTGGCAGGTTTTTTAATTCAAGCTAATTATAATTGCAATTAGTGAGGGCATTACCCCGTACACTAATTGTTTTGCACGCTCATTAAAAATTTAGTAGGGACACCAAGCCATTTAATTATGAATTATGAATTACTTGGTCAAGTTTATTCCAAAGCTTCACTACAAATAATAATTGGAATTGGCTCAGACAATGTAGGCAAACTATTATTTAGCCATTTTTCCATGTTATTTTGATGGTAAATTTGTACCAATTGATTGAATAATTCTTGACCTATAAAACCATTACGTCGCAGTATATTTAACTCTCGGTTAATTACTTGATTTATAGAACCGCGAAACGTCTTTTCTAGAATATTGACTTCACTTTTTACTTTTTCGTCTGTAATCAATTTAAAAAATATTCTCAGTTCGCGGACAATATAACGTTGTCCCTGAGTTAGACGCTGGTTAAATTCCCGTTCTGCTTGGCGATGCTTTACTTCTTCTGCAAATTGAGATTTAACATGCATCACAGTAGAATTATGCCCTTTAGGAACTGTTAAGGTGGGAGTAGTACAATCAGCTTTAATTGCACCTAAGATACGCGGGATATCCCTAGAAACTATATTTCCCTCATTGTCTAATAAAAACAACTGCTGATAGCCTTTGATATCAGGTCGATTAGCGTCTGAAGCTTCACAAAAAACGTATGTCCCTTT
Source organism: Nostoc sp. DedQUE12a (assembly GCA_034530795.1). Classification (GTDB taxonomy): domain Bacteria; phylum Cyanobacteriota; class Cyanobacteriia; order Cyanobacteriales; family Nostocaceae; genus Nostoc. Next base: position 37,211 of record JAVRCH010000141.1, read on the forward strand.
CTGCTGCATAGAAAATTTAGCTGTACGTATACCATTTGGTAAACTAGCAATTCGCTCAAATTCACCGGGTTCTTCTTTCTGTAGTTTTCTGAGAATTTCTTCAGCTTCATTTAAATCTAAAAAATCCTCTTCTTCCATATCAAAGAGGCTCAATTGTTTACCTTGTTGCTCATAAATAGCATACATAGCTTCTTCGTTTAATTGCTCAGTTTTTTTCTTCTGTGCGTTTAGGAAATTTTTGAGCTTCAACTTTATCTGTAATTAATTCTAGTCGTTGATATCCTTGGGCGATTTGTTCTATAGTTTCGCGGTTGCTGGTGTTACCAATTAGTAGGCGTAGTTCTTTAATATTAGTGAGGCGTTCTGCAATGGCGGTGAAACCAGATAAAAAGAAGTAACCTACCGCAAAATGCGCTGCTGCTGATGAGTCGAGAATGCAGTTTATTTGGTCTACTAATTTTTGATTACGGTTATCTATAATATCATGTGTAGGCATAAGTTCTATAACTAGTAGTGGAATAAAATTATGAGCGATTCAGAACGTATAGAAAAACTGGTTGAATCTAACGCTAAAGCAATTCAAGCATTGACAGAGCGAACCAATGAATTCATTCAATCTAACGCTAAAGCAATTCAAGCATTGACTGATTTATCTAGTAGCATTTTACCGAGGCTAGATGAGATGCAACGGCAAATAGTTAATACACAACGCCAAATGATTGATAATCAAAGAAGAATTGATGATAATACGGCAGATATTAGAGAGTTAACGCTAGAAAATCAGAGAATTTTGAAATATCTGGAATCTTTGAAAAAATAATTTTACTCAGGTGCATTAAATTTATTTAACGTACCATATCTTTCAAGATGCTAAAACTTCGCTAAGGATAATAACTGGCAAACTTGGAACATTAGGAAAGCCTTTATCGTTGGTTAAAAATTGGTTGCAATTAACAGACAAGGCTGTAGCTGCATGAATAGCATCGGGTGTTTTCATGTTGGTAGTAGCCCGGAGATTTGCAGCTTGTTTTAGCACAGGTTGGTTGATAGGAACTAGTTGCACTTCTGATGAAATTAGTAGATTTTCGTAAGCTTGAATTAGAGAAGTATTTGCATTTTTTAATGGTAAAATTAGAGCTTCCATTAGTATTAGTTCACTACTGATAATTTCGAGTTCACCCAATTGAAACTTTAACCATAAAGGTTGTAGTAATGAATAATACTCTGGTAGCTTGGCTTCAATAGTATAAATTACCACTGATGTGTCTACATAGATAACGCTAGAAGAAGGAACTATTAACTGTCCCATGAATCGCCTTCCTGTTGCAGTTGTCTATCTATATCCTCGGTAGTTCTGAAAGCGTGTTCACTACGGGCTTTTTCTATTAACTCTAAGACGGAAGCGCGTTTTGATGCAGGCTTTTCTGGCAAAATCACAAATATATCAACGCTGTCACCAATCTCAGCTTGTGGAAGTTCTATTTCTATTTTGTTTCCTGGTAAAACTTTAGTTGTGATGCGTAAAGCTGCTTGCATGATTTTTTCAACCTTATATTGTTAGGATATCTTGCTTGCCATTGTTAGGGTTAACCTATTGAGTTTAATTTTAGTCTATTATCTTACAAGCCATACAGTGCAGCGACTCGTTCATCTATTTCTTTCTCCCATATTTCACAGTTAATACCCTTTGCGTCTAGGCATTTTTGGACTAGTTGGGATATGGTTTTGCGTTCTGTAGTTGAAGCGTTGGGGATGGGTATTTTTTCAACATATTGGCGTTTAAAACGCAAATATCCACCTCTAATTTGTGGGCTAATTTCAAGATAAAATATTTTCACAGATGACCAATTAAGTATACCGACAGCCACAACCTTAGCCGAGCTATATTGACTGCAAAAATGTCAATATCTACACCGTAAAGATTGTTTTCAATAATATCTAATTTGTGCTGATATACAGTATTGGAATCTAGCCCTTTATTAGCAAACAAACATTGGTATAAATCTAGCAATTCATGAAGCATTCCTAGTATATAAGCCCCGCTTCCAGCAGCTAAATCACAACACTTGACGCGGCGCAATGCTTCTAGAGTTGCTTCTGGATTTCTAATATTATCTGGATGATTTGATAAGCGTCCCACAAAGCTGATAAATAATCTGTTCTAGTTTGAAATTTCAACCAACCTTTTTTCTGGATGAAGCCAATAAACATTAAACGGTTAAATAGCTTTTGAGTAAATAATCGTTTGCGTTCACTACCTCCAATACCTTAACAGGGGCGTTATCGAGGATAAGGTTATCGAGGATAAGTTTTAAACCTTATCCGCAAAAAAGGTTAATAATAAAATTGCATTCAGTCTATGAATACCTTATAAAAATTTGGTATGCTACCCATCCTCAGACGCTTAAGCAGCCGTAAAATCTCCTCAGTGGCTATGCTTTTGCTTGTTATATGCTTTACTCTAGTAAGCGTGCATTCATGTAGGCAAACAGATATGATATCAGCACCTTATCTGCTGACCGATCCATTTTTGCAGCTGCCAACTGAGAATTCAGTGCGAGTAGTTTGGTTTACCGAGTTTGCTGGTACTCAACACACAGTGTCCTACGGTGAAAATCTCAAACAAACTGCTCAGGCAAATACTATCAAACTCAGCCGCACGCGTGAAGACCAAAAGTCAAGGGTTGGAAACCAAACCCAAGACAACCAAGTTTATCAAAAATCCGTTGGGCGTGACATTTGGCGACATGAAGCTGAGGTAAGTGGGTTAATTCCTGGTGTGCGGGTAAACTATCGCGTTACAAGTGTGCGGGAAGATGGCGAAACTGTTAGCAGTGATGTTTTTACTCTTGCAGCTACTCCAAAACCCGGTACACCACTAAAAATTCTGCTTACCTCAGACCATCAATTAAAGCCGATGACATCTGCAAATCTGCAAAAAGTAGTAGAAACCATTGGACGAGTTGATGGGGTATGGTTTGCTGGTGATTTGGTCAATGTTCCCGATCGCGCCTCCGAATGGTTTGATGATAATAGCGGTGGTGCGCTGTTTCCCGGTTTACAAGGTCGTGCTAAATACGAAATGACCCACAACGGTGTTAAGACAACCTACACCGGTGGGCAAATAATTCAACATGCACCCATGTTTACTTGCATTGGTAATCATGAAGTCATGGGACGATTTGCTAGAACTGGCAGTTTAAATGATGAGTTTGATGATACCATTCCCCATGCGATCGCCCAAAAATTATACGCCGATAAATCTCAAATCGATAATTCTTTTAATACTATTACCTACGAAGAAATTTTCACTCTACCAACAACTCAAGAGGGGGGAAAAAAATATTACGCGGTTACATTTGGAGATGTACGTCTGGTAGTATTATACATTACAAATATGTGGCGTCCTCCCAGTTTAGATGGAAAGCGTAAGGGTAGATATCAAGAAGCAGAAAAAGATTTCAATAATCCAGAGAATTGGGGTTATGGGCAGGTAATTTATGAGCCAATTGCTAAAGATTCCAAGCAGTATAATTGGCTAGAGACAGAACTCAACAGTTCTGAGTTTAAACAAGCAAAATACAAAGTTGTAATGTTTCATCATCCGCCTCATACTCTGGGTGATAATATAGTTCCTGCCTATACCGAACCAGTACAAATAATTGACCGAGATGGTGACAAGATTAAGGCAGTACGTTATGAGTATCCCAAAGGCGCAGATTATATCATCCGAGATGTTGTGCCTTTGCTAGAAAAAGCTAATGTGCAATTAGTATTTTATGGGCATTCTCATTTGTGGAATCGCTTTGTTAGTCCCAGTGGAATGCACTTTTTAGAAACATCTAATGTCGGCAATACTTACGGTGCGGCTTGGGGTAACAGAAAGCGAGAAGTGCCAATTGACTATCAAGAAGAGTATGTTCAAATTGGCGATCCCAATGGTTTAGAACCGATAGTACCGACAATTGCTCCTTTGTTAGGTGAAGATGCTAAACCGATGCCTTATATTGCTAGTAATGAACTTACAGTTTTTAGTATCTTTGACACAGCAACGGGTACCATCGCTAGTTATCGTTTTGATACTCGCAAGCCTGATTCAGAGGTAGTAAAGTTTGATGAATTAGTTATTAGTCATTAGTTATTAGTCATTAGTCATAAAAAACCAATGACTAATGACAATAAAATAAAGCAAGTATATCCAAATGCACTAACGTCGTTTAACTGCTAAAGTAAGTCCATCTGCAATGGGAACAAGAGAAAGAATTACGCGTTCGTCATTGTGTAACTTTTCATTCAGCGCCCGGATTGCTTGGGTACTTTCATCTTGAAATTTTGAATCGGCAACGTGTCCTGACCACAAAACATTATCAATAGCAATTAATCCGCCTGGACGTAATAATTGTAGCGATCGCTCGTAATATCCATCATAATTTTCTTTATCAGCATCGATAAAAGCAAAATCAAATGTCTCTGCTTGGCCAGTTGCTAACAATCGATCTAAAGTTTCCAAGCCTGGTGCTAAGTGCAAATCGATTTTATGGGCAACCCCAGCTTCTTGCCAATAGCGCCTGGCGATCGCAGTAAATTCTTCACTCACGTCAGCTGCAATAATCTTACCATCATCTGGTAGCGCCAAAGCTACAGAAAGTGAGCTATAACCTGTAAATACGCCAACTTCCAGAGTTTTCTTCGCTCCAATCAGCTGCACCAAAAGCCTCATAAACTGCCCTTGTTCTGGCGAAATCTGCATTGAGCCACTGGGGTGGTTCGCAGTTTCTTGACGCAGTTTCCAAAGAATTTCTGGTTCTCGCAGCGAAACGGATAAAAGATAATTGTATAGTTGGTTATCAAGACCTATAGACTGTTTTGGCATGGTAGATGAGAAAATTTAGGGAATCTACAGTTATACTATCGCTGATTAGTGGTTTCTTAGGATTAATATGGTGCGGTTGCTTTTGACAGTAATATTGTTGGTGTTATTGACGGCTTGTGGCAGTATTGGATTGCTACCGACTAGCGAATTAGTGCAAAAAGCGATCGCACTTGAGCTAGGACAAACTCAACAAAAGCTTAGCCAGCAGTTGGATCTCGATTTTCAAGGATTTGAAATCAAGCGGCTATCTATTAGCCAAGAACAACCCCTAACTATTGAAAATTTACCAGCTTTCCGCGTCCAAGGAACATACGACTTAATTGTTAAGTTACCAAAACGACGCTTAACACAACCCCAAAAACCCTTTAACCTTTACTTGCAAATTCAGCAAGAAGGTAAAACTTGGCGATTACTGCTTCCAGATAAAGGTAGCAAAGATACTCAACCAATTTGGCGTAGTTATCTCATTCAATAAGTAAGTCGATGTCAATAATTATCGTTGGAATAAGGCAATAGGCAATAGGCAATAGTCAATAGGGATAAGGGTTTTAGCTTAGTTTCTTTTTTTTAAGATAGTTTGGTTTTATTGTACGAACTGACTTATACCAATTCTCTATAAACTTGCACTAAATAATTTAATCTCTCTTCTTGCTCTTTACTTGGCGTACTTGGCGGTTCGTTTTAAAAATAAAGTGCATCTTCACGGAGAATTGGTATTAGTTCTGAATTGTAAGTTTGTCAATCTCACTATATGTGCAGCTAGCAAAACTATCACAAGCATTTTGTTACTAATTTTTACAAAAAGGTGAGAAAGATACTTAACTTATTTGATGTAGCTATCTCATCCAAAAGATAGTGTGTGCAACAAAAAAAAGCATCACAATTATTTCAGTAAAACTGCTGGGGCATAGTCACGATCGAAATGATGGTTTCATCGGAGACAATACAAAATGTATATTAACTTTTTTATCAGTTCCATTGCTAGTATTGTGGTTGTGGTATTGGCTGCTTTTGGTTTACTCCAATGGTTGCACATACCTGCTGGCAGCTTTCTTGACTGGGTGATTGGTGGTGCAAGTTTTTGGTGGCTGTTGGTAATTGTTACGGTACCGTGGAATGTGCATTTTCAAGCTAAAGAAGTTTTAGCAGAAGCAGCACAATCTACAGAAAAAGGAATTCCAGTCGATGAAAAACAAGTAAAGTATGTCACAGTTTTGGCAAAGCGATCGCTCTGGGTTGCCATTGCTTTACACTTACTCTCAGCCGTTGGTCTTTATACTCTTGCTGTCACTGGTATTAGTACAGTCGGATATGTCAGTTCTGGTGCAGCTTTGTTATTAACAATTCTGCGTCCGGCGATTCGGGCTTACGAGTATTTATATGCACGGTTAACGATGATTCGCCAAGAATGGAAGTATCCCCGTGAAGATATTGTAGAACTACGCGATCGCTTTGCCAATTTAGAACAAAAAGTGCAATCTTTAGAGGAGCAACTTAACCCAGAACAACCCTCTTCATTGCCAGCAACCCAACAACGTTTTGCTGAAGAAACTCGCAGAGATTTAGCGCGAATTGCGGCTAATTTAGAAGAATTACGTGCAATAAATCACACAGAACATGAACGTTTAGGGAGAGAAGCCAGAAATGCGATCGCGCAACTTTCAACTGATGGACAATTTCTCGATCATGTGCGCGAAATCATTAGATTTTTTAAATCAGCCTGAATTATATATACATTCAAGAAGTTGTCTTCTTTTCTATTTCGTAAGCCTGTAATAAATGTTCGCCATTGAAATGAATTAGATGAGTTGCATCTTCAGCAACCCAAACATCTGTTTCCCAAGCAATCTCTGGCAGATATTTTATCATTGCCTTGCGACTCAAAAATGTTGTTACCATGACTAAAGGGATTTTGATGCTTCTAAATAGAGACTCCAAATCCTTTTTTTTAATACCATTTCCTAAAGATAGTAACTGTTCTAATGTTGGATACTTTAATTTCCGCAAATCTGTTGCATTTACTTGAGTGTGTCCATTGAATAAGCGAAAAAATAAATCAACCAAGGTTGAATTAAGATAAACTCCAAGCCCACAAGCTAAGGTATGGCTCAGTCCACGTCCATTTTTGTGAAAGTAATTCAAGTGATTTTCAAAGCCGACATAATTATAATCAAATTGGTTGGCATCATAAACCACCGCAACAATCCGCCTTTTCTCTTCTTTTGAGGAGAATCTTTTACAGAGGACATAATGCTGCGAACCTGAGAATGAGAATTGATTTTCAAATAAGGAGGATTGAGTATAGCATGAGTAAATTCTGCTGGATTTGTACTATTTAATAAACCAACCTCAAGGCGCTTAACAGTATCTTCAATAAAATCAGTCTCACGAATTTCGTAATTGAAAGAAATATCTACACGTTGACATTCCTTTTCACATAGTTTTAGAGTCTGGCGCAAATATTCAATTAGAAAAGGGTCAATTTCATAGGCTACAACATGCAAACTTGAGGTTTGTTGTTGCTGGCATACTCTGTTGACAAAAGCAGCTAGTAATGAACCGATTCCTGCTCCTGCATCCAGCAAGCAGATTTCAGGCAAATCTAGCCTATTAAACATCCCAGCCATCAATTCTGCTACTGAAGCGGGGGTAAGAAACTGACCCATCGACTCTTTTTTGTCTTGTTTTAGCTTCAAACTTGCTACAGCGCGGCAAAAATCGACTTCTGCAAGCAAGTTCCCAGTTAATATTCCTGCAAGGCTTTTAAACTCCAAACTACTAATATCATTTGCTATTAACGCTCTATTTTTTGATGAGATGCTCACGATTTAGCTAACAAAAATGGAATGGGAAGTAGGGGAAGAAATGTTTTCAATTGTTTTAATGCGAACAAACTCCGTCTCGATCAATAATCTACTTTTTTGAATCATTTTACAGTGAATTAAGGGCTTTGCGAATCCCTTCAACCACATTTAGAAATGCAGTATCGCGATCGCTCCACTGAGTTACGGGTATAGCATCTTTTGGTAAAACTTGGAGCATACTAAATGGTGAATCTATCCAATTAGAAGGTCTGAGAATAATCGGAATTACTCGTGCTGTGCCTTGATTGTGTCGGGCCATCGCCTGTTGCATTTCAATCTCATAGCAGTGGTCTGAGGACATGAAGTCTGGACTGATCAGCAGCAGAATGATCTGAGCAGATTCTAGTTGCTCTTCAATTCGAGTTTTCCATTCTTCTCCCGCTTTTATAAGGCTATCGTACCAAGCAATAATTTTGCCCTGCCGCTCCAGGATAGCCAAATGTTTAATAAATTCATCTAACAAGTGCTTATCTTTATTGGAGTAGGAGATAAAAACCTTGATTGGCGCATTCTGCAACTGTTCAACTGGAGGTTGCATAACTGAAATGGATTGAACATCGGCATCATTGGATTTATTGAGCGGCACTGGAGTCAAGTGTTCTGGTATGTCTGCCAAGTCAAAATTTTTCGGTCGTTCGGGTAGTTGGTTAATTTGTTGTTCTAAATCCTCAAGTTCTTCTTCGATTTCTTTTAGTTTTGCTTCATACTCTTGAATTCGCTGTGCTAGCTCATATTTTGCTTCCGAGTCAGTTTTGATGATTCTTTCTTTCTTGAAAAATCTTAGCTTTTTGGTAACTTCTTCCCATTCCTCTTCTAGGTCTTCATATCTAGCCTTTAAACGCTTAAGCCAACGTATGTATTCTCTGTCCAAAGTGGGTTGAACAGTAGCATCAAAAGACGTGGATTTCTTGAGCAGCACTGGAATCAAGTGTTCTGGCATGTCTGCCATTTGAATTGCTGCACACCCTAGCTTGTAGGCAAACTCGATAGAACGACCTGCCCCAAGTGCATCATAAAATCCTACTGCAAACTCGATCGCGGCTCGATCGCTAATTGCCTGGTTCATGCCAATTACATAGTCTATGTGCTTGGCGATCGCTTTGGCCTGCACTTGGGAGTAACATCGGTTAAGTACAACACAGCGAATTTGCTCAGCAAACAGTTGAAACAGCCTTGCCAATGCTTCCCCGTCTACAAGCTTCGCATTGCCAATTTCATCTTCAAAGATTAGTCCTACTTCCCCAGTCCCATGTCCTGAAAAATGGATAATCTGCGGATTAATATCGAGCATAGCCCGTTGAAGATCGCGAGGACGAACCGCTAATCGTTGCTCTAGCTGAAATTGGTCACGCTTTTGAGCGCGTTGCAGTCCTTCCCTAATCTCCCGCAACTCTTGGTCAATCGTTAGACGGCTGGTGTTTTGAGGATTGGCAGCGAGAAATAAGATGCTTTGTCTATGGCCACTAGAAAAACTCATGCGGTTTGCTTTTGTCTTATTATCAGGATTTTGCTGTTTAATTGCTCTATTTAGGGTAATTCTATGGAATTTATCAAAATAAACTTAAAGAAGTCCTGCTGACTCATACAATCTTTTGACCATTGCTGTAATTCTTGCACCATAATCCAAATCTGCTGACCAGCGCCCTGATAGTTGGTCAATTAATGGTGCAATTCCTCGCGTCACAAAGCGAAATCTGGGGTCTACTACTTCCTGTACCAAAGGTTCTAAACTAGCGTAAGCTTTTAAATGTTGCACGTGTGCCCTGACTCCAATTCTGGCGCTGGAAAAAGATGCAGCCTCCGAACCGCCACCGATGGCACCTAAACCAGCAAAGTTATTTTGTTCGGGTTTAATATCACCGCCAAACCTTAAAAATCCCGTTTCTACACACATTTGGCAAAAGGCAATATCATAATTTACTCCTTCTATACCTGCTTCTTCGCGATAAAGTTTTGAGATGTCAGGAAACTTTACCAAAGCATTTTCATTATTATTTCTGAGGAATAATTGTAACTGTACTTCTGAAGTATTACCGTTTGACATTACCCGGTCTAATTGACCAGCACAAACGATTAAATTCGAGCGCAAGCTGACAGTACGAGTTCCAGCATCCCAACCAACTGCAACATTAAAATCCCGCAGTTCGATCGCTTTAACATACACTATTCTCCGATAAGTAATTCGATTGACATTCGGTGCTTTTGATAAATCTATTCGCAGACGGTCTACTAAATCAATGGGAATGTAAGCATTTCCATTAACTAAAATTCCTTGTTCTGAATAATTTTGCCCGTTAATATTAATATTAATTGGTGCATAAGTCGGTTCCGTGGGAGTTCCGGTAGGGTCAATTACACGACTCCAAGACGCCAATCCGTCAGCAATTCCCAAAGCGAAATCGCGGCGACGACTTTGCAGCAAAGCCCGATCCTCTGGACTGCTGAGAAATCCCACTTGAATTAACAAAGCTGGAAGCCTTGTTTGCCGACAAAATGCCAAACTACCCAATCCACTATTTGTATCTGGCTTGACTCCGCGATTTGGTAATTGGGGTACGCGGCGCAACAACGCCACTAGCAACTGTTCGGCATTGGCTTTACGCTCAGTATTGTTGGCAATGTAGAACACACTAGCCCCACGCACAGCAGGACTGCCAGCTGCATCAGATTGAATTTCTAGCGCCACATCACCCCGGCGTCCACGGGAATTGATCCAGCTGATAGTTTGAGCTGCACTCAAATCATCGGGAACTGCTAAAATTTCAAAATTCCGCGCCCGCAGTTCCGTAACAATTAAATCCCGCAGCAGAATCATTTCTTTAGCTTCAGTTGTACCACCAGCGATCGCACCCGGATCGATTCCTCCCGCTTCTTTGCCTCCGTGAGCCGCCGAGATAAAAATACGTCCCATCTTTCAGTATTTCCTCTGTTAAAATTAAGCGTCAGCAATTTTAGACATAATTGGTGGCTTCGCAACAACAATATAATAGCTATCAGAAGTCGAAAGTCATTTGTCCTTTGTTATTTCTCCAAAGTTGATGGCGAGGGACTAGGGGCTGGGGAGTGTGGGGAGTGTGGGGAGTGTGGGGAGTGTGGGGAGTGTGGGGAGTGTGGGGAGTGTGGGGAGTGTGGGGGGAAAGAGAATTAATGCTTCCCCATCCTCCCACACCTCGCACACCTCCCACACCTCCCACACCTCCCTCTCTTCCCACACCTCCCACACTTCCTGTTTGCCCCATGCCCATTTATTCAATTTTCAAGTTGAAAGGTAAGCGGGCATAAACTCCCTGTGGGTCGTTCATTTTTTGCAGAATTTGGATTTCTTGTTGCAGTTTCTGGAATTCGGCGGTGAGGGGATGAGATTTTTGGACTTGGGTTGGCTCAATTCCTAAAGTGTCCTGCACCTCTTGAGTTGCTCGCCCAAAAAAGCGTTCTCCAAAGGTACTAAAGCGGGGATATTCTTGTAATTCCCAATCTTCTCCTAGTTTCGCTTCCTTAGCGGCATAAGCGATCGCACTATTCAAACCACCAATCTCATCTACTAAACCAATTTCCTTGGCGGCCACACCTGACCAAACCCGTCCTTGGGCGATTTCTGCTACTTTTTGTTCTGGGAGTTTGCGACCTTGGGAAACTTTATTCAGAAAAATGTTGTAAATCCGGTCAACGCTACGCTGATAAAGCGCTAATTCTTGGGGCGATTTCGGGCGAGAAGCTGTTTGAGAATCAGCATAGAGTCCGGTTTTTACTGAATCCCAGGTGATACCGTTGTCATTTGCTAGCTTTTGCCCATTTAGTAATATGCCAAACACGCCAATTGAGCCTGTAATTGTATTTGGTTCGGCAAAAATCCGGTTAGAGTCGCTAGCAATCCAATAACCACCGGAGGCGGCGGTATCGCCCATTGATACTACAACTGGTTTTTGTTGGCGAGTTAATTTCACTTCTCGCTGCATGACTTCGGCTGCGGTGGCGCTACCACCAGGGCTATTAATTCGCAGGACAACTGCTTTTATATCTTCATCTTGTCGCAATCTGTTAAAGATTTTGGCAAAGCGATCGCCTCCTATTTCCCCATCTTCACCCATACCATCGACAATTTGACCTTCAGCATAAACAACGGCAATTTTATTTTTCGAGTTACGTTCTACACCTAAAGATTTACCAGAAACTTGTGCGTAATCATTCAAGTCAATTTGCCGGAATGTTTTGTCGTCTTTGTCGCTATTTGTAAGCTTTTTCAGGTCGCTCACCACTTCATCAGGGTATGCTACTTGGTCTACCAAACCGCTGTTTTTTGCTTGTGTTGCTTCTAACAAAGCTTGATTATCTGCGATCGCCTGTAACTGTTCTGGTTGAATTTTCCGACTGCTACCAACAGCATCACGCCACTCTCCCCAGACATCATCCAATAATTTCTGAGTTTGTTCGCGGTTTTCTGGACTTAGCTTTGTCAGGATCAACGGTTCAACTGCTCCCTTAAATTTCCCCACCCGCACGACTTGAACGCCAATACCGTACTTCTGGAATGCTCCCGTTAAGAACATCAGTTGCGAACTCAAACCATTGACTTCCATCAATCCCAAGGGATTAAGGACGATGGAATTTGCCGCTGAACTCACATAATATTCTTTTTCACTCCAATTACTGCCATAGGCGACAATTTTTTTGCCACTAGTGCGGAATTCCTCTAGCGCTCTGCGGATTTCTTTGAGAGAAGCATAACCGACATCACTACTTTCGCTGGCGCGGCTTGCATCTAGATAGATACCCACAATTCGCGGATCGCGCCGCGCCTTTTCCAAAGTTTCCACAACTTTACGCAGTGTCATTCTCTCCTCAGCTACACCTGAGAGTGCATTCTGAAAGAATTCGCCAGAATTAGGTTCGCCATCAGTAATTTTCATCGACAAGTCAAAAACCAGCACTGACTTATCTTTCACTTCTGGCCCAGTATCTTTAGTGGAGGTAGCAGCCAACAGCAGCAAGAACAGTCCAGTGGTTCCCAGACCACAGAAAACAATTAGTCCCAGTACGGTGCCAATTAAACTAGCAAAAGTTTGTTTAAAAAAGTTAGTCATATCTTGTAAATCTATTCACTACTGCTTTATTCATTTTCTTATAAGTAGCATTTAAGTAGTAGCTTGTCTTGTCTGCCGATGGAAAATCAGGATACTCAGCATCAACAGTGTTGGAATGGCAGTAGTCATACCAATTCAAAATTGAAAATTCTTGCATTAAGAAAGTCAGACTTAGCAGAGGTTTGAGTGTTTGTATTTGTATCATATTTTTCGTCAATTGGTATGACGATCGCAATACACCACTTTCAATACTGCTTGGGTTTTGGATTTTTAACTCGGAATTGGATTTGGGGAAAAGGTTAAAGGGTAAAGGTTAAAGGTTTTTTCTTTCCCCTTTCCCCTTCCCCTTTTCCCCAAAACTCGACAAGTATTGACACCACTTTTCTATGGTGTTAGCTACGAAAGTATTACGAATTACGAATTAGATTGACGATCGCATTAGCTAAATCTAATGGTTCTACAGGTTTCGGTAGGTGTTTCTGAAATCCCGCCGCTAGTGCTTGATTATAATTAATTTCTCCAGCATAAGCAGTCAAAGCGATGGCCGGAATCTCTCCACCTTGTTCTGGCGGCAATTTTCTCACTTGGCGCAGCAGCATGTAGCCATCCATCAAGGGCATTCCAATATCGCTTAATAAGATATCTGGCTTTGACTGGGCTAGCGCTTCTAATGCTTCAGTTGCTGATGTAACTGCGGTTACAGTTGCTCCATACTGTTCTAAGGCAAAGCTAAAAAAGTCACGTACATCTTCTTGGTCATCCACAAGCAGAATTTGGACTCCCAAAAGCAATGATTCTTCACTATCTAGTTCCAAGTCAGAAGATTCCGGGCTGGGAACTCTTAACTCGGAACTTTTAAGCAAAGGTAGTTTCACTGTAAAGGTTGCCCCTTGTCCTTCTCCTAAACTGTCTGCCTCAACTGTGCCACCGTGAAGTTCAACTAAATGACGCACAATTGCTAGTCCTAATCCCAGTCCGCCAAATATTCTGGTTGTCTTGGCATCTGCTTGGCGGAAGTAGTCAAAGACGTGAGGCAAAAATTCTGGACTGATTCCCTTACCTGTATCAATCACTTGGATTTGAGCATCCCAGTTGACTTGTTCTAAACGTACTTCTACTCGTCCTTCTGGTGGCGTAAATTTAACAGCGTTAGACAGTAAATTCCACATAATTTGTTGCAAGCGATCGCCATCGCCTAAAACTTTGCCGACATCATTGAGCACTGTTTCAATTTGAATTGATTTAGCTTCGGCGGCTAAACGCACCGTTTCTTGGGCAGCGGCGATCGCAACTTTCAAATCCACTGCATGAAGATTTAAACTCAATTTGCCTTGTAAAATCCGCGACACATCCAGCAGGTCTTCAATTAATTGAGTTTGTAACTTGGCGTTGCGTTCAATTGTTTCTAAGGCACGGATTTTAGTTGCTTCGTCGAAGTTGCGGGTTCTCAGTAACTTTGCCCAGCCTAAAATCGGGTTAAGGGGAGTTCTCAATTCATGAGAAAGAACTGCCAGGAATTCATCTTTAATTCGGTTGGCAGTTTCAGCTTGTGCGCGTGCAGTTTTTTCTGCTTCGTAAAGTTGAGCGCGGGCGATGGCTTGTCCGCATTGCTGCCCCAATGTCAACATAAATCTCTGGTCTTCTTCGTTAAATGCTTGGGCATTAGTAAAGCTAAATCCCAGTGCGCCAATGGCTTTACCCTCTGCTGTCAATGGTATGGAAGCCCAGGCATTATTAAGAGTTAAAGCCGCAGCATCAGCTAAGCTGGGATAGTTCCTCATGAAAACTTCTAAATTTTCGCAAAAAATCGGCTTTTTAGTTCTGACTGTTTCTGCGATTTGGTTAGGAGCAGTAATGGGAAAACTTTCCCAGGTATCTATAAGTGATTGGGGATAACCACTTGCTTGAACAACTTTCAAGGTAGTATTTCCTTGAGTCAGTAAGACAACGGAACCGCCAGAGGCTCCCAAAGCAGTAATTCCTTGGTTCATTACCACATCAGCTACTTCTTGGGGAGTGAGGGCTTCCGAGAGGGCAGCGGTGATGCTTTGTAAAAGTACGGTACGATTTACTGAGCGCTCAGCTGCTTGTTTTGCCTGTTGAGTTTCTTGGTAGAGTCTGGCATTGTCAATGGCTGTAGCAGCACGACGAGCAATATCTTCTGCTAAAGCTAAGTCTGCTGGTTGGTAGTGCCGACCTGACTCGGCTGTAAAAAAAGAAATTGCGCCAAATAATTGCCCGCGGGAACGCACTGGAATCACCATTAAAGAATGCATACCCAGGCTTTGTAGCAATTGCAGATGTTCCTCGTCTTGAGCCATCTGTAAAAGATGAGAGTTAGATAATTCAGGATAAAAGACAGATATTCCCAACTTTAGCTGCTGTACAAGCTGTTGTGCGCCACTTTTGGGCGGATAAAGTCGTTGGATTTTTTCTAGGATATCTTGTTTTGTCGGGTCAGCAATGGCGATCGCAATTTGTTTACTCGACCAATCTTCTTGAAAAACATCTACAATACACCAATCAGCTAGGGTAGGAACTGCTAAATTAGCCACATTGTTAATGGTGACTTCATAATCCAATGAAGCAGCCAGCAAGGTGCTAGCTTCCACTAAAAACTTTTGCGTGGCTTCAACTCGTTTGCGTTCGCTAATATCCTCGATAATACCCAACGCATACTTGAGTTGTCCTTTACTATTCCAAACTGCTGATGAAGTTAGGTTCACCCAAACGACGGAACCATCTTTGCAAAGGTAGCGTTTTTCTAGG
Source organism: Nostoc sp. DedQUE12a (assembly GCA_034530795.1). Lineage (GTDB taxonomy): Bacteria > Cyanobacteriota > Cyanobacteriia > Cyanobacteriales > Nostocaceae > Nostoc. The sequence goes on from JAVRCH010000141.1 coordinate 52,798, forward strand.
GAATAACCGCTAATTTCTTGTGCTAAAACTCGCCCAGCATTTTGCCTATCAATTTCTAAGTCGTCAGGATGAGTAATTTCCTCAAAGTTCATCTGTATTAACTCTTCATGGCTGTATCCAGTAATTTCACACAATGCCGGATTAACCTGAAGAAATCGTCCATCCAAGGCTACCAGAGCAATTCCGACAGCAGCTTGATTGAACATTGCCCGGAATCTTTCTTCGCTTTCTCGCAAGGCAACTTCTGTTTGTTTGGCTGCTGTCACATCTGCCATAATTATGCCAATTCCCACAGTTTCGCCCATACGATTGTTGACTGGGTAATAGTTGCCCAACCAGTGTTCGTAATTTTCAGGTCGCTTTGGTGTGTGGGTGCTAATTTCGACATTCAGTACTGGTTCTCCAGTCTCTAACACCCGCTGTAACTGCACTTCTAACTCAGCGGCCATCTCTGGCAGGACTTCTTGAAATTTGCGCCCTAAATGTTCTTCTATGGTTAAACCGTTAATGTCAGCAAATACCTGATTAATGCGGATATATCGCAGTTCTCGATCTAAAAAGCATACAGCAACGGGAGCAGCTGCTAGTAGGGCATCTAGAAGAGACAGAGATTCGGCGTAATGTACTAGAGCTTGGTGGATGTCGCGATAAAGTTGGGCATTTTCCACTGCTAAGGCAGCACGATAGGCGACATCTGTTGCTAAAGTCAAGTCAGAGCGATCGTAGCGACGGTCTGATTCGGCGGTGACAAAGCTGATACTGCCGAGTACTCGCCCTCTGGCGATTAACGGCACAATCATCACAGACTTCATCCCCAATTGGCGAAGAAGTTCTAAGTGTTGCTGATTTTGAGTATTTGCTAGTAAAAGTGAGTCAGATACTTCGGGAATTAGTTCCCTTTGCCCACTTTGCAGTACTCTAGTAACTGCACTTGTACCCTTATAATCTTGAGCATACTGCTGAAGTTGACGCGCCAATTCGGCTTTGGATGGGTCTGCATGGGCAATTGGTAGGCGACGAATGGAGCCATCTTCATTGAGAATATCGACGCTACACCAATCTGCTAGTTGGGGAACTGAAATTTTGGCGATTTGTTCTAAGGTCTGCTCGTAATCTAGGGAAGTAGAGAGTAGACTGCTAACTTGGGCAATGTAGCGGAGTCTTTCTTCAGCCTGCTTGCGCTCTGTAATATCCAGAACAAAGAAAGCTCCTTGAGCAAAAGTCCCCTCAAAATGGCTACCACCTATCAAAACTGGCAAACGCGAGCCGTCTTTACGGATATATTCTTTTTCAAAAGGAGTACAAAAAGGGCTGTTTTGCAGTTCAATAAGTACTTGTTCGTCGAGTGGTGCATATTCTGGTGGAGTCAGGTTTTTCCAGTTAAGTTTGCCAGAAACTAATTCTGCACGAGAATAACCCAACATATCCAATAGGGCATCATTAGCTTCTGTGACTTTGCCGTCTTTCTCCCAAAAGCCAATGCCAATCATATTCGACTCAACTACGCTGCGAAACTTGGCTTCGCTTTCCCGTAATGTTTGCTCAGCTTGCTTTTGTTGAGTGATATCAATGGATGTAATCCCTACTCCTAGCAACTTTCCATCTGGTAGGCACACCGGATAATAGCTGACAATACCGTAACGATACACCCCTGGCGGATAAGTTTCACCACTGATTTCCTGATTTAGTAAGGGTTGCCTGGTTGCCATCACTTGTTCAAACACAGGCTCTATTTGCTCTGCCCATTCCGGTAGCACTTCCCGAATGGTGCGACCGATATGTTGCCTCAGTGGTACACCATTGGTGGCTGCTAGAGCTTCATTAGCGTAAACGTAGCGAAGTTCGGTATTAAGGAAAGCCAGCGCCACTGGTGAAGTACTTAGCCAAGCATTAAGCAATGCTAAAGATTCATCTTTTTGCTGAACAGCTTGCTGAAGTTCTCTCTGCAATCTGGTTTTTTCTAGTTCTGCTTGCTGGCGTTGGGTAATATTCACAGCCACACAGGTAATACCATGAATGCTATTATCTGGATCTTTTAGCGGTTCAATCAGTAAATCATAATAACGGTTTTCTCCACATAGTGGCAGACAAACCTCTTCACGGGTGGAAAGACCGGTTTTTAATACTTTTTCCTTAATTGCTGTTAATTGCTCTGCTACTGAGGCGGGAAATAATTCAGCATCAGACTTACCCAGCATTTCTAGTGCTGTGTCTCCACCTTGAGGATTATGAATCCACTGATATCGCAAATTGCGATCGTGCTGAAATATCATAATATCTGAACTGCTCAAGGCTAGGCGAAATCTTTCTTCAGAGACTTTGAGCTTTTGTAAATTTATATCAGCCCCTCTTTTAGAAGTTTTTAAGGCTTCACATAACACACTAAAAAGCAATCCCTGTAATGCAAACAACCCGATTCGCAAAGAATTGGATAGGTCAAAGCTCAGCTGATAAACTGGTGGTAGGAAGAAGTAATTGCTCAGTAGTACAGATAAGAAGGTTGCCAACAGCCCTGATTTCAAACCACCATACCAGGCACTCACCATTACAGCGCTAAAAAATAGTAGAAAAGGAGTTCCACTCATGCCTAGCCAGTGGTCTAGCATCAGCATTAACACTAGCGCAAGTGCGACATTTAACACGGCGACGCCATAACGCAGTAATTGGGAATAATAAATATGGAGCATGAAATCGTCAGGAATAACCAATACTTATTGCACAGGCTCTATACACCCTAAGCTAGTTTGCAAATTTTAGTAAGTTATCTCTAGATAGATTTTTGTTGAGTTGGTAAACTTCTTTTTCTAGAAGAAAATTCTCGGATTATGTAGTATGTATAGCCCAAATTTATAATTAATCTTCTAAAGCTATAACATTTATTTGCTGAGATAAATACTAAACTTACAAAAATTAGTTACCAAAATTCATCTTAAAAAATAAAATCTGCTAATGGGCTGTTTGTTTATTAAGTCAGTCTGAATGTGGGATTTCTATTTAACTGAAAAAACTTCTTACATTCAAAAAGCTGATTAGCTATTCCCGTAAAGACACCATCGATCGCGTTTGTACTCCCTACTCCCTGAAGGTAGCAAATAAGTACAAAAATCACATCTGATTGTGATAGTTAGAGGATAAATATAAAGTTTTACTTGCCAGAAGTGCTTCTGCTGTTTGGCGATCGAGAGGTTGTGAGAACAGGTAACCTTGACCAAATTCGCATCCTAGCTGCTGTAACCATTGAAGTTGCTGTGGAGTTTCAATACCTTCTGCAACAGTGCCTAATCCAAGGTGATTGCTCAAAGCAATGATGCTACTCACAACTTGGTAATTACGGTTTCCTTCTTCCATCTGACTCACAAAGGAGCCATCGATTTTCAAATTATCGGTGGGTAAGCGATGGAGATAATTGAGCGATGAATAACCAGTACCAAAATCATCAATACTAATCTGAATTTTTCTAGCTTTTAACTCGGTTAATAAGCCAATTGTCTTACTAATATTTTCAATGAGCATACTCTCGGTAATTTCTAAAACTATGGAATCGCCTGTTAAACTTGTTTGGGCGAGGATGCGATCGATGTCTTCAATTAAACTGGGTTGGCGAATATCTTGAGCAGAAAAGTTAATACTAATCTTTAGCGGCAAATGAGTAGTAAATTTTTTTTTCCAGTTTGCTAGTTGTTGACAAGCTGTATAGAGCATCCAGCGATCGATTTGCACAATTAGCCCTGTTTCTTCGGCGATCGCCATAAATTCCCTCGGCAACACAAACCCGCGAGTCGGGTGTTGCCAGCGCACCAATGCTTCAAATCCAATCAGCCGCCCTGCTTGGGATTGGCTTTGCTTGTCGTAGCGATCGCCCAGGATATCAACAATCGGCTGGTAGTAGATGGCAAACTCTTCTCGTTCCAAAGCTTTGCGAATATCGGTTTCTAAAGTCAGCCGATTTACTGCTTGAGTATGCATTTTGACATCAAAAATTTTGTAGGAACTTCTTTCGTGAGCTTTGGCTCGATACATGGCAATATCCGCATCCCGCAGTAAATCGGAAGCTTGACAATAATCATTTTTTCCTAAAACAATCCCGATGCTTGTACCGATCACTACCTCAGCATCATTCAGTATCAACGGTGTTTGAAAATCTTTGAGGATACGCTCAGTAATTTGAATAGCTTTTTCAATACCAGGAATATCTTCTAGCAAAATTACGAATTCGTCACCACCAATGCGAGCGATTAAATCAACTTCCCGCAAATGAGCTTTTAGCTTTTGAGCAATATCCTTGAGTAGTTGGTCTCCAGCTAAGTGTCCTAAACTGTCGTTAATGACTTTGAATCGGTCTAAATCTAAAAACAAAACGGCGTAACGATAACTTTCCACTCGTTTAGCTCGGTTAATAGCTAGTTCCAGCCGCTCCACCAAAAGTGTCCGATTTGGTAAATCCGTTAATGGATCGTGCAAAGCATTATGAATAATTAACTCTTGTGCTTGTTTTTTCTCAGTCACATCCAATAAAACACCGTACCAAACAATATCGCCGTTCTCTCGACACTCAGGACGAGCATTTGTCTGTACCCACTTGAGTCTCCCAGAGGGTGTAACTAATCGCCATTCGTAAGAGAATGGTTTTAAAGTTTGAGCGCTTTGTTTGGCGGCTGTATAAAATCCTGCACGGTCATCAATATGAATTTGTTCAAAGCAAAGAGAAGCATTTTCTAAAACTCGATCTGGCGTTAACTCTAAAAGATCCAAACAGCCCAAACTGATATACTCAAAGGCAGTAGAACCATCACAATGATATACAAGGCTGTAAATCATTCCGGGTATATTAGATGCTAATGTTTGTAACAGCTTTTGGGCTTGTTTGCGCTCTGCTCTTACCTGTGCATCCCGAAGTTCTCGACGCACTGCCTCTGGCAATCGATTTAAGTTATCCTTCATCACATAATCATGAGCGCCAGCTTTCATCATTTCCACAGCCAATACTTCGCCAATTGTGCCGGAAACTAAAATGAAAGGAATATCTTTGTGACTTTGCTTGGCTATTTCCAAAGCCGCAGGAGCATTGAATCCTGGCAATCGGTAATCGGAAATCATCACATCCCAGCTAGCGCTATTGAGGGCTGCAAGTAGCTCTGGGGCTGTTTGGACACGCTGCCAGATTGGATTGAAACCACCACGACGCAATTCACTGAGAACTAACATAGCATCAATCTCGGAATCTTCAACAATCAGGACGTTCAAGATTTCACTCATCCTACAATCTCCTTGGTAACCTATTGACTAATCTCGCAATATTTTCTTTTCAATTTTTATTCAAATTCCTCCAGGATCGATAAATGAGTTAATCGGGTTTGGTTATTGTATAATCGGCTTTGTGATTGAATTATTTTTGAATTTTAGATTGCCGATTTTAGATTTTTTTAGGTTTTGGGATTTGAGATTTGTTCTCGTATTTAAATTCTCTGACTCTGAGACTATTTATAAATTTTAGATTGAGAATTATTTTATGGAAAATCTAAAATTCCAAATCTAAAATTCAGTCAACCCGGCTTTGTCCTTCTGTGTAATAGTTGCAGGCGGTTAAGCTATGCTGGAAATTCCTGAATATCAAATTCGGACAAAAATCCATGAAAGTGTTAATTCACGGGTCTATAGAGGAATTCATGAACCGGATGGATTGCCTGTAATCTTCAAGGTGTTGAAGAAAGACTACCCCACCCCAGAAGAAATCACGCGCTATAAGCTCGAATACGAAATTACACGCAGCTTATCATTGGAAGGTGTCATTCAGGCTTATGATTTTCAACAATATCAAAATAGTTTTGTACTGATTTTAGAGGATTTTGGAGGAGAATCTTTAACAAAAATTCTAACTATTAGAAAATTTACTTTAACACAGTTTTTAAAGTTAGCAATTCAAATAACTCAGAGTTTATCCGAAATTCATAGTGCAAATATTATTCATAAAGATATTAATCCCTCAAATATTGTTTTCAACCCGGAAACACAAGAGCTTAAAATTATTGATTTTGGAATTTCAACTGACTTATTGCGTGAGACTTTAACTATCAAGAATCCTACAGTAATAGAGGGAACATTAGCTTACATATCTCCAGAGCAAACAGCCAGAATGAACCGTTCTCTGGACTATCGAACTGATTTTTACTCTCTAGGTGCTACTTTCTATCAACTGTTAACTAATCAGTTGCCTTTTGACTCCACTGATGCCCTGGAATTAATTCATTATCACCTGGCTTTAGAGCCTATTCCACCCCATTTTATCGATCCAGAAATTCCGACAATGGTTTCAGAAATTGTCCTGAAACTGTTAGCTAAGACAGCAGAAGAACGGTATCAAAGTGCCTGGGGAATTAAAACTGATTTAGAAGAGTGTCTCAAGCAATTACAACAGACTGGACGAATTGAGTCTTTTTTGTTAGGGAAACAAGATATTTCTGATAAATTTCAGATCCCAGAAAGGCTTTATGGCAGACAAAGGGAAGTGGAGACATTATTAGCAGCATTTCAAAGAGTGGCAGACTGCGCGGGGATGGGGAGATGGGGAGATGGGGAGACTTGTACTGAGCAAAGCCGAAGTATGGGGAGATGGGGGGACGCGTCTTATGGCCAAGTTGAACTGATGCTGATTGGGGGATATTCCGGTATTGGGAAGTCAGTTTTGGTGCAGGAAATTTATAAGCCGATTACAGAACAACGAGGTTACTTTATTGCGGGTAAATTTGACCAGTATCAGCGGAATATTCCTTATTATGCGATCGCCCAAGCTTTTGAGTCACTAATCAAACAATTACTGACTGAAGACAAAGCGCAGCTGTGTCGGTGGCGAAAGCATCTCTTAGCTGCCCTTGGTGCCAACGGTAAAGTTATTACCCAGGTAATTCCAGCACTGGAGTTGATTGTCGGTAGTCAACCAGACGTACCTGTTCTGCCGCCAATGGAAGCCCAAAATCGCTTTCACCAAGTTTTTCAAAATTTTATCAGCGTCTTTACCTATTCACAACATCCTCTAGTTATCTTTTTGGACGATCTTCAGTGGGTAGATAATGCCTCCTTGAAACTGATCGAATTGCTAGCTACCGCAACCATTGGGCAATCTTTGTTATTAATCGGGGCCTACCGAGATAACGAGGTAAATCCCAGCCATCCCCTGATGCAGATGGTGAAGGAAATCCGCCAAAGTCCAGGAGTGGTAAATCAACTTTCTTTGTCACCGTTAAGTTTAGCTGACATCAATCAGTTAATCGCTGATACATTGCACTGTCAGCTAGTAGATTCTCTGTTATTAGCAGAACTAGTACAACTAAAAACTGGTGGCAATCCCTTTTTTATTAATGAATTTTTGAAATCTCTCTACACTGAAGGGTTATTAAAATTCCATCGCCAAACTAAAAAATGGCAATGGTCGATGGAGCAAATTCACCACCGTGAAATTACAGACAATGTTGTAGATTTGATGGCAGCGAAAATTCAAAAGCTGAACAAACGAACACAGCAAGTTTTACAGCTAGCTGCCTGCATTGGCAACTGTTTCGATCTGCAAACTCTGGCATTTGCCGCCCAATTATCTCAGAAAGAAGCTGCCCAGGCTTTAGGAGTAGCGATCGCCCAGGGGTTAATTCTACCTTTGAGCAATGCCCACAAATCAGTAGTATTAGATGTACCACTAACAGCCGACCTGACTCCAGTAAAATACAAATTTGCCCACGATCGCATCCAGCAAGCGGCCTATTCCCTGATTCCCCAAGCCCAACAAAGCAACATCCATTGGCAACTGGGACAATGCTTATTACAAATAACTTCCGCACAAGAATTAGAAAACAAAATTTTTGATATCACCAACCAACTAAACCTGGGCAGAAAAGCGATCGAAAATCAATCCCAGCAACATAATTTGTCTCGGTTAAACCTGATGGTAGGAGAAAAAGCCAAAGCATCAGCCGCTTATGACGCTGCTTGGGGATATTTGCAAATTGGTTTGGATCTCCTGACAACCGATAGCTGGCAAACAGATTATGAGTTTACCCTGACGCTGTATAATGCAACCACAGAAGCAGCTTATCTGAGCGGCAATTTCGAGCAAGTGGAGCCACTATTCCAACAAGTACTCCATCGCACAACAAACCTACTAGCCAGCTTAAAAGTTTACGATGTCAAAATTCAGACTTGTGTGGCTGAAAATAAATTACTAGAGGCAATTCAAATAGCTTTAGAGTTACTTCAGCAATTAGGAATTCACCTCCCCATCAGCCCAAGCTTTGAGGATGTTCAGCAAGCACTTTTGGAAACTGACTGCAAATTAGCAAACAGACGCATTGAAGATTTGGTTGACTTGCCAATCATGTCCCAGCCAGAGATGCTAGGGGCAATGCAGCTTTTGGCAAGGATGTGTGCATCAGCTTATTTGGCAGTACCTCCTTTATTCTTGCTGATTGTACTCAAGATGGTGGATTTGCTGGTTGAGTACGGAAATATGCCGTTGGCTCCCTTTGCCTATGCTGCCTATGGAATTATTCTTTGTGGAGTTGTCTTGGACATTGAAGCAGGGTATCAATTTGGTCAACTGGCTTTAAGTCTACTTGGCCCGGATACCAAACCCATTCAAGCCAGAACCTTATTCGCGGTTACCAATCAGATTAACGTTTGGAAAACACACCTGAAAAACAGCCTCAAGCCACTCCAGGATTGCTATCAAATTGGTGTTGAGCAAGGCGATTTAGAGTTTGCTGGCTACGCGGCTATGTATTTTTGTGCTTATTCATTTGCGGCCGGTCAACCTCTAACTGAACTACAACTACATCTAACCAGTTATGCTCAGGCAGTAAAACAAATCAAGCATTCAGCTGGCATTGATTTTGTGGAAATTTGCTGGCAGACTGTTTTGAATTTGGTTGAGGAAGTTCCCGATTCTGGGATGTTATCCGGTCAAGCTTATGATGAAGCAACTCGGCTATCCCAGATGGAACAAACGAATTTTCACGCAGGTTTGTTCTATTTTTACCTAAATAAATTATTCCTCAGTTATTTGTTCGGCGATGCAAATCAGGCGATGTCTGCCTTGAAAAATTTGGATGCCTGCGAGGGACTGCCCCAAGGAAGCGAATCTTTGCTGCAATTGGCAGCCACAGACCACGCCTTAGCCAATGCTGTCCTCGCCCAAGAATATTTAGCAGCCATGACCGGAGCGGCCTTGGTTGCCATGTTTCGGTTCTACGATTCTCTATGCCGACTGGCGGTGTATTCCCACACAGACACCGCAACACAATCCCAACTGCTGGAGCAAGTAGTAGAAAATCAAGCAAAAATGCAAAATTGGGCGCACCATGCCCCAATGAACTATCTACACAAGTGGTACTTAGTAGAAGCAGAACGGCATCGGGTGTTGGGTGAGGTGATGGAAGCAATGGACGCCTACGATCGCGCCATTGCCCTAGCGAGGGAGAACCAATACCTGCAAGAAGAAGCTTTAGCAAACGAACTAGCAGCAAAGTTTTATTTAGCAAGCAACCGCATCACAATCGCCAAAGCTTATTTCCAAGAAGCGAGGTACGGTTATTTAAGGTGGGGAGCAACCGCTAAAGTGCGAAATCTGGAAAAACAGTATCCCCAACTGTTAGAGGTGTACTTTCAAAAAACCGAAATACGTCAAATTAATACCACAGAATCGGCTGCAACTAAGTTAGAAGCACTGGACTTAGAAACGGTGTTGAAAGCTTCCCAGGCACTTGCCAGCGAGATTGTGTTAGATCGACTTTTGGCAAAACTGATGACGATCTTAATTGAGAATGCCGGGGCGCAAACAGGTTATCTGATTTTGCCAACCGAAGGCGAATGGCGGATTGAAGCCATGAAGTCCATTGGCCAAGCCACTTTAATATCCAAAGACTGCAATCCTGACTTGCCAACCAGCTTAATCAATTACGTGACTCGCACCCAGGAAAGTATCGCACTCGATCATGCTGCTGCTGAAGGCAACTTTCAGTCCGAACCTTGGATTGTGCTACGCCAATCGAAATCAATCCTTTGTACTCCGCTGTTGAACCAAGGAAAACTAACAGGAATTGTGCTTTTAGAAAACAATCTCACCACCAAGGCATTTACCCCGGAGCGAATTGAAGTCCTGCACTTACTTTCTACTCAGGCAGCTATTTCCATCGATAATGCCCGTTTGTTAAAGCAGCAAGCAGAACTCAATGCATCCTTACAGGCTGAAATTGCCGATCGCCAACAAGCCCAAAAAGACCGCGATCGCTTAATGGCCATGCTGGAAGCCACCACTGACTATGTTGGCATGGCAGATTCCCAAGGTAATATCCTCTGGAATAATTCTCAATTACGCAAACTGCGCGGCCTTTCTCTGGATGCAGACCTCTCCAGCTTGAAGATCTCCGACTACCATCCCCAATGGGCACTAGAGATTCTCCAAAACCAGGGCATTCCAGCAGCGATTCGAGATGGGACTTGGGTTGGTGAAATCGCTTTGCTCAGCAGTGATGGCAGAGAAATTCCGGTTTCCAAAATGCTCGTTGCTCACAAAGCAACAGATGGTACTGTGGAATATTTTTCTACCATCGTCCGGGATATCACTGAGGCAAAACGCCGAGAAGCAGAATTAAAAAGAGCAGAAACCACACTGCAAAATTTGGTTATCGGAACGGCTGCGGTTACAGGGCAAGATTTTTTCCCAGCTTTGGTTCATCATATTGCCGAAGCCTTGCACGTCCCCTATGCCTTGGTCACCGAACTAGTAGAAGGCAAACTTCAAGCTCTGGCTTTTTGGGCGCATGGAGCATTGCAACCAGAAATATCCTACTTTCCGGCGCGTACACCATGCGAATTTGCCTTGAGAGACGGATTGTTTTACTGCGAAAGCTGTGTTCAGGAATTTTTTCCTGAAGACTTAGACTTAGTAGCAATGCAAGCAGATAGTTATCTGGGTATTTCCTTAAAAAATGCCAACGGCGACCCCATTGGTAATCTTTGCATTCTCGACGTGCAACCACTCTCAGATAGGCGACGAATAGAGATAATTCTAGAGGTATTTGCCGCGCGGGCAGCAGCAGAATTAGAGCGCAAAAGGGCGATTGAAGCTCTGCATCAACTCAACCAGTCTTTAGAAATCAGGGTTAAACAACGAACTGCCCAACTAGAAACTGCTAACAAAGCTTTGGAGGCATTTTCTTATTCAGTTTCCCATGATTTGCGGGCACCGCTGCGGGCCATCGATGGCTTTTCGAGAATGATGCAGGAAGATTACGGCGAGCAACTTGATGCCGAAGCCAATCGTTACCTCAAAATTGTCCGCGACAATGCCAAACGCATGGGTGAATTGATTGATGATTTGTTGACTTTATCTCGTTTGGATCGTAAAGAACTGTCCCGGCAGCCAGTGTTTCCCAATGAGATTATTCAAATGGCACTGAATGATTTAGCTCCGGAATGGTCGGGTCGTGAGATTGAATTTACGATCGCCGATTTACCTGTATGTCAAGCTGACCCTTCCCTGCTCAAACAAGTTTGGCTCAACCTGTTATCCAATGCCATAAAATACACCTGCTACAAACCTATTGCTTGCATTGAAATAGGTTATCAGGCGATGGATGGTGAAGGAGTGTACTTCATCAAAGATAATGGAGCAGGATTTGATATGCGCTATGCCGATAATTTGTTTGGGGTTTTCCAACGTCTGCATCGAGAAGAAGAATTTGAAGGTACCGGCATTGGATTGGCCATCGTGCAACGCATTATTCAACGCCACGGAGGGCGCATCTGGGCCCAAGCAGCCAGCGATCGAGGCGCGACCTTTTACTTCACGCTTCCCAATAATTAACCCATGACTTACCAACCAAGCGATCGCTCCACTGATGCATCTTCCGAGCAACCAATTTCCATTCTCTTAGTGGAAGATAATCCTACCGATGCCGAACTAACTATTCGAGCATTGCGTCGTGCCAGAATTGACAATCAAATTCAACTGCTTAAGGACGGAGCAGCAGCTCTAGATTTTATTTTTTGTCAGGGAGAATATGCCCACCGCACCATGACGAGTCAACCCAAAGTCATTTTGCTGGATTTGAAACTGCCAAAGGTGAGCGGATTAGAAGTTTTGCGCCAACTCAAGTCCGATCCACGCACACAAAAGATTCCCATTGTAGTACTGACCTCTTCCGCTGAAGACCGAGACATGATCCACAGTTACCAGTTTGGGGTAAATAGTTACATCGTCAAACCTGTAGATTTTGAACAATTCAACCAAGCAGTCCAACAACTTGGTTTTTATTGGGTTTTGTTGAATCAATTGCCAGCTTTTGGATAGCTTAAAAAGAAAGACTTTGATTCTGTTTCCCCATTTTTAAGGTTTATACCATTTCGCTAAATACCTGAGACTTCTTGCATAAGTCGGGAAAAGGGGAAAGGGAAAGGGGGAAAGGTTTGGTATTTTCCCTTTCCCCTTTAACATGAGTCCCTTTTCCCATCTCTTGCAAAAAGGACTTTTGCAAGAGGTCTCTGATATAGATCGATACAGTTCACATAAGACCAAAACACTTGTAGAGACGGCGATTTATCGCGTCTCGAAAACTCGAAAACCCATAGTTTTGTAGTTCTGCCTCCTGAACCTGATAAAAAATACCGAAACTATTAAGATCGGAAATACAGCAGTTTGCAACTAAATGAGGTACAGAACCAAGGATTCACAAATCAAATTATTCTTCTGGCTCCTGCCTTCTGCCTCCTGCCTCAAAACCAGTGACTTTGTACTTCATGCAAAAAAAAACTGCTGTATGTGCCTACTTCATATCCACTAATCTTTGCCAGCCATGCCTCTGTCACGCATCGTAACGCTGATTGTCGGTCTAATCGTCATTTTGGGGCTAACTTTATGGCTAATTGATTCGCTATCACGGCTTTATTGGCAATTGTCTTATTCGCCGTTGTTAGGCAATTTGCTGCTTTTGCTGCTAATTGTGCTGATTGGGGGGTTGGTTGCTGCTTTTGTTTATTATGTATTAGTGCTTCAGTCAGGCGAAAAGCGATCGCGCCGCAATCGTTCCCGTGTGACTCCAGCCCAAATCCCAGCTGGCAAGTCTGATGCAGCTTCTACGACTCTCCAAGCTGTGCGCCAACAAGTAGCGCAAATTCAAGATGAAGTCGCACGTCAAGCTTTATTAAGTAAATCGCGGGAGATTGAAGCCAACCTCGCACGGGGTGAAATTCAAGTGGTGGTATTCGGTACTGGGAGTGCTGGTAAAACTTCCCTGGTAAATGCCATCATGGGACGCATGGTTGGTCAAGTGGATGCGCCGATGGGTACAACCCAAGTTGGGGAAACTTATTGTCTGCGGTTGAAGGGATTAGAACGCAAAATTTTAATTACAGATACGCCGGGAATTTTAGAAGCTGGCGTGGCGGGGACGGAACGGGAACAAATGGCGCGGGAACTGGCGACGGAAGCAGATTTATTATTGTTTGTGGTGGATAATGATTTACGACGCTCGGAATATGAACCACTACGGGGATTAGCAGAAATTGGTAAGCGATCGCTGTTGGTTCTCAACAAAACTGATTTATATACAGATGAAGATAAAGAAGCCATCCTCGCCAGATTGCGTCAGCGGGTACGGGGATTTATTGCTACTAATGATGTCGTAGCGATCGCTGCTAATCCCCAATCTGCACAACTAGAAACTGGCGAAAGCTTCCAGCCAGAACCAGATATTGTTCCTTTGTTGCGGCGCATGGCTGCAATTTTACGCGCCGAAGGTGAAGATTTGGTGGCGGATAATATTCTTTTGCAATCTCTCCGATTGGGTGACGAAGCGCGAAAGCTCATCGATGGTCAGCGTCGCCGCCAAGCTGACAAAATCGTAGAACGCTTTCAGTGGATTGGTGCTGGCGTTGTGTCGGTGACACCTGTACCAGTGGTAGATTTATTAGCAACCGCCGCCGTCAATGCTCAAATGGTCGTAGAAATTGGTCGAGTATATGGCTGTGAATTGAATATGGAAAGGGGACGAGAATTAGCCCTTTCTTTAGCAAAAACCATCGCCAGTTTGGGCATTGTTAAAGGAGCAATTCAATTATTATCTACAGCTTTGCAACTTAATGTTGCTACCTTTATTATTGGCAGAGCAATTCAAGGTGTGACAGCAGCTTATTTAACGCGAATTGCTGGTAAAAGCTTTATTGAATATTTTCGCCATGACCAAGATTGGGGTGATGGCGGGATGACCGAAGTTGTGCAGCGACAGTTTCAAATTAATCGCAGAGATGAATTTATCAAAGCTTTTATTCAAGAAGCGATCGCCAGAGTAGTCAAGCCATTACAAGATAAAACTGAGGCGATGGAAGAACAAGAAAGCAGAGAAGAGCTTCAATAAACTACCTACGTTTTGATTTTTTAACATTATGCGGATGTGCGCGACAAAGCGAATTTATCAATAGTATAAATCGAGATGTAGAGACGTTGTATTGCAACGTCTCTAGAAGGATTTTCGCATCACATATGTTGCTTGTTAAACAGTAAGAAACTCACCGAAAAAGGCAGAGGGCAGGAGGCAGGAGGCAGCTATGTATGTCTTTTGCCTGTGCCCACGACCCAAAGGAGTACGGGTATGAAGAACCGGACATATGCAACGATATTGGGAGCAACGAAATTGGTAGGGGTCACAATCCCCTTCCAATTGGTTCCTTCTGCCCTCTGCCCTCTGCCTCCTGCCTTCTTGAAGCTAATTTAACCTATACAGTCAACGAGGCTTTTCGTTTGCGCTTTAACCACAAACCTGCAACACCAGCAACGGCTATCCCACCAACGCTATAAGGTTCTGGAACCGTAGCAGAATCGGTATCGATTACAAGTGTTGCAAAAGTACCATCACCACTACCGGCGAAAAGATATTCCTCTGCATCTAATCCAATATCACCTAGAAGCGCACCTCCAATTGAGAAAAAGTTTCCGCTTCTGTTATTAATATCTGCAATGGCGTCAGAGTTGAGAGCAAAACTCAAAATTTCGTTTGGATCGCCAGAACTACTGACATCAAAAGTTCCATAGTTTTTACCACTTCCCAAATCGCTATAAATAGTATTATTGGGGCTATTAACTTTTTGGCTTAATACATCAGCAGGTGTTAAAACATCAAATAAACCTAGAGTTTTTATTCCATTTTCTGAACCATCAAATCGTTGAACTTGTAGGGTTGCTGACGAGACGCTTCCTATATTATCAAGAGCGAATGTAAAATAATTACGCAAATCTGTTGCGCGTATGTTTCCAGTTATGTAGTTGCTGTTACTGTTAGAATTACTAACATTCAGCCCGCCTTCAGCAGCCCACCAACCTTGGCTAGACGCACTCAGAGTCAAAATTGCTGCTTGCGCTGTATTCATCATCCCTAATCCGAATCCAACAATAGCAGCTGTAATTGTCAATTTGTAAGACTTTTGCATCGGAATATTGCCCTCAATTTGAATTTGTTTATGTGAAACTGACAAAATTCTTTCCTGTACGATCGCTGCTTCTTCAAGGATCTGGTTTCTTGAATATTAAGAGTTGCTAATCTTACTCCAAAATTCAGTGTTAGCTACCGTTCTACTAGTAGCACTTTTGTACTAACATTTAATAACACTGTTATCAGCATCATAATACTTGCAAAACTTTAACTTAATAAGTATAAATACACAAAATTCATATAAAATTTACACAAATTTTATATTGTATTTTTTAAACTGGCTTTAGCAAGCCTAAATCATTCACGAACAAATCTATTGCCTATTACTTACCTGCATGACTAATTTCACAACTCATATAGGAATGGGATTCTGCTAAAAGATTATCGAGAATTATTGAGCGAATCTGTTTTCTTTCAATAAATCCTCGTTCTGCCAAAATTTCATCTACCAAATTGCAGACGTTGATTGTAATAGTGGCAATTATCATTTCTTGAGTATATCTGATGGAGATTTCTGGAGCGATCGCCCATCAACTACAAACTAGGCTACATTGTGAAACTCAGTTAGGGAAATATGATTGTAAATGCCAGCGATCGCTAAAACTTACTTATATACGTTTAAATAGGTTTTATTTATGATATATTAATCACCAGCAATTAAAAAACGCTGGTTTTAGAGTCAATCTTTATTTTGAAATAAATACTTGAACTAATAATGAAAACCAAAGGAAAAGCAAATAAACCAATAGCCAGTCTTTCTTTAGATTTAGATAATATTTGGTCTTATTTGAAAAATCAAGGCGCTCCAGGTTGGGAGAGTTTTCCCTCTTACTTAGATATTGCAGTACCGCGTTTTTTAGAAATTCTTGAGCAATGGAATTTGACAATCACAGTATTCATTGTCGGTCAAGATGCAGCGCTGGAAAAAAATCGTCAGGCAATACAAGCGATCGCCAATGCCGGTCACGAAATTGGCAACCATTCATTTTACCACTCTCCCTGGCTGCATTTGTATTCTGAAAGTGAGATAGAAGAAGAAGTGGCTATGGCTGAAGAACATATCAAGCGCGTCACTTATCAACAACCTGTAGGCTTTCGCGGCCCTGGATACAGCTTTTCGCCAGCAGTATTGAAAGTCTTAGCGCGACGCGGGTACGAATATGATGCTTCAACTTTTCCCACAATTTTGGGGCCAGTAGCACGAGCTTATTATTTAATGACTTGTAAACTCAGCAAGGAAGAACGCAAAAAGCGGGAAGCTTTGTTTGGTAGTTTCAAAGATTGTTTGCAACCTCTAAACCCTTACCAATGGCAGATGGGTAAGGATAGACTGACTGAAATTCCTGTTACCACCATGCCAATTTTCAAGGTGCCAATTCACTTCAGTTACATCATGTATTTGGCTAGATTTTCTAGCGGTTTGGCATTATTTTATTTGAGAATTGCTTTGTGGCTGTGTAAACTGACACGCACTCAACCATCTTTATTACTCCATCCCACAGACTTTTTAAGTCAAGAAGATGTGCCAGAGTTATCATTTTTTCCTGGTATGGATGTCCCCACCTACAAAAAACTGGCAGTGGTGAATAAAAGCTTAGAAATGATAACAAGTCAGTTCAATGTTTTGACTGTTGGACAACACGCCAAGTCCGTAGCTGGTGTTCGTAAACTACCTGTATTAGTACCTCAAAAAAGGTAAAAATAGCCTCGTTACCAATTACAAGAAGCAAACAAATCAGCGACAATCTCAACTAGTTCTTCTGGAAAGACTGGTTTAGATACATGAGTTTGAAAGCCAGCTTCTAAAGCCCGAATTCTGCTCTCACTATCGCCATAAGCAGTTAAGGCAATGGCTGGGACTTTCCCACCCATATCTGGCTTGAGCG
Organism: Nostoc sp. DedQUE12a; assembly: GCA_034530795.1. Taxonomy (GTDB): domain Bacteria; phylum Cyanobacteriota; class Cyanobacteriia; order Cyanobacteriales; family Nostocaceae; genus Nostoc. Next base: position 70,154 of record JAVRCH010000141.1, read on the forward strand.
CACGAATTTTTCGGATTAAGGTGTAGCCATCTTCGTCAGGCATACCTATATCAGAAATTAAGATATCAGGTTGCAATTGGGGTAAAATTTTCAGCGCTGCGGCGGCGGATGGAACTGCTTCGACGGTAGCTCCATCTGCTTCTAATACTGTAGTAATAAAATAGCGAATATCATCATCATCTTCAACTACAAGAATATTTAAGCTATCAAGAGATAGAGAAGGTTGCATAACAAATCATAATTTAATTTTGTTTGACAACAGTGATGAGGTAAAAGAGGCAATAGGCAATAGGCAATAGATTTTTGAGGTAATGATTTAGAGTTGCTATAAAATCGAGCTAATAATAATTATTATAGGACTTACCCACAGGTAAGGGAAAATCGAACCACAGAGAACGCAGAGGACACGGAGGAATAAGAGTTTCAAAGAGTTTTTCCGTAAGTCCTATCTAAGAGCAAAAACTTTGATGATTCAATAATCATTAATTAGTGTTTTTAGTAATATCTAGCAATTAAACACAAATTTCTCAGGAATTTTACTGAGCCATTAACACAATAAACATCACTAATATATACATAAATATTATTAGGATGCACAATATGTCAGATCTACCAGTTCAGTGCAAAAATTTAAAAGAACAAGTAGAGTCAATATTACAACTTTTACAGCAAGAACCAACGCTACGTTCTCAAGATATTACATTTGTACAAACTTCTTTAAATAAGGCGATTTCTCCCAAGTTTGAAATTGTGTTTGCAGGTGCATTTAGCGCTGGAAAATCCATGCTAATCAATGCACTCTTGGAAAGAGAATTACTGTATAGTGCAGAGGGACACGCTACAGGTACAGAATGCAAAATTGAGTATGCAGAAATAGATAAAGAACGGGTTGTTTTAACTTTTTTAAGTGAAGCAGAAATTCGAGAACAAGCAGTTTTTTTGTGTCAGCAACTAGGATTTAAAACTGTAGCTAATATTAACCAAGCTGATGTAATTAACTTACTACGTCAAGGTTGCGAAGCTATTATTCAGCAGGAAGGTGGTGAGAGTAAATCAGAACGTGCAAAACAAGCCAAGGCGTTAATCTTATTGCTAGAAGGATATATAGCAAACCGCGATCGCATCAACACGGTGACTAATGCTACATATTCAATGGAGCAATTTAACTTTTCTAACCTTAAAGAAGCTGCTGGATATGCGCGTCGTGGTAGTAATAGCGCCGTATTGAAGCGGATAGAATATTACTGCAACCATCCTTTACTACAAGATGGAAATGTAATTATAGATACACCTGGTATCGATGCGCCGGTGGAGAAAGATGCACAGCTAACTTATGCCAAAATTCAACATCCAGATACTTCGGCGGTGGTATGTGTGCTAAAGCCTGCTTCTGCGGGTGATATGACAAAAGAAGAAACAGAACTTTTGGAATTAATGCGGCAAAATGGGGGAGTACGCGATCGCGTTTTCTATGTCTTCAACCGCATCGATGAGACTTGGTATAATACTCAGCTACGCCAACGATTAGATGATTTAATTAATGGACAATTTCATGATACAAATAGGGTTTATAAAACCAGTGGTTTATTAGGATTTTATGGCAGTCAGATTAAACAAACAAGTGCAAAAGATAGATTTGGTTTAGATTCTTTTTTTGCCGAAAGTGTCAAAAGTTTAGATGGAAAAGAAGAAACACCACAATTTGTCTATGCGTTTAACAACTATTGTGTGAATTCTGGAAAACTATCTTCCACAAAATTCCGTGTTTCCGTTAACGGTTTTGAAACACCGAATCAAAATTATGTACGAATTTTGGCAGATTGGGGAAACGAACTGATAGAACAGCTAATTGAAGATAGTGGGATTGAGGAATTTCGCATTGCAATTACTCGTTATTTGACCGAAGAAAAACGTCCGCAATTATTTAAAAATCTTGCTAATGACTTGGAAGATGTTTGTATAAAACTGAAAAAACATTACCAAAGTTTCCAACGCAACTTAGATAGTCAGCCACAAGAAATTGAGACAATGAAGGCGCAAGAATTACAACGTCTCAATCAACAACTCCAGCAAATTGGAAAAGACTTTAATCAGCATATCAAAGAAGAAGTTAACCTAATAGCTGGTAGTTCTTGTGATGCTTTTGAAGCAGATTTTAAGCAATTGCAATCACGAATGATTCGCCGTTTAGATGAGTTACTAGATACTTTTTCTGTAGCTTATGCTTATCGACGTGCAACAATCAGTCACCCTCGCAATGCCACTGCACCTTTACTAGCGATTTTAGTGGAGGCATTTTATTATTTAGCAAATCAATTAGAAGATATTTTAATTGAATCTTCTCAGCAAATAATTGCCAGCTTTTTTGTGCGTTTGCTGGAAAAAATTCGCAAATCAGAATATTATCGCCAATTATATCGCTTATTAGATAATGATGGTGGCATTGAACAAGAAATTAGAAATTTAGAAAAACTAGTGACTCAAGCAATAGTTAGTGCAGCTAGTGTAGAGTGCGATCGCTTTGTGCGAGAAAGCCCTAGATTTTATGACGAAGGCACTTTTTCCATATATCAATTTCGCCAGACTTTATTACAAACGTCCCAAACTTACGACGCTGAAAGTATCGTCGAAGCAGAACCAGCGATTAGGCAATTATTAAAGTTAGATTTTGAACCAAAAGTTTCTCAAACTATTCGCAAATCTTTCCGCCAAACCATTAACCAAATTTTGAAAACTCAGCTAATACCAATGGCTGAGCAACAAGCAGATACCATTTTGCAGCAATATCCACAGGCACGTGCTTATTTAGAGAAAACACTCGAACAAGAAGCTGAAGCCAAAATTGCCACTAATCAGCGATTATTGAATGTTTTGCAAGGAAATATTGAAGTATATAATTCAGCAGCTTCTAGTATCAATCTTTGTTTACAAGCAATGCAATTATCTGACCATTTTTTGCCTGTAATTGGCGATACTGAATTTATCTATTTTTACCCTGAGCCATTAAATACAGCTACCAACGGATTTATGATTTCAGATGGGTTAATTGATGGGGTAAAAGAGGTTTAGGATAAATAAATCAGAAAAACTCAAAAATTGAGGCTAATATAACTACTGGTAATTATCGCAACGGAGGCAGGTAAATGATTCAGTCATTACCAATTCCTATTACTGTTAGCCAGTTTCTAGACTGGTATCCTGTTAATTCAGTACAGCTTCGTTACGAACTACATAATGGATTTATTAAGGTAATGCCACCGCCAACAGGGGATCATGAATTAGTTATCGCATTCTTAATCAAGCAAATTTTGCTGGAGTGCGCTCGATTTTCAATCCCCTATGACATTCCTAAAATGGGATTTGTTCAAGCATCTGAAAGTGAATCCGCTTTCTTACCTGATGTACTGTTGTTGAATCATTTCAACCTAGTCAATGAGCCGTTGTGGAGGACTAAATCAACACTCAGTCAATCGGCATCAATCCCATTAGTTATCGAGGTTGTCAGCACAAACTGGCGTGATGATTACTTTACCAAACTTGGCCAATATGAAGCCATTGGCATCCCAGAATATTGGATTGTAGATTACGCCGCGCTAGGTGGTAGAAAATTCATTGGTAATCCTAAACAGCCAACTATCTCCATTTACTCGTTAGCTGAGGGAGAATACCAAGTCCGGCAGTTTCGCGGGAGCGATCGCATTATCTCACCCATTTTCCCAGAATTGAATTTAACTGCCGAACAAATTTTTCAAGCCGCCAACTTCCTGGTGTAGCTGATGACTATCAACCGTCGGCAATTTCTCACAACCTGTGGACTAGCTACCTTAGCCACCCAAATACCAACACTTACCGCTGAAGGTAAGCTATCCCTAAACACCGTTCTCAAACCCCCACGTCTGCAAGTCGGCGACACCGTGGGATTAATCGCTCCTGCGGGTATCGTTGACGCCAAAGAAATCGAAGCAGCAGAGAAATCAATTTCACAATTAGGGTTAAAAGTCAAGCAAGGGAAGCATATTTTAGACCGTTATGGTTATTTAGCAGGTAGAGATAGCGATCGCGCCGATGATGTAAACTCAATGTTTAGCGATCGCTCCATCAAAGGAATAATTGCCATGCGTGGTGGTTGGGGCTGTAATCGCATTTTACCTTTACTAAACTATTCACTGATTCGCTCCCAGCCTAAAATTCTCATAGGGTATAGCGATATTACTACTTTATTGTTGGCGATTAATGCTCGTAGTCGGCTGATTACTTTTCACGGCCCTGTAGCCACGTCTACCTGGAATCAGTTTACAGTGAATTACTTCCAGCGCATTTTATTTAATGGTGAAGCCGTCACCATGCAAAATTCTAATAATAACGAAGTGCGAGTAGAGACAATATCACCAGGAAAAGCGAAAGGTAAACTTATCGGTGGAAACTTATCAGTATTGTCAGCAATGGTAGGTTCGCCTTATCTGCCTTCTTGGAACAAAAGTATCTTGTTTATAGAAGAAATTGGCGAGGATGTTTACCGTGTAGATAGAATGTTAACCCAGCTAAAAACTGCTGGCATACTTAATCAAATTGCTGGCTTGATATTTGGGCAATGTACTAATTGTAGCCCTGGAGATGAACCATCATTTACCTTAATCCAAGTATTACAAGACCACATACTTCCTTTAGGAATTCCTGCTTGGTACGGTTCAATGATTGGTCATATTAAAGATAAATTTACCTTGCCAATTGGCACAGAAGTAGAAATAGATGCCGATCCTGGAAGAATACGAATGTTAGAATCGGCGGTCAATATAATTTAGAATTCAGGAGTCAGAATTCAGAATTCAGAATATAAATGAGTGCGAACTTAAATTTTGCACTCATTTAAGACCTGTGTTTTTTATTTAGTGGTGATTTGTACTCATACAGCGTTTTTCAGGTAAATGAAGTATACGGGTAGGGGCTTTACAGCTGTCATTGGTGTCAACTTAACGTAAAACCGATATCCCGCAAGGAACTGAAGTTCCTTGCTCATAGCGAAAGTCATCTTAAGATGACTAGATATACTTAAAAATTTTTAGTCTACTTCAGTAGACTTTAGCTATTAGCCTTGAACTTTAGTTCCAGGCGGGTAAGGAAGCCGACAGTTAAGCCATTTAACTTAAGTTGACACCAATGGCATCTTGCCCACCCTGATTATACAAATTAAATACGCGACAGCTTATTTACGTCTCAAAGCTAAGCACAGAAACTATTCTAATTCTGACTCCTGAATTCTGAATTCTGAATTCTGAATTCCTACACTTTTTCCTCACGATGATTGCTGCATTTCAGCATAAGCTTGATAAACACCCTTCACGTTGTACCAGTTGAGAAAAATTCGGGCAATTTCTAAAGCCAATTGCGGTTTACCTAAGTTAATTAGCCATTGTAAAAATGGAGCCATTGTCCGTTCATTTAGTGCGCCATTAAGTGAAAGAATGCCCCAAAGTAAACGGTGTAGCCAAGTCATTTGAATCATCATTCGCACTTCCCATGTAGGGTGTTTCTGATAAAACAAAACCCCCATACGTCCGCGTTGAATTTCTTTGTCAATTAAACTTTTAATTTGTTCTAAGTTAAACGGTGGATGCCAGTGATAGCCTACAGCTTCCGGACATTTAATTAATGTCAAACCTAATTTTTTCAGCCGCACACCTAATTCTAAATCTTCCCAGCCATAGAGTTGAAAACTGGTATCAAAAACTCCTGCTTTTTCTAGCCAATGTTTAGGAATTGCGACATTTCCCGTAGCAAAAAAAGCTGCTGAAAAATCTGTGACTTTGTAGGGTTCATCTGTTGGATTCTCGAAATTACAAGTATTGATAACTGCACCGTAAGTGAAAAAGCGATCGCTCCCCAATTTCTCTTTTCCCTGCACTAATGCATTACCATGAGCTTGCAGGAAATTCTTTAGCACCACTAAATCGCTATCAATAAAGATAATCGTGTCTCCTAGCGCCTGTTCTACCCCTAAATTCCGCGCCGCGGCTGGCCCCGCATGATCTTGCACAAACCATCGCACATGGGGAAACTCTTCTTTGTGCGCTGTCAACCACTCCAGTGTGCCATCAGTAGAACCATCATCCACCAAGACAATCTCGTAACCAGTAATCGAACTTGGCTGATTTAATTCCTGCACCTCCAAAGCACGGAGGCACTTTTCTAAAATCGGACGGCGGTTATAAGTCGGTATTACAACGCTGAAAAACACAGTCTCACCCACAACACATTTATCCATCTCCAGGATAGGACAGATGGGGCACTGACTCTGTTCCCTACCTGATTTTGCTTACGTAGAACCCAAGGTTTAATAATTATTAGTTAATTAATATATAACCTAAGCTTAACTTTTTTAAACTAAGGTTTTTAGTAAAGTAGTTAATCTATCTCTAGCGGTTTGCAATTGTCTAAAGCTTCATTCAAATGAGAATGGCTGCAAACAAGGCAATTCACCATTTATTCTTTAAAAAAGTTAAATTTTTAGTTATTTAAAACATAGTCAATTTCATAAATTTAAGAGTCTCTTATGTTAATTCAGTAGAATTTGTTTCTATCAAGTTTTTCCTGTGGCAGGAAAGGAAAGTTTAATGTCTAAATTGAGTCGCAGACAAATTTTAATATTTTTTGCTGGCAGTGCTGGTGCTGTTGTTTTGGGAGACAAACTCCTAAACGGTTTTGCCTACGATGCAGAAGCAAAAACCGTACCACTGAGCTTTACACCTGTACGCCTACCACATCCTCTACCAATTTATCAACAGCAGAAAAATTTCTTGCCAACAAAAATTGGTGAAGGACAAGTAGTTAATGCATCTGCGGATGTTAAGTTAACTAGCTACAACGTTCTTGATGATGTGGTAGTGCCGCCAGAGTACGAACGTTATGTAATTGTCAGTTGGGGCGATCGCGTTTTTCCAAACAAAGACGATTATTTTGGCTACAACAACGATTTTACTGCTTTTGTTCCCGTTGGAAAAACTAATAATGTAGGTTATTTATGGGTCAATCATGAATATATTAGTTTTCCATTTTCTACTTTAGCGCTGGATGATTCTTCTGATGTAAAAGGACTACCCGATGCATTTGAAAATGTCATTGGCTGGGCTTTACCCTCTACTAGAAATATTGAAGTTGAAGGCGAATTCTTATATAATCAAGGTGGCTCGATTGTCCGTATCTCTCGCCAGAATGCGAGTAAACGTTTTGTTACGGTCAAAGATGGAAAAAATCGCCGCATTCATGGTCTGTCGGGATTGGGAATTAATAGCCAACGCAATGATGACTACAAAAATGTTATAGCTTGGGGAAATCGCAACCATCAAAAAGGTGACCAAAACTATTTAATTGGGACTGGGCCAGCTGCAACCCAAGTTTTTAATCTTTCCTCTGATAAACTAGGTAAAAAAATTATTGGTACTGCTTTCAATTGTTCTGGCGGTAAAACTCCTTGGGGAACAATTTTATCAGGAGAAGAAAACTTCCAAAACACCGTTACAGAAGCAGTCCAAGCTAATGGTACTCAGGCTAGTTACACAGATAAAACTATTGGCAAGACTTTTGGATTAGTTGGTGAAAAATACGGCTGGATTGTAGAAATTGACCCCACAAATCCGAAATTTCGTCCCCGCAAACACACTTGGCTAGGTCGTTTCCGCCATGAAAATGTTGCCGTGCGTGCTGAAAAAGGTAAAAAATTAGTTGCTTACTTAGGTGATGACAGACGTGGGGGACACACTTGGAAATTTGTCAGTGCTAGTACTATTTCCTCGCCAACCAGTAAAACCAATAGTAAGTTATGGGAAAATGGTACTTTATATGTTGCCCGTTACAATCCTGACGGTACAGGTAAATGGATACCGTTGCTGTTAACTACTGCTACCAATCCAATTTCGCCGACAGTTATCTCTTCTGTAGAATTTGCTGCGTTGCAGAAAGCGCAAAAAGAAGGTCTTTTACCACTACCGAGACGTAAAGGTATTGCAGACCAAAGTGAAGATGGTGGTATCTTTAAATGCGATCGCACTAACGAAGCAAAAGCACTACCTGATTATCAAAATAAAAAACTATCTGACTTCTACTCTAGCCAAGGTGCCGTACTCACTGACGCGTTTTTAGCTGCAAACTTAGTCGGGGGAACTCCTACGGCGCGTCCAGAAGATATAGAAGTGCATCCCACTAGCAAAGAAGTATTCATCGCCTATACTGACGGTGCCCCAGGTAGCGATGGATATCCTGATTCTCGGATTTTTCAAGTTGCCAAGTTAAGTAAAGACCTGAATGCAACCCAGCAATCAGGAGGACTGTACAAGATTATTGAAGATAGTGCTGATGCTACAGGTCTAACCTTTAAATGGCAGAAATTTGCTCAAGGTGGCGAAGCCGGGTCTGTGAATGGTGCTGGTTTTGCTAACGTCGATAATTTAGTTTTTGACGACCAGGCAAATATTTGGGGTGTCACAGATATGTCTAGCAGCACTCACAATGGTTTTAATGATGGTGCTGAAAATAAAGAAACGAAAATCGATCGCACAGCTAGCGGAAATGTATCTACTATTACAGGAGTATTCGGTAATAACTGGCTGTTTTTTATCCCAACCAGGGGTGCAAATGCGGGACAAGTAATACCTTTTGCCTATGGGCCAGTGCGTTGTGAAATGACAGGGCCAAGTTTTATCGGGAATACACTGATTATTTCAGTACAACATCCTGGTGAAGATTGTCCAATTAATGATGGCAAAATCCTGAGTCGCAACATTGAATTACTGGATTTGAATGGTAGTACATTCAATCAAACTCGGAGTGTGCCTCGTGGCAGTAGTTGGCCGAGTAATATTTCCAAGGCTGATGGTGGTAAAGAGCAAGCTACAGGCGTTCCTCGACCATCTGTAATTGGTATCCGCCCGAAAAATTCTGGCAGCAAATTTATTTAATTTAATCTGAGATTTGAGAACTTTTCAAACATCCTCTAAAGACAATTTGAGCTATTAACCTAGTAATCAATTACTAGGCTAATAGCTCAATACGGTTCGGATAAGCATTTTTCATCTCTGATGTGGGCTGGGAAAAGGGTAAGGGGAAAAGCGAAAAGGCTTGAAATTACCCTTTTCCCTTTTCCCTTTCCCCTTTAACCGAACCGTATTGCGCGCTCGCTAGGAATGTTGCAAGATGTTAGTTTAATCTGACATCTTGCATTATTTTTAATAACTGTCTATTGATGCCAAAAAACTCTTTTAATTTTCTCAGCAGTTTTCCTTCACTCCACCATTATTATAACTGCGGCTTGCTAAACCTATTTGTTATCAACGCTTTAACAAATAGTCTGGTTGTCGTAAGTTAAATTTATTAGCTAGCAGATTCATGTATGGGCTGATTTTGTATTCTGAGTTCTAAGTTTAAAATTACCTAGACTTTAGTCAAACAGAGAATAAATCTCTATTAATCAATATATAACCTGGGGTTAATTTTTGCTCATTAGATTGTATGACAAACTCAAAAATTTTGTCTAGTTAATTAACCTAAATGGCAAACCAGCTTTTGTTAATAACAGGTTATTGATTATTCAAAATTTGTGGCATTTCACGTCAAGAATTGATGGCTTTTTCTGTCAGTAATCAAGATTTGCCTTTACGAGATTTTTTATGTCACAAGAGAGGAGAGTTTAATGTCTACATTCAGTCGCAGACAAATTTTAATCTTTTTTGCTGGCAGTGCTGGTGCTGCTGTATTGGGAGACGCCATTGTAGATGGTATTTCTAATGTTGCAGGAGCAAACAATACGCCACTGAGCTTTACACCAGTGCGCTTACCCCATCCGCTACCTGTTTATCAACAGCAGAAAAGTTTCTTGCCAACTGGAATTGGTCAGGGACAGGTAATCAATACATCTGCAAATGCGAAGTTAAATAGCTACAACGTACTTGATGACGTGGTAGTGCCACCAGAGTACGAACGTTATGTAATTATCAGCTGGGGCGATCGCGTATTTCCCAACAGCGATGATTATTTCGGCTACAACTGCGATTATACAGGTTTTATACCCCTTGGTAGAACCAATGACATCGGTTATTTGTGGGTCAATCACGAATACGTCAGTTTTCCTTTTTCCGATTTAGTACCAGAAGCTCCAGCTGATGTTAAAGGATTGCCTACCACCTTTGAATCAGTAATTGGCTGGGCTTTACCTACCACCAGAGGCCTTGAATTTGACGGCGAAGCTTTATATAACTTAGGCGGTTCCATCGTCCGGATCTCCAGTCGTAATTCTAATAACCGTTATGCTGTGGTTAAAGGCGATCCCAGAAACCGCCGCCTTCACGGTCTTTCTGGGTTGGGAATTAATAGCCAACGGACTGATGAATATAAAAACGTTACTTCTTGGGGAAGTCGCAGCTACCAAAAAGGCGACCAAAATTATTTAATCGGAACTGGCGCAGCCGCCACTCAAGTATTCAACCTCTCCTCCGATGGATTAGGTAACAAAATTATTGGCACTGCCTATAACTGTTCCGGTGCCACAACTCCTTGGGGAACTATTTTAAGTGGTGAAGAAAACTTTCAAGGAAGTGCAGCATTTTTCGTTGGTGTCACAGAATCAGTTAACCCTAATGGTACTCAAACAGGTTATACCGATGGTACTACAGGTAAAACCTTCGGCTTAGTCGGGGAAAAATACGGTTGGGTTGTGGAAATCGACCCCGTTAATCCAAACTTCCGCCCCCGCAAACATACTTGGTTAGGTCGTTTCCGCCATGAAAACGTCGCTATCCGTGCCGAAGCTAAAAAACCATTAATTGCCTACCTGGGTGATGATAGACGTGGGGGACACACCTGGAAATTCGTCAGTGCAGGTACTATTTCTTCACCAACCAGTAAAGCCAACAGCAATTTGTGGGGAAGTGGTACTTTATATGTCGCCCGTTACAATCCAAATGGTACGGGTCAATGGATACCCTTAAATTTAAACACTCCCACCAATCCGATTGCGCCATCGGTGATTTCTTCTGTAGAGTTTGCCGCTTTGGGTTCGGCTCAAAGAAATGGTCTTTTACCCCTACCAAGACGCGCCGGCATTGCAGGTGCAACCACAGATGGTGGTTCTTTCCCAGTCGATCGCACCAATGAAGCAACAATATTACCTGCTTATCAAGGTAAGAAACTATCTGACTTCTACACTTCCCAAGGTGCTATCCTCGTTGATGCTTTCTTAGCAGCCAACTTGGCCGGCGGTACTCCCACCGCACGTCCAGAGGATATAGAAGTACATCCAACCACCAAAGAAGTATTCATTGCCTATACTGATGGTGCGCCGGGAGGCGATGGTTATCCAGATTCGCGCATCTTCCAAGTTGCCAAGTTAAGTACAGATCCTAACGCGACTCAACAATCTGGAGGATTGTACAAGATTATTGAAGATAGTGCCGATGGTACAGGCCTAACTTTTAAATGGCAGAGATTCGCTCAAGGTGGAGAAGCTGGATCTATTTCTGGTGCTGGTTTTGCCAATGTTGATAACCTAGCATTCGATAACAAGGCTAATATTTGGGGTGTGACGGATATGTCTACCGACACTCACAATGGTTTTGGCCTTGGTGTTGCTGCAACTCCAACTACTATCAATCACACAGTTAGTGGTAATGTTTCTTCGTTTACCGGGGTTTTCGGTAATAACTGGCTATTCTACATTCCTACTACTGGTACTCATGCTGGAGAGGTAATACCTTTTGCTCATGGCCCAGTCCGTTGCGAGCTGACTGGCCCAACTTTTGTTGGAGATACTCTAATTATTGCCGTACAGCACCCCGGTGAAAATTGTCCGATTAATGACGGAACAATACTCAGCCGCGAGATTGAATTACTGGATTTGAATGGCGTTACATTCAATCAGGCTCGTACTGTACCTCGTGGCAGTAGTTGGCCAAGTAACATCCCAACCTCTAACGGTGGTAAGGCTCAACCTAAAGGGCTTCCCAAACCATCTGTAATTGGCATCAAACGTAAGAATCCTACTGGTAGTTTTACTTAATAATATAAATGTAGAGACGTTATCATTTAACGTCTCTACGTTAATTTTCACGCTAACTCTAGTTTGTTACTCCAAATACTTTTTTCTTGCGCTTCATTCCCAACGCCATAGCACCAGCGATCGCTATACCACCAACAGTCATCGGTTCTGGTACTGGTGTACTCTTAGTGTAGGTCACTGTACCCACCTCTGTTGTAGACAATAAATCGGCACTGAGAATGCTATAAAATTTTGTTCCTCCTGTATTTGGATCGATGGGATCGTTACCAATAAAAAATTGATCTTCAACTAAATAGCTCAGTCCTGATAGGTTACCATTTGTAAAGCTGACTGCGGGAGATATTGGGTAATCAAAATCACTCGTTTCTGTATACTGAGTACCCAAGTAGTCAAACAAAATGGATAATCCATTGCTAACCCCTAGAGTTTCCTCACCTATCCCGGTTAAAGTTGAGTCATCATACTGAAAAGAGCCAAAATATTGACCGGGATTATCACCAGATGTCGCATTCACGGTGAAACCGTAATTAACCAAAGCAGCTTGTGTTGGTTTAGCAACAGCAGCCACTGAGATAGCAACTGCAAAAGCAGCAATGCTAATATCTTTAGCTAATTTCATCAAAAGATACTCCAAAGCTCAAAAATGAATAATTGTGTAATTTCACTTAAATAAGCTTTGAACCAATGTATATAGGTTAAGAAATAACCAACAAAAGATGATCTTCGTTAAATCTTCAATTTTGCCAGGTATATATAAATTTTGTGTAAACTTTCTTTAAAAATTACACCATATAATATTGATATTTGAAGCTTAATTATCAACAGTTGTTGACAGCAAAGTTCTTGAAAGCAAAAGATATTTTGCATTAAAAATATTCAGCCGTTCAAAACCAAATCAAAAAATATTCCATCGCGTTCTTAGCAAACTCTGATGTAAATTATTACTCCTCAATTCTGAGTTCTGTTAGCGCAGCGAGGCCTAGCCTATTCTGGCTGCAAACTCCTCCTATCGGTTGTTGCATCAATAAAATATATCTGGATTAGTTTCGATATAATAATGACTCATTGTTTGTTTTCTTTCCTAACTGGAGAAATTAATGGGTCGCGCCAAAAAGGTTGTTCTGGCATATTCTGGCGGAGTAGATACCTCAGTTTGCATCCCCTACCTTAAACATGAGTGGGGTGTGGAAGAGGTAATTACCCTAGCAGCAGATTTAGGTCAGGGAGATGAGTTAGAGCCAGTCAGAGAAAAAGCTCTCAAATCCGGTGCAAGTGAATCCCTAGTAGCGGATGTTAAAGACAGCTTTGTTAAAGATTACGCCTTTGCAGCAATTCAAGCCAACGCCCTTTATGAAAATCGTTATCCTCTAGGAACTGCCCTTGCCCGTCCGCTAATTGCCAAGGTATTAGTAGAAACAGCGGAAAAATACGGTGCTGATGCCATCGCTCATGGTTGTACTGGTAAAGGTAACGATCAAGTCCGCTTTGATGTCTCTGTTACTGCCCTCAACCCCAACCTGAAGATCCTCGCACCAGCCAGAGAATGGGGAATGAGCCGCGAGCAAACCATCGCCTATGGTGAAAAGTTTGGTATTCCCTCACCAGTCAAAAAATCTTCTCCCTACAGCATTGATAAGAATTTGCTCGGTCGAAGCATTGAAGCTGGTTTACTCGAAGATCCTTCATTCGAGCCACCAGAAGAAATCTATGAAATGACCAAAGCGATCGCTAATACGCCCAACGAACCAGAGTACATTGAAATTGGTTTCCATCGTGGTATTCCCACCAGCCTCAATGGCGTAGCCAAAAAGCCAGTTGAACTAATTGAACAACTCAATCAGCTTGTAGGAAATCACGGTATTGGGCGGATTGATATGATCGAAAACCGTCTAGTAGGCATAAAATCGCGGGAGATCTACGAATCACCCGCGATGTTAGTCCTAATTCAAGCACATAGAGATTTGGAAAGTTTGACTTTGACAGCAGATGTTACCCATTACAAGCGTGGCATTGAAGAAACTTATAGTCAAATAGTTTACAACGGACTTTGGTACAGTCCACTCAAAGCAGCACTAGACGCTTTTATTCAAAAGACACAAGAGCAAGTATCTGGAACTGTGCGGGTGAAGTTGTTTAAGGGTAATGCCACCATCGTTGGACGCTCTAGCGATAATTCCCTCTACAGTCCTGACTTGGCAACCTATGGAGCCGAAGACCAATTCGATCACAAAGCCGCTGAGGGCTTTATCTACGTTTGGGGGCTACCAACTCGCATTTGGTCGCAGTTAACTAGGGGTTAGGGGTTAAGAGTTAGGAGTTAGGAGTTAGGAGTTAAGAGTTAGGAGTTAAGAGTTAAAAATGCAAAATAACAGAAGGAAAGTAAAAAGAAATAACTTTTTACTCTACTCCTCACTCCTAACTCTTCACTCCTCACTCCTCACTTCTTTAACTTGACGAGACTCCAACCATACTGGCACAAAAATTAAACCAGCCAAAATCAGTAATGCTACGATCGCAAATCTACTCACCCAAGCAACCAATTGCTCTAGGGAAATAATTTTGCCAGCAAAGAAAGCTAATGTCACCATCAAGCTAGCCCAAGCAATTGCTCCTAAAAAATTGTATAAAAAGAATTTTCTAAAGGGCATTTCCGCTACCCCAGCTAGCGGTGCAGCAAAAACCCGCAATAATGCCAGAAAACGCCCAACAAATACTGCTTTTGCACTATTTTGACTAAATTGCTCTTTAATATTCAGCAATCGCACTTCCGAAATCCGAAAGATGCTACCAACTTTTACCAAAAAAGACCAACCGCTAGCTCTACCAACCCAATAGCCACAAACTCCGCCAATTACAGCACCCATAATTGCGTCACCGAGAACCAGCCAGAAATTTAGTTCGTCGCTACCAGCTAAAAATCCGCCCACTAGAGTCACGGTTTCGCCAGGAACAGGAATGCCTAAATTTTCTAGCAAAATTCCCAAAAAAATTGCCCAATAGCCGTAGTTATGGGCGACTTGTTGGATGTTTTCTAGTGAAATGAACTCTAAAGACATCCCGCACCGCCGTGTTTACAAATTTTTACTTTTACTATATCTTTGCTTGTTTTTAGCTAGGGTGTCAATCAAACCGCTACATGGATTTATTGACTCATCTTAGGCCCGGATAACCCATATATTATAATCTATGGTTTTTATTAAGTTTTGACTATTAACTATAATATTTTTAGCATTCGTTACCACAAAGTCATACTTTTGTAACAAGAAGGAAAATAATTTATAAAAAATTTATAAATCTCTGGTGAAATTATAAAAATTTCGTAAAAGATACGGTTGATACCGAATTTGTTAGGCGCTTATGCCTATATTGGGGAAAGTTATTACAAATTATACGACATGAATACTGAAGAAAACTCTGTCAACTTCTAGGCTGAAATTACCTAAATATCTGGGTAAAACAGTGATTTTGCTGTTGAAAGAGAAGACGTATTTATGTCTTTTTTCGGTTTTTTGTCAAGTGTTCCAACTACCCTGTTAAATTCATGACTCTCACACAAGAACTTCAAGTGATTTTATTCAAACCCCAAGCAAGCATCGATTTGCAAGGCGGCATGGCTTTGAGCGAACAGATGGCTGGAGTCGTGCCCCAACCTAATCAACTCTGGGTTATTGACCTGGCAGAAGTTAACTTTATGGATAGTTCTGGTTTAGTTCCTCTAGTAAAAGGGTTGAAAGCTGCACGTCAAAGAGGCTGTCGTTTAGTTCTATGCAACGTGCAAACTCCTGTAAGATTAATTTTGGAACTCACACAGTTAGATTCAGTGTTTGAAATATTTGATACTTACGAAGACATCTTTACCACTGATAAAAATGAGAGTCTGGTGCTAGCAGGCTGATAAATAAATCTAACTTAAGAAGGATGGTGGAGTCAAGCCATTTTGCATTTATTTAAACTTTTTGTGCATCCTCACATCGTCAAAGATAAAAGTCTGGTGCTAGCAGGCTAATTTACTTTGAGGATAATTCATAGCTTTCCAGCTATCGATGTAGTACGGGAAATGACCAAAATCGGTCAAAACAGATGCAATTAATTCTCAGACTCCCCAGCTTCTTGAAAGCAAGGCTCTTCAAACCGCTCTCAGACGATGTTTGGAAACTATACGCTCATGTAGACATTTCTTTAAATAAACTTAAAAAAAGGCGAATAACCTAATCTAAAATCCTCCCATTCCTCCTTGAAAAGGAGGAGGGGAGGGGGAATCTAAAGTAAAGTTTTTGATACATCAGCTACTACTTTTCAAACATCCTCTTCTAGGCATTCTGGGGAGTTGAAATTTCAGTTTGTTCTGATGTAGGACGAGGAAAATTTGGCAAGTCAATGCCGCTATGACTAGCATTGCGGGTTTTGATTGCTAGACGGTAACTTACACTTTGCAGTTCCGCCTGTAGCTGGCGGTTTTCTCGTTGTAGCATTGCAACTTTTTCTCTGACTGGCGTCATACGCTCCTCAAACTTACGACGGTAAATTTGAGGTAGTTCTTGTACTACTTGCTCCAACATCCGAGTGCGATCGGTCAGTTCTTGGACTGACTGTCGCAATTGGTAAATTTCCAAGTCACGAGTTGTAATTTGCTCCTGGTAAAATGCCACCTGCTGCTCAACAGCTTGGAGTTGTTCTTGCAAAGCTTGTAACTGCGTGTTGTCACGCTCCACTTCCGGCTGGTGGGGCATAAAGCTAGTATTACCTTTTACCAGCCGGAAGAGTTCTTGAGATAGCTGTTGCACTAGTTGATCGCGGAGTTGCAACTCTTGGCGTAGTTGCGATACTTCGGTAGAGAGAACTTGAATGTTTGATGTATTAGATTGACTCACAGTAGCTTACCGCTCCCATTCAGAATCTTGTCCAGTCTTAGGTATAACTGCGGGAGTACTACCTTTGGCAAGTATTTGTTAATTTAGCATTACTAACCAAGTTACTGGTAAATAAAAAAACAAAATTTTATTGAATGGGATTCGGCATTGGGCATTGGGCATTGGGCATTGGGCATTGGGAGCGTGGGAGGATGGGGAAGAAATCTTTTTCCCTTCTCTTCCCACACTCCGCCATCTCCTTCATCTTCCTATGCCCTATGCCCCATGCCCCATGCCCTATTTCCTATGCAGTTGCACTTGCAGCTACTTTGGCAGTTTTATCCTCTTCCAGTTCCTGCTTAATTGTGAGATAGCGAATCACGTCTTCACTCAAGCGCATGGCGCGTTCATAGGGAGCGATCGCTGTTGCAGGTGCGGTGTAGTTAAATTGGATGTAAATGCCATCGCGGTGTCTTTTGATTTCATAAGCCAGACGACGTTTACCACGATTTTGAATTTGGATATCCTCGGCGCCTTGTTCGCGCAGCAAATTCTGATATTTAGTAATTGCTTGCTCTACCTGTTCGTCTCCTAAATCAGGACGCAGGATGTACATTGTTTCGTAACTTGTGGTCATATTTTTTAGTCTCCTTATGGACAAAAAATGGCTGCTAGTGTCAATTTATACTTAATTTTTATTCAAAATACTAGTATTGATCAACATCTGAAGCAACAAGGAACTATAATCTTACCAGTTTTCAATTTTGTTTCATTAGCCAATCCGCCGAACTTTGGATTTCATTTCTTGGATGTCCCTATTGAAATACTAGGTTGCTCAGCGGCCCCAGATTTCTTTAGCAAGTAAGAATCCAGCTTTTGGTGTTCGCCAGCAAATTGATTCAGCTATCAGCGCCTTTTTTAAAAGGCATCTGTAGCGATCGCTTTTTTGCTCAAGGCTTAATCGGTTCGCCAAAAAGCTAACTGAGGATTGCTACTACTCGCTTACAGGTTTTAATGAAAGACAAAAGGATATCGATCGAGGTTATGGCGCAGCGCTATGTACGAATTCAAAATCAAGAAGGACAAATTTACTATGGGTTACTACAACCCTCCTTCAACGTCCAGGTGCTAGATGCTCCGCCCTGGTTACAAGGGCAACCCACTGAATTGATTTTAACGCCAGAAAATTATCAAATTTTGGCTCCTTGCGCTCCATCGAAAATTGTGGCGGTGGGGAAGAATTACGCGGATCATGCCGCGGAAATGGGGACTCCAGTGCCTTCTGAGCCACTAATTTTTCTTAAGCCACCCACGTCGATTATTCCGTCTGAGACGGAAATTAAATATCCTCCCCAGTCGCAACGAGTAGATTACGAAGGAGAGTTAGCATTAATCATTGGCGATCGCGTTTCTGACTGTACACCAGAAATCGCCCAAACTAAAATTTGGGGCTACACCATCGCTAATGATGTGACAGCGCGGGATTTACAAAAACAAGATGGTCAATGGACGCGAGCCAAAGGGTTTGATACTTTTTGTCCTTTGGGGCCTTGGATTGTGCGGGAATTAAATCCAGGTGCGAGATTGCAGACTTTTCTGAATGACGACGCCAACCCAGTCCAATCTACTTGTATCGATCAAATGGTATTTTCGCCGGATGTTTTAGTGTCTTATATCAGTCAGGTGATGACGCTACTACCGGGAGATGTGGTGCTTACAGGAACGCCAGAGGGTGTTAGTGCGTTACAACTGGGCGATCGCGTCCGTGTAGAAATTGAGGGTATTGGTCGCCTGGAAAACACCGTAGCGACCCGTTAACAACTAGCGCACTTGCATGTACACAGCATCAGAAATCGCTGGAATTTCTGCATAACGCCCGATTAAAGACTGGATGACTGAATATCCAACTGCTACCACTACACCTAAAAAGATAGTGTTAGCCACTGTTTCTATTGCAAAGCTAGTACCGGGAACCTGTCCTAAAATTCGTACCAATATGGAACACAAAAATATAACTATGTCCAAAAGAATTGCCTGCATTGTGTTGAAACGAATGAAGTGACTAATTTTTTCGTTTCTTACCACCAATAGGAACAATGCAAAGAACACGATTAGTTGTCCCAATTGTCCTAAACTACCGTAAATTATTAGCACTGGTTGGAGCGGTAAAAGCAGGACTTGTAGTACTGGAAACTGAGCGAACAAAAACCTGCCAAAGACTAAACCATCAATTAGGGGCAGTAAATAAGGCAAGCAAGAAAAAATCCGATCTGGAACAGTTGTAGACCCGCGCCAAGTCATTATGCATTCTCCTATGGTTATTTTTCAACACTTACTTGACCTTAGGATAACGCAGTTGCCTGGTCTTGCTGGTAAATTCAGTTATTCTATATGGGCGATGCGAAAGCCCATTACACATTCATACTGGTCTGGCTGCTGTTGATTTCGTTTGCGAATGGCTTGGCCACAACGCAGTTGACCCCCACGCCAACGGGGTTGGCCGCTCACATCAGCGAGTAAACAAGACTGGCAAACTTGCTCAGGGGCAAGGATTTGCTCGTCCATTAAAATGACTAGCATGTAATCCCTCCTGTAAATTTTGGTTGTCACCTACATTTCACTCCGGGAGGACACTGCTTGTAGCGGTCTAAAAAGACAGCGCGTTGTTAGCTATGACGATTGGCGATCAAAGATCATACTTAGAAGCCACATCCTACCCTTTTGTAGCAAAACGTGGGTGTCACAATTTAATCTAAAGTTGTCAAGTGAATCTTAATTTATTGTATGTTCTGTTCTGTTAGAGATTGGGTTGTTGATTAAAAAAAAGGCTGATTCCAAGGTATTGACTTTGCGAAAATTTAAGTATATGACACTAAGTTAACTTGATAGGCTTTTTAGGGATGCAATTAGGAATTACTGAGGTAAACTTGCAAGCAAGCTAATACACAATATTATTGGGCGGCTTGTAGGTCTGGGCATCACTCACAATGGAACACTGGCAATTTCTGATACAGAAGCAAGGCGATCGCTCGTGGCATATCCTGGAATCGCCAAATTCACAAATTTTGGAAGGGCAGTATAGAGTTCTCGCTCGTTCCAACCTGCTGAATACGGATGTGGAAGTGCGCGTCACTCACTTTTCAACACACGAAGTTACACCAAAACGCCGAATTTTCAAACGTTCGCGTCGTACTAACTCAGAAGGCTTAATGGCGGTAATTCCCTTTACTCACTTTGAGCCAGGAGTCTGGGAACTGCGCTGTTCAGGCGATTTGATGTCGGATATGTTGGGTAAATCTTGGCAATACGGTGTCCAAGTGCAAGTCCTGTGTCAGGAAGCAGAGGCAGCAGGGCGAGCAGAGGGACAGGGAAGCAGGGGAGAAGTTGCAGCAAGTCTTTCCCCTATGCCTCTTCCCGATACCCCATTCCCCATGCCCTATGCCCTACAGCCAGTAGAAACGCTGGAGCAGGCGATCGGCGTCTCCACAGAGCTGCCAATTCCTACAGATAGCAGCGCTGACATGGCTATTGTGCCAAATGGAACTATACAAGAAGATATAGATAGTAGGGCTGACACGGCTGTTGTGGCAAATGCTACTAAACAAGAAGATACAGCTAGCAGCACTGACACGGCTATTGTCCTAGATGTAACTCAACCGGAATATACAACTAACACCACTGACACAGGTATTGTGCCAGATACAACTCAAGAAGAGGATATATTTACTAGCACTGATACAGCTATTGTCCCAGATGCAACTCAAGAAGAGGATATATTTAGCAGCACTGATACAGGTATTGTGCCAGATGCAACTCAAGAAGAGGATATATTTAGCAGCACTGATACAGCTATTGTCCCAGATATAACTCAAGAAGAGAATATAGGAATCGATCAGCCGATCAGTCCTGTATGGCTCAAAGGTGAAACGGTAGAACAGATTTTACAAAATTTAATAGAATTAGCTTTACCGACTCCTGAACTGCTATCTGAAGATGAAAAGGTTATAGATTTTTCAGAAACACAACAGCTACCGCCATTATTGCTGACTTTAGATCGGGATACTTATATTGCTCGTTGGGGACAAGCTTTAACAATTAATGGGCGCGTAGAACTTGAGGAAAAGACGGATCTAGAACTGGCTGAAACATTGCCAAAAAGCGTCCGTGGACTAGAACTAAAAATTGAACTGCGATCGCCCTTAGAGGCGCAAATCTTGACCCAGGTGCGCCAACCCTTACCAGACCAAGAACTGCCCTTCAACATCAATACCTCAATTGATATTCCTGCTGAATGTGAATCCAAGTTAATTTTGGCGGATATCAGTTTGTATGGTAAATTCACCGACACTAGTGAAATCACACAGTTAGCCAACCAGTCTTTCACAATTACAGCAGATGTAACAGAATTACTGACAATCACAGCCGCAGCAAAATCTAGTGCATCTTCCAATGAGGTGATAGTACCATCGGCGTCCTCTGCCAATTTCACACAACCACAGGCAACTGTTAAGCTCGATTTAAAACTATTGAATTTGGTCAAAGTCCGAAAAACAGACGAGACTGCGGTAGCCAACCCATCCCCAAACACCCCCCTATCAGGACAAATAAACCTCCAAGTTCCGCAAGAAACCACCCGCCGGACATCTCAACTGAAAAATTCACCTAGTTCGCCTCAATTACCGAAATTGCCTCCCATCAAAACTGATGTCAATACCCCCACAGATATCGTTGCAGAATCTCCTTTACAGAATGAGCTTTTAGAAAAGGATGCTACTATAGCTGCCATCAACTTGGAGCAGTTAGTCATCAGGCAACGTCGAATACCAATACTCGACACGACTTTTCCATACTTGAAACGGCTACAAACTGATAATCCTCCGGATACATTGGAAATTCAAGCGGCTGAGCACATACCGCAGTTGGACGCAATTATTGATGAAGATAAGAACACAGCCCAAGTACTTGCTCAACCAAATTCAGAAGTCCAAGAAGAATCTATTGCTCAAGTACTTTCTCAGCAAAATTCAGAATTCATTAAAACAAAACTTTACTCATCTCCCTTGCTTAGGAAGTGGATGCACAGCCAAGGATACTCTTTCCCTGAACCCGTCAATGAGCTGCCACCCCAAGACTACGATAACTGTATTCCAGATCGGCAGGCGTCGCTTTCTGTGAGCGCAGAAACTCCCAATAGCGATGTTGATGCTGTTGATGTTAACTTGCTGTTAAGTCTAGATGCCAATACAGAAATAGTAGAAGACACAGATGCAGTAGAAAAAGTAGACCTAGTTATACAGGAAAATACGGTAATAGAAGAAATCTTAGAAGAACCGAAATTTTCACCACCTTTGCCATCACAAATACCGCCTCCGCCTCCGCCGATTAGCAGAAATACAGCTTCAGCTTGGTTGGCACAAGAAATTGTTGTAGATGATACATATAGTGAATTAGAGTCCGAGGCAACGAAAAGTTATGGCTTAGAACAAGAGGAGCAACTAGCATCAGATTTATCTCGTCTCCTAGCTATAAGTATGGAAGCAGTTGAGCCTTTACCAATTCCACAACTGTATGTACCAGAGGGCGAACTAATAGCTGGGAAGTCTGTGATAGTACGCGTAGTGATGCCTGAAGTACCTCGACAAATTGCTATCAAGTTATGGGTTGAAGACTGCCAAACTCGTTGGTTATTAGACGGGCCTCATTTACTGACAAATTTAGTACCTAACACCTTGGGAGGGTTGGAAGTGATGACGCAATTAAATATTCCCTTTGGCTGTTTGGAAATTCGCTTAGAAGCGATCGCTGTCGATCCAACAACCCAACAGGAGAGTCACAAGGTGACAACAGTGCGAACTGTCATTCCCCCAGACTTACCAAACTTAGAGCTAGATGAATTATTGGGTATTTAACTCAGGGATGAGGGTATAGGTCAAACAGGGAATGGGGGAAAGGGAAAAGGGTAAGGGGGAAAGGTTAAATTTATTCCTTTTCCCTTTTCCCTTTAACCTTTTCCCCTGTCTCCCCATCTGCCCATGCCCTATACCCAATATCTGCTGTGTTAAAAATCTTTAGAATTTAAAAAATCTGGCGCACTTTGCAGTAAGCTCGTCTTGAATTGTAGTGTGATTTAACAGGAATCTTTACTATGGCATTTGAATTTTTGCCTACACTTTTGGCTAGTACTTCTTATAGTGCTTCTTACTTGTCTGCTATCTTCGTTCCAATCATTGGTTGGGTTTTACCGGGTGCGGTTTTCGCATTTCTATTTTTATACATAGAAAGCGAAGATATTGCTTGATTGGTTTATGACTAATTGGTAATTGGTAATAGATTACTTTGCTTTTTACCAATTACCTAATTATGAAATTTCCAATCACTTCTTCGAGTTGATTGTAGAGCTAATTATTATACAGCAGAATTGGTAAATTTACAAATCAAAATTGGAGAGTAAAACAAGCTTGACCCCATCCTATGGGGCTTACGTTGCATACTCCACATTACTTAAAATCTGCTGTAACAATACCGCCTGTCTCTAAAGAGACAGGCGGCTTTTTTATGCTGATTTCTCAACAAATTCTAGAAAATTCAGACTTTATAGTATTGGCTTCAAACTAATTTTAGATTGAAGAACCCAGTCCGGCGTAGGCACCATAAAAGAAAATGCCTAAGACTGTAATTACACCTAATCCTGCGACCGTAGCGACGACCCACAGGGGAATTCTCCCACTTCCAGACACAGCTTCTCTCCTCCCTTAACAACAAATCAACACACGTTCAATAAACAAAGATTAACAAAATTTGTTCTAGTTAGTTAAAGAAGTAACTAGAAAACAGAATTCCCAGAACGAAAACTAGTAGTAGTCCCAGGTATAGCGAAGTCCGGTTTAATTCAACCGGTTGATTATTAGGATTGGGCGATCTTTCCATAACTTGCTCCTAGCGTTGAATAAATTGCATTGCGGCGATCGCGCCTAAAAAGAATACAGTTGGCACACCTAATGTGTGAACTGCCAGCCATCTAACGGTAAAAATTGGATAGGTAACTGGTTGATTGATGTTATTGCCGCTAGTCATGATCTCAAACTACTTTCCAATAAATTGTTCAACTTGTTGTTTCGCTTCAAAACGGTTCTTCACAATTGGTACTTCTTGCCGCGCTGGTGTGAAATATTCATTGGGGCGGGGTGTACCAAAAGCATCATAAGCCAGTCCGGTGCTGACAAATAACCAACCAGCAATAAACAATGCGGGGATGGTGATGCTGTGAATTACCCAGTAACGAACGCTGGTAATGATGTCCGAAAACGGACGTTCTCCAGTGGTACCTGACATTTAGATCCCTACCTTCATTAAGAATGTATTGAGTTTATTATCCTACAAAGTTTAGAAAGAGTTACAAGTTGCAAAGTTCTTCTCAGAAATGGGTATTGGGGATTGGGGATTGGGGATTGGGTGTTGTAAAAACTCTTCCCCAGTCCCTAGTCCCCAGTCACCAGTCCCCGTTAAGCTGCTTGTGCGGAAGTTGTTTCAGGGTTTGGTAGGTATTTCAGCAAGATGCCGCGATCGCCAATGACAAATCCTTGTTCTGGTTGGAAGAAAACGATCTTGTACAAATTAGCAGCTACTTCTTCTACTTCACGGTCTTTTTGCCAGGTTTTGCCACCGTCGGTACTTTGTAGCAAATTACCGCTGCCGCCACCTATCCAAATTTCATCGGGTGTGCGATATGCCAAATCCAGTAAACCCCAACTAGTGGATAACTCTGGAAAATCTGCTTTTTGCCACTCCTCAGGTTTAGTTGGTTCAGTAAACTGGATTTGACCTCCTCTGGCTAGCATCCACAACTGACCATTGTCAGCAAAACCCATATTTTCTACCCGGCGAGAACTATTGCGGTTGTGAGGAACCCAAGCACTTTGCCCTGGTTCCCAAGTCGAGTAGAAGTTACCTTTAGCGGAAACCGCAACATATTTGCCATCAGGAGAACGTTCTAGGTTACGCACTACGCCTACTGCTGATTCCACTTTGGCTTTCCAGTTTTTGCCGCCATCTGTGGTTTGATAGATGGCTCCCACATCAGTAGCCAATTCGGCTTTGTTCTGTGCTAGTGCTTTAACTGCGATCGGGTTACCGGGTAGCTTTTCGCTCAGAGCAATCCGCGACCAAGAAGCACCTTCATCAGTGGTATGAATTAAAAATCCAGGTTCTCCAGCAATCCAGCCTTCTTTATCCTGAAAACTTACTGAGTTAAAGCGATACTTTTGCTCATCTAGTTGCAGTGCTATTGGTTTCCAAGTATCACCTCCGTCTTTGGTTTCCAACAGAGTGGCATTGCTACCTACCAAGTAGCCATGCTGAGGATTACCAGTAAAAGCAATATCCAGCAACTTCGCATCTGTTGGCACAGAAATGATTTTCCAAGGGTTATAGCTCACAGAGGGGACTTTGCTACAACCTATACACATCAGGACTACGAGTAACAAGGCAAATATTCGTTGCCAACTTTTCACAATTGAATGCATCAGTATCTCTTAGATTGATTCTAAATTTGTCTAGGTGTTTTCTAAAAGGTTTACCTTAAAGGCTACAGCCAGTCCACCGACTTGAGAATTCAGAATTCACAATTCCTGTAGAGACGCGATTAATCGCGTCTCTCTCAAGTCGGTGTCATTGTAAGCCGTAAAGACTGAGAAAAAACAAAAAGGCAAGAGCCAAGGCACCAAAAATTAGGAAATTCTTTTGGGTTGGCGTTAAGCTGTTGACACCCAAACCGTAACCGAGATTTTCTTTAAAGCCGGATGCCGAACCCACAGGCCCGATGTTGGCAAAAGCCGTTTTCTTGGCACTACAAACTGGACAGCGCCAATTTACGGG
Organism: Nostoc sp. DedQUE12a; assembly: GCA_034530795.1. Classification (GTDB taxonomy): domain Bacteria; phylum Cyanobacteriota; class Cyanobacteriia; order Cyanobacteriales; family Nostocaceae; genus Nostoc. The sequence goes on from JAVRCH010000141.1 coordinate 95,921, forward strand.
CAGTTCTGCAAAGGGTGTTCCTGAAGGAATGTCATGTTTATCATCTCCCTTTTCAGGTTCGTAAACATAACCGCAGGCGCGACACTCATAGCGGTCTAACACTGAAGTCTCAACAGCTGGTTCGCTCATGGCTAAGGCCTCGCAGAGGAGAAATCTTAAATATACGTTAAAAATTATGACATAACTGTTAGACTTTTCTATCAATACCAAAAACCAATCAAATACCTGAAATGCATTTGTTTCGTAGATTTCAGAAAAATCAAACAGATATAATGTAAAAGAAAGTTACGCAAATCAAGGGATTGGGCATGGGGAAAGGGGAAAGGGAAAGGGGGAAAGGTTAAATTTATCCCTTTACCCTTTAACCTTTAACCTTTTCCCTTTCTGACTCATCTCTCTCATCCCCAGTCCCTAGTCCCAACTGAAAATACTTCATAAGCGGTAGATACTCATTGTGTTTGTCCTCAGCGGTTACGAGTACCTTCTAGGCTTCTTAATCATCTGTAGCCTAGTTCCTGCCTTAGCGCTCTCAGCATCTAAGCTCTTACGGCCCAGTAGTTACAGCCCTGAACGGCGTACTACTTACGAATCTGGTATGGAACCCATCGGGGGAGCCTGGATTCAGTTCAATATTCGCTACTACATGTTTGCTCTGGTCTTCGTGGTCTTTGACGTGGAGACTGTATTCTTGTATCCTTGGGCCGTGGCTTTCCACCGTCTGGGGCTATTGGCATTTATTGAAGCGCTAATCTTTATTGCAATTCTTGTAGTTGCTTTAGTTTACGCATGGCGTAAAGGAGCTTTGGAATGGTCTTGAATTCTAACTTAATAACCCAGGACAAAGAGCGAATCATCAACCCCATTGAGCGTCCTACTGTCACTCAAGACCTTTCAGAAAACGTCATTTTGACTACGGTTGACGATCTCTACAACTGGGCGCGGCTTTCTAGTTTGTGGCCGCTACTATTTGGTACTGCTTGCTGCTTCATTGAGTTTGCAGCTTTAATTGGCTCGCGATTTGATTTTGACCGTTTTGGGCTAATTCCTCGTTCTAGCCCCCGCCAAGCCGATTTAATTATTACGGCAGGGACAATTACGATGAAGATGGCACCCCAATTAGTGCGTCTTTACGAACAAATGCCTGAGCCGAAGTATGTAATTGCGATGGGTGCTTGCACGATTACTGGCGGGATGTTCAGTGTTGATTCTCCGACGGCAGTCCGTGGAGTTGATAAACTGATTCCTGTAGATGTTTACTTGCCTGGTTGTCCTCCTCGTCCAGAAGCAATTATCGACGCAATTATTAAGTTGCGGAAGAAAATCGCTAATGATTCGATGCAAGAGCGGGATAAAATTAAGCAAACTCACCGCTATTACAGCACGACTCATAACCTCAAGCCAGTGGAAGAAATCTTAACTGGTAAGTATTTGCAGTCAGATACTCGCTCTGTACCACCGAAAGAATTGGCAGAAGCGATCGGTATGCCAGTACCACCTGCATTGCTGACAGCTAAGAAAAAGGAGGAACAACCCCGTGGCTGAAGAAGAATCTAAACCAGTACCAGCAGCTAAAGAAGAGTCATTGGTAGAAGCTGGTAAAGTTTCCCAGTGGTTGACGGAAAATGGTTTTGGTCATGAGTCTCTAGCACCCGACAAAAACGGGGTGGAGATAATTAAGGTGGAGCCAGATTTTTTACTCCCCACCGCTACAGCCCTTTATGCTTATGGGTTTAATTATCTCCAGTTTCAAGGTGGTGTTGACCTTGGGCCAGGACAGGAATTGGTGAGTGTATATCACTTGATTAAAGTGGGTGATAATAGCGATCGCCCCCAAGAAGTCCGCTTAAAGGTGTTCCTACCACGAGAAAATCCCGTGGTACCTTCAGTGTATTGGATTTGGAAGACCGCTGATTGGCAAGAGCGCGAGTCTTACGATATGTACGGCATTATCTATGAAGGACACCCAAATCTCAAGCGAATTTTGATGCCGGAAGATTGGGTGGGTTGGCCTTTGCGGAAAGATTACGTCTCGCCTGATTTCTACGAGTTGCAAGACGCTTATTAATTTAAATAATGCTGAGTTTCAGCAGTGATTAACCCCTTTCCGGTGGCGGAAAGGGGTAATGTTTTTGGTATTTCATGTAAAGTTATACCAATTTAATAAGGACTTACGCATTGACAGAAAAGTCAAAATAGGAGGTATAATTTTCAGCGCTTCCAGCTTGATACTTCTATTCGCCACTAAGCGATCGCAATCAATAAAAGGTGATTAATAAAAGGCTGTCACGACGTATTTACGTTGATACACAAGATAGTTATTTTGTACAGTGCGTAATTCCTAAATTTTTGAGTGTCTTAAAAATGCCGTTGAAGTGTCGGTAAGAAAATTATCCTAAAAAAAAGCCCCTGGTATTTCTACCAGAGGTGAAACATATAATACCATTTCACTTGATGTTTGTCTGAGATGCCCCTGTTTTAGCCTCTGCCTAAACAAGAGGCTAGAGTGTTCCTAAAATATTACCGCAAAAAGTGATTAGGTATAAATATTAGCCAACACATTAGCCAACATTTGCCAATAGCAACTCTCGTTTTGCTGATTTTTGGACTCTGACTTGAGAGTCATCATCAACATCAACAATCGCTGTGTCTCCATCTACAATTTCACCAGACAACAACGCTTCGGCAAGAGAATCTTCCAAAAGCCGCATAATTGCTCGGCGTAATGGTCTAGCGCCATAGCTGGGATTATAGCCTTCTTGTACCACGCGTTCTTTGAAGCGATCGGTAACTTCTAAAGTAATTCCTTTTTCCGTTAAGCGCTTAGCAACATCACGAAGCATGATCTCAGCAATTTGCTTGACTTCATCCTTAGAAAGCTGGGTGAAGACGATAATTTCATCGAGACGGTTGAGGAACTCAGGACGGAAGTAAGCTTTGAGTTCTTCATTTACCAAGTTGCGAATGCGGTTGTAACTAGCGTCGGCTTGGGTGTCAAAATCAAAGCCTAAACCACTACCACCTTTTTCAATCACCTTGGAACCGATGTTAGAAGTCAAAACGATCAGCGTGTTCTTGAAATCGACTTTTCGACCTTTGGCATCAGTCAGTTGACCGTCATCCAAGATTTGCAGCAGCATATTGAATACATCGGGGTGTGCTTTTTCAATTTCGTCGAAAAGCAGCACTGTGTAAGGTTTGCGCCGCACCATCTCAGTTAGCTGTCCGCCTTCGTCGTATCCTACATAACCAGGAGGTGAGCCAATTAATTTGGATACGGTGTGGCTTTCCATGTATTCGGACATGTCTAAGCGAATCATCGATTCTTCCGAACCAAAGAAATAGGCGGCTAAGGCTTTAGCTAATTCTGTTTTACCAACGCCAGTGGGGCCAGAAAAGATAAAGCTAGCGATGGGACGATTGGGATTTTTTAAGCCGACGCGGGCGCGACGAATGGCACGAGACACAGATGTGACTGCTTGCTCTTGGCCGATGAGGCGCTGGTGGAGAGTGTCTTCTAAGTGCAGAAGCAACTCTGATTCAGATTCAGTCAACTTGTTGACTGGTACCCCAGTCCAAGAAGCCACGATTTGGGCGATGTCTTCTTCGTCAACTACAGCAGTATTGAGATTTTTCTCACTTTCTGCTATTTCACTTTGCAGTTTTGCTGTGAGTTCTAATTCTTGGTCGCGCAGTTGTCCAGCTTTATCAAAATCTTGGGCTTTAACTGCTGTTTCTTTGGCTTTGGTCACCCCAGCGAGTTCGCGCTTGAGTTCTCTATTGGTAGAACTTTGGGAGTTCCGCAGGCGAACGCGGGAGCCAGCTTCATCAATTAAGTCTATTGCTTTATCTGGCAAAAAGCGATCGCTAATATAGCGGTCTGACAACTTGGCTGCTGCTACCACTGCCGCGTCAGAAATTGTGACTTTGTGGTGCTGTTCGTAAGCGCCACGCAAGCCGTAAAGAATTTCTACGGTTTCTTCTACTGATGGTTCGCCAACCATAATTGGTTGGAAACGACGCTCTAGGGCGGCATCACGTTCGATATGCTTGCGATATTCATCGAGGGTAGTTGCGCCGATGCACTGGAGTTCACCCCGTGCTAAAGCGGGTTTGAGGATGTTAGCTGCATCCAAACCGCCTTCTGTACCACCAGCGCCGACTAAGGTGTGAATTTCGTCAATCACCAAGATGATATTGCCTACAGAACGGACTTCTTCTACGACCTTTTTAATCCGTTCTTCAAAATCGCCACGGAAGCGAGTTCCAGCCACTAATAAACCCATATCCAGGCTGATGACTTGCTTATCTTGTAACGATTCGGGGATATCTTGATTTACAATACGTTGAGCTAAACCTTCAGCGATGGCAGTTTTACCAACTCCTGGTTCCCCAATCAACACGGGGTTATTCTTAGTGCGGCGACCGAGAATTTGGACAGCACGCTCAATTTCCTTCTCGCGGCCGACTACGGGGTCGAGTTGACCTGCTTGTGCTAGTTTGGTCAGATTTCTGCCAAACTCTTCCATAGTTAGCGTTTGGGTACGCTTTTGATTACCACCACCAGCGAAAGCTGGGGCATTTTCGCCCAAACGGCGAATAATCGCACTGCGGACAGTCTTGAAATCAACCCCTAGATTTTGCAATACTTTGGCGGCGACACCTTCGCCCGCCTCAGTTAATCCTAAGAGTAAGTGTTCAGTGTTAATGTAATTCTGTCCCAAACTATGAGCTTCTTTAAACGATTGCTCAAAGAGACTTTTTACCTTAGGAGTAAAAGGAATTTCTGGTGGTACAAAGCCAGAACCTCTACCAATAATTTTTTCTACCTCGCGGCGTGCGTCTTTTAGAGTAACGCCTAATTCGGCCAGCACTTTAGCAGCAACCCCAGTTCCTTCTCCCATCAAACCCAGGAGAATTTGTTCAGTTCCTACGAAGTTGTGTCCCAGGCGACGGGCCTCCTCCTGAGCTAGCATAATTACTCTAATGGCTTCGGAAGTGAAGTGTTCAAACATAGCGGGTTCTTGCTCCCTTGCTGCTTCGACTTTGGGTGATATAAGATTCACCCTCATCTAAAGATTTTTGTATTTTCTTATGGACTAATGTAACTTTATTTAAATTTGACTGGCAGTGGTGAGAGCCGTAAGACCTCAGGTGTAGTTGCCGTCTGGGGAGATGGGGAGGTGGGGAAGAATAATTTCTAACTCAGCACCCCAGCAATAGGAGCCAGTGCGTTGCGTATTTTCCCCCGTTGTTCGCTTTTAGCGTTCCCGTAGGGTAGCAACTGCCTCTCAACACTCTCAATGCCCCTCTGTCAGATAAACTAAAAACTTAGGATTTAGGACTCAATACTCAGGAATTACGATGAGTGAAGCAACGGGCGGTAAAGATCAACAGCACCCTCTTTATAATCGCGATCGCCCCCTTATTGATATTTTACTCGCTCAACAAGCGACAGAATATAATTTAGCAGAATTAGCTAGATTGCGAATTCGTTATCAAGGCTTTCCAGGGGCGAGAGACATTCAACAAGATTTAGATAAAGTCTTGCAGCAGTGGGGTTTGACGGAAGCTCAGCTTTTTGAAAAAACTCGTCAACTACATGACTTGGGCGGTATTTATAAAAGTCGCGGCAAGAAAGAAGAACAGGATTGGAATTAGGGCAGGGGGCAGGGGGCATGGGGCATGGGGGAGAATGAAAAATTACTTCTTTTTCCTCTGTTCGCTGCTTTGTACAGACAAGGGTTAACCCCAGCTTGTACTCACTCCCTCATGTTCCACTCCTACTCTTAAAAAAATTGGGAATTTGTTTAAGTCCCAGTAATTAACGTTATTTGTCAGGAAAATCAGGACAGATATTCAAAGAACCTCGCGTTTTGCCAGATATTGGTACATCTGCCAACGTGCATTTACCTCGGCTTGGGCTTGTTGTAATAAGTGCTTGGCAAGTTCGGGTTTGCTCTTTGCGAGGATTTTGAAGCGATTTTCTTGATACATTGAATGTTCTACCGATTGTGTTGGCGATCGCATATCCAATTGCAACGGATTTTTACCTTGTTTTTGCAACTCTGGATTATGCCGATACAACAACCAACGACCTGATTCTACCAAAGTTTTTTGATGATTCATCCCTGTAGTCATATTAATGCCGTGGGCGATGCAATGGCTATAAGCAATAATCAGCGATGGCCCATCATAAGCTTCTGCTTCTAAAAATGCCTTGAGGGTATGTTCATCTCTAGCACCCAAGGCTACACTCGCTACGTAGACATTTCCGTAGGTCATGGCAATCATACCCAAATCTTTCTTTGGCGCAGGCTTACCACTGGATGCAAATTTCGCTACTGCGGCTCGTGGCGTGGCTTTGGAAGCTTGACCGCCTGTATTAGAATACACTTCTGTATCCATCACTAAAATATTGACATTGCGACCACTCGCTAACACATGGTCGATACCACCAAAGTCAATATCATAAGCCCAACCGTCACCGCCAACAATCCAAACGCTTTTTTTCACCAGATAGTCAGCGAGGGATTTTAGATTTTGGATTTTGGATTTTAGATTCGGGTCGAAAGTCAAGATTTCATCTAACTTTTGCTGCAACAATTCTATTCTTTCCCGCTGTTCCCAGATGTCAGCTTCAGATTTTTGTTCGGCTTTAAGAATAGATTTCACTAAATCCTCAGGAATTATTTCCCCATTCCCTAATTCCTGCAAAAGTTCGGCTGCAAATTCAGCTTGTTTATCCACAGACAAACGAAAACCAAAACCGAATTCAGCGTTATCTTCAAATAAATTATTAGACCATGCAGGGCCGCGTCCTTCGGCGTTGGTTGTCCAGGGAGTTGTGGGGAGGTTACCGCCGTAAATCGAAGAACATCCTGTAGCATTGGCGATGACGGCGCGATCGCCAAACAATTGTGTTAATAATTTTAAGTAAGGTGTCTCACCACAACCCGCACAAGCACCAGAAAATTCAAATAATGGTTCTTGCAATTGTTGTTGGCGAATTTGGTTTAATTTCAACTGCCGTCTATCAGGATTGGGTAAGCTTAAAAAGAAATCCCAATTTTTTTGTTCTTGTTCCCGCAATGGCAATTGTTGTGCCATATTAATCGCTTTACGCAATGGCTCAGATTTATTTTTAGCGGGACAAATTTCTACACAAATCGCACACCCAGTACAATCTTCTGGAGCTACCTGAATGGTAAACTTTTGATTGGCAAAGTCTTTATCTTTGGCATTAATTGACTTGAAGGTTTCTGGTGCATTCACTAACTCATCGTTTTGATAAGCCTTCGCACGGATAGCACTGTGGGGACAAACCATCACGCACTTACCACATTGAACGCAGACATCCGGTTCCCAAACAGGTATCTCTTGGGCAACGTTACGTTTTTCCCACTTAGCAGTACCCACCGGAAATGTGCCGTCAGCTGGTAATGTGCTAACAGGTAAATCGTCACCTTCCCAAATCATGATTTTACCTAAGACTTCCTGCACAAATTCGGGAGCGGAGTTAAGTGAGGAGTTAGGAGTGAGGAGTGAGGAGTGAGGAGTGAGGAGTGTCTGTGGTATGTCTACTTTATGTAAGTTGTCTAAGGTGTTGTCTACAGCCTGTAAGTTCATGCGGACAACTTCTGCACCTTTTTTACCGTAAGTCTTTTCAATGGCTTGTTTGATTTTAGCGATCGCTTCTTCTTGTGGCAACACACCGGCTAAGGCAAAGAAGCAGACTTGCATGATAGTGTTAATTCTGCCACCCATGCCATTTTCACGGGCGACTTGATTGGCATTAATTACATATAACTTCAGCTGTTTATCGATAATTTGCTGCTGTACCTTTGGCGGTAAATTTTCCCACACACTATCTGCATCATATGGGCTATTCAACAACAAAGTTGCCCCGTGGGTAGCAGCTTTTAAAATATCTATGCGTTCCAGAAATCCCCAGTGATGACAACCGATAAAGTTAGCTCGGTCAATTAGATAAGTAGAGCGAATTGGCTCTTTGCCAAAACGCAAATGAGAAACCGTCATCGAGCCAGATTTCTTAGAATCATAAACAAAGTAACCCTGGGCATAATTATCAGTTTCTTCACCAATAATCTTGATGGAGTTTTTGTTAGCGCCAACTGTACCATCTGAACCCAACCCATAGAACATTGCCCTGACAACACCATTTGATTCTGTAGAGAAATTGGGGTCAAAGTCCAGAGAAGTGTAAGTAACGTCGTCATTAATACCAATAGTAAAATGATTTTTCGGTTGACTTTGGGCAAGGTTATCGAAAATCCCCTTCACCATCGCCGGCGTAAATTCTTTGGATGAAAGACCGTAGCGACCACCAACTACTTGAGGCAGAGGGGCAGAGGAGCGGAGGGGCAGAGGGGAAAGAGGTAATTTTTCATTCTCCCAATGCCCAATGCCCCATGCCCCATGCCCCATACCCCATGCTTCATGAATAGCAGCCACCACATCTAAATACAATGGCTCACCGGCGCTACCTGGTTCTTTGGTGCGGTCGAGAACGGCGATCGCTTGTACACTACTAGGTAATGCTGCCACAAATCTGTGGACATCAAAGGGGCGAAAAAGTCGCACTTTCACCACGCCGACTTTTTCACCACGGGCGTTGAGATAGTCTACTGTTTCGTGGACGGTTTCACAGCCGGAACCCATAAGAACGATGACGCGATGGGCGTCGCTAGCGCCATAATATTCATAGATTTGGTAATGTCTACCTGTGCGTTCTCCAAACTTGTCCATCATTCGCTGCACAATTTCGGGACAGGCGTTGTAGTAAGGGTTAGCGCCTTCACGGGACTGGAAGTAGACATCGGGATTTTGGGCAGTACCCCGCAATACTGGGCGGTCTGGGGTGAGGGCGCGGCTGCGGTGGGCGAGTATTAGATTATCATCGATGAGCGATCGCAAATCATCATCACAAAGCAGTTTGACTTTCTGCACTTCATGGGAGGTGCGGAAACCATCAAAGAAATGCAGAAATGAGACTCGCGCCTCTAGGGTAGCAGCATGGGCGATGAGAGCAAAGTCTTGACTTTCCTGCACTGAAGCAGAACACAGCAGAGCAAAACCAGTAGCCCTAGTTGCCATTACGTCGCTATGGTCGCCAAAAATTGATAAAGCATGAGTAGCCAGGGAGCGTGCTGCAACGTGAATTGTGGCGCTAGTTAATTCGCCAGCAATTTTGTAGAGGTTGGGTATCATCAACAATAATCCCTGAGATGCCGTAAATGTGGTACTCAAGGAACCCGTTTGCAATGCTCCGTGTACGGCTGCTGCGGCTCCTCCTTCGCTTTGCATCTGCACGACGCTGGGAACAGTTCCCCACAAGTTAGGACGACCTTCCGCCGACCAAGCATCTGCCCATTCACCCATTGCTGAAGAGGGGGTGATAGGATAAATGGCGATCGCTTCATTTAATTTGTAAGCAACACGGGCAACAGCTTCATTCCCGTCGATAGTTGCAAAGGTTTTGTTCATAATTTGATTTTTTCCTCAGCCGTTGAATTTTAGATTTGAGATGTTTTCTCTTGGTTTTGCCAATCTATCTGCGGAATCATTGTTCAAATTGATATAAATAGAAAATTATAAATAGTCAGATTTATAAAGTTAGCCCATTAAATGCACTAACTTTAAACCTAAATATTTATGAGTAGGACTTGCCCCTTGTTTTCAGGATGATTTATTAAAAAAATCAACAGTGCTACCTGCATTTATAGGCATCCAGTTCGCTTAAAAAATTTGAAGATTAGCACGCTGTTTGCTTATTGCCTATTGTTTGCTTATGCTAGAAAGTTAACTTTCAATAAATCTTGCAAATATTAGTATCTCATTTACAATATTGCATCTATTAATATGTATTAATTATGTACTCAATCATCAAAGTTGTGATGAGATAAGGCTTTCCAGCGGTTGATTATTTTTTGTGGGGTATGGGGTCGGGGATATTGGATATTTGAGGTTGCGATCGCGCTTGTAACAGCTTAACGTATATATAGCAGGCAATAACTTGGAAAGTCTCTGGTTCTTTAAAAAAGTATTTTTCACAACTACAGCTATTCCTGGCTAAGTGAAGTATAGACAAAATGTTTTTAAACGCAAAGGAACGCAAAGTTAAACGCAGAGGTACACAGCGAAAAGTTTGAGCGCCGGCTTCCGGCGCTCAAAGCTTTTCAAGACAGAGGTTTACCGAATTTGATTAAAGTTACCACCCGCAAATGTAGTAAAACCACGGGACTTTAAAGATTGAGCGATCGCATTTTCAGCCGATTGTTTATAATCTTCCTTTTTCTTCTCTTCGAGTTCCTTCTCTTCATCACTGAATGAATCTTTACTCAAAGATTTTATCGTCTCATCAATTATCTGCTCAAAACCACCAGGTGACTGTTCGATTTCCTCTGTCAAATCCCGTAGTTTAATAACAATTTCTTGCAGAAATTCTTCAATGTTTGCCGAAGACAGCAACTCTTGTAATTTATTAGGTAGTACCTCAATTTCTTCGCTGATATTGATTCCTTGGGCTTGTAGTGTTCCTCTTAAGTGATGGAGATGCGATCGCGTACTTTCAACTTGAGTATAATTGTCCGAAATAGATTCACCTAAAAATTCTTTGAACTTGGTATATATATTAACAAAAGCAATTTTGGCAGCTTCCGGATTGTTTTGTAAATCTTCAACTTTAGCACCCAAAAGTGAGGAAAGAATGTTTGAAACTGATGGAGTTTCCTTAGATACTGGAGAAGATTTTTCTGAGGTTTCTGTTGAGGATAACATCAGACTAGAGACAGCGATTTTTGCTTGCGCCATCGCTTGATGAATTTCAATTTCAAGGTATGCTTTTGCTGCTGACTCTGGAATTTCAAAGTTAGCGATCGCAATTTGCGTGACTTTCTTTTGGGTGCCAGAAAGGGTAGAGATAACAAAGCGACCCCTAGATAGCTTTTGGTTATCGGGAATCAGAAAATAACGCTGATGCTTGGAATCAGTCCACAGGGAAACTTTATCTTGATTATTCATAAATTTATTCGATATAAAACTGCTCTGTAACTTCATCTCCATCCTCTGTAACTTCAACGTATTCAAAGCTACTAGTGAGATTTTGCTCTTGGCACAATTGCCATAATTGCTGTAACAATACTTTTACTTCTTCAAGCGTCCTAGACATATTACCTTCCAATAGAAAACTTGGTGGTACTCCCTCAACAGTCACCGAATTATAAGAATACAAGTAAACTTGCTCATCTTCGTATACTATTTCTTCACCACTGAGCCTGATTTTAATATCCAAATCTTCTGTTTTTAGCCAATTTTTCAATATGTCGGCTACAACCTTGTAATCACCAGAAGATATTGTTCCATAGAAAGCTATTTTATTCATTCTCTCAATTTCCTATAACGGGTAAGTCAGGCTTCACATCAAATCGTCCGCCTCTGATTACAACGGAGATAGATTCAACATTCAAATGAGGATATTTGGCGCTAATTTCCTTTCTAGCGGTCTTTAGTGGTTTACTAATATCAGATTTGGAACTTATAGTGCCATTTAGTACAGCATTTTTAAAAGTGTTACCTTGTGAATTGTATTTTCCTGGATTGTCTACAATATCATTAGCTAATTGAACTAGATCTTCATGGGACTTGTCATTCAGAGAAACTTTTGTGTTAGTTTCTTTTATTGTTATTCTTTGATCGTATCGCTGAACTAGTAGTCGATCGAAACTAGGTTCATCCACAAGTACAGCAATATCAACATCTTGAGCGCTAGTTTTCCGCAGTGATGAGCCTTGGATTCTGATATCATCGGCAGGAATACCTGCATTTCTTACACTTTGGAGTAGGTCTTGGCTAAATTCCTCAAACTCTTTTTTATCAGCAAACTTCTCTGGGTATCCGCGCTTGCTGATGACATTAACCCAGTGTTCCATTTGGCCAATAAGTTCATCAGCTGAGATCGGCTTAGCCTTTCTTGACCCTGTGTAAATTAAATCCTCAATCACTTTATCACTCAGTCCCAGTTCTTTGCCTTTCTTGATGATGGAGTCTAATTGGTCTTGAGTGTAAGTAAGCTCAAATTTATCAGACTGGCTAGCTATTCTGCTGTTGACAGAATTCAGCATTTCCTCAGACTTTCCTGTTTGTCTAGTCTGAGATGATTCATTTTCCGATTCTTGTGGGCGATCGCTTCTAGTGCCGCTTTCACCAACTTCTTCTGGGCGATCGCTTCTAGTGCCGCTTTCACCAACTTCTTCTGGGCGATCGCTTCTAGTGCCGCTTTCACCGATTTCTTGTGGGCGATCGCTTCTGGTGCCGCTTTCACCGATTTCTTGTGGGCGATCGCTTCTAGTGCCGCTTTCACCAACTTCTTCTGGGCGATCGCTTCTAATGCCGCTTTCACCGATTTCTTCTGGACTGCTCCTTGGCGTCTCACTTTCAGGTCGCGGAACATTTGGTACATCCACATCAGGACTGTCTATTGTCGGTGTATCAATTCTGCCGCCAAAGCCATTTCTAATTCCATTTCCTAGTGAAGTACCAAACCGCTCTCCAGCTTGGAAAGTTCTGGTTTGCATACCTTGAACGCCGCGACCAAATCTACCAAGTCTACCCAAGTTTGCTGTAGAAATCTGCACAGCTGCACCGATCGCAGCACCAATGAGAACTGCTTCTAAAGTGATGGGTTCTCCTGTTGCTAGGTTGCCAAAAATACCACCAGCAATATCAAAGGCGACATCAATACCAAACTTCAAGAATGATTGAGTCAGCCCTGTTCCCAGTCTACCGGCTTGAGCCAACATGTTACCGAATACACCACCAGCACCACCCAAGGCACCACCGATCGCCCCAGCCAAGGCTGCTTTACCCACGCCATCCAGCAGGTTCTTGCCGTCGATCGCGTTGTTGCCAATCTGAATCACGGCACCAGCCACAGCCCCAACAATTGCCCCACCAACAACTGCACCGATTCCCCCTGCTAAAGCTGCACCTGCTCCCAATGCCCCAGCTACCGCGCCCACTGCCCCAATCACGGCTGGCGCAACGATAATGGCGACAACAATTACAGCAATGACTAGCAAAACTTTCAGCACTGTTTTCCAGCGCGGTTGTTCTTTATCTGCTGCTTCTTGAGCGTATTTTTGGATATCAGAATCGAGATTTGGCTGTTTGTCTCCTTGGATTGAACCGCGCAACCCTTCTTCCAAGTCATTGACACTCTTTTGGAAGTTAGTGTCCATGTTTTGGTTACTTTGGTCAAAAGCACTTTGAGTTCCTTGAGTGACTTCACCAAAACCTGTAAGCGCTGCTTGGGTGGTATTGGTAACTGTGGTTGTGAAGGTTTGCTGAATTTGATTAAAGGTATCTGTAGCGCCTTGATTGAGGTTAGTTAGGCTCGTCTTGGCTTCTTGGGAAACAGCAGCAGATTCTTCCAATCCACTTTGGGCAATACCATTCACCGCAGTAACCGCTTGCTGTCCTCCTTGGGCAATGCCTTCTTGGGATGCTGTAATGCCTTGTTCGGTTTGCTCTTGGACTTTAGCCACAGAGCTATCAAACTGTGCCAAGATTTCTGCTAAAGTGGCACTTAACTCCTCTGGATTTGGAACTGGCATTCCTTGGAGTTGGGCTTGGGTATCTTGGATGGCAGTTTGCAGACTGGTAGCAGCTTGGTTGATGCCATCTTGAATGGAAGCGATCGCCTTTTGGGCATCCCGTTCAATTGCCGAGACTTGCCCACTACCATAAACTGACAACAATTGCAATTGAGCAGTTTGCTGTTGGTCTAAAGTTTGTAATGTAGATTGCAGAGTTTGGTTAGCTGTTTGCGTCAACTGGGTTTGTGCGTCTGCCAATTGCGTCAAAACTTGCTGTTCAACAGAGTTTAAATTATCTAGAGTTTGTTGTTGGAGAGTTTGTAGTTGTTGGCGAGACTGATTAGCAACATTATGGATTGCTTCAATATCCTTCGGTTTCCCTTGTTCGACTGCATCAGCCTGTTTGTTGCCTTCTGCAACTAAACCGTCTTTGTATTGTTGGGCGACTTCTCTAGCTGCTTTGGCTCTAGCTTTGAGTCGGTTATCTGTAAGTGGCCCATCCCAGAAGTTATCATATTTACCAGTAATTTGAGCTTCCCATTCAGCGGCCTTTTGTTCTCCAAAGGCGATCGCTTCATCGCCAACTTTGACACCAGCAGCACGATATTTCTCTTTTGCCTGGGTATAAAATTCTTCAATCTTGGCCAGTTGGTTACTTTCAGTTTCATCTACTTTTTGGACAGATGTTGTATATTCTGCTGCAACCTTTTGGCGTTCTGTGGCAACTGTTTGGGAAGTTGTCGCTGCTGCTGCCTGATATTGTGTTTGAATCTGGGCTATTATTGCTTGGGCTTCACTTTGCACTTGTTGGCGCTGCTGGGCAATTTGGGCAGTAACGGTTGCCTTTTGTTGCTCAACTGCCGTCATTACAGAAGCTTTGGCATTTTCAGTCGAACCTTGAATACGCGCTTCAATTCCTTGTCCCAACTGGGTAATTGTCTGCACTCGCAAAGCTGCTTCAGCCAAAAAGCTATTTGTAATATTTATCGCCTCAGCTTTTTGCTGTTCTTGCAAGATGGCATCATCCTCGCCTTGAGCCGTTTCCTGTTCGGGAGATGCAAAGTTAACTTCTGTTGTCGCTAATTGAGAAGTTTGAGCATTTACAGCATTTTGTTGGGCTTGTGCTGCCAAAACCTCTGTTGTGGCTTGTTCTTTCTCTGCCACAGTTTCCGGGGTGACGGCTTGAGCCATGCTTTCCGGATTCTGGTTATTAACCTGCGGCGGTAATTTTTCTAAACCTGCACCTTGAACAGCATTAGCTTGCTGTGCAATCTGTTCGCCTTGAACTGCTTTCGTTTCCGGACTGGTGGCTTGTTCCATACCTTGTGGATTAACCCCACCAGTTTCAGCTGCTTCTGATTCTGATGCCTTTTCTTCGTCTTCATCTTTCTTTTTCTGACTGACAGCTTCAGCCATACCTGCTTTTACTTCTTTGTCTTTATCCTTGGCATCATCACCCTTATCTGCATCTTTTTCCGGACTGACAGCTTCAGCCATGCCTTCTGGCTTGAGCTTATCAGCCATACCTGCTTTCACGTCTTCATCTTTGGCATCATTACTCTTATCTGAATCCTTTTCCGGACTGACAGCTTCAGCCATGCCTTCTGGCTTGAGCTTATCAGCCATACCTGCTTTCACTTGTTCATCTTCACCCTTGACATATTCACTCTTATCTGCATTCGTTTCCGAACTGACAGCTTCAGCTGCACCTGCTTCCCTATCATCTTTGGGCTTGTCTTGTTGAGTTTCATCTTCGGGTGCAGCCATTTCCACAGAATTGCTATCAACCGCATTTTTCCCAGACTCAGGTTGTGTTTTGGGGTTTTCGTCTGGCGGTGGTTCTGTTGTTCCCGCCGCGGTGGGAGATTGAACGCCGAGACTTGCTTGTCTTGCACGATTGTTATCCAGTTCCTGACGTACATCGTTCTCCACTTCAGCAGCATCCGGCTCTGTGGTTTGTTGAGGAACTTGAGTATTTACATCAGGAGCCAGTTGGATAGTGTGGCCGGGAAGTTCTTTCGCTTGCAAAAGATCCTCTTCCTCTTCACATTGCGAACAACAAACCCGCTGAATATCTATATCTGGCGTTACTGCTGTTGTTGCCGACGAGTCTGTTTGCCGCCCAATTGCGTTACCGTTTTGTTGGACAACGTGAGTTAATTCATGAGCAAGTAATTCCTTGCCTTGATAACTCTGAGGATTATATTCTCCTTGACGAAAGAAAATATCCTGTCCTGTGGTGAAGGCACGAGCTTGGATGGTTTGGTTGAGTTCGTGAGAGCGGCTATCTGTGTGGATTTTCACACCGCTGAAGTCAGCCCCAAAGGCCTCCTCCATTGGTTGCCGAATATCGTCTGAGAGTGGCTGCCCATTTTGGCGTCCCTGTTGGATAGAAGTTTCTAAGTTAGATGTACTTACCACTCCACCACCCTGGCGTTGTACCACAGGAGTGGCGGAACCAACTAGAAATTTCCTTTGTAATTGCGTCTCTGGCAAAGCCTCGTGTTGAATAAACTGCTGATTTTGAGGCTGACTGATTTTCTGCATCACCTGACGTGCTACTGTATCAGCTTGCTGTTCGTAAATGTCTCCTGGCTGATTAATTGTGAGTTTTGTTTGCACCCGCAGTGACATTCGACTAATGTCGTGGGTAAGGGGTTCGTTTACGGGTTGCTCCTGGGTAACTGCTTGGGGGGAAGAATCAAGAGGTTTCATTTGTAATTCCTCTTCTTCTAATTCCTGAGATTGAAATTCTGCCGCTGTGCGTTCCTCTTCTTCTTCTGGCAGTTCTTCCCGTTGCACTGTTTGGTGATTTTCAGGCTCATTCATTTCCTGTATCACCTGTGGTGCTAGTGTCTGGGTTTCTTGTTCCTCAACATCTTCCGGCTGGTTAGCTTTACTTATTGTTTGTTGGTGTAGCGATATTCGACTAATGTCGTGCCCTAGAGGTTTGTTGAGGGATGGTAATTCAGCAGTTATTTGAGGCAAGACACCAGACGAGTTTAAACCAAAACCGCGCGTCGGTTGTCTGAGTTTAGGTATTGAGAAGGAACTGGTGCTAGCTTTTTTGGGCTTGGCTACGCGTTCTCTCATTTGCTTCTCCTGATGCCCATTTTGCTGATATAGATATGTACAGTAGTGCGATCGCCCTTCCCACACAATTAATCAAAAGTCTACAATCAATCCGAAATCAAGTTGCTTTTTTTCTTTAAGGAAAACAATTACGTTGCGCTTCACTCGCAAATTTGGGAATATGTAAAAATATTGGGTAAATATGCATAAAAGATGCAGGTAATCAGCAAAGTGAAGTTGCGGGAATTCTGGGTTCAACACGCTGATTCTGAAGATGCTCTCAATGACTGGTATAAGTTTGCCTCTAAAGCTCAGTGGTCTAATTTATTAGATGTTCACAAAAGGTATCCCAATTAAAACAGAACAAGAGTATCACGCAGCCCTGACTATAGTAGAAGGAATGATGTCTGGCAAATTAACGGAGGCTGAAACGACACTTTTTGATTTGTTGGTTCTTCTGATTGAGAATTACGAAGCTGAACATTATCCCATGAGTGAGCCTACAATTACGGCTACTTTAGAGTCATTAATGCACGAGTTTGACGTGAAGTCAGATACTTTAGTCGAGGTTATTGGCTCTGTTGAGGAGGTCAGAGAGATAATTAATGGTGAAAGGGAAATTAGCAAATCTCAAGCAGAGTCTCTAGCCAAGTTTTTTAATAATTTGAGTTGTGAACTTTCGCTGACGGCTAAAGACTTTGGCAAGTAAGCCAACTTATAGGGTAGGCATTGCAATGAATAATATTCAATCAATATCACAATTGTTTTGCAATACCTAACTTAGTAATAATATGCCACTGCGATCGCCCTTCCCACGCAATTAATCAAAAGTCTACAATCAATACGAAATCAAGTTGCTTTTTCTCTTTAGACAACAATGCCGATAATAGTTTTAGGTTTAAATGTAGAAATTCCCCTGATTGAAATCTATCGTCGCATTAATTTTGAAGGGTAGCTAACTCTTTTACAAGAATACTAAGTCAGCCAATAAATGAAGCGTTAAATGTATGTGATTGCACCCTAAAAAATTCAGCGATCGCACTTAAGATTGACCTTCTTGTATTTGAGTAGTTATTTTATCTTCCCAATTATTATCTTCTAAATCTACAGTAATCATTCGTCCATTTGCTTTTGAACGGTCAATATAAGCATAAAAAGCAGTAATATCTTCTCGATGAGTCAATACATATTGTCTGAGTTCATCCAAGCTAAGAGTATCATAGTTAATAGGGTTCATGGTTCATATCCTCCTGCTGGTTTAATTTCAAAATCTAATTCTCCTGCTAACACATATAAATTACCCGTTCTTTCATCAATTCTGACTAATTCAATATTTCGATATTGCCATTGAGGATAAATAGCATTGGTTAAACGATAACATAAGCGATAAAGTCCTTGAGTCTGTTGATTCGTTGGATTCATTTCATTTAAAAAGAAAGTTAAAAAGAAAGAAGCGGGTTGTTAATAATAGCTCATCGGTCAATAGAGAAATCGTGCAATAGAGAAATCGTGCGTTACATTTCATGAACGCAGCCTAAAATAGCAATCGCACACTCATTAACCGTCACATATGAGCGCTTGTTGTTCGTAAATATCTCCTGGCTGATTAATCGTGAGTTTGGTTTGGGGACGACGTAGCGGTATTCGACTAATGTCGTGTGCTAGAGGGTTATCTGCTACTGGTTGAAATGAAGCACCAGAGGACTGCGAACCAAAACCGCGTGTTGGTTGTCTGAGTGCAGTTATTGAGAAGGAATCTGTGGTGATTTTCTTGGGCTGAATGATGCGTTCTTTCATGTTTTTTTGATGCCCAACCAGTAGGTAGATGAGTATTTTACTGATAGCAACATCTACAGTACAGCGATCGCACTTGTAACACAACTTACCAACTTTTATTGGGCATGGAGCACTTGTACTGAGCGTAGCCGTTGGCGCAGCCTCTCGTAGAGAAGTATAGGGCATTGGTAAGAACGCTAATGACCAATGACTCATGACTAATTCGACTTTTGGCTACTTTTGATTCTGATGCAGTACCTTTAGCCTTGATTTAGGAAGAGTTTTTGTATTTATGGACTCATATCAGGAACAAACTTTTTTCACATTGAATGGAGACGTTGGCGGTACTGCTGGATACGCTGGGGTTTCAGTGACTTCTGATGCCAGCAAAGTCGCTCAAACTGCGAGTAAATACCTCAACGATTCACTGCTGCTAAACGAACTCGCAGAGCATGTGTATAAACTTTTGCAAGATGATTTGCGATCGCAGCGCGAAAGAATCGGTAATCATAGTTCTCAAAGGTGGTTTTAATGGCTGGAAATGGTAATAACGGCAAAGTTACTCACGAATTAAATTATGTTACTAGTAATCGTTTTTACGTAGAAATAGATAGTTCTATTGCTGCATCTTTCAGTGAATGTACAGGCTTAAGCGTTCAAATTAAGAAAAACATTTTTCAAGAAGGTGGCGTTAATGACCAGCAAAGAATTTATTTAGGTCATACAGAATTTGCAGACATAACTCTTAAACGCGGAGTTACCGACCATCCTGGTTTTTGGAACTGGATAAATGCAGTTTTTGATGAACAAAAGAGAACATCCCGACGGAATGTCAATATTCTGATTTTTAATCAATCTGGCGAAACAATGATGAGTTGGACTTTGATTGGTGCTATTCCAGTAACTTGGAAAACACCGACACTCCAAGCGGATGGTAAAGCCGTTGCTATCGAAGAATTAACTTTAGCTTATGAAGGCTTAAAAGTTGCCAGAACTACGGGAGGAGGTAATTCTGTAGAACGAAATGAAAAAACAGGATATTTCGTTTCTAGTTAATTTGCAATTTTTCAACTATAACTATGCAAATCATCAAACCTCAATTAACAAACAATACTCATCCACTTGGTGTAATATCATCTTTATCTAATACTCACAAACTCATATTTAGAAAAGAGTCTGATTTTCTGCATTCCCGCAGTAATTTTCTCAGCCCCATACAAACAAAATCACCATTAGTTACATCTTCTCAATTTGTATTATCTCGTGAAGCAGAACCATCGATACAACCAGTAATCGGTTGGGATAGCTGGGATAATCCAGATATCGATCTTAAATTTCCATTTATTGATTTTGACCCTTTTGAGCCAATCGATTCAGAAGAAAATAATAATTTTTCTTCTCCTGAAATAGGAACAAGCAATATTCCAGAAATACAACATAGTCTTCTTGAGAATAATATAATTAATGATACTTTGCCAGAAATAAATATACAAAAGCAAAGTAAAACTAAAAATAAAAGCCAAACTAAATCTAAATCAAAACAAACCAATAAATCTGCACAAAAACCCAAAACAAAATCTCCAAATAAAAAATCAACCAAATCATCTGCGCCTAAAAATGTTGTACAAGCTGCCGATGAGAGTAATACTGCTATTAATCCTCATCAAGATATCTTTATTGCATCAAACGAGCCTCTCTCTCATGAGGCTAATTCGGGTATTTCACAAACAAAGAATGAATTTCATGTTTTGAAATCTCAAAGTCCCGATCCTCTCTTCGCCTCTGCATTTCTGCTTGAAAATAATTCTCCCACATCACAACAATATATTACCTTAAATAATACTAAAACTAATAATAATTCTGTTAACAATACCACGCCATCTACTTTGTCTAATGTTCAAGAACAGCCAAATTTATTTAGGAACATAGCCAACGAAGAACCACAAGTATTTTCTGAGTTACCATCTAGCTTACCCAGTGCTGAGTCGTCTAATTCAGAAATAACTACACCTTTACAAAAAAACAATAAATTAAGCAAAAATACAAGTCAATTACCAGATAATGTGCCTAGTGAATTTCCTTTGCCTAATAATATTGAAACAATATTTACCCAGCCTACTAATTTTATCAACAATCAACAACTAGTCACTGAAATATCAGAAGTAAGTCCAACGCGAGGACAACAAGATATTGAAATTATTCAACCATCACAAAAAACTGAGGTTCCAGATATCTCAGTTAGTCCAACGCCAGGACAACAAGATATTGAAATTATTCAACCATCACAAAAAACTGAGGTTCCAGATATCTCAGTTATTCCAACGCCAGGACAACAAGATATTGAAATTATTCAATCATCACAAAAAACCGATACCCCAGATATCTCAGTTAGTCCAACGCCAGGACAACAAGTTATTGAAATTATTCAACCATCACAAAAAATTGAGGTTCCAGATATCTCAGTTAGTCCAACGCCAGGACAACAAGATATTGAAATTATTCAACCATCACAAAAAACTGAGGTTCCAGATATCTCAGTTAGTCCAACGCCAGGACAACAAGATATTGAAATTATTCAACCATCACAAAAAACCGATACCCGAGATATCTCAGTTAGTCCAACGCCACGACAACAAGTTATTCAAACAGATGAATTTTCTTTGGAAGTTGAGAACCAAAGCACCACTTCCCAGAAAAATGTAATCCAAAAACAAGAAATATCACCAATTTCAAATCCTCAATTAGCTGAACAAGAATTACTAAATAAAAGTAATAATTTTGAGGCAATTAAAGCAATTGAGCCAGATTTAGTTTCAGAAAATTATATTAGTAATTTTGATATAAATAATTTTGTCATTGATGATTCTGCAATTACTTCACCTAGTGTTAAAAATCCCGCAGAAACGCATAGCAGTGCTACCCTACCGCCTGTCTCAGATGTCAAAAAAAATCCTATTGCGCTAGAACGAGAAATTGATAATGTTACGAGTGAATCTTTAGCCTCTGCACCTGTTCAATTAACACCTAGTTCAGCCTATATTGAAGATACATCTAGTTTTTTGAGCGATTCTGATAGCAATGAAAAGTTAGCAACTTCAGAATCAGAATTTACTATGACGGTTAATGTCTCAGATACACCAACAAATGTAATTTCACTACAACGCGACAACAATCTTGAGAATACTACCAGCGAGTATATAGAAAGTCAGCTTCATTTGCCACTACATGAAATTGATGAATCACCAGTAGTTAGCAATATATTACCTGAGATTAGTGAAACACAAAAAGTTAGCAACGTATTACCTGACATTGGTGAAACACCAATAGTTAGCAACGTATCGCCTGAAATTATTGAATCACCAAAAATTGGTAACATATCGCCTGAAGTTATTCAATCACCAGTAGTTAGCAACATATCGCCTAAAATTATTGAATCACCTAAAATTAACAACATATCACCTGAGATTAGTGAAGTACCAAAAGCGAGGGATGTGTCATCAAATGTTGGGGAAACATCAAGTATTTTCCGAAAAATAGGTGATAATGAACAAATAGTAGAGTCAGAATTATTAAGTGCGATCGCCAATTCTGAAAACTCTGAAATTGATACCTCAGAGTACCAAGATATCCCAGAAAAACCAACTTTTACACAAAATCAGCTAACTACACCACCTGAAGTCGAAAAAAACACCACCATTGAAAATTTACCAGCACCTAAAGGTTATGCTACTGGTGGCCAAGTAACAGACTCTCACCTTAAAAATAATCAGCACATAGCACCGTCAGATACCGTACCTGCAATGCTGACACCTGGAGAGTTTGTGATTAATACCAAGGATGCACAGAAAAATCTACCTCTGCTACAGCATATCAACAGTGGTGGTACACCCGACGATGTTATTCTTCCAAGTTTACAGCCACCAAATACCAAAGAACCAGAACAAACAACTTCTCCAAAGAGTTCGACTAAAGTCGATTCTTTTGCAGACACTTCATTACAACTCAAATCTCAGGAATCTAATTCTTTAATTCCTTCTTCCTTGGGGTTGAATGTTGGAAAACAGAAACTTTCAGTACTCAATTCCCCACAGCTTAATACTGTTGAAAACAAAACGACTGATTCACCTGTTACTTCACCCCAATATTCATCACCTCCCCTAATTTTTAGAAAAGCAAATTCTACCGCTAATACACCTTCCCAATGGTCAGATACACCTTCTCAATGGTCAAGTGTGCAAGAATTATTCAATGGCAATAATGATGAAGATGAATTCACAAGCTTCTTTAGCGGTGGAAAATCTAATAGTCAAAATTCCGAATTTTCTGATGTTTATACATCATCAGAATCCTCACAAAGTTTTGCTAAACACCGTGCTGCACCTAGAGGCTTCGCTGAAGGTGGAGAAGTCACTGCACCCACATCTGTAAACACAGAATCAGTAAGCGAAACAGTAGAAAATAGTTCTGCAAAAGACGCAGAAGATAACAAGGATGATACGGCCGATCTTGAAGCTTTAGCCCGTGAAATTTATAGTAGATTACGCCAACGTTTAGAAATCGAACGAGAACGTCATGGTGGTTATTTAGGTCGATTGTCTTGGTAAATTTTATTCAATAAATTTAGGAGAAATCATCAAATGGCAACCCCAGCAATTATTGTTACCCAAAAGCGAAAACCACAACTTGAAAAAGCCAAACTCGTAGCTTATAACGGTGAATCTGACGATATTGAATTGATGTTTAATCCTACAGAAATTAGTTTTAGTCGGTCTGTTGAGTGGAAAAGCAATGATGGTAATAGAGGAACAGAACTCTTACCAAAGGTTAACTTTTCTGGAGTTAAACCTTATACGTTTTCACTAAAACAGTTGTTATTTGATACTTATGAAACTAAAGAATCGGTGATGAAAAAGTATGTAGACAAGATTAAGAAAGGCGTAGAAACAATTAAAGGAGCGCGTGATAAACGTCCACCTGTTTACATATTAACATGGGGAAATGAGTATTTTTATTGTGTAATTACAAAATTAACTTACACATTAAATATGTTTCTAAGTGATGGTACACCAGTTAGAGCAATGGTGGATATAGACTTGCAAGAAGTTGATAAAAATAACTTGCCTGGGGGAAAAGAATCTCAATCTAAAGGGAAAGACCGCAAAGCAGATCCGAAAGTCGCAAAAACGTAGTCAGAATTCAGGAGTCAGAATTCAGGAGTGGGAATCTTTATAAAACATGAGAATATTTGAGACATAATTCTACCAATCTTTTTAAATTTATTCTGAATTCTGAATTCTGGATTCTTCATTCTAAAAAACTTCCCCAAGTTCACTAAAAGATTTAATATTCAAAAATTGAAGCTTATGCCTAACGCCAACCTTTATTTAAGTGACCCTTTAGTTAAGATAGAAGGTCAACCTGCATCTCCTGAATTACTCAAAGATTTGCTGCAAATGACTGTGGAAGAAAGTATGCATTTACCAGCAATGTTTACCCTGGTAATACATAATAGCTATATTCCCACATCTGACCGTTCACAAAATCAACCTTGGCGACACGAACAGGTTTTTCAAATTGGAAAGAAAGTAACGTTAGGTTTTAAATCGAGTACTACTCAAGATCAGCATTTTAGAAATGAAAAAACAAAAATCCTTGTTGAAGGTGAGGTTACAGGGCTGGAAGTTCACTTTAATGAAAAATCGGAAGCTAATATAATTGTTCGTGGCTATGATTTTTCTCATCGTCTTCACAGAGGCCGTTATAATCGCTCTTTTTTAAATACAACTGACAGCGATATAGTAAAAAAGATAGCTCAAGAAGTAGGTATAAATATTGGAAAAATAGACGAAAGTGGCGAAGTCCACAAGTATGTCTTTCAAGAAAATCAGACCAATATGGAGTTTTTGCAAGAAAGGGCTGCGCGTATTGGTTTTGATTTATTTATTACAGAAGACAAGATAAATTTTTGCAAGCCAGAAAGTCAGGCGTCTTTAGATTTGAAATGGCTAGTTGATATTAGTAAATTTAGTACTCGTGTCACTAGTGCTGAACAAGTAAGTTCTGTGGAAGTACGTGGTTGGGACTATAGCCAAAAACGATTGATTAGCTCAACAGCCAACAAAGAAAAGCAAATTACTCAGACAGGTAATAAGTTAGGAAGTAGTACCAGTACTGCATTTCGCAATCTTAAATCTCCCAAAATGATTGTTGTAGATAAACCTGTTGCTACTAAAAAACAAGCAGATGTGATGGCTCAGGCTTTGTGTGATGAATTGGGAGGAGAATTTGTTTATGCAGATGCGAAAGCATTTGGAAATCCTGAGATTCGGCCGAGGCGGGTGATTCGTCTTCAAGAATTAGGCGATCGCTATAGTGGCCAATATTATGTCACAGAAACGCGCCACTTCTACAACGGGCGAGTTTATGAAACTGATTTCAGCGTCCGCGGCTTACGTGCTGGTAACTTATTCACAACTCTATCGACAAAAAAACATTTACAGCCATCTGAGACTTTATTAGTCGGAATTGTGACTAATAACAAAGACCCACAGAAATGGGGTAGAGTAAAAGTCAAGTTCCCCACCATGAGCGAAGACCATGAAAGCGACTGGGCGAGAGTTGTAGCTTTGGGAGCAGGGCCAAACAGAGGTTTCGACTGTTTACCAGAAGTCAACGATGAAGTATTAGTCGGTTTTGAACATGGCGATATTCACCGTCCCTACGTCATTGGCGGTGTATGGAATGGTAAAGACGCACCACCCGAAAAAGTAGATGACTCAGTTACCGGTGGTGTCAGATTACGTACTATTAAAACTCGTGTTGGTCATGTTTTACAGTTCGTTGAAGAAGACAAAGCCAGCAGTAAAACAGGTATTCGCGTAGAAACGAAAGCCGGTCACAAAATGTATCTTAATGATAGCGATCGCCATATCGAAATTAAAACCGCAGGCGGTCATACAATCAAAATGGACGATAGAAGTAAATCTATTTCCATCGAAACCACAGGCGGTCATTCAATCGAAATGAACGATGCAAGTAAATCTGTTTCAGTAAAATCAACGCTGAATCTTTCATTACAAGCGAATGGCAATATAGACATTAGTGCTAACGGTAATATTACAGTCAAAGGTGCAATAATTCGCCTGAATTAAGGGTTGCGGAAAAAAATATAACCACCTCTGGGCTGAGTTTACACGATAGTCATAAAATTTAGTAAATTTTAGTAAATTTCTTTTACTATCTGGTGAAAACTGAGATGGTTGTTTTGTTTTTTTTGTCAAGTAATCAATACTTGTCGATTAAGGGGAAAAGGGGAAAGAAAAAACCTTTACCCTTTACCCTTTACCCTTTACCCCAAACCAAATTCCGAGTTCAAAATGCTTAACCGAGCAGTATTGAGACAGTAATAGCTGAAGTAACAAAGTTAATAAAAAGCCCTTCCAGCTACAAACTGAGAGGGGTTTAATTTTGCGTAAATTATCTTTTGCACCTAGACAGTTGCTACTAGCTAAATCACTTTTTCGAGATTCTTGTCAATGAATTTGGATGATTTTTTACGCTTGAATGCTGAAGCAACACCCAAAGTACCGAAGACGAGTAAACTAACAATAGAACCAGGTTCAGGGACAGTAACTATAGTTGCAGAAAAACTAATGGCTAACTCACTATCTTCCGGCCCGAAATTTTCAAAACCTGGTATGAATGGAGGCGCAGAAAAAACCTCTAAATAACTTGGTATCGGCAAAAAACTAGCGAAAAATGGACTAGAAAAATTTCCCCCAGAAGTAGAATAGCCGAAACCATCACCCGTTAACTGCTGAGCATTCAGACTAATTAAATTGTCAACTTCAAAAGGTTCGTTTCCTGGTATTGGAGTTCCGGTAGTTTGAAGGCCGGTAATTGTTTCACCATTTCGCGTACCAGTAATTCCTAAAATCTCGTAGAAACCTAAATCATCAGGAGTGTCATTAGTAGTGAAAGTACCACTGGCGGTTACACCAATACCAGAATAATTCCAGTTCCAATTTAAAGCAGAGGCAGCTTGTATTGTCCCGAAAACTAATCCAGATGTAGCAGCAATAGCTGTGGCAGATAGTAGAGCTAAATTTTTCATGGAGGTTGTTATTGCGATTAATTCAGGACGCCAAAAGTTAACGCAGATCTTGGAGATTGAGTCAAGCTACAGCGAACGTAAAACCAATGGCAGTTTACCATTAAACACATAGTAGAGACGTAGCAGTGCTACGTCTCTACTAGCATTTCGTGTATATTTCCCCCATCCTCGACCTTTGGCGAATAGGCTTTACCCTTTTGTGCCGATATCTTTGAAAATATACATTGTCACAGCTGTCTAAGTGCCAGATATGGTTTATGGTCGTGAGCGAGCCTATTTGGGAACAGGTTGGGCTTACCCATTGCGCTTGAATGTGCAAGGTGGAATACAGCTTAGCCGTGAAGAACAAAAAGTTAAAGAATCTATTTGGATTATCCTCCGCACTGGAGTAGGTGAGCGCGTTTATCGACCTACTTTTGGTTCGCGCTTGTCAGAGTTGGCGTTTGCACCTTTGAATACCGATACTCTGCTGCGAATTCGGATTTATGTTTTGGAAGCTTTAGAAGTTTGGGAACCACGCATTATTGTCGATGAAGTTCTCACCGAACCCGACCCTGTGCGCGGCAGAGTAGATATCACCATTAATTATCGACTCAAAGAAGGTCACGATATTTACAGCTTTGTTTATCCTTTTTATTTGGTTTCAACTGGGGAGGAATCGTGATATCAATTCAAAATTAAAAATTAAGAAATTTAATTACGAATTACGAATTACGAATTATTGAATCTGTCACATTCTTTTTTTAAATTGGTATGAACTTTGACTTTTTACCAAAATTACCTTCTTCCAACTTAGACGATCGCGCTTTCGATGACTTGGTGGATGAATGTATAATGCGTATTCCCCGCTACTGTCCGGAATGGACAGACCACAATCTCAGCGACCCAGGAATTACGCTGATTGAGTTATTTGCTTGGTTAACTGACCAAATGTTGCTCAGATTTAACCAAGTACCCCGAAAAAATTATGTAGCTTTTCTGGAATTATTGGGCATTCGTCTCCAGCCTCCCGCGCCAGCATACACAGAATTAACTTTTTATTTAAGCGCTGAACTACCCGAAGCTTATACTATTCCGGCAGGATTAGAAGCCTCAACTATTCAAACTGAAACTACAGAATCTATTACTTTTAGCACAGATTTGCCGCTAGTCATCGGCAAACCTCGGATACAGCACTTTTTAACCGCCCAAACTACAGAAGATATTCCCCAATCTCTGCGAGAGAGAGTCACAAGTTCCTGGACTCGTCAATCTAACGGTTACTGGACAGGTAACGAACAGGCAATTTTTGAAGAGGAACCCCAGCCTGGTAACTGTTTTTATTTAGCGATTAATTCTGACGATCCTTTAGATGCTAATGTCTTAGAAATTGTTTTCCAAGGAGCTGCGGCTACCCCAGCTGGGATTAACCCCAATCAACCACCCCGGAAATGGGAAGCCTGGGATGGAGAAAATTGGCAACCAGTTTTATTACAAGAATCAGATGATAAAACTCGCGGTTTCAGTTTTTATGAAATGGCTCAACAAGGTGGAAACCCGGCTCAAGGTGGAGAGGTGCGTTTGCATCTTCCGCAAATTTGGCCTGTAGCTAACTTTACCTCTTACCGGGGTCGCTGGCTGCGTTGTAGTTTTACCATCACAGAAACCAATCAATCAGGTTACAATCGTCCGCCACGAATTACTGGTTTAGCAGTGCGCTCAATTGGCGGTACAGTCAGAGCCAGTCACAGTACGCTGATTCTCGATGAACGCTTGGGAATTAGCGATGGTACGCCCGGTCAGAGTTTCCAGTTACAAAGCTCACCAATTTTAGACCGCAAAGAAAACGAGTATATTTTAGTCACTCCTGCCAATGGGTTGCCTCAAAGGTGGACTGAGGTGAGAGATTTTGCTGATTCTGCGCCGCATCACTTTCATTACACCATTGATTCCCTTACAGGTGAAGTGCAATTTGGCCCGTTGATTCGGGAACCCAGCCAACTCAAACAGCAAACACAAGTGCGAAGCAAGGTTCAGCAACCACGGTTAGACGACACATCTGTACAACTCAGTACTCTAGAAAATAGACAGTCTCAACACCAGTATGGGGCGATTCCTCCCCGTGGCGCGGAGATTAGAATAGTAGCATATCGTACAGGCGGCGGTAGAGAGGGCAATGTACAAGCTGGCGCAATTCAGTTTTTAAAGTCTGCATATCCATACATTGACAGCGTAATCAACCTGATACCAGCAATGAATGGTGCGGACGCCGAGTCACTAGAACAAGCTGTGATGAAAGCACCGCGCATTCTTCGCACCCGCGATCGCGCCGTCACCGCCGAAGATTTTGAAGTTTTAACCCAACAAGCAGGCAGAGGAGCGATCGCCCGCGTCCGGTGTTTATCAGCAAATTCACGCAGGCAAGCAGGTATAGTTACTTTAGTGGTAGTGCCGTTTGCAAACACAGATGCGATCGCTCAAGGTGAGGGCATGACACCAGAAGAATTTGGTCTGAGTCGCGCACTACAAGACCAAATCTTGAGCTACTTAGATGAAAGGCGCTTATTAGGAGTACAAATAGAACTCCAAGAACCCAATTACGTAGGTGTTTCAATCCAGACAGAAATTGCCCTAGAACCCACCTATGACAATCCTTACGCCAGAGAAGAAATTCGCCGCAACTTAAGAATATTGTTGTATAAATATCTAAATCCATTAACCGGAGGACTCGACGGCCAAGGTTGGCCATTTGGGCGACCCGTTTATACATCAGATATTGTCGCCTTATTGCAACAAACCCCAGGCGTGCGTCATTTAGGCCCCGTTTTACTCTTTCCCATCCGCAAACAAGGAGAAACTTGGAGACGACAATCATCACCAGAACAATTAGTTGACCCAGGCCCAGAAGGCTTGATATGTTCCTGGGCTGATACAAATCTGCGTTCCAGTCACGACATCCAAATAATTCGTAATTCGTAATTCATAATTCATAATTGTTACCCCAAGACTAAAGTCGGGGGCTAGAAAAAAGGAATTATGTTTTTTACGTCCATCAATAAATAAAGTTGCTCTGTCCATTAATTACGAATTACGAATTACGAATTACGAATTACGAATTACGAATTACGAATTACGAATTACGAATTACGAATTACTACTTATTTTCTCCCCAATCCTATGGTTCAAAGTCGCTCTAGTCCGGGTGTACGGATTCAATTAACCCCAATGCAAATTCCCGAAGCTTTACCTGTGGGAGGCTTAACCTTTGCTAATGAGGAAAACGCGGATGCAGCAGGACGTAGTTTACTATTGCATCCTGGACACCCAAGTGAAATGGTTGTCCAAGTGCAAAACTTAGAAGCACGTCCTTTGCGGGTAAACTTCAGCGTTGAGGGAAACTTTCCGAGTGAGTGGTGCCAAATTGGTACAGAAGGTAGTGAGATCCCACCTCGCGGACAAATGGATGCAGTCCTCTACTTTTCTATTCCTGAAACATTTTTTGAAGATCGGGAAGCCATAAAACCAGGAAAAAAAGACAAACTAACTCTTAATTTTCGTAGCCTAGTTACTCTACACATCGACCAAGGCACAGACAACGAACAAACCCACAGAAGCGAATATTTCGATTTATACATCCGTCCCTATACCGCCTACATGGAATTCTTGCCAATTTTGTATCGTGAAGTAGACTTTATTGGTCGCTTCATGAAAATATTTGAGCAAGCTTTTCAACCAATAATTGATAGTTATAACGTCATGTGGGCAAACCTCGACCCCCTGACAGCACCGCAAGCACTACTACCCTTTATGGCTCATTGGGTTGCTTGGCAAGTCGATTCAGTTTGGGATCTCCAGCAACAGCGCCGTTTAATTCGTCGTGCAGTAGAACTTTATCGCTGGCGAGGAACTCGTAAAGGATTACGTCTTTACTTACATCTTTATACAGGCTTACCTCTAGACGAACATTTACCTAATGAAGCAGATAAACATATTAGTATTACAGAACCTTTCGGCCCCAGTTTCATTATCGGAGACGCACAACTCGGAAGTGCAGTTTTAGCAGGTGGACAACCATATCATTTTGTAGTTCGCTTGCGTTCTAACATTTCTAGCGGCATCATCAACGAACAACTAATTCAAAGGATAATCGAACAAGAAAAACCCGCTTTCTGTACCTACGAACTAACCATCGAAAACCCTCTTAATTAAAAGATAATTCAGAATTCAGAATCAATTAGCATAATGCCCTATCAAAAATTAAAGGTGCGTTAGCCTCCGGCATAACACACCCTACATCTACCAACTCTCTAAAATCTGGTAACACATTCAAACCCCAAAACCCAAACTATAACTGACCTTCTTAATTACGAATTACGAATTACGAATTACGAATTATTATGTCCCACCCCTTCCCACCCCCACCAATAAAATCCTTTGAACGCCTGCAAGCCACAGACGGATTACTAATCAATGCCGAACGCTGGCGAGCAGCCCACGATTATCATCGTCTGCGGCAAAATGCCCAATATCAAAGTTTAAATCAACCAGGAATTGTCTGCGGTTTAGGTGTGCGACATATTCCTGCACCAAGCCAAGTAGAAGCTAGATATCGAGATGGACGTTGGGTACAAATTCAACCCGGTATCGCCATTGATTTAGCAGGAAATTTAATTGTTGTACCCACCTCCTATGACTTTCCCATTGATATAGAAGTAGCAACATCAGAACCAATCATGGTCTACTTAGTAGTCAGCTATGTAGACCCTGATGAATTGCGACGCGCACAGCAAAGAGATATTGTTCAAGAAACGTATCGAATTGACCAAAGAAACTCGACGCCAATCAGTTCAGAAATCGAAATATGTCGCATCCTCCTCCAACCAGGACATACTGACATTACCCAACCTGCGGATGCCTTTTTCCCTGGATATAACAACATTGATTTGCGTTATCGCCGCCAAGCACAAATGCGTCCCCAAGCACTTGTAGCGATCGCTCAGGCAAATCATAGCGATCCAGAATGTGCGCGTAATTTTTTCAGCCTTTCATACTTGTTACAAGCAGTAGAACCCTTATATCCCAATTTGCGAGGGGCTGATGAACCAGGTCAAGTTTCTTTATCAGAAAATATCCAAGATTATGACCTACTTTATCTCACTGGCGGACAAGCCATATCTTTAAATAGCCTCGAATTTGAATCCCTCAAAAATTATTTAAATTTAGGTGGCGTACTTTTAGTTGATGCACCAGCAAATGCTAGCGCTTTGATTGAAAGTACTCAAGCATTAGCACAACAATTAGAGAGTCCTTTAAGACCATTAGAAGAATTACAACGTAGTCATCCTTTAAGAACAAAACCTTTCTTATTTGCTGCGCTGCCATTGGTTAATCAACAGCAGATTAAACTGTTAATGGGCGGAGGAATTATTTTAGTAATTGGTGATTTAGCAACTGCTTGGGGATTGGATAGAGATTTGAATTTACCCCGATTAACCATTCGTACAGCTCAAGAACTAGGAATTAATATTCTTAATTATGCTTGGAAGCGACGGCAATTAATTGGTTTACAACAAGAAGATAATTCCGGTCAGTGGTGAATATAGAGAAGAATTCAGGAGTCAGAAAAAGAAATATTATATCAAGTTCGGATGATTAGTTATGATTGCAGTCCTCGCGTTACCCCTCCCCAACCCTCCCCTTAGCAAGGCTACGGCGTACACACAAGTCTCTTGACCTGCACCTTTGTTGCATCGCCTTGCACCTTTATTGCATCGCCTTGCACTTTTATCAAGAAAGGCAGAGGGCAGAAGGCAGGAGGCAGAAGGAATACTGTTTTCTAGGCGTTGCTGAATTTGAATATCAAACTCAAAAATCAACTCTTCTCAACTCTTACTCTCTGCGACTCTGCGCCTCTGCGTGAGCTAACTTGATATTAAACTTTTACCTGTTCTATTTCTGCATTAGTTGGCTGGTCTATTTCCATAAACCTCGGCCCAACAATGAGAACTGTAATCATCATTAATATACTCGTCACCATAATGATGCTCACCACACTGGGATCTTCAAAATTGCTTGTACCCACTAATAATGCTGCGGCAAAATTGCGTTGAGCCGTTCCGACTCCTAACACTCTTTGGGTATCAACACCAGGGCCGCCTAAAAGATAACCTACGCTAAAAGAGAAGAGAATAAATACAGCACAAACAAAGATTGCACCTGTTTTTAATAAGGCAATGATATCGTTAGTATGAACTGCCAATCTGACTACTAAACCTAAAAGTAATCCAACATTAGATAATTTGAATAAAATCGGTTGAAGATTTGCAGCGATCGCTGCAAATTTAGCTTTGATAAATAGTCCAATTATTAATGGACTAACCATCATCAATAACAACGGTTTCGCAATCTCCCAAGAGTTGATTTGCACCCCTTCTACCACTAACGGCAATACAATGGGCATGTAAACGATTGTGCCCAACATTAGCAACATCATTAACCCCACAGAAAAAGCAATATTGCCCTTGACTATATGAGCAAGTTTTGGCAAAGCCGGCGGCCCTGATGCCACTGCCATAATTAGTAAACCATCTCTAAGGGGTTCACTTAGATGTACTACTTGCAGCAGCAGATAAACAAAAAGCGGCACCAACACAAAATTTGTCAGCAGAGACAAGATAACGAGACGGCGGTTACGGAGTGGTTCCCAAATCTCTTGTACGGTTAGGCGTAAACCCGCACCCAACATAGTGAAAACAATAAATGTCAGAAGCGCTAATTTGTCGATTACTGCCAAAATTTCATTCATGATTTTAATAGGAATGGGGCATTGGGCATTGGGCATGAGGCATTGGGCATTGGGCATTGGGCATTGGGCATGGGGCATTGGGCATTGGGCATTGGGCATTGGGCATGGGGCATTGGGCATTGGGCATGGGGCATTGGGCATTGGGCATGGGGCAAGGGGAGGTGTGGGAGGTGTGGGAGGTGTGGGAGGATGGGGAAGAAATCTTTCCCCCCACACTCCCCACACTCCCCACACTCCCCCATCTCCCCAGTCCCCTTGCCCCATGCCCTATGCGCCATGCCCCATTCCCTATTACTTACTTCAACTCAAGGCTGACTTGCTGTAAGTTGCCGGTGAAGGCGAAGGGTACTTGGTAGGTGTCAACGACGGGAGTACCTGTGTCTCTACCGACATCAAAGGTTTCGTCTAGGGCTAAACGATAAGCGATGGTTTTTTCGATTCGACCTTCGGCTACCTGCTGTTGGTTGATGAATAATTTGCCGGTTCCGCCTCCACCTACGGTGCCACCGTCATAATCAAAGTCGAACCGTAATGTCGATTTCCCCGCAGGCAGTTTTTCGGGGGATTGAATGATGTAACGCACGGCATTGGCATAGTTGTAGATATAGGTGGGTTTGCCATCTTCAAGGAAAAAGCTCCAACCGGCAAAACGTCCGCCTTGAGTTAAGAGGATACCTTCTGCCCCAGTTTCAGGAATTTCTACGTTAGCTGTGATGCTGAAGGATCGGTTTTTCAGGTTTGGGGCGCTACCTTCTGGGATGCCAAATACACCAGGATAATAAGTAAAGTTTGTGCGCCCGGCGGTGACGCTGGGGCGAATTTTGACATCAAACCGGTCTAGAACGCGATCGTCTAATGGTAAGACTTGGTGGTTACGGGCTTCTTTGAAAAAGAGCTTTTGCAGTTTTTCTAGCTTGTCTGGGTTTTCCTGAGCCAGGTTGTTGGCTTCGCTGAAATCTTCTGCAATGTTGTACAGTTCCCACACATCTGTATCAAAATCACCTTTTACAGTACGTTCCCAAGGCAAGCGACCATGACGAGCCGCTGCTACCCAACCGCGATCGTAAATGGCTCGGTTGCCCAACATCTCGAAATACTGGGTTTCACGGGTGGAGGGAGCATCAGGATTATCGAAGCTATAAACTAGGCTAGTACCTTCGATTTGTTGTTGCTTGACCCCGTTGACTTCTTTGGGGGCAGTAATTCCAGTTACTTCTAAAATGGTGGGTGCAATATCAATTACGTGATGGAATTGGCTGCGGATTCCACCTCGGTCTTTAATGCCTTCACCCCAAGAAATTACCAAGGGGTTGCGAGTTCCACCAAAGTGAGAGGCGATTTGCTTTGTCCATTGGAAGGGAGTGTTCACTGCCCATGCCCAAGCCGCAGGAAAATGGTTGAATGTCTTGGGGCTGCCCAAGTCATCATAGGAAGTAAGCAGTTGTGGCAGATTTTCAGGTACGCCGTTGAAGAATTTCAACTCGTTGACGGTGCCTGTTAAACCGCCTTCTGCACTCGCACCGTTGTCTCCCACGACGTAGATGACCAGGGTGTTGTCTAGTTCGCCGAGTTGGGCAACTGCATCAATTAACCGTCCGATTTCATAATCTGTATGCGCGAGAAATCCGGCAAATACTTCTGCCATGTGGGCTGAGAGGTTCTTTTGCTCTACCGAAAGGGAATCCCAAGCTGGCAGTTCTTGGGGGCGGGGTGTCAGTTGGGCATTGGCAGGAATCACACCCAGTTGTTTTTGGCGGGCAAAGATTTCTTCACGCAATTTATCCCACCCTTGGTCAAATTTGCCTTTGTACTTGTCAATCCAAGCTTTGGGGGCGTGGTGGGGTGCATGGGTGGCTCCGGTGGCGAGATAGGTGAAAAAGGGTTTGTCAGGAGCGATGGATTGTTGGTTGCGAATCCAGGCGATCGCATGGTCTACTAAGTCAGGTGTCAGGTGGTAATCGGGGTTATTGGCTGGTTTCTCAACTCGTTTGGTATTCTCTACCAACGCCGGACTCCACTGATTAGTATCACCACCAAGGAAGCCGTAAAAGTACTCAAATCCTAATCCTGTAGGCCAGCGATCGAAAGGCCCAGCGGCACTGGTTTCAAAGTCTGGTGTGTTGTGCCATTTACCGAAAGCAGCCGTGTTATAGCCATTTTGCCGTAGCACTTCGGCAACGGTGGCAGCACTCTTGGGCAAAATCGTTGTGTAGCCAGGATAACCTGTAGCTAATTCCTCAACTACCCCTGTATTCACTGAATGGTGATTGCGTCCAGTTAAGAGTGCTGCCCTGGTGGGCGAGCAAAGGGCTGTGGTGTGGAATTGGTTGTAACGCAATCCTGTTTGGGCTAGCCGAGTCAAGTTAGGAGTTTCCACCGGGCCGCCAAAGGTACTGGCTTGTCCAAAGCCAACATCATCTAGTATCACTAGTAGAACGTTGGGCGCTTTGGCTGGGGCGGTTATTGGTTGGGGGAAATCTGGTTTTGAGTCTTTGTAAGTGATGCCAATTTTGCCCTTAAATTCTGGTTGGGGAATCGGTAAAACTTTGGATGTGGCTGCAAGGGCAGGGCTACTAACCGTGAGTATGATGATGACCAGAGATACAATGAGCGATCGCCAAAGTAAATGCAACATAAACTAATTGGTAATTGGTTAGACTTGATTCAAGCTTTTAACTAAGCGAAATCCGATATGGCTAGTTCCAGTGTCGGGGGCTTGA
The DNA here is from genome assembly GCA_034530795.1 of Nostoc sp. DedQUE12a. Taxonomy (GTDB): domain Bacteria; phylum Cyanobacteriota; class Cyanobacteriia; order Cyanobacteriales; family Nostocaceae; genus Nostoc. The sequence continues at coordinate 131,999 of JAVRCH010000141.1, forward strand.
GATTCTCGCGCAGCAGGGCGGAAGCGGCTGCAATAGTTGGGCGCACAAAGATAAGAGCCTCCTTTGATGGTGTGTAAGATGTTTTCTGTGGGTTTGTTGGGGTCAAAGCTTAGTTCTGGCCCTGTGGGATCGACACTATGGTTTTTGTGGTCATGCCCTACCCCAAACAAATCTGAGGTCAATTCCCAGACATTACCTGCCATGTCGTAAAGACCGTAACCGTTGGCTGGAAACGAACCAACGGGGGCGATACCTACGTAACCATCGCTTTTGGCGTTGAAAAAGGGAAAGATCCCTTGCCAGGTGTTGGCTTTTTTCTCAGAATATTGTTCGCCCCATGTATAAGTTGCGCCCTCTAATCCACCACGGGCGGCGTATTCCCACTCGGCCTCGGTGGGTAAGGATTTTCCTGCCCATCGGGCGTAAGCAGCGGCATCTTCATAGGCAATATGAACAACTGGGTAGTTTTCTTCGCCAGCGATGGCACTTTCTGGGCCGAAGGGATGTTGCCAATTCGCCCCAGTCTTCCAATGCCACCAACTCAGTTGCTTTGCTCCTGGTTTTGCCATCTCAAACACCAAGGAACCCGGTAATCTTTGCTCGTCTGGTAAGTCGGGAAACTGTTCTTTGGATAAAGGCCGTTCTGCAACTGTTACATATCCTGTTGCTTTGACAAACGCCGTAAATTGTGCATTTGTCACTTCATATTTATCGATACAAAAGGAACTAACTGTAACGTCAAAAGCCGATCGCTCTTCTAAAAAACCAGAATTATCTGACCCCATTGTGAATGTCCCAGCTGAAATCAGTACCATTCCTTGGGGACAGGGATTTACGCTAGCAGCAAAGGCAGGAGGAATGATGAATAAAAGTGCGATCGTCACTACTGTTGCGAACAATAATCTTAAAAAACTTTTTCCTGACTTCGACATGCTAAAAAATACCCCCTTGGTCGGGCGATGCCTAGCTTGGGCTATGATTTTCATCAACAACATGCAAAATTAATACAAGCTTTTAAACCACTTGCATTAGGTGGTATTTACTGTCAATCAAACACATAAAAATTAAAAATAACTTCTGCTCAAATATTTACTATCTATTGATTCAAAACCAACAAATATTGCCCTTTAATAACAATAATTTATAGATAACAATCAAGTGAAAAATTTAGATATTCTCCACCACTAAGACTCTGATTCATACTCAATTTTGGCTTTATTTAGCTAAAATACTGTAAATCGGTAGACATAACGTATTTAAAACAATATTGATAAACTACCTCTTAGACAAAAATAAGTCAAGAACTTTGTTAAACGTCATAAGATAGCCCTCAAAACTTCTTGAGTTTTGAGGGCTAATTAACAAGCTATAGGACTAGTATTTGATTTTTGAAAAAAGTCAGTACCCGTTGACCTGCCTTTTTTACTATTGCCTATTGCCTCTTGCCTCTTGCCTATTACCTGCCTATCGTGCTTGCACTGCGCTTGGCGCACCACGCAAGTTATTTCAGGAATCAAATCGGATTGCTATAGAAGAATCTCATTCCGATTGTTTCAATTTTTGAAGTTGAGCACTTTTGTTAACAATTATATCTGCATGGGAATCAGCACTTTTTTCCAGTGCATCACGGCGGGACTGATTACCGCCAAGACCATCGAGTTCAGCAGTTTCACCATGCATTTGCTGTACTGCATGTGAAACTTCGTGCGAAAGCGTATGTTGACCTTGGGGTGAATCTAAAGGAATCTGAGAATGCATAAAAATATTAGTTCCCCCCTCATGACTTGGCGTAGTAAATGCCGCTGCACTCATGGAGTCACAGTAAGCATCAGCCTGTCCTCCTTGTACGAGGTGTACTTTATCCAGGCTAACTGCATGATGTTGTTGTGCAGCAAGAGCCACATCTGGGGGTAATGGAGTACTACCAGAATTACTTAATTGAAGTGGATTAACATTGTTAGCAGCCGCCGCGTTGCTAAAATTAGCCTGAGACTGCTCGGTAATTCCTAGTTGATTTTCCATCCAACCCTTACGTTGTGCTGGAGGAGCTGTTGGGGTTGGGGTTGGGGTTGGTGCAATTCCGCTAGAAATATAATAAGTAACAGTGCCACACTCCACTGAACCACTTGCTTTCTTCATCGGGTCGACACCCTCACCAATGTACATACCCCACTTCACTGGATTTATGTAATCACTGCCTTGAACATCTAGTTCAGGGTTTAGAGATATCTCAGCAATCAGCGGCGCTACAAAGCGTTCCATGTTATTGGTCATGTTTGTCGAGCCGGCTCTACTGCTTGTCGTAGAATCAGTAAATTTATCACTACGGCTAGTTGTAGTTGATGCTTCACCTCCCACAGACCCAGAACCGCCAGTAGAGGTTTCGCCACCTTTTGCAGCGTCTCCAGATTTCGTACCACTTGTACTACCGCCACTAGCCGTTGCTTTAGCAGAATCTGTGGTTGAGGTGGATGTTTCTGTAGCTGAGGTGGTACTACCACCGAAGCCACGAGTAGTCGCTGCACTTCCACCTCCTTGAACAGGTTTCGGCGTACCCATCTTAAAGCGGATGTTTCCTCTCCAATGCACGTTAACTCCAGCAGTTTCTACGAAATCGATGGGTATGTTGGTGTCTGATAAGGTAGTGTCGGAGAGTACTTGATCTATTCTGTCGCTGTAACGACTAAAATCTGCTCTACTTCCAAAACCACCTCCGGCTTCTACTGCTTTCTTTTCTAATAAAGAAATCACAGCACTTGTGTTTCCGTTGACTGTCTCTATGGTTGCGCCGCCAGGAATATTCATACCGTCTCGCTGAATCGGCTTTTGTTGCACAGGAGAGTTAAAAGCCTGCTTGGTTTCCACTGGTTCTGGTGTTAGCTTTTGCTGAACGGCAGGTGTAGCCATCATACCTACTTGTTGCTGGTGAGATTCTCCCGGCTGGTTACTAGATTTATCCTGTGAATGCAACGATATTTTGCTAATGTCGTGATTTAGAGGCTGTTGAGTAAATGTTGCTTCTGAGGATTCCTCATCAAGCAAATCTTCTTCTTCAAGGTCTGTTGATATTATTGGACGCTGAACTTTATTTGTTTCTACACCAAAACCGCGCGTTGGGTTTGCCAATGTTGGAATACCTGGTGAGACAAGCGACGGATTTGTAGAAGTCGATGTAGCTGTTTTTCGCCGGCCAGTTTTGCGATCGCTCATCTCACCTTTCCCCCATAAATATTGTTTGAGTCGATCATACAATTTGTCTAATTACACCGCTATCGACGTAAGTATAAATTATCTGGTTTGGCAATTTTATTTAATGTATCTTTACGGAGCTTCATTTCTACGATCTAAGTAGTTAGGCCTGTATAGGACATAAACTGCTCCTAAAACCTCTACATCCACACGACTTAAGCAAAAACTCTGTGGTTACCTATTGCCTATTGCCTGCTATAAAATCTATCTCAGTTTTTAAGCTTAACTTTTCTTAACATAATCAGGTAAACTTCTTATAGCCCTACTTAGTGTTTATACCGTAATGGAGTTAACCTCAAAAAAACTTAAATCAGAGTTCATATTAGAAATCCAAGCCTGCCTACAATTGGCAGTTCCTTTAGTAATCACTCAAATCTTGGAAGCAGGGATTCCTTTACTGGATGGCGTGATGATGGGCTTACTTAACAGTTAAGCTTTAGCGGCTGGTGCTTTAATCGGGTTAAAAGATACCCGCACGCCAACATTAATAACGATGTTTGCATACTGGGGAGTTGGTTTAGGCGGCGGCTACCTCATGGCATTCAATTTAGGTTGGGGCGGCGTCACGGCAATCAAGAGTATGGTAAACATCCAGCGCCAGCTGTCTTGCCTGTACTGCCAGTGGTTCGGAGTCGATGAGCAAACGATAAGATACCCGTTCCAAATATTCATCTTTGTTGAGAGTGGTGTAGGCAGAAGTTTCCGCTTGGTCTGTAAAAATTACTTCCATAACACCTACTACTCGTGAGTTACTACCGTTGCCAATAATACCCACTGTTAATTCTCTACCAGGAAGGAAGGTTTCCATTATTACTGGGTGCTGGAATTATTTGCGTAATAATTCGTAGGTATTTACTAGTTGTTCGTGTTCTTTAACAAAGGAACGCCCCGTCACTCCTTTAGAACTCCCCTCTGCTACAGGCTTGAGGAACAATGGCAAAGGCAGGGATACGGCTTGTGCTTGGGCGGTGGAATTCACTACTTCAAAAGGGGCTGTGGGTAAACCGCGATCGCGTATTATCCTTTTAGCCAGTGCCTTATCTAAAGTGAGGGCGCAGGTAAGGGGATCGGAAAAGGTGTAAGGTTGAGCGAATAATTCACAGACTGCTGGAACTTGTGCTTCGCGAGAACGACCTTTCAAACCCTCAGCAATATTAAAAACCAGGTTCCAGCGATCGCATTTTGCTAACCTGAGAGCCAGTTCTCTGCCATTTCCAATACGTTCAACTTGATGACCTAACTCAAATAGTGCATTTTCTAGCCCAATGATAGTTTCTTCATCGTCAAATTCCATCACTTCATCAGCACTAAAACCAGCTTTTAGATAGTCTGCTTTGAGGTCATAACAAAGACCAATAAATATTCCCATTAATGTATAAGTTTCAACGAGTAAGCTTTCGTTGTTAACTGTAATCTACCAATGTCTGAATTGGCGGAAATTTGATTACTCAGTTGGCAAGATTCAAGTTCAACAAGCGATTGATGAATTATCGAATCGCCAAGACCCCTTTTTTTGGGGAATGCCTCGCGTAGCTATAGCGTTTCCTAGTCTGCTGAGGTACAAATCTCTGCCTGCGTACCTCTGCGCTTTACTCCGCGTCACTCTGCGTTTCAAACTATTATCTGTACCTCACTTAACCACGAATCGCTATAAAGTCAGTAGATCGTAAACTTTTTCCCAAAAGGCGATCGCCAACAAATTAGTCAGTATAATTCTCCTATGGTTTAGTTACAACATCTGACTTGTTAAACACCTCACGCGATACGCGATGGACAAGGCTTGAAGAAACATAGAATAACGTGAATCCAATCAGCGGATGAAGCACCTCTAAGTGAAGTGGAGTCACCAGATGAATGCTGCAAAACTGGAGTCCAAGCAGTACGGGCAGACTCGTGGCCAGCGAGCGAATTTTGTCCGAGAATGGAAGGCTCAACGACCCGCCCAGCAAGACTAACGACAGTCCACTGTACCCTCGCACAAGCCAAATATGCACCGTCCACCAGCCAGGATCGTTGAAGTAGGCAACCCCAACGGTTAATATCTGAGCTATCAAGCAGAGATTAAAAACAATTGAAGTTGCATAAAAACCAATCTGCATCCATTGTGGGGAAGCACGATCTATTTCTGCGTTTATCATTATGTCGAACTGCCTATATGACACTACATAATTGAGTTAGAACAAGTTACTTTTTGAGAGCTGCGCCCAAAGAGCTTTGTAAGGGCGACTAAGAGAAAATAACGGGTTTTGATCTAAGTGCGTAGCGCCATACTACTAACCCAATTGTCCCGTAAGAAACGACAGCGCCTTCTGCACTAACTCCGACCCCGCTTTTTCCGGTGAACCCGTATCAAACGGCGGCGTAGGATTGTACTCGATCGAGAGTTGAACAATCTTGGCAGCTTCCTCACCCCGAAGCATTTGAGCGATCTTCAGACCAAAATCAATGCCTGCCGTCACGCCTCCTCCTGATATTCGATTGCCATCAATTACGACTCGCTCAGTTCCGACCTCAACGCCCAACTTGGCGAGTTCGTCCCGCATTGCCCAATGCGTCGCGGCGCGATACCCTTGGAGCAGTCCTGCCTTTGCCAGAAACACAGACCCACCACACACCGAGGTGATGAATTTGGCGGTATTCCCCTGTTTCTTGAGGAATTCAAGCACTTCTGGATCCTCTACGACTGCCATCTGTTTCAAACCACCACCGATACAGAGCACGTCCAAAGGCGGGCAATCTGCAAAGGTTGTATCTGGAACAACCACCATGCCGTCGTCCGCTTCAATCGGCTCTAGTGCTTTCCAAATGCGATGGAGCTTGATGCCGGGAAGCGCATTAAACACAGTTTGGGGCCCTACGATATCGAGTGTAGTCATGCCGGGATAGATGACCAAGCCAACGATATACTGTTGTAATTTACCCATAAATCAATCCTCTTAGTAACGGTGTAGCGGTTACTCTGAAATCTATCCCTATACTAGGAATTACACCCTGTCGCGCCTAGTCCTCGATCGAGTACTCTTTTCGCCATGATGACAATTTCGTTACAGCATTTATTTGAAGCTATCGATCGCGTGAACGATGAATCCGAAATGCGTTCGCAGTTCGCACCAAAGCTGAGCGAGTATTTTGCCACCAAGCGATCGGGAATCTTTTTTTTCGACCAACTTTTCGGCGTTGGCGCAGCCTCTCCTTTGGAGAATCGCAAGCTGCAAAGTATCCTGAATGTTGCATTGTCCATCGAACGTAATCCTGTAGCCCGTTATATCGCCGAGCGTCATACTCCGGTTCACGAAGGATTAGTCACCTCGCCGAAAGCTTGGGCAATCCTTTGTCCCCGTCCTGACCATTGGCATGTGATGGCAGGGCCAATTATCGATCGCAGTCAATTAGTAGGTGCGGTGGGCTGCACGCGTGACAAGTCGATGCCTGCTTTTGACAGTCAAAATCTTGCGGATTTGAGTGCCATCTGTTTACACTTATCGGTTTGGACGACCACCCTGCGATTGACGCAGAGGGCAACTTCAACACAACAGTACTACGCGTTTGACACCGATTCTCTTTCACAGAGGCTACGCCAACGCTTAACGCCTCGCGAACGGCAAATTGCCGACTTAGTTGCATTGGGGCGAACCAATGCAGAAATCGGAAAAGAACTTTGGATTACTGAAAATTCTGTCAAGCAAGCCTTGAAGCGCATGTTCCGTAAATTAAACGTTTCGTCTCGTACAGAAATGACTGCACAGATTGGCGCGACACAACATCATTTTCCAGTTACAAAGCTATCTTCATCTAACTTGATGCTGGACACCAACCAGTAGCCAAAATATCCTTACGGAAATGATTTATATCATGTCCGCTTGATTGCTTGTTAAACCGCGAAGAACCCCACCTCTTAATCCCCTCCCCGCCTGCGGAGAGGGGAGACAAAGCACAGCTTTGGCGGGGTGGGGTGCAATAGACCTGCCTTGAAAATAGGGCATTGGGC
>JAVRCH010000142.1:0-120816 GCA_034530795.1 Nostoc sp. DedQUE12a
AAAGTTTTTTCTCAAACACCGCCCTTGGGCCATGGGGCTTTGGGCGCGGGGGGGGGGGGGGAGGGGGGGGGGGGGGGGGGGGGGGGGCCGGGGGGGGAGGAAAGGGAAGCATAAATTCTCTTTTTCCCCATCTCCCCACACTCCCCACACTCCCCCATCTCTCTCCAGTCCCCAGTCCCCAAAAAAGAGCTATTGCCAAAATAATTAAAATTAGATAGTATATGAATATTACGTATGCTAACTATTTTAACAAATGATTTCTACATCTAATCAATCCCCAATTTTAGAGTCGTGGCAGCAAAATCTTGCACCATACAATTTAGGGTACAGAATTAAATTACTCTCGCAACTACTTAGCCGCAGGTTTACTGATAGACTAGAACCCTTTGGATTGACGCCATTTCACTGGTTGGTGTTGTGCTGTCTTTGGCAAGAAGATGGTTTACCTACTTCTAGTATTGGGGACAAACTCAAACAAGTAGGCGGTACTTTAACTGGGGTATTAGACCGCATGGAGGAACGCGGCTTGGTACGTCGTGAACGGGACACTCAAGATCGCCGCATCTGGCGAATCTGGCTAACGGATGCAGGTAAAGAACTACAAACTGTCCTACCTCCAATCGCCGCAGCAGTGCGTGATGAAGCAATGGATGGTATTCCCCTTGCTGAAAGAGAATTCTTTTCCCAGATTTTGAATCGAGCGATCGCTAACCTCTCTTAAACATCCTCCCACAATCACCCAAGCGGGGGAGGCAACATTAAGTTTTATTTTGAGATAATACTACGCATACTAAATAAAAGCTGAATAAAGGCTCGTAAGTAAATATTACGTATTCTAAATAAACGAAAGTTAATCGAATTATTCTGCAAGGAGTTGAAAATTATGGGCGTCAATACTTTAAACGGACGCAAGGATAACAAAACCCCAGTTTTAGAACCAGAAGTGATTACAGATTCAGAGACTTTAGAAGCTGTGACCACACAGACAGCAGAAGCACCTGTTGTCACTCCGAACACAGAGAAAGAAGTTCCACCGAAGCGTAAAAAACCGATTGGTTTAATTTTGGCAGGATTGGGTGTAGGTGCGATCGCCGCAGGTGCTTTTGGTTATAACTACTGGCAATATTCCTCTACCCACCAGGAAACAGATAACGCCACCGTTGTAGGAAACATTCACCAAGTTAGTAGCCGCATTCCCGGAACTGTTACCCAAGTGTTGGTGGATGATAATCAACTGGTGCAACCGGGACAGTTGTTAGTGAAGTTAGATCCGCGGGACTATGAAAGTAAGGTACAACAAGCGCAAGCAGCCTTAGAAAATGCCCGTGGTCAGGCGCAAGCCGCCCAAGCAAATATCGCCTTAGCTTCACAAACCACCACTGGTAAGACAACTCAGGCGCAAGGGGATGTCAGCAATGCTGTGGCAGCAATTTCTACTGCCCAAGCAGCAGTCCAAGAAGCGCAAGCGGGGATACCGGCGGCGCAAGCGGAAGTGAAATTAGCCCAAGCCGGCATTCCCGCAGCCCAAGCCCAGGTAGCCCAAGCAAATGCCAACTTGGAAAAAGCCCAAGCAGATTACAATCGTTACAACGAATTGTATAGATCGGGTGCCATCGCTCGTCAGCAATTAGACACAGCCAAAGCAGCGTATGATGTAGCTGTAGCGCAGAAAAATGCTGCTGTTCAGGGAGTAGAACAAGCCCAAGCCAGATTAGCCTCAGCCAAAGTTGGTGTCGCCAAAGCCCAATCTCAGCTAGCACAAGCCCAAGAAAGTGTAGTCAGCGCCCAAGCGAAACTGGCCGCATCCAAGGGAGGATTGCAACAAGCCACAGCCGGGGGACAAGATACAACAGCAAAACGCAGTCAATACGAAGCAGCAAAAGCAGCGATCGCTCAATCAGAAGCATCTCTTAAAGATGCTCAATTGCAACTATCCTACGTTAATATTACCGCTCCTAGTGCCGGACGAATAGGCAGGAAAAACGTGGAAGTTGGTAACCGAGTTGCAGCGGGAACACCGTTAATGGCGATCGTGGGTAATCAATATTGGGTAGTTGCAAACTTCAAAGAAACCCAATTAGAAAACATGCGGCCAGGAGAACCGGTAGAAATTAAACTGGATGCCTTTCCTCATCATAGTTTTGTTGGTCGTGTTGACAGTATTTCGCCAGCTTCCGGCGCTCAATTTGCCTTATTACCACCAGATAACGCTACAGGTAACTTTACCAAAATCGTACAACGCATTCCAGTAAAAATAGTTTTTGACCAAAAGAGTATTCAAGGATACGAATCGCGGATTACTCGTGGGATGTCTGCGGAAGTTGCAGTGGAAGTTAAGTAATACCAAAGTGTCTGCAAATAGATGAAAAACCTCTTTCTAACTATGACATCTCCTACATCTATGGGGAGGCGTATAAAGATGAAGACAGATGATATCTATAAAAGCAGATTGGTATAAAAAAACTGACATGAAAAAACCGCTACTCCCTGCATTAAGGTCAAAAAACTACCAACTGTTTTTTGCCGGACAAGGTATTTCCCTGATTGGGACATGGATGACGCAACTCGCTACGATTTGGCTAGTTTATGACTTGACTAACTCTGCTTTAATGTTAGGAGTTGTCGGGTTTTCTAGTCAAATTCCGAGCTTTTTTTTAGCTCCCTTTGGCGGAGTATTTGTAGATCGCTTTTCGCGGTATCGTACCTTAATTGGCACGCAAATCTTGGCGATGATCCAGTCATTAACATTAGCAGCACTGGCGCTGACTGGTGTGATTCAAGTATGGCAAATCATTGCTTTGAGTTTGTTTCAAGGATTTATTAACGCCTTAGATGCACCAGCACGGCAAGCATTTGTGCCTGAATTGGTTGAAAGCCGGGAAGATTTAGCCAATGCGATCGCCATTAACTCTACAATGGTTAATGGTGCGCGGTTAATTGGGCCGGCCATCGGGGGTTTACTAATTGCTGGTGTTGGCGTTGCCTATTGTTTTTTAATAGATGGTTTGAGTTATATTGCCGTCATCGCTGCTTTATTGGCGATGAAAGTTAAACCTTGGAAACATTCGGTAACTGATGGTAATCCCTTGCAAAAAGTCAAAGAGGGATTTGTATATGCCTTTAGCTTTCCGCCGATTCGAGCAGTTCTATTGCTATCAGCTTTAGTTAGCCTTCTTGGACTACAAAATACTATTTTAGTACCAATTATTGCAGAAGAAGTTCTCAAAGGTGGCGCAGAAACTTTAGGATTTTTGATGGCGGCATCTGGAGTTGGAGCCTTATCTGGTGGTATTTATCTCGCTACGCGCCAAACAATTTTGGGAATAGGTAAATTCATAGCTTTAGCTCCGGCAATTTTAGGAATTGGTTTGATTAGCTTTTCCTTATCCCGATTTTTACCACTTTCTTTGTTTAGTATGTTATTTGTTGGTTTAGGAACAATTCTTCAAATTGCCGCTAGCAATACATTTTTACAAACCATTGTTGAAGAAGATAAACGCGGAAGATTGATGAGCTTATACACAATGTCATTTTTGGGAATGATTCCCATAGGTAATTTATTAGGAGGTGTATTAGCAAATCATATTGGTGCTACTAATACTTTACTTTTTGATGGTATAGCTTGTATTATCTTCTCTATAATTTTTAGCAGGCAATTGCCCGCTTTAAGACAAATAATGCGTCCAATTTATGAGCAAAAAGGCATCTTTAATAATTAATAAAACTTAGGATCGACAACGCCTATAAATCTATTTACTACTTAACCTTGAGTTGAAACAACGCTATGGCTAATACAGATGTAATTCATCAGGCAGGGCACAATCCTGTACCACCAGATCGCGTATCGCTAAGAACCTGGATTGGGGTATTAGCTAGTATGCTTGGTGCATTCATGGCGGTATTAGATATTCAAATAACTAATGCTTCGCTGCAAGATATTCAAGCAAGTTTAGGGGCAACTTTAGAAGAAGGTTCTTGGATTTCTACCGCCTATCTCGTTGCAGAAATTGTAGTAATTCCTCTAACAGGATGGTTATCAAGAGTCTTTTCTCTACGACGTTATCTTTTAGTAAATACTGCCCTATTTATTTTCTTTTCTATATGCTGTGCTTGGGCATGGAATTTGAATTCCATGATTTTATTCCGCGCCTTACAAGGTTTTAGTGGAGGAGTATTAATTCCCACTGCAATGACAATTGTTTTAACGACCTTACCGCCGTCTAAACAATCAACAGGGTTGGCAGCATTTGGTTTTAGCGCAGTTTTCGCCCCATCAATTGGCCCGACATTAGGAGGTTGGTTAACTGAAAATTTTGGTTGGGAATACAACTTTTATATCAATATAATTCCAGGGCTAATAATGCTAGCTGGTGTTTGGTATGGAGTGAAGCAAGAAAGACCCCAAATTAGTTTACTCAAACAAGGTGATTGGTGGGGAATTATTGCAATGGCAATTGGATTAGGTTCCCTACAAGTTGTATTAGAAGAAGGTAGCCGTAAAGATTGGTTTGGTTCAGCATTGATTGTGCGTTTAACTGTAATTGCAGTAATTTTTCTAGCAATATTTTTCTTTATAGAACTAACTCGTAAACAGCCATTTATTAATTTGCGGCTATTGTTTAACCGTAATTTTGGTTTAGCCAGTATTGTAAATGTTTCTTTGGGAGTCGGATTGTATGGCTCAATTTATATCTTACCGTTGTATCTTGCCCAAATTCAAAAATATAATGCGCTGCAAATTGGTGAAGTATTGATGTGGGCTGGGATTCCCCAACTATTTATTATTCCTTTAATACCCAAATTAATGCAACGCATTGATGTGCGGTTAATGGTAGCTGTTGGTGTGGCTTTGTTTGCCATCAGTGCATTTATGAATTCTGGAATGACTAATCAAACAGGATTAGATCAATTACGGTGGTCACAATTTGTGCGTGCGATGGGACAGCCTCTAATTATGGTGCCGCTGACTTCTATTGCTACTGGTGGTTTAAGTCCAAAAGAAGCAGGTTCAGCGAGTGGTTTATTTAATATGATGCGGAATATGGGCGGTTCTATCGGAATCGCTTCTTTAGCAACTTTATTAACTAATAGAGAGCAATTTCACTCGAATAGATTGGGCGATGCAATATCTTTATATGACCCAGAAACTCAACAGCGAATTGACCAAATGACACAGTATTTTATCAGTCGTGGGGCAGATTTAAGTACAGCACAAAATCAGGCGATCGCATCTATATCAAATATTGTCCGTCGCGAAGCATTTGTAATGGCTTTTAACGATTGTTTCTACTTTATTGGTATTGCTTTATTACTAAGTGGAATTGCCATTTTATTCTTTAGAAAAGTCAAGGCAAGCGGTAGTGCTGTTGCTCATTAAAAGACCGAATGAGTGTAGAATGCTTGCGTCGTAATGAAGAAGGACATTGGGTACTTTACCCTTATGAAAAAGGAGAAGAAGTACATTTAGCTAGCGTTGATTTTCGTTGTGCGATGCCTGCGGCGGGCTACGCCTACGCCGAAATATACGAAGATGTAACATTACTAGAAGATAATAATTTTTAATCCAACATTTCTGGGTCAATTCCTAAAGCATTTAGTTGTTCCACAGAAAGATTACGCAATTTTTCTGTAATTGATAGCCGTTTTCGTCGCTCAACTTCAGCCCTTTGTCGTTCAACTTCAGCACGTTCTTCACCTGTTAAGAGTAAATTTCCTTGTGCATCCCACCACCGCAACCAAGGTAACTCTGCATTCTGATATAAACCCTGCCAAATTCCCAACTCTACCCCTAAAGGAGCAATTGGGTAATGTCCTCGTTCATTGGGTTTCATTAGTTGATAAGTAAAATCGGTAAGGTGATACACCTCAACCTGAGCTTTTGCTACTTCATAAATCCCATAATAAGGCACTCGAATTGCCTGCTCATAAACCCAAAATTTACCAACATTTCCACTTTCTCCTTGAGATGGCGGCGTTTTATCTCTTTCTTCTGAACCATCTCCAGAGACAAATTCCAACACAATTAAAGGTGCAACATACTCCTTCCACAGCACATAAGAACGCCGCATTTTACCATCGAGAGTAGGCGGTACATTGGGTACATAAAACCAATCTGGTGCCTCGGCACCCTTTTCAGGAGGATCTGTTAATCGCCAGTAAATACCAGAATCTTGTCCAATACAATATTGTCCATCAGGATGGCATTGTTCTAGAACAGGTTTAATTGAATCCGTAATTAAGATGCTTTGCGGATGCTCCTGAAGATTTTTCACAAATTTACCATCTGAATCTGGTAACTGGGTGTGGTCAGGTAAAGTTAATGCCGATAAGGAAGTCATAGGCTTTAACTAAGAGTTTATTTGATTATTTATTGTAGATTCCTATTTTACTATTTTTGAATAGACAGGCTACTAAATAACACACCAAAAGTCTATGCAAATGCCAGAGTCAGCACCAACCGCTGCACTATTATCTTCAGCGAGCGCATTTTTGGCAAATTATGTTCAAAGCAAATATTTTTAACTTTTATCTCCTGAGAAATATAACTTTTATGAAATACTAGGATCGTCTGATTTTTTTATTTCTTCCAAGATTTTTTGAACTTGATTAACTTTTTCATTTCTCTTTTGTTCTTTGAAGATATTTAAAGCTTTTTCTAAATAAGATATTGCCTCATCTTGTTTGTTTGTTTGCCACATTGCTAAAGCAAAATTAGTCATTGCTTCAGCATAATTGGGATTAATTTCTAAAGCTTTCTGATATTCAGTAATAGCTTCTTGCCAGCGACTTTCGCTAGCATAGACCATACCGATCGCATTGTAAGCTAGAGCATATTTTGACTGGAGACGAATGGCTTCACGGTAAGCGCTAATTGCTTCATCTGATTTCTTTTGCCGAAAAAGTACGTTTCCCAGTTGAAAGTGTCCAAAGGCATCTTTGGGGAATTGTTTAATTAATTTGCGTAAATTTTCCTCTGCACCTTTCATGTCTCCTTGATTGTACAAAGCGTTGGCTTGTTGGAGAATCTGCGATCGCTCCGATGGCCCTTGGTCTGAAAATTGCGCTAGTTTCTGTGTTTGTCTGTGAGTATGTTTTTGAGGCAAGGGTGAGGAAACTTTTCCAGAAACCGCTAATACTGATGGTGATAGACTAATTGCAGCGATCGTGCTCAGTGCTATACAGATCAAAGGTTGAACAAATGCTGACTTGAATTGTTTTTTCAGTTTCATCGCCATTATTACCTCAATAATGTCCTCTTCTTATCATAATGTGAAGATGCTTTAGTAAGCTAAAAAGCTTACAATATAGTGATTGCAAGATATCCTCAATATCCTAGAGACTGGCAATGTAGACTATTTCTTGAGAAGAATATATTGGTATGTTCATCCTCAGGTATTATGTCTCTGGTCATACCAAATATTTATTATTGAAATAATATTAGCTATTTCTTTGTCATCAAGTTTTGTAAGTTCATCATTTTCATTAAAGTGTAAACTAAATTGCTTTTGCCCATTGATTTTAGGTTCTAATATCCATTTATAATAACCTTGGTCATTTTCTAAAATAAAGAAAAATAGGCAAACTGGAAATGGGAAATCTTTAAATTTTTCTAGTCTCTTCAACCTATCTTTGTCTAACTTGAAAATATCATTATGCTTGCTTAACCTAGATGTAGAATCTGTTGCTTTTACTTCAATACCAAAGAGTCTTCCTGTAGAAACTCCATCTTTGGTAATTGCGATCAAAAAGTCTAATCCTTGATTTTGTGGCGGCTGCGAAATCATCAAGTCATCACGACGAGTTAAGTAAACAATAGCAAGAGACTCTGCCCGTCTTTCAATATACCAAGGTACTTTGGTTTTCATGGTTTTATCTCCAGTCTCGATCGGCAAATTGGGAAACTATCTGATTATTATGGTATTTATTCCAAAAATTATTAACTTCCTGCCATAGCAGTTCTCTATTTTGTTTGATAATTTTAAATTGAGTAGAAAGGCTTGACAGAGATTTAAGATTTTCACCATTTGCAGAAACTATGTAACCTGTCTCTTGGATTTCATCAATACCGACTATATAAGTTGGTGCTGGATAAGATGCTAAACCAACTATACTCTCTGGTCGTACTTTCACCTTAAGACGATTGAGTTTTTTAGTATAACCTTCTCTTGTTGTTTTGACTTGTACAAAAAAGTAAGGAACGGATTTTTTAGATCCTACTAATTCCACTATAAAATCAACGTGTTGCCATTTATCTCCTAAAAACTGCGGTTTGAAAATAGGCCCAGCATTAGAGTGAAATTCAGTCATTAATACTGTAAAAATTGCTTCTCCTCTTTGTCCTAGCGCATCCCTCATTTACATACCTATTTTAATGCGGTTTGTATAATAAAGGGTAGGCTGTTTTGCCCACCCTATACTCTTAAGAATTGCTGTGTATTAGTTTGCCGTTAACATACTCGGCATTTGAGAAATCCTTCTTTATGCACCTTCGCGCAATTTATCTAATACGCTTCTATCTTCTAAGGTTGAAGTATCACCAGATACTTCTTGCCCCGCAGCCAGATTTCGCAATAATCGCCGCATAATCTTACCAGATCGCGTTTTCGGTAAAGCGTCGGTAAAGCGAATTTCTCCGGGACGGGCGATGGCACCGATTTCTTTAACGACGTGTTGCTTGAGTTCTTTACTCAATTCTTCACTGCCTTGATAAGTGCCCTCTAATGTCACAAAAGCAACTACTTCTTCACCTTTGAGTTCATCTGGCTTACCCACTACCGCTGCTTCTGCAACTGCTGGATGGGAAACTAAGGCTGATTCGACTTCCATTGTACCGAGTCGATGTCCTGATACATTCAATACGTCATCGACGCGACCCATTACCCAAAAATAACCATCTTCATCTTGTCTTGCGCCATCACCCGCAAAATAAGTATAGTTACCATCTTTGGGGGGGATGTGTTCCCAATAGGTGCGGCGGAAGCGTTCCGGATCGCCGTAGACTGTCCGCATCATTCCTGGCCAAGGATGGCGGACTGCTAGATAACCGCCTTCGTTGTTGGGTACGGTGTTTCCTTCCAAATCCACGACATCTGCGATAATTCCAGGGAAGGGAAGAGTTGCGGAACCGGGTTTAGTGGGAATTGCGCCTGGTAGTGGTGTAATCATGATACCGCCAGTTTCAGTTTGCCACCAGGTATCAACAATTGGACAGCGATCGCCACCAATTACTTTGTGATACCACATCCAAGCTTCTGGGTTAATCGGTTCGCCGACGGTTCCCAGCAATCGTAAGGAAGACAAGTTTCGCGCGTTGGGATGTTGTTCGCCCATCTTAATAAATGCCCGAATTGCCGTAGGTGCAGTATAAAAAATATTGACGCCGTATTTTTCAATTACATCCCAGAAACACCCAGGATTAGAAGCACGGGGCGCACCTTCATACATCACCGTGGTTGCACCGTTGGAAAGAGGGCCGTAGACAATGTAGCTGTGTCCAGTAATCCAACCCACATCTGCGGTACACCAATATACATCTGTGTCTTGCAGGTCAAAGATCCACTTGGTGGTCATGTGGGTATACAAATTATAGCCAGCAGTTGTATGCACCACACCCTTTGGTTTGCCTGTACTGCCGGAAGTGTAGAGGACAAACAGCATATCTTCGCTGTCCATTGGTTCGGCGGGACAATCAGCGGATGCATCTTTTTGTAGATCGTGCCACCAATGGTCGCGTCCGCCCAACTGCATATAAGTCTCTTGTCCGGTGCGCTTGACAACCAGGACATTTTCTACACTGGTAACAGCACCATTAGCTAAGGCTTTATCTACTTGTTCCTTGAGGGGAACGATCGCATCTTTGCGCCAACCACCATCAGCAGTAATTACCAACTTGGCTTTGGCATCAATTAAGCGATCGCGCAAAGCTTCGGCACTAAAACCACCAAATACCACACTGTGAGGTGCGCCAATTCTCGCACAGGCTAACATGGCGATGGCAGCTTCCGGAATCATTGGCATATAAATACCAACGCGATCGCCTTTTTGTACGCCTAGTTGCTTCAACACATTGGCAAACTGGCAGACTTCCCGATGTAGTTGGGCGTAGGTGAGGGTACGCGAGTCTCCTGGTTCTCCTTCCCAAATCAATGCAGCTTTATTTTTGCGCCAAGTAGTGAGGTGTCTGTCAAGACAGTTGTAAGAAATATTTATCTTACCGCCGATAAACCACTTAGCAAAAGGCGGTTGCCAATCTAGGACTGTATCCCATTTTTGGAACCATGCTAATTCTGTAGTAGCCAAATCTGCCCAAAATTGCTGCGGATCGGCTTTAGCTTTGTCGTAGAGGCGCTGATAGTCTTCTAAGCTTTTGATATGGGCGTTTTGTGAAAATTCAGGGCTGGGATGGAAAAGGCGATTCTCTTGTAGGATCGATTCTATGGTTGGTTGAGACATAGTTTATAAGCGCGATCGCTATTGTTACTAAAAACTATTCTTAGCCCAGTTATGGTGTACTGTGTTTAGATTTTCATTAAGCGTCATTAGTCATTGGTCATTTGTCATTAGTTTTTCTGTGCGTCTCCCCATCCCCCCATCTCCCCTTTAGATGCTTATGCTTTACGAGCAACAACGTAGTAAATTAACTCTTCATGCCATACACCCTGCTCAGTTTCTAGTGCAGCAATCTCATCATCATAACTGGCTTTAATCTGGCGAATGTTTTGGGGTTTTAATTGCCGTAACGGATTATCGATATGTAGCCAGAATTGCCCATTCCATTTACTTTGTGCTTTTTCTAAGCTTAGGTAAGTCCCCATTTGTCGAGGATGAATTTCAATTTGGGTAAATTTGGCTTGAGTTAATAAGTGTTGAATTCGCTCTGGCGTTCCTAATGGTTCGTGCAGATTTGGAAGTGTAATTCCATGTTTTGCACAGGCTTCTACAATCGACAATGCTAAATACGAATCCTCAGACGAGCAAGTAAATGCGATAAATCCACCGAACTTGAGAAAACGATACCAATTTTCCAGAATCTTAGGAATGTTGGGAAAAAGCACGATCGCGTAAGAACAATAAATCGCATCAAACTTATCTGGTTCAGCCTGATATACTTGTGCATCGACTTCAATTAACTCAACATTGGATAAGTTTTTAGCTTGAATTTTCTGTTGAGCAATCTTGAGTAGTTCTGTTGCGATATCAATTCCAATTACAAAACCGCTTGTACCAACTTTCTGAGCAGCTGCGATCGCAATATTTCCCGTTCCCGTTGCAACATCTAAAACACATTGCCCAGGGCATGGAGTTGCGTACTCTAAAAGTGCAATTGCGCGATTAAGAGTAACATCATTATCATAATTCGTCCTTCCATTGTAAAAATCAATAATTTCCTGTTTGTATGTCATAAATAACCATAGTTTAGGATAACAAAGGGCAAATCAAATAGGCTGAAATTAATGCTTTAACATTAAGGGTAGACTACTTTACTTATTCAGCGTCAAATCACCCCATCAAGTATTATAAAATTATGCCACTTATTCTCGAAACCAGTAGTTTATCTCTCAACGATGTTCATCGCTTTCTCAAACTGCAAGAACTTTCAACAGGTTCATTTACTGATTTCCTAAATTTTGAATCGTTGACAGAGTTTGAACAACAGGATTTATTGCGAATTCAAAACGACTTCCGCCGTTATCTGAGGTTGGGTAAAATTTCTGAAGGATTAGTTAAATTTTTAACTATTGCGCCATTAATGCGGTTAGCTGGGTTTTACGATGTACCGATTCGGTTGACGATGGAAGATAGCGTGGCGATCGCTGTGGAAGATGAAGACAAAAAAATCACCGGACGGATGGATATTTTAGCAATTAATAATCCTCAAAGTAATACTGCATCAACTTTTTGGATTTTAGTAATCGAAACAAAAAATAGTGCAATTGAAGTGGGTGAGGGTTTACCTCAATTACTCACTTATGCTTTTAAAAGCTTAGAACAACAATCATCAGTTTGGGGTTTGGTGACTAACGGGCTGCGTTATCAATTTGTTTATTTAAGACACGAACAACAGCCAACTTATCAATTAATGCCATTATTAAGTCTCAATCAATCTCCCGATGCAATTGAGTTATTACAAGTTCTTAAAAGCATCTGCAAGTTAGTCAATTTTCAGGAATAATGAATGTAAATTGCGGGGCGATCGCTTATGTCTGAACCTGCTACCTTAGAATTTATCTCTGATAATACCTCAGAAGATGAAGTTATTTTTCCTCCTGGCGATATACTGAGTGACGAACCACCCTTGGAAAGTGACCTACACCGAGACCAAATCGATTTGCTGATTCGCCTACTGAAATCGTGGTGGCGAGAAAGACAAGATTTTTATGCTTCTGGGAATTTGACAATTTATTACAGTCCCAACCAGAAAAAATCAGAATACTTCCGAGGCCCAGACTTTTTTGTAGTTTTGGGAACCGAGAAAAAAGACCGTAAAAGTTGGGTAGTTTGGCAAGAAGACGGCAAATATCCAAATGTGATTGTGGAGATTTTGTCGAATTCAACAGCAGCAGTTGATAAAGGCTTTAAAAAAGAAGTTTACCAAGATACTTTCCGCACACCCGATTATTTCTTGTTTGACCCGATAACAATGGAATTACAAGGATTTCATCTTGTAGATGGTAAGTATCAAAATATTCAATCCACTACTGATGGACGTTTATGGAGTCAGCAGTTAGAACTTTATTTGGGAGTTTATGAAGGTAAATTAAGATTCTTTACTGCCGAAAATCAATTGATACCATCATCAGAAGAACTAGCCCAACAGGAAAGTTTACGTGCCCAACAAGCAGAAGAACGCGCCCAACAAGCAGAACAAGAAATTGCTAGGCTGCGCGAACTTTTGCGTACACAGGGGATTAACCCTGAGAATATTTGATGAGATGGGCAAATTTACATAGACACTTTACAGGTAAAATTGGAGAAGAATACAGACTTCAGAATTCACAATTGAGAATTCTGAATCAATTTATTCATACCCCAGGCACACAGAATGAAATCCGGACTCCTGACTCCTGAATTCTTTCTTATTAAAAAAGCGTTAGTATCTCAAAGTAGGGCCTCGTTTGCAAGCAAAAGAGATTAAGGATAAATTGAAATCCCTCATCGAGCAAGCTTCCTCGATAGATCCTAATTTAGCGAGAAGATTAGATGAAATCAACCGTTGGGTAAAAAATATTAAACCGGGTTCCCTGACGGCTAAACCTTTTGTCCTTGCTTTTCTCTTAGAAGTAATTACGGATTCGACAATTTGGTTAATAATAAAATCCTCACCTTCACAAGAAGAACAAAAAGCCAAATTTGAGGAAATGACACCCATTGAAAGATATTGGTATGGTTACCTTTTTCCCAAATGGATTAATGCAAATGATTCCAAGTTTTATATTTGGAAACAAAAATTAATGGCAGGTGAGTTCGATCGCGGTGATGATGATATTATTAGAAATATAGCCCAAGATGTTGTTCAGCGAGAAGGTAGTTTTTGGCAGCGTTATATTGCCGACCTATCAATGGCAACAGATCTGATAGTTAGTAGTCGTAACAATCAACCACTGTGCATTCAAGTTACTAGTGTCAGTGAAGAACTCAATCAACAAAAGTACCAAGCTTGGCAAAATACGCTGCGATCGTGGGAAATAGAGAGAGGATTGTTCCTAAGTTACAATCCCAAGGATGCTAATTTTGTTAACCAGTTAGTCAACGTGGCGCTGTATAACAGTGATTACCTCTCTGGTGGGAAATATTTAAAATTTTCCTGATTATTTCTGGATTTGGATGTACAAGATTTGTATTCTAGCCTACATACTTACCTGCTCATTACAGCTTTTATGGCTCACAAAAGAGAAACTCACACCTGCAACAATGTTAATTTTGCCGAAGCTTTAGCAACAGCTAGACAAATGCAGCAGAACTGGTTAACTTACGGCGTTGATTTTGTGAATTTTTATGTTGAAGATGTAAATGGAGACTGGTTAGAAACCTGGGGAAATGATGAAATCTTAGGTAACTCTCGATTAGATGCTATTAAAGAATTTTTGGTAAGTGATGATAATGTAGCTGTAAGAGTTAGAGAGTATTTAGGAGAGCGATCGCTGTTTGATTTTGCAGTCAGTTTAGAAGAATATTGGAGAAACCCTGAAGTAGATAACAGGTTAATTGCTGTAAAAAATCTCTTAGCTGGTAGTGAAAATAATATTAATAAAGACGACATCACCTTAGTAGATTTGGCTAATAGTCTCTTGGTGAAGTTAGCAGATATTTTGTGAAATTTTGAATAACAGCAACAGACGCAATAAATCGGAATAACAGCAACAGACGCGATAAATCGCCGTCTCTACAAAAGATTGATTATTGTAGAGACGGCGATTTATCGCGTCTTTGTGATTTAAGAGAATTTCTCAATGCTGAGAGAAAAGTTTTTATCATAAATTTATTTTATACCATAACTTCAGTAGAAAAGTTAAATAAATTTTCATATTTGGGAACAATAAACCTATTAAAGCTCAGGTAAGTAGGATAAAAGCATTGACTGATGAAATTACGCAATTGTTGTATCCCTCTGTTGAGAAGTTAGTTGAAGAGATTGTGGCAATTAACCATGCTTGGAAGGTAGCTTGTGAATTATTTGGACAAGATTCGCACTTATCTATTTCTTCGCGGGATCTAAAAACTTCTTTGCAAGTACGTTTGTTGCGGAACTATGCGAACTATGCACCAAAAGAGGTTTATTTGATTGAGGACAAAAAAGCCGAGGGTGAGCGTCTCTAGTGTGGATTGTATCGTAACCTGAAGCTTGAAGAAAACGAGCCAGACGAACTGGTAACTGAGCATCGACAAGAAATTTCATAAGGCAATTCGATGAATGCTTTTGACTTGGGTGAGTCGAGCAGCAAACAACAAGACAGCAAAAATATCTTCAGATTGTAAGTCGTCATAATCCGCCAATATTTCCTCAGTAGTCATACCAGAACTAAGCAGTTCTAAAATCAACTCAACTGGATAACGAAGTCCTCGAATACAGGGTTTGCCGTGGCAGATATCTGGATTATGAGTAATGCGTTGTAGAAGTGTGTCATTCATACTGTTAATTATCCAAAAAACTTACCCCAATCATAACCCTCTTTTGTCACTTTGGGAGAAGCCAATCGCTGAAAGCCTTTCGGAGCTTTAATTTTCAGATTTTAGCTACAAATTTTAGTTACTGTTAGAAAATAAAGGCTTAAAGCGTTATCAAATCAAAGTTTCAGAATTAAGCTTCGATTATTGTTTTCCGAGAGTGACAAAAGAGGGATAAACATATATATCTATAAGTTACGCTTAAGCCGTATTAACTGTTGATGTAGTTAGCTTATCAAAGGAGGAGTTTTTGTAACTATTTGTCTTAAAACTTGTCAAAAACGAATATTAAAACTTTTGGTGTATTGACTTACACGCCAAATACCCCAGTATTAGGGCAATCTCACCGACCTAACCCTCTTCAGAATCCACCACAACCACGTTAAGCTGGATCTAAAGTGGCAATTTACTGCACTCTTGAATAAGAAAATCTCTGTTAGAGTCAAATTTTAACTTTTTCCTGCTTGAGAAACTTGGAATGCTAGACCGAATTTTTGATTACCTCCACTTTCATTTCAGCGTTGAAGCGCCGATAGTCTTGCTGATACTAATATTTTTAGAGGCGGTGTTATCTGCTGACAATGCGATCGCCCTCGCTGCTATCGCCCAAGGGCTAGAAGACAAAGAACTTGAGCGTAAAGCTTTGAACTTTGGTTTAGTTGTGGCCTATGTGCTGCGAATCACCTTAATTCTTACCGCCACTTGGGTGCAACAATTCTGGCAATTTGAATTATTGGGCGCTGCCTACTTGCTGTGGCTGGTATTCCAACACTTTACCTCAGAAGAAGGCAACGACGATCATCATCACGGGCCACGTTTTAATTCCTTATTGCAAGCGATCCCCGTGATTGCATTTACAGATTTGGCATTTTCCTTGGATAGTGTCACAACTGCGATCGCAGTTTCTCAAGAAAAATGGCTAGTGCTAACGGGTGCCACAATTGGTATTATCACACTGCGATTCATGGCAGGATTGTTTATCCGTTGGCTAGACGAATATGAAAACCTAGAAGATGCAGGCTATGTAACTGTAGCGTTGGTAGGTTTGCGCCTGTTATTAAAAGTAGTGAACGATAATTTAGTCCCACCAGAATGGGTAATGATTACAGCCATCTTCCTGATTTTAGGCTGGGGATTTTCCAAACGCGTTGACGCCCCTGAATTACCCCAAGTAGAACCAGAAAAGACTGAAGTACCGAAGTAAGTTAGGAGTGAGGAGTGAAGAGTGAGGAGTTATTAATTATGAATTTTTAACTCTTAACTCCTAACTCCCAACTCCCAACTCCTAACTCCTTACTTTCCTACTCGCGCAACCAGGCCGTTAAATGCGGTTGCCAATTAACTAATTCTTCATCCTTAAACCAGAGGGCTATTTCTCGTTGGGCGGTTTCTTGAGCATCGGAACCGTGGATTAAGTTGCGACCAATATTAATGCCGAAATCGCCGCGAATTGTTCCTGGTTCGGCTGTTAAGGGGTTCGTTGCACCAATGATTTTTCTGGCAGCTGCAACGACGCCATCTCCTTCCCAGACCATCGCCACCACGGGCGCAGAAGTGATAAATTCGACTAAGCTACTAAAAAAGGGACGTTCCTTGTGGACATCATAATGTTGTTCAGCCAATTCCCGACTAACTTTCAGGAACTTCAAACCAACTAAGGTAAAACCTTTAGTTTCAAAGCGACGAATAATTTCGCCCACCAATTTGCGCTGTACGCCGTCAGGCTTAATTGCTAAGAATGTGCGCTCCATTGCTATCTCCCAAAACTTAATAAAGTTTTTATCTAGTCAATTGTCCATTGTCTTTTGTCGTTTGTTCAAGGGTTTTGCACTCATGACTGATGACAAATGACATGACAAATATAACGGTTCAAGCATAGTTTAGGATATAAGCTGACGGTAAAACCCAGATAGCAAAAGACTTTCTTTGCCTGTTGCCTGTTGCCTATTGCCTATTGCCTGACATAACACATGACTCTTGACCAATCAGAGTTTATCTCAGAAATTAACCTTGGGTGCATATCGGTTCTGAAACGAATGCGCTAAATTGTTAATTCGTGGGTGAAACACAGAGGTTAGGAAGAAATGGGTGTTGAGTCAACTGCTACATCTGACGAGGTGGTACTACTACCGTCCAACGGACACAAATCTGAAGTGAAAAAAAATCAACAAAAAAAGCTGTTACCACCAAGTACTACCACAGGAGATTTACCTCGCTCCTGGAAAATTGAGGATAGCGAAACACTATATCGCATCGAAGGTTGGGGACAACCTTATTTTTCCATTAATGCTGCTGGTCACGTTACCGTTGCGCCGAAAGGCGATCGCGGGGGTTCTCTAGATTTGTTTGAATTAGTCAACGCCCTGAAGCAGCGCAATTTGGGATTACCCTTGCTAATTCGCTTTTCCGATATTTTAGAAGATCGGATTGAGCGGTTGAATGCTTGTTTTGCGAAAGCGATCGCCCGTTACAACTACCCTGGTGTCTACCGTGGTGTGTTTCCTGTCAAGTGCAACCAAGAACGGCATTTAATTGAGGATTTAGTCAAATTCGGCAAGCCCCATCAATTTGGTTTAGAAGCCGGTTCTAAGCCAGAATTAATGATTGCTCTGGCTATTCTGGATACACCAGGAGCATTGTTAGTTTGCAATGGCTACAAAGACCAGGAATACATTGAAACGGCAATGTTAGCCCAAAGACTAGGGCAAACACCAATTATCGTCTTAGAACAGATTGAAGAAGTGGATTTGGTGATTGCTGCTAATCGCCAGTTAGGGATTAAGCCGATTTTGGGCGTTCGAGCGAAACTTAGCACCCAAGGTATGGGGCGTTGGGGAACTTCCAGTGGCGATCGCGCTAAATTTGGTTTGACTATGCCTGAGGTCATCGAGGCAGTTGATAAGCTACGGGAAGCTAACTTGCTGGATTCCTTACAGTTGATGCACTTCCATATCGGCTCGCAAATCTCTGCTATTAATGTGATTAAAGATGCCATCCAAGAAGCCAGCCGCATTTATGTGGAATTGGCAATGCTGGGGGCAGATATGAAATACCTCGATGTTGGTGGTGGCTTGGGTGTAGATTATGACGGTTCCCAAACCAACTTCTATGCATCGAAAAATTACAACATGCAGAACTATGCCAACGATATTGTGGCAGAGTTAAAAGATACCTGTGCTGAACGGCAAATTGCCGTACCAACACTGATTAGTGAAAGTGGACGAGCGATCGCTTCCCATCAATCGGTATTGATTTTCGACGTTCTCAGTACCAGTGATGTCCCCCTCGATCCACCAGAACCACCCCAAGAGGGAGAATCCCCAATTATTAATTACCTGTGGGAAAGCTACCAATCCATCAACAAGGAAAATTACCAAGAGCTTTACCACGACGCGGCACAATTCAAAGAAGAAGCCATCAGCCGCTTTAATTTGGGAATTTTACGCCTCAGAGAACGAGCCAAAGCCGAACGGCTCTACTGGGCTTGTTGTCAAAAGATTTTGGACATCACTAGACAGCAAGAATACGTACCTGACGAACTGGAAGACCTAGAGAAAATCATGGCTTCCATCTATTACGTTAATATGTCAGTGTTTCAATCAGCACCAGATTGCTGGGCGATCGATCAGTTATTCCCCATCATGCCAATCCACCGCTTGGATGAAGAACCAACGCGGCGGGGGATTTTAGCAGACCTCACCTGTGACAGTGATGGTAAAATAGACCGCTTTATTGACTTGCGCGATGTCAAATCGGTTTTGGAACTCCACCCCTACAAAACAGGAGAACCCTATTACTTGGGTATGTTCCTCAATGGAGCTTACCAGGAAATTATGGGTAACTTGCACAATTTATTTGGCGATACCAACGCCGTTCACATTCAATTAACACCCAAAGGCTACCAAATCGAACACGTAGTCAAAGGCGATACCATGAGTGAAGTGGTGAGCTACGTTCAATATGACTCCGAAGATATGGTGGAAAACATCCGCCAGCGCTGCGAGAAAGCCTTAGAAGAAAAGCGCATTACTCTAGCAGAATCTCAGCGACTCCTACAAACCTACGAGCAGAGTCTCAGAAGGTATACGTACTTAAATAGTTAGGGACTAGGGGCTGGGGCAGAACCCTTTGGGTAGGGAAAAGGGAAAAGGGAAAAGGGAAAAGGTAGGGTTTATTCCCTTTGCCCCTTGCCCTTTGCCCTTTCCCCTTGGCAAAGCCATCTCCCTAATCCCTAATTCGCGCTTGTCCCTAGTAATTCTTCTATTGCTTGTCGCTCAACAGGAGTATGGGATGGTACTGTCTGACGAGCATCGGTAATCAGCCAGTCTAAAGCTGCGGCTTGAACATCTATTGAAGCGCCGGTTTTATCAACGCAATAACGTCCAAACACTAGCTTATCCACTAAGCGGACGCCTGGGCCGAGGCGCGACCATTCAAAAATCACGCTGTTTTCTACAGTTGCGCCACTACATATCCAACAATTCGGGCCAATCATCGCTGGGCCGACGATTTTAGCTCCGTCTTCTATTCTTGTCATCCCACCAATGTAAACTGGGCCTGTGATATCTACTTTGTCCCAATTGACGGCAACATTTAAGCCAGTGTAGATTCCAGGGGCGACTTCATGGCCAGGAATTTGCACATTTTTGATTTCACCCAACAGTACACCGCGAATTGCCCGCCAATAGTCTGGTACTTTACCAATATCTACCCATTCAAAGTCCATAGGAATGGCATAAAAGGGAGCTTTGATTTCCACAAGTTTGGGGAACAATTGGCTACCAATGTCGTATTCGACTCCAGAGGGGATATAGTTAAATACCTCTGGCTCAAATATATAAATACCGGTGTTGATGTTGGTGCTGAGCGCTTCTTCAGTTGAAGGTTTTTCTTGGAAAGCTTTAACCCGACCATCTTCGTCAGTAACAACCACACCGTAGCTAGAAACTTCTTCCTTGGGGACAGCTTTCGTAATAATAGTAGCGATCGATCCTTGAGCTCTATGCCATTTAACTGCGGCAGTTAAATCCAGGTCAATCAAAGCATCACCACACAATACAACGAAAGTGTCATCGAAAAACGGTGAAAAGTCTTGAATGCGGCGCATTCCTCCAGCTGAGCCAATGGCTTCACCTACGAGTTTACCGTCGTCGTCTATTTTCCCTTCAAAAGAATAGGCAATTTGTACGCCAAACCGCTGACCATCACGAAAATAGTTTTCTATTTCCTCAGCCAAATGACTTACGTTGACCAGAATCTGGTCAAATCCATGTTGGCGTAACAGTTCCAGCAAGAACTCCATCACTGGCTTTTGCAGGATGGGCATCATCGGTTTGGGCATAGTGTACGTAATTGGACGCACGCGAGTACCCTTGCCAGCCGCGAGAATCATCGCTTTCATAAAAGTTTATTCCTCAACCACAAGCCAGTTTACTTTCATTAGAGTGATACTTAATCATCAGTTTTTATTTCTGCTCTAAGTTATCCCTCCAAACAGGGATAACAATAATTTAGTGGTTATTGCAACCATAGGTACACTTAGATGACAAGCGATCGCTTATCTTTTCAATTTACTCGGATTTGGAAGTTGACGCAAAACTGTCTCAACTATCTGTAAAGCTAGTTTTGGCTTGCTGAGTTAATTGGCTGCTCACAAGCTGGGGAATTATTAGCTGAATCTGTGAGTAAGCGAACTTTAATCTCATCGTAAAATTCCTCTTGACATAGCTCTACTTTGGATTGAGCCGAGAGTAGTAATAGCGCCCAGAAAACGCTAACTAGATGACTGTGTTCAGAATCGTGTCCAGACCCATTTTGAGATGATTGTCTAGTCTGAGTCCACAACTCGACAAGTTGTTCTAAATTCAACCAATTTTGCTCTAAACATAGTTCTTTTGCGGATAATTTCAGCACCTGCTCTAGTTCTTTTGCCACTTCTGTCAGATTTTCTTGGTGAGCCAACTCTAGAGCCTGCCGCATACTTTGGATGCTAGGCTGACGCTTGGGACGTAAAGGTTTGCTGGTTTTCTCTACGAGTTTGAGCTGGTTCGCCATAATTTGTAATTGCTCAATTAACTCTTGCAGAGTTACCCGGCGTTTTGGTGGTGGCATTGCTGCTGGACGACGACGCAATTGCCGTTCTAATGGTAGCCGAGGGCCATGATGGAATACACCGTCTTCATCTGTCAATAGAGCATCATCTAATACACCATCCTGTACATCTTCTACTGTTGACAATTGCATTAAAGTATTAGCTTTGAACAATACCAGCATTGATGCTGATAAAAAGGCTTGCCCAGATTGAGACAAGTCTGTTTCATAGCCTTTGCTTATTGCCTCTGGTGCCATCAGTTCTAAGTAACGGTCAATCACCTCAATCACTTGCACATCCCAAGGGTCAATTTCCCCCTGCTGGGCTTGATGAATCAGGAGTGTAATTGTTTCTAACAGCTCGGAAGCTTCCATCAGCAGGTACTAAGTTAATTAAATGGGGCATGGGGCATAGGGCATGGGGCAAAGGGCAAAGGGCAAGGGGCAATAGGCAAGGGGCAAGAGGCAAAGGGAATAAACCCTACATACATCCCTTTTCCCTTTCACCTTTTCCCTTTTCCCCACCCAAAAGGTTTTGCCCCACGTCCAAATACTAAAACCGCCACCAAGTTCTTTGAGCATAACTAATAATCCCGATCGCGATCGCCCCTAGTAACAGTAGCCAAATAATTCCACCCGGAATAAAAGTCAGAATACCAAAGCCTCGAAGTATCCAAACCGCCAAACTTATACCAAGAAGGATTCCGAAAATCTGAATTAATCTACGATTTAAAGATGATTGACTCACTTAAGTTTTCCTCTCAACTCAACAGACATTAGATTTAGTATTGATATTCAAGTATGAAGATACGGTGAAGTTTCAGTTTAATCAAAAATAATACGCGAAAATTCGCAGGTGTTAATTACTAAAAGTCCATAAAGTAGACACAGTGATTACCGTGAAAACTTCTAGAATTACTCTTGGCGCTTGATATTAGTTGGTGTTTGTGCCATTTTAGCTGTTAAAAAGTTGATTTTTTATTTATGAGTATTGCTTTGATAAATTTTTACTTAAGTGTTGATTGTGTTAATTGTGTTCAGAAATACAGTTTTCCCAGTAAAGCGACTGAAATAATTATCGAAAAATGACTATTTCCGGAAAGAACAAGTACTAAACTGGAACTAAAATTGAGTGGGTTAGAGTTGAATCAAGTTTTGATAGCTTGTAGTTTCAACATTTTTAGGTGGATGAGTTGAGGAGTTACTGAAATCATTATGTCTGCGTCTCATATTTTAAGCTCAATTATTGCAGGTTCAGATATGGCTTGGAGTCAAGACAAGCAAAGCTTACTGGTACAGGGTGAAATTTTAGTAGAAACCCGATCGCATAAAGCCTGGGGTGGCGCTGTCACAGCTTGGATGTATGTACCGATGGTGCGATCGCAAGTCTGGCAGCAATTAACCGATTATCCCCGCTGGGTACAATATTTTCCCGATATTACCAAGAGCGAAGTAATACATAGAGGTGAAGCCAAGCGCCTGTACCAAGCAGCACAAAAAGCCTTTCTGTTTTTCACGGCTCAAGTGGAAATTTACCTCAATGTTGTAGAAGTACTGGGGCAACAAATCCAATTTCGCATGGAAAAAGGAACTTTTGAGGATTTTGACGCTCATTTAGAACTCAAAGATTGCGGTAATGGCACTTTACTCGCTTATACTGTGCAAGCTACACCTAATATCCCGATTCCATCAATTTTCATTCAACAAGCAATGAACTTTGAATTACCAGCGAATATGCGGAAAATGCGACAAGTACTTTGTAAAGGTCAGTAGGTATAACAGGCAATAGGCAACAGGCAACAGGCAACAGGCAAAGAAAGTCTTTTGGTATTACAGCTTGACGGGAAGCTTATGTCTGAAACTATGCTTCAACCGACATCCTAAAAAAATATTTCATAAAAAAACGCAAAGTTAAGCTAAAGCTTCTTTGCGTTTTTGCAATGTACACTAAACCAATCGTAAAGCTCCGACATCAAGAGACTTTCTTTGCCTGTTGCCTGTTGCCTCTTGCCTATTGCCCATTGCCTATTGCCTCCTAAAATCCAAAATCCGATCAACTGCTAAAGATCTCAACTGGTAAACGGCTAAAGGAAAGACGCTCATTTTGCACATCGACAAAAATGGTGTCACCGTCGTTGAATTCGCCACGCAAGATGGCTTTGGCAATTTGTGTTTCTAACTCCCGCTGAATCGCCCGTTTCAATGGACGCGCCCCAAACACTGGGTCATACCCTACTTCTGCTAAAAAGTCAAGAGCAGCATCGGAGAGTTTGAGAGAAATCTTGCGATCGCCCAGTCTTTGCCGTAATCTTTCTACCTGTAATCGCACAATTTGACGTAACTCCTGCTTGTTCAAACCGTGGAAGATGATGATTTCATCAATCCGGTTCAGGAATTCTGGACGGAAGCTATTTCGCATCGCCTCCATCACCCGACGGCGCATTTCGTCATAGTGGGCATTATCACCAGCAATATCGAGAATATACTGAGAACCGATGTTGCTAGTCATGATAATAATAGCGTTCTTGAAGTCCACGGTATGACCTTGGGCATCGGTAACGCGACCATCATCAAGAATTTGCAGGAAGATATTGAATACATCGGGGTGTGCTTTTTCGATTTCGTCGAAGAGAATCACCGCGTAAGGACGACGACGGATTGCTTCAGTTAATTGTCCGCCTTCTTCATAACCTACGTATCCTGGAGGCGCACCGATAAGCCTGGAGACGGCGTGTTTCTCCATATATTCCGACATATCGATTCGCACTAGCGCCTCTTCGGTGTCGAACATATAGGCCGCCAAGGCTTTTGCCAATTCGGTTTTACCAACACCTGTGGGCCCCAGGAAAATAAAGCTAGCGATGGGACGATTTGGATCGGCCAATCCAGCACGCGATCGCTGAATTGCATCGGCTACAGCTGTGACTGCTTCTTCTTGTCCAATGACGCGGCGGTGCAATTCATCTTCTAAATGCAGCAGTTTTTCTTTCTCTGATTCCACCAACTTGCTAATGGGAATTCCTGTCCATTTAGAAATAACTTCGGCAATATCACCTTCGGTTACTTCTTCACGCAACAGAGATTTTCCGGTTTTTTGGGCGTTTGCTAATTCGCTTTCTGCTGCTTCTAATTTGCGATGCAAATCTGTTAATTTACCATACTTCAATTCAGCAGCCCGATTGAGGTCGTAATCGCGTTCTGCTTGCTGAATCTCTAAATTCACCCGTTCAATTTCTTTTTTAACGGACTGAATTTTATTAATGATATCTTTTTCAGATTGCCATTGAGCATTCAGAGTACTTTGTTCTTCTTTGAAGTCGGCAATTTCTTTTTCTAGCCTTTCTAAACGTTCGCGAGAAGCTGCATCACTTTCTTTTTGTAGTGATAGCTTTTCCATTTCCAATTGCAGAATCTTGCGGTCAATTTCGTCGAGTTCCTCTGGTTTGGAGGTAATCTCCATTTTTAACCTCGCGGCAGCTTCATCTACTAAGTCAATGGCTTTATCTGGCAAGAAGCGATCGCTAATATAACGACTCGATAATATGGCCGCTGCAACTAAAGCGCTATCGGAAATCTTCACCCCGTGGTGGTTTTCATAGCGTTCTCTCAAACCGCGCAAAATCGAAATTGCGTCTTCGACACTAGGCTGATCGACATAAACTTGTTGAAAACGTCTTTCCAGAGCCGCATCTTTTTCGATATATTTGCGATATTCATCCAAAGTTGTCGCCCCAATACAGCGCAATTCGCCCCGCGCCAACATTGGTTTTAACAAGTTACCAGCATCCATCGCCCCTTGGGTAGCGCCAGCACCGACAACGGTGTGAATTTCATCAATAAATAATACAATATTACCGCCAGATTCGGTGACTTCTTTTAATACTGCTTTGAGACGTTCTTCAAATTCACCCCGGAATTTTGCCCCGGCAATTAAAGCACCCATATCTAATGCAATTAACTTGCGGTCTTTCAGGGATTGGGGAACATCGCCAGCAACAATGCGCTGTGCTAATCCTTCAGCGATCGCAGTTTTACCAACACCTGGTTCGCCGATTAATACTGGGTTATTTTTTGTACGGCGAGAGAGAATTTGTACAGTCCGACGAATTTCATCATCTCGTCCAATCACTGGATCTAGTTGACCTTTTCGGGCTGCTTCTGTGAGGTCACGCCCATATTTTTCCAGTGCTTCGTATTTGCCTTCTGGATTTTGGTCGGTCACTTTTTGGCTCCCACGAATTTGTTTAATAATATTTTTTAGTTTGCTTTCATTTAAAGCGAATTCTTGAAATAAAGCTTTGCCAAAGCGGTCATCTTTAGCATAAGCCAGCAATAAATGTTCAATTGAAATATATTCGTCTTGAAATTCCTGGCGATATCCGTTGGCGCGGTCTAGGAGTGTATCTAAACTGCGTCCTAAGTACACGGAGGTGCTACTACCAGAGACTTTCGGCTGACGTTGGATAAATTGCTCGGTGCGATCGCGGAGTTTTTGCAAGTTAACACTAGCTTTCGTCAAGATACTGCTAGTTAGTCCATCTTGTTCTAGCAGTGCTTTCATCAAATGTTCGCTTTCAATCTGCTGTTGTTGATATTGTTTAACAATATCCGGCGTATGGGCGATCGCTTCCCAGGCTTTTTCCGTAAATTGGTTAGGATCGGTAGGTTGCATAAGCTATTCGATAAACCACTTGAGGGGCACAAGGCATACAGAACAATATTCTCTGATAAAAACATTGTAAAAATAGGTAAGCACCTAGTTGGATCGGTCTTCACGTCTTTCTAGAGTAGTAGTATTACCGCCTTTGGTGGTTTTTTGCCTTTTGTTGCTTGGGGAAGTTAAGAATTCTTTTCCTTGTCCCCTTATCTCCTCCACTCCTTTGCCCCCCTGCCCCCAGACAGAGTTACCATAATTCCAGGTCGCCTAGTGGACGCTGAAAATGATTGACCCCTACGACTTTGAGGATGATAACTTTGATTTTGAGGATGAGGATTTATTTGAAATAAAACCCATCAGCAAGATGACTGAAGGAGAAAAACTACAGAGATTTAAACGTTTCTTCGACAGCAGCAGTCGTGCTATGTTGCAAGACTGCCTATTTCGCATCGTCGATGGCGAAGATGGTTTCGGTACTTTGGAAATTCTTTGCCCTAATGAAGTTGTAAGGCAACGCCTTTCTAAAAAAAAGCGCAAAATTACCAACAATATTAACACCTGTTGGAGTCATATCAGATGGTTTTCCCTATGTATACAGCAAGATGGTGAATTGGATTGTCAAAAGTTTACCGGCAACGGTAACTTAGTAACGCGTTAAGTAAAGCCAGTGGAAAGATTAGGGAAATGGGGCACAGGGGAAGTTCCAATAAGTCTTTCCCCTCCACTCTCTATCACCTCGGCTCCCCATGCCCCATGCCCAATGCCCAATGCCCAATGCCCAATGACTAAAAAACAAAAATTCCCTTACTTACTCGGTTCTAAATGGACAGCACAACAAAAAGTGGACGGATGGAGACACTTCCAAGTTGTCAACCGTAAAAATCAGGGTAAGTGGGTATACGCTGAAATGGTTGCTGCTTGCGATCCTAAAGTTCGTTTCTGGATAAATGCCAAGTTATTGCAAGATAACTCCCAGTGGCAAGCGGGGTGGCAAACATTACAGCAAATCGAGGAACTAGAAGATGATGTGTCTTGATTGCCTCAAACAGATATAGCGATTCCCAGTTAAGTGAGGTACAGATAATAGTTTGAAACGCAGAGTGACGCGGAGTAAAGCGCAGAGGTACGCAGAGATTTGTACCTCAGCAGACTAGGAAACGCTATAAACTGAAATGAATCTTAAGTAATATATCCCTTTAGTTACTTGACATTTGGGCTAGTATTTTGATTGGACATTAACAATCAAATTTAGGCGATCGCACGCTTTAAACTTCACCTTAAAGTTTCTGGATCGACACCAAAGGCTTTTAACCTTTGGGCCAAGATTTCTACCCGTTGTTCTGCTTCCACACGCCGCTGTTCTTCAAAAACTGCGCGTTCTTCTAGTTCCTGGATGCGTTCTTCTGGTGTCAGCAATCTCTGTCCTTCTTCGTCATACCAATATAACCACTCCCGCGCTATACCTTGATAAATTCCTCGTTCTCGCCCAATTCCTAAACCAATTTCTGGTAACCAAACAGGATTTCCTGACATTAGAAGATATTCCCCATCAACTAAGTGATACACTTCTAAACTCGGCTTTTTTCGCCGCAAGGGATTGTATACAACGTAGTATAAAATTCCTAATTCTTTGGCATAGAATTTTTGCTTGGTGCTGTATTCTCCTCGATGGATTTGGGAAACGACTTCTAGTACCAAAATTGGCAACTTTTTTTCTTCCCACAATACATAACTCAGGCGTAAGTCTAATCCTTGGGACAAGGCTTTGCCTACATCAATGAAACGTTGGACTCCTAAACTAAGAAAACCATCGGGGACAATAGCCGGTTTATCTGGGTGATAATAAATACCCATATTAACGCCAAAGAACCAATCCCAGCGATGGCACCAAGCTAAAGCTAGTATTGTTTTCAGCAAGCCAGGAATTGAATTTTGTAGTTCATTATCCACAGCGGTATTATCTGAGTCTAGTAGTTCTTCGGAAGAAGGCAAGCAGTGGAGCAGATTGTAGTTTAACATGAGCTATTTTGCTACATCTGATTTTAAATTGTAGAAAATCTGTTGATGTGCGATCGTATATCTGGAGATGGGGAGATGGGAGAATAATTCATGACTAATGACCAATGACTAATAACTAGTTATAAAAAAGGCAGGTACAAAACCCGCCCTTAAAGCAATATTAATTGAAATTAGCGATCGCTATCTAATTAGCAATTTCCGGCGCACTCAAAGAAACTTTTGGTGCTTCTGGTTTTTGTTGTGCTAATGTCGGCACCGAATTACGCAATCTTGCGGTCAATTGTACAGTTGTAGAGTCGTACATTTGAGTCAGCAATTTCGGATAGAAACCAATACCAATAATTGGCACTAACAAACAAGCAATGATAAATACTTCACGGGGTTCAGCATCTATCAAAGCTTGATGAGAAACTAATTCTTCGTTTTCTTGACCGTAGAAAATTTCTCGCAACATCGACAGCAGATAAATCGGAGTTAAAATCACCCCAACTGCCATCAAGAAAACTACAATAACTTTGAAGGTAGAGCTATAAGCATCGCTAGTAGCAAAGCCAACAAATACCATTATTTCTGCTACAAAACCGCTCATTCCTGGCAATGCCAAAGATGCCATTGAACACGCAGTGAACATAGCGAAAATTTTCTGCATTCTCTTACCGACACCGCCCATTTCATCCAACATCAGGGTGTGTGTCCGGTCATAAGTTGCACCTACGAGGAAGAACAAACTCGCCCCAATTAACCCGTGGGAAACCATTTGCAATACTGCTCCACTTAAACCCAAATCGGTAAAGGAAGCAATCCCAATGGTAACAAAGCCCATGTGAGAAATTGAGGAGTAGGCAATTTTTCGCTTCAGGTTGCGCTGGGCGAAGGATGTTAGGGCGGCGTAGATGATATTTACTACCCCCAAAACCACCAACACAGGTGCAAAATAAGCGTGGGCGTCAGGCAACATTTGGGCATTCATCCGAATCAGAGCGTAACCGCCCATTTTCAGGAGAATACCTGCTAGTAGCATGTGTACGGGGGCTGTAGCTTCACCGTGGGCATCTGGTAGCCAGGTGTGCAAGGGAATAATCGGCAACTTGACGGCGTAGGCAATTAGGAAGCCAGCGTAAACCAAAAGTTGGAAATTGAGGGCGTAGTCTTTTAGTCCAAGCGATCGCATGTCAAAAGTGACTGTATCGCCATAAAAGGCCATTGTCAAAGCACCGACCAAAATAAACAGCGAACCACCAGCGGTGTACAAGATAAACTTGGTCGCTGCATATTGCCGCTTTTTGCCTCCCCAAATTGCCAGCAGCAGGTAAACCGGAATCAACTCCAATTCCCACACCAGGAAAAACAGCAGCATATCCTGGACTGCAAAGACGGCAATTTGACCGCCATACATCGCCAACAGCAAAAAGTAAAATAGCTTCGGCTTGAAGGTCACAGGCCAAGCTGCTAGAGTCGCTAGGGTGGTAATGAATCCAGTCAAAATAATCAGAGGCATGGACAAGCCATCAGCCCCTACTGACCAATTCAAATCGAGTTGCGGTACCCAAGGGTAACTCTCCACCAACTGCAAATCTGGATTGGAAAAATCGTACCCAGTATAAAAAGCGTAAACAATCAGTGCAAAATCTATCAGCCCGATAACCAGAGAGTACCAGCGCACTGTTTTGCCGTCTTTATCTGGAATGATAGGAACCAGTAGTGACGCCGCTATCGGAAACAGAATAATCGTCGTCAGCCAGGGGAAAGTAGCTGTATTCATCGCAATTCGTCTGCTATCAAAATCATGTTTGGCAAAAAGTCACTAGTTATTAACTAACAGCTTTTTGGGGATTTGGTCTTGCTCGTTAGGTTGATTTAATTAAATTCCCAATCCCCAATTTTTCTCTTGGGAGTCTTTTTTGACACTTGGAGATGCGGAATGTGGGTAGGATACTCCGAGTCAAGTCAAAAATTTACCCAAAAAAAGCCGCTAAACTAGAGTTTTAAAGATGCGATCGCCTAGTCTAACCCAGGGGTCGCTAAAAATACACTATGTTGTTTGGTGGTTGCCGAAAAAGCGATTTGGTGCAATAAAGCATTACACGAGAAACAACCCTATGATAATGGCACAAATTGAAAATCAGATTCGTTATGTAACAAACGCAGATGGAGAAACAACTGATGTACTCGTTCCTGTAGAACTTTGGCAACAGCTTATCAGTTCAATAAATTCTGATAACGCCAGTGGTTTAGCTTGGTTTTAACGCACTGTTACCCTGCTTCATCGCTAAGCATCTTAATAATATGTTTGGCAAGTTGCTCGTTGATTTCTCTATGTCTGGGAACGGCTTGAGAAATTTTTGTTATTGGATTTTGATACCAATCATGTTTGCCGCCATGACGAATGAAGATACAACCCATTTCTTCAAGCTTACTGATTAAGTCTCTTCGTTTCATGAGACTTCAAGTTCTGCAACTCTGCGAATATTTTGGATAGTTCCACTTGTTAATTCACTATAAATATCGAGTAGATTTTCTCTTAGCTCATCTTCTGTTTCACCCTGAGTCCAATAATCAGGATATTCTTCGAGATAACCTAACCACATATCATTATCTTGCCAGTAAATGTATTTCTTCTTGATCATTCGCCTATTCGCTGCCTTTTTCTGAACTAGGGAGATTTAAACTACTGATGCTTAGATCCTCTATCGTTAGATTACCTCATCGATCTTAAATGACGATTAAATTCTTTAAACCAACTTTTTTGTGAGCAAAGAGTTCCCCTATTACCTTCAAGCAAAACACCATAGTCCCTGCTTCTCACCTCAAATTATTCACGGCTACGTCAAAAATTTACCCTAAAAAAGCCGCTAAACTAGGGTTTTAGAGATGCGATCGCGATCGCAATAACATATCATTTATCTACTGTGTAGTCTGTCTTCCATAGCAATAACTTCATGCCTTTCTCCGATTTCACTAATCCTTACCAAA
The DNA here is from genome assembly GCA_034530795.1 of Nostoc sp. DedQUE12a. Classification (GTDB taxonomy): domain Bacteria; phylum Cyanobacteriota; class Cyanobacteriia; order Cyanobacteriales; family Nostocaceae; genus Nostoc. Next base: position 30,905 of record JAVRCH010000142.1, read on the forward strand.
ATCCGGCTGACATACCACAGAAGTATCGCCAGCATATAAATCTACAGAAGTTATTTAAAGCTGATGGTTCTTATGTGCGTCCAGCAGAAGACCCTGTGACGATGTGGGTGCTTCAGATTTTAGTAGAAGAGTACGGTGTTCCACTAGAGGCAATGGAACTAGAACTAAATTCAGATTTTGCCGAGGGAACTCATCAAGGTGGGCGACGCTATCAAGGATGGGCAGACCTTGTAGTTTACGATGACCGTTATGCTGATTCTGTAGGTAATTTGGATGTAGCCTTCATTATGGTGGAAGCTATGGAACCAAATAAAAAAGTTAATGGGACTGAGGGGGAAGGTTGGGTCGATCATCTTAACCGACTCAATGCTTACATGAGTGCTTCACCATCTGCCCGTTATGCCATTTTAACCAGTGGTAAACATACAGTAATTTATCGTCGTGACCTTGACTACCCAAGAAAATTAGAACCTATTGGCGATTTACCTAAATATGAAAGCGCCCGTGAAGCCGCACAGCACAGTCCTTTTACTGTAATCTTTAATCCGAGTGAACCAGATGGAATTCAAACAGGACTAACGCCTCTATCTCGTGATAGGTTTCGGGAGGTTTTGGGAGATACGCGTTCTGGTTGTCACTCTATTCTGAGAGATAACGAGGGTTTACAGCCACAAGAAGCCGTTGATGCAATGGTTAAATTTTTGTTTGCTAAGTGGTATGACGAACAGGCAACAATTGACTTGGTAAAGCAAACAGGAGAATCACGGGCTTATGTATTTAGTATTAGTAATGAAACTGACCCAGAACGTTTATTAGTTCAAGTCAGAGACACTTTTGAAAAAGCAAAGCAGTGGGAAAGAGAAACACTAGCGAAAAAATTTGATGCTGATTTGGGTGTGCGTTTGGCATTTAATGAGGCTGATGTGCTGCAATTCAAGCCTCACACCACAATGGAAATCGTTAAGCGTTTACAGCCTTGGAGTTTACGAAAATCTTCAGCAGATGTTAAAGGTGGGGTATTTGAAGATTTTTTGAGTAAAACTTTCCGTGATGATTTGGGGCAATATTTCACACCTACACCAGTAATTAATTTAATGGTGGGAATTTTGCAACCTACAGTAAATGATTATGTTGGCGATCCTGCTTGCGGTTCAGCGCGAATGTTGACGCACGTTTTGGATTATGTGCGTAAGCAGGAGTATGCAAAAGCAATAGCAAATAATGGTGGTAATCCTGAAGGGATTAATCCTGAAGAACCAACGCAAGAGTTTATCAAGTTTCGAGATAATCATTTATTTGGTGCAGAATATTCTCGAAATGTGATGCACGTAGCGCGAGTTAATACTTTAATGAATGGCGCACAATATGCTGATTTAAAGGTAATGGATTCGCTGGAGCGATTGAGTAGCATTACAGGAGGAATTACAGAGGGGCTACCAGAACGTCCAGGTTTCTATCTGGAAGGGTTGACGATGATTTTAACAAATCCTCCATTTGGTTCTAAATTAACAAATGAAAGTGTTTTGAAGGACTTTGCTGGACGAGATGGAGTGAGTAAGAAAAATGGCAAAGTTGTTAAAAGTATTCCTCAAGAAGTTGCCTTTTTAAATCGTTGTTTGGAATATCTTGCACCAAATGGAAAGTTAGCAATTGTTTTGCCAGATGGAGTTTTGGCAAATAGTTCTATGCAGGATGTTAGAGACTGGATTTTACGCTGGGCAAGATTAAAAGCAGTAATTAGTTTACCACAAGAAACATTTGCACCTTATGGTGCAGGTGTTAAAACTAGCGTAGTTGTTTTAGAAAAGCGGAAAATACCCTTATTAGCTGAAGGACAGTTAGAAATAGGACAAGTACTTGTCGAAATAGGTGAAGATTACGTTCAATTTCTATTTAAAAAATTGCATGAATGTCCATATCCTCTTCATTCTTTAAAAAAATTAAGTAACCGGATGTTCGACGGGCCTTTTGGTAGTAATCGTAAAGTTGATATGTATCAGGATAATGGAATAATACCTTACATTAGAGTTAAGGATGTTCTACCTTCAGGAATTTGTTTAGATGAACTTAAATATATATCTCAACAAAAACATAATGAATTGATTCGTAGCCGTGTAGTTCCAGGGAATATTTTGATAACAATAGCGGGTAGACTTGGAACTGCTGCTGTATTTCCTGAAAGTCTAAAAGAAGGTAATATTACAGGTCATATTGTTGGTTTAGAAATTTCAAAAGAAATAAATCCTCAATATGTTGCAATATTTATTAATTCTCAGTTAGGTGAATTTCAAGCTATTAGATTAGGTCATAGAACAACAAGACCAGAATTAAATTTATCTGAAGTCGGAGAGTTCATAGTTCCTGTTCCTCCTAGACCTGTTCAAGACCTTATTGCTAAAATAATGCAAAATGCTTATTCTACACATCAAAAAAGGCTACTAGCAGCACAAAACTTGATTTTAGGAATCCAAGAGTATGTAATTAAAGTAATTGGAATTAAAAATATTTTACCAGTAAGTCAAAATCGGTTTCTTATTAGCCGATCGCAATTAAATCGCTTTGATGTCCGTTATTTTTTACCATTCTATACTCAGCTAGAGCAGATAATAGAAAATTCGATATATCCAACAAAAAAATTGTCTGAAATTTGCATAAGAATAGTGAATGGAGTAACTCCTGCTAAAGAAGGTTATACAGAAAATGGCTGCGTAGTAATAAAAGTTTCCAGTCTTACAAAAGATTGGAAAATTGAATGGAATAAAGTAGCTTTCACATCAAGAACATTTTTTCAAAAAGCTAAGAAAGCATCTGTAAAAGACGGAGATTTACTTTTACTTTCAGCTTCTCATCAATTGGATTATATTGGTGGAAGTTTTGGCTTGGTAAGAGATATTCCTATTGAATATGTTGATCAATGTATGGCAGTTGGTGAGTTGATTATTGTTCGAGTTAATCATCAAATCGTACTTCCAGAATATTTACTCGCTTGTTTTATCATTAAGCCTATTCAAGAGCTTATCAACCGCATGTCTAGAGGTCAAACTGCTCACCTTTATGCAGAAGACTTGCAAGATCTGCGCGTTCCCATTCCACCTATGAAAATTCAGCAAGTAATAGTAGATGAATTAAATAGGCGACGTAGTGAAGCAAAACGCTTGTATACTGAAGCTGAAAATTTACTCACTGAAGCAAAAGCCCGTATTGAACGCATGATATTGGGAGAGGAAGATGTGACATGAAGGAGGGCAGCAAATACCAGCCACTCCTAGAATTTTTACGTGGCAATGATCAAAATGAAATAACTCTATTATTTACTGAAATTGAAACTTTAATAAATGATGTGTTGCCTGAATCAGCAAGAAATAAACAGGCATGGTGGAGTAACCGCAAACAAGGCTCATCACAAGCTTACGCTTGGATGGAAGCGGGATATCGTGTTGAAAAAGTGGATTTTGATCAGCAACAAGTGACATTTCGTAAACCTCCTGATAAATATCAAGTTGAACTTCAGGGTGATACTGTACTGTGGAATGCTGAATTAATCAAAGCACTGCGGCAACATATGGATTTAACACAAGCGGAGTTTGCACAAAGGCTAGGTGTGCGACAAGCAACAGTGAGCCAATGGGAAAAAAGTGTATATGAGCCGACTTTAGCCACATCTAAGTATTTGACCTTAATTGCAAAACAATCTGGATTCAAAATTTAAACTAAACCTATTTACATAAAAATACTTTACCGCATATATTGTTTTTAATCAAACATTTTATTCGGTAAAGTATGAATATTATAAACACCGAACCCAAAGCCCTCTTCCTCTCGCCTGACGGCAACGTATACCCCGACAACTTAATTTGCTCTGGCATCATCCCCGCAGAACTCGACGGCAAACCCTGCCCCCATTCCCAAGCAGGGCGCTTTCCTGGCATCAAACCCCTAAATCCTGAAGACTCAAACTACACCATCGACAAAGGAAAACCAGGCGACCTCTGCCCAACCTGCGCCAAACAACAACTCTCCCACCTTGGACACTGGCAAGGTCACAGAAATCAAATATTCCCTGAAGAACTTCTATCATTGCGGTTGTTCAAGTGCCGGATGTGGCTATGGCTAGTTGTCCCAGGACTACACGACCATGATGCAACCCAGCTTTTACCGCAAAAGCTGTGAGATGAGAGTGTTTAGAAGTGATGAAAACACACTCACAGTTACAGCAACTTGGCAACACAATTACAAATCTTGTCAGAAGCCAGCAAATAAGTTTCCGAGGCTTCCTGCTGGCTCTTGGCTCCCTAACAAAAGGAGACATTCATCATGATAAAACCAGTTATTACCCAAAATCATCCTTGGGTGATAGTAAAAACTGTAGTGATTACCCAATCTCACACTGTCGCCCGTTTTGCTAACCGCCAAGATGCAGACGACCATTTAAGATTTTTGCGTCGAACTATTCCCAATGGGGGTTTTGAGATTATGTTTGAACCGCCAGATGATGTAAAAGAAGAAAAAAAGGAGTCTAAATTAGGCTCCTAAAAAATTTGGGGTGAAAGGGCGGTTAGAAACCGCGTCTACACAGGCAAAACCCACGGAGGTGGGTTTCAAAAACTCAATTTTTCTTTAGTCCGCGGAGGCGGACTTTGTTTGTGTAGCCGCGAATTCTATTCGCCCTGGCTCTAAATTGACTATACAAATCAGGTCACACCAAAAACGATCGCTAAACCCAAAACAGCCCCAAACACAATTAAGGCATAGAATTGAGCGCGACCGTTTTCTAAATATTTCAAACCTTCGCCGCTGACAAGGGTGAAGAAGCCTGTGAGGTTAACTGCACCATCGACAACGCGGAAGTCAACTTCCATAACTTGTCTAGCTACACGACGCAAGCCCAGGACAAAAACGCGATGGTAAATGTCATCAAAATACCACTTATTGAGGGATAACTCGTAAAGTGGTTTGATTTTAGCAGCGATCGCCGCCGGGTCAATTTTACCCCGCAAGTACATTAACACAGCCAAGGTAATGCCCACCAAGGAAATTGCCACTGAAGCACCCGCCATAATATAAAACTCTGTTGGGTCGAACTCGGCAGCTTTTTCTAGAACTTCCGAGAGGGTTTCGCTTGGTGGAAAGATGAACTCCTCAAAGTAATTGGCAAAGGGAGTTCCTAGCAAACCAATCAAAATCGAAGGTACTGCCAAAACTGCTAAAGGCAGAGTCATTGTCCACGGTGACTCGTGGGGAGAATCGCTGTGATGCCCGTGGGAGTCATGGGAATCATGGTGACCACCAGTTGCCGCCAGTTCTCCTTTTTTCATTGCCCCAGGGCCAAAATTTGGAACTGGTTCTTCTGACTCTAACTCTAGGACGATTGTCGCCGCCTTCTTGAGCTTTTCCTTGATTTTCTCGTCAGTTCCCCGGAATTTGCCTTCAAATGTCATGAAATACATTCTGAACATGTAGAAAGCAGTAATACCGGCGGTTACCCAGCCAATTAACCAGAGGAATGGGTTAGCAGCAAAAGCTTGCCCCAGAATTTCATCTTTTGACCAGAAACCAGCGAAGGGGGGGATACCAGAAATTGCCAAGCAACCAATCAAAAAGGTAGTTGCTGTAACTGGCATATACTTCCGCAGTCCTCCCATCAGCCGCATATCCTGGGCTAAAGCTGGGTCGTGGCCGACGACACCTTCCATACCGTGAATTACTGAACCCGAACCCAAGAACAGCATCGCTTTGAAATAAGCATGGGTCATTAGGTGGAATAGTCCAGCACTGTAGGAACCTATTCCCATTGCCATCACCATGTAACCGAGTTGGGAAATGGTGGAATAAGCCAAGCCTTTTTTGATGTCGTTTTGGGTAATAGCGATGCTTGCCCCCAAAAACGCCGTAAATGCCCCAGTAAAAGCAATAACGGTCATTGCTGCTGGAACATGTTCAAATACTGGGTACATCCGGGCTACGAGGAAAACACCCGCTGCCACCATTGTTGCCGCGTGAATCAAGGCAGAAATGGGGGTGGGGCCTTCCATTGCATCTGGTAGCCAGACGTGCAGAGGAAATTGGGCAGATTTGGCTACTGGGCCCAGGAAAACTAAAATCGCAAACAGGACAGCGAGAAAATTGCTGATAGAACCTGTTTCTACGAGTTGGGCGAGGCGATCGCCCATAATATTAAAATCAAAGCTTCCCGTTGCCCAGAACAGCCCTAAAAGTCCCAGCAAAAGACCAAAGTCGCCCACGCGGTTGGTTACAAATGCTTTTTGTGCGGCATCTGCGGCTGACTTGCGATCGTACCAAAAGCCGACCAGCAAGTAGGAACACATCCCGACAAGTTCCCAGAATATATAAATCTGTACTAGGTTGGGGCTAAGCACCAAACCTAACATTGAAGAGCCAAACAAACTGAGATAAGCATAAAACCGCACGTAACCGGGATCGTGAGCCATGTAGCCATCGGTGTAAACCATGACTAACAAGGCTACTGTTGTCACGATCGTCAGCATTAGGGCTGTCAGGTGGTCAACAGTGTAGCCCATGCTCAGGTGAAAATTGCCTGCCGCAGCCCACTCTAAGGTATGGGTATAAGTCGGATGTCCTTGAACTTGACTCCACAACAAGGCAAACGATAGCGCCATAGCAGCTCCCATTAGGGAGATAATTACTACAGCGTTCAACTGCCGCAGGCCGTTTGTCACCTGATTCAACGATATTAACCCTAGACCGACCAGCATTGCCCCGAAAAGAGGTAATACCGGAATCAGCCAGGCATACTGATAGATTACTTCCATCACTGACGCCTACTTTTAGAATTCTTGACTAGCGTGTCGGAACTGTTAACAATTGTGACACACACCCTTTAGGATAAAATAACCCACCCAAGGCTGATTGGGTGGGGTATTAAGCATGGTTTTAGATTTGGGCATAGGGCATAGGGTATGGGGCATGGGGCATTTGTCTGTTGTGCTTCTTCTGCCCTCTCTGCCCCTTTGCCCCTAATTTCCCCATTCGCCTCAAGCTGACCAATACTCCAAGTCGGCCGTTTTAGAACCCTTGTAGATTTTAGGGCAACTGGTGTAGCTGACTTTGATGTCTTCTAACGCCAGACGTAAATCTTCTCGACCGCGAAAACCTTCTAAGCGGTGTCGAATGCTGCCATTTTCAATCAAAAGTAAAGTCGGCAGTGACTTGAGCCTATAAGTTGTAGACAATTTAAAATTTTGATCAGCATTAACCACCACCAATTTAATTTCCTCCCCGCATTGGGCTTGAAATTGCAATAAAAGTGGGTGGATAATCCGACATAACCCACACCAAGGGGCTTCAAAATTAACTAAAACAGGAATTGGAGATTCTAAAACTTCTTGAGTAAATGTCCGCTCACTAACCGACAACACCATGACGCCTCTTGGATTATAGGGTTTTATATCAAACTAGCTATTTGTAATGAATTCAGTAGTGCTGGATTTCGAGTCCTGAGGAGCCACTGCGGTCATTTGGTCTCCAAATGTGGAGCCAGTGGCGTTGCTGAGTGGAATTCCATACTAAATTGTTTTTGTTTACAACTCAAGTGGGGGCTGGGGACTACTTGCCAAGCAATAAATAATATTGTGATTTTTTTAACACAGTATTTAATATTCATTGCTTGGCACAGGTTCGGTCAAGGATTATCAAGCCGATAAATTGCGTTGGCAAAGTTCAACCTGGGCATTGCTGCTTTGAGGACACATCCAAGATACAGAGTGATTTAGATATAACTTAGCGGGTTTATGTGTCTGCGATCGAAAAGCTAGCACAACTTTTAAGGTGGCTTTTTTGGATATTCAATTTTCCATTGCCTTTGCTGTTTGGGAATTGAGACTCAATTGGGTATTTACTCCCCAGATTGGCAACTGGCCAACACCTGCCGATATCAAATTTCAAGTTGACTGAATGTACCCCCACTGATAGATGTTTGAATTTATCGTACATTGATTCGGGGGCAATTGATAAGCTGAAATTTTCATCGACTTTGAATTTTATGTTGACACTGGGGATCGATTAAAATTCCCATTTTATCGTACCAGTTGCTTCCAGCAATAGAGGGTGCGACCACCAAAGCAAAGCCACAAAAATCGCAACTCCTAAATAGGCAGGGCGCAGAAATTCCTGCCATTTGATAGATTGACGGCCGTCAAGAATTGCTTTAAAGGGAATAATTGAAGTTCGCTGTTTGGCCATTTCAAAGGCTGACCCATAGCGCAAGCCCAAACGGCGATCGCCATGCCAAACCCCGAACAAGTGATGCAATACCAAGCCAATGGAGGTTACAAGGGTAAAAGTAGTACCGAGCCAGAGAGTGTGGGCTATACACCAAATTATTTGTCCTACCATCTGGGGGTGACGAGTAACCCGAATAATTCCTGTTTCATAAAGATGAACTTCAGGCTTTTGAATAGCTGCAATTTCTAGTAGATTGAAGGTAGCAGGATACAAAAACAAAAACGAGATTGCTGACAGCAGCCAAACAAGTTCTCGCACTCCCGGCACACCCTGTACCTGCCAAAGTTGCAAACCATCATAGCGATGCCGAAAAAAGTAAATAATTAAGATCGCAGCCAATGGTAGGCTGACTAATGCAAAAAGAATACGATAAAGCCTCGGCCCAATGTATTTTTCTGCCCAAGGGCGCAAAGCAGCGCCTCCACTGTGAGCGATCGCAAAAACTATTTCTAACCCCAGTATGACAAAATGACTGGGTGTCAACCAAGAAATCGGCATCATAATACACGGGTGAAGTAATTTAAAGAAAACTGAATTCAGTACAACCAATACCACAAAGTATTCAAAAGGGGACTTTAGTCAACATGTTGTGCTACTGTCTTTTTCGAGTCAAGCCGTCAAGTTTAAGATGCAACAAATCACGCCCAGCAAATTGCTGGCAAAGGTGAAAAGTTACGTACATCCGCTCCTTTCAAAGTTTGTGGGTTGAGCCTTATGTCTGACCTTCCTTTCACTTTAGATCAGTTACGTATTCTCAAAGCGATCGCTGTAGAAGGGAGCTTCAAGCGCGCTGCTGATAGTCTTTATGTCTCCCAACCTGCCGTTAGTTTGCAAGTGCAAAACCTCGAACGGCAGCTCGATGTCCCTTTATTCGACCGTGGAGGACGACGCGCACAGTTAACCGAAGCTGGGCATCTACTTTTAAGCTACGGCGAAAAAATCCTCAGTCTGTGTCAGGAAACCTGCCGCGCCATCGAGGATTTGCAAAATCTCCAAGGCGGTACTTTAATTGTCGGTGCTTCTCAAACCACTGGCACTTATCTTTTGCCCAGAATGATTGGTATGTTCCGCCAAAGATATCCAGATGTGGCAGTGCAATTGCACGTCCACTCAACTCGACGCACCGCTTGGAGTGTCGCTAACGGACAAGTCGATCTCGCCATCATCGGTGGTGAGATTCCCGGCGAACTAGCAGAATCTTTGGAAGTTATTCCTTACGCTGAAGATGAACTAGCACTGATTTTACCGGTCTTTCATCCCTTTGCCAAACTTGAAAAAATCCAAAAAGAAGACCTATATAAATTACAATTCATTGCTTTAGATTCCCAATCAACAATCCGCAAAGTAATTGACCAAGTGTTAGCACGTTGTGAAATTGATACTAGGCGTTTTAAAGTTGAAATGGAACTCAATTCCATTGAAGCCATTAAAAATGCTGTGCAATCTGGTTTGGGAGCTGCATTTGTCTCCACTAGCGCCATCGCTAAGGAACTACAAATGGGCGTACTCCACTGTGCCAACATTGAAAGCGTCGTCGTCAAACGAACGTTATGGCTGATTTTTAATCCCAACCGCTATAGATCCAAAGCGGCAGAAGCTTTTAGCCAAGAAATTCTGCCCCAATTCGCTAACCCTGGATGGAACCAAGATGTGTTAACATTGACACAAAAAAACATAGTCCTAACTACATTGGATATAGCAACGCCCACCTCCCTCGGCGAAGACTAAAATCTGGTCATTAGTCCTTATCTTTACCTACAGGACGCTTGTCTGCCACACGCTGTGCGAAGGCGTAGCTTGCTTCGACCCAGGAGTACGAAAAGCCGCCCTTCCAGCGTCCATGTCCTTTGTTTTTTGTCAATAACCAAATAATTCGTAATACTCGCCTTTGGCGAGAAGCAAGCTACGTAATTCGTAATCATTACCCCAAGTGCTGTAGACAAGCTAGGGATTTGACATAAAGAAAAATTTTCCTGTTCTTGATAAAGAAATTTAGTTTCTCTGTAACCTAAACTAGTTAGGAATTACGTTAGCGTAGCGGGGCGTAGCCCATTATCAATTACGAATTATTTTGACTAATGACTAATCACGAAAATGGAAGTTTACTGTACTCGCCCACGTTGCCCACGCCCACAAAACTATTTTGCCGATTTAGATGATATTACAACCCTGAAAACAACGCAGCAAAAGTACTGTACTAGTTGTGGTATGCCACTGTTGCTTGATGGTCGATATGTGACCATGAAGTTGTTAGGAAGAGGTGGATTTGGAGCAGCATTTTTGGCACGCGATCGCCGAATTCCGGGAATGCGTCAATGTGTAGTTAAGCAGTTTCAACCAGCGGGAAATTTAACTTCAACTCAACTGCAACAAGCACAGCTAATGTTTGAGAGAGAGGCAGAAGTTTTAGCCCAAATAGGCAACGAACACGAGCAAATTCCTGATTTATTTGCCTTTTTTCCAGTGATAGTTAATAGCTTGCAACCAGGACAGCAAGATCAATTTTTTTACTTAGTACAAGAATATATTGATGGGCAAAACTTAGAAGAAGAATTAACTCAACAGGGGCAATTTTCTGAACAAAAAGTCTTAGAAGTATTGCAAGAAATTCTGAAGATACTTAAGTTTGTTCATGAAAGAGGCATTATCCACAGAGACATCAAACCTTCTAACATCATGCGTCGTCGTGATGGGAAACTCTTCTTGCTAGATTTTGGCGCAGTCAAGCAAGTAGCTAATGTGGCATCAGGCGCTGCATCTTCCACAGGAATTTATTCCTTGGGATTTGCACCACCAGAACAAATGACTGGGGGCCAAGTATTTCCATCTACGGACTTATACGCCTTGGCTGTCACGGTAATTACCTTGTTGACAGATAAAGAAGCAACTCAACTTTTTGATGCCTATAGCAACCAATGGAAATGGCGAGGGCAAGTTAATGTCAGCCCCCGCCTTGCTGATGTTTTAGACAACATGCTTCTACCCGCTGCAAATCAGCGCTTCCAATCAGCCCAAGAGGTTTTAGATGCCCTGAAGTCACCGCCTCTTGCCTCGACACAAATTAATTCACCCTCTGTAACACTTGGGCCCCAATCATCTCAAAGTCCTAGTCATCCTGTTCCCCGCACTCCACTAACTCAACCGACGTTTTCGACATTGGAATTACTGGGTGGGGCAGCTTTTAGTGGATTTGAGGGTGGATTAATAGCGATCGCCCTCTTCAGTTTGGTAAAATCACCAATCATCACTTTAATTGTTGCATCTGTCATTTTGGGGCTTCTGATATTTGCCCAAACCAGGCGATGGATTGAAAAGTTTGATTTATTAATTATTCCAGCAATTACTTTTGCGATTATTTTTTTTCTACCTTTTTTACGAGGTGGTCTTGATATACAGTCAGTAGTTGTTTTAGCAGTTGCAGCTAGTTTAGTCGCCATTTCCATGACAGCTGTATTTCGACTTATTTATAAATTACTATCTCTCATACTTTAAAAAACCTTGGTGCTATCACCTAACTTATGTCTCAGAAAAATGAAACGCTTACTCTTTTATTAGCCATTATCATCACCATCGGCTTACTTTTTGGTGGCTTATGGTTTTTTATGGAACGGTGGGCGCAATTAAATAAACCTATTGCTAATCAATCGGTAAATGACAATTCTAGAGATGTTATTCCTGTTCCTAATTCTCCAGAAAATAGCAATCGTAAATGTGACGTACCAAACCTACCACAAGGTATATTCAACTACGGTGGTAGCACAACATGGGCACCTATTCGTAAAGACGTAGACTCTGTATTGCAAAGCCTGTGTCCTCAATTTAGTTTGCGTTACACTCAACCGATTAATGAAAAACCAGGATCTGGCACTGGGATTAAAATGTTAATAGCTAATCAATTAGCTTTTTCTCAATCTTCTCGTTCAGTCAAAGCCGAAGAAAATACAGAAGCTCAACAAAAAGGATTCAGTTTAAAAGAAATTCCGGTGGCGATTGATGGGATTGCGATCGCAGTTAATCAAAATCTGAATATTCCTGGTTTAACTGTCGCCCAACTCAAGGAAATTTACACAGGTAAAATTACTAACTGGCAAGAAGTGGGCGGAACAAATTTACCAATTACAGTCTACTCTCGTAGCAAAGAAGCTGGCGGTACAGTGGAGTTTTTTGTGGAAAATGTTCTTAACAAAGATGATTTTAGTGCCAAAGTTAATTATATTGGCACGACCACTGAAGCACTGCGAAAATTAGCTGCAACTCCTGGCGGAATTTACTATGGTTCTGCTCCAGAAATTGTACCCCAGTGTACGATTAAGTCGCTACCAATAGGACGCACAAGTAATCAATTTGTGGCTCCCTATCAAGAACCTTTTGTCTCTCCATCTGAGTGTCCTAATAAACGTAATCAATTAAATAGTCAGGCGTTTCGTAGTGGTGAATATCCCATTACTCGCAATTTATTTGTCATCGTTAAACAGAATAATCAAACAGATCGACAAGTTGGGGAAGGTTATGCAAACTGGCTGCTGACATCTCAAGGTCAAGAATTGATTGAAAAGGCTGGATTTGTCAGAATAAAATAATCATTTTCAGAATTCAGAATTCAGAATTCACTTATCCATGCCCCATGCCCGATGCTCTATGCCCCATGGCCTGTTTGGCCAATTAAACCTTAATTTTGGCAAACAAAGATTCGTATTGTTTGATTGCTGAGGGAGATAAAGGAAGTAAAAATTCGCTTTTATCTAAAACTGAGGGAGTGTTTTGTAATAATCTCCTTAAAGGCTTCTGGATATCAGAAGCCATAATATTTGTAGGAATTGGCGAATTGCTTTTGGTTAGTAGTGAAATTTCCTTAGCAGTGCTTGGTTGCAAACAAAAATCAATCCATCGATCTGATAAATTACTTGTAGTAATACCTACCGGACGTACCCACAAATCTGCCCAAATTGCAGTTCCTGACTGGGGAATAACTGCGACGAGTTGTGGATAACGTCCCAGAATTGGTATTACATCGCTTGACCAACCAACTGCTAGCCAAGTATCTCCCATAATTAGAGGTTCTAAGTAATGAATCGAACTGTAGAACTTCACCTGTTGGTTTAATATCTGTAATTCTTTTTCTAAATCTGGCACTTGGTCAAGATTTTCTGTATTGTAAGATTTTCCTAATTTCTTTAAAGTTAAACCAATAACTTCTCGTGGTTGATTTAGTAGGGAAATACGCCCCTTCAATCCATCGCGCCACAAATCACTCCAATCTGTGGGCGTCCATCCTAATTCTTGTAACTTGTCACGGTTATAAACAATCACCGTACTACCCCAGCGATAAGGCGCACCCCACACTTTTCCTTGAGCATCCAGGTTACCTTGGTCGTTGCGCGTTACCAGTTTTTTCCACTTTTCATCTAAAGTAGACCATTGTTTTAATTGGTTTCCTTGTAACTGTTGCAGTGGTTGAATCAATTTCTGCTCAATCGCAGCTTTTAGCCAATAATCTCCCAACGTTACTAAGTCGGCTGGAGGAGTTTTTTCGGCTTGCCTAAAGGGTATAAAGCGTCTCCATCCCTGGTCATCAGTGGCTATTGGTTTCTGCTGCCAATTTTGTAATTGCTTAAATAAATCCTGTATCTGCTCCACAGGAGCAAACTTCAGTTCCACCTGCTGCTGCAACTGTTTGTGAAATTCATTAACTACCTGGCCTGGTATGGAACCTTTTAATAACTGTACTTTTAATTGAGTCTGCTTGTTTCCACTACAGCCAAAAAGCAGTTGTGAAATCGTCAGTGTACTTGTGCCTAGCAAAAAAGACCGTCGATCCATTGATTTTGGATTTGAGATTTCTGATTATACCTATATTTAGCAGAGATTTACAGAGACTGACTGTCTCAAAAGTAGAGTTCTAAAATTTTCAGCATTTTTTGTTGGTAATATCGATAAATTTGAACATTTGACTCAAATTGCCTAGCTTTTATGCAAATCGCTACCTCCAGATTAATCTTTCTCAATAATTTTCCTTAATCGTACTTATGCTAAATCTTTACTTAATATTTAGAAGTAATGATTTAAATGTCACATTGCCACAAAAAATGTGAATACTTAAATAATTCATAAGTATAGTTAAGATTATCAGTAAATTGAATAACATAGAAATTAATGTGCCGATGAGGGTATTGAATGGAGCCATTACAAAAGCAAATCCTGATTCTGAGCCAAAAACTGGATGCCCTCTGCCAAGTAATTGAGCAGCTTGACATTAAAGTAGCTCAAGCTTTTTCAGAGTGTTCCTTAGCGAATACACAAGCAAGGGACAATTATCAGGAAAATAGCGGTACTGGAGGGAACCAGTTAAGAGGACGTATCAGTTCAAAGTCAGAAATGGAACACAAGGATGTATTAACAGATGGCATTTATATAGATATGCATCGTCAGGGTGGAGATAATAACTTAACACCAGAAATTCAAATACAACGACTAACAGCGCAATTAACAGCAGCATACAATCGCATTGCTGCCTTGGAAGAGCAATTACTTAGAGAAAGAATTCATTAAAAGAGAAGTCATAATTCACCAATTGAGAATTCAGTAATGCTTGAAGTTGCGGGCTTATACCCACCAGCTAGAAGCATCACGAAATTTAAAATTTGGTGCGGTGCTTCACAGTTTTTACTATTAGAACGAAGCAGGCTAAATTCACCAGTCGTACTCCAATTTAATTTCTTTGTATGACTGCTGAAGCCTGAATTCTTTATTGCTAATTTAGTCAATATTGATGAGTTCAAATATAAACCGGGGCTTTATAAGCTTTCGGTTTTGCTATTAGTAATTGGCCAAGCTCAGTCGTTCAAGTTGGGCTTCAATGGCTGTTAAAAGTTGGTGTTGCTGCCAATCTTGACTCAGATGAGCAGCTATGCAAGCTGCTCCAGCACCCATACCTTCTTTGACAAAGCCCTGCTCATAAGCTCTCAATTGGGGATAACGAGAATCATTAAAGTTGAGAGCAGTTGCTAATAGGGGAGGAGTTGCTGTAATTTCAGTTGAACTGGCTTTACTTAAGCTCAGGGCTAAATCAACAGTAGCGCCAGTAGAATCTTCTGCCACCCAGCGCGTTGTACCCACAACTACTTCTTCTGGTTGCCATGATAGAGTGTAAGCTTGAGCGATCGCACTCATTAGCGCATAAACCGCTAGCATTTGCGTTCCTCCAGCCAGCAGAACACCACACCTGCGACTAGCAGCGATCGCCATTCCAGCCACCACCACTTGCATCGGATCGCCGACTGCGGCAACAAGTTTTAAGGGATCGAATAAAGACACGGGGACGCGGGGATGCGGGGATGCGGGGAAATAACTCTCTGTGTCTTCCGAAGTTCTGTTCGCCGGAAGCCAGCGCTCAGATTTCTCCCCGTGTCTCGGTGTCTCGGTGTCTCCCTGTCTCTTCATCCTTTGCAGCCCAGCTTGCACTAGTGCCCACTTTTGGGCATGGTTACAAACAGGATGGCTACTGTTGACTTTTCCAGCAGCTTCTATGCCTAAACCAGTTAAAATTGCCTGAGCAGTTGTAGTACCTCCAACAACGCACTCACCAATAATCAGATATCCTTGTTGGATATTGGCAGCAAGGCGTTCTCCCCAAAGTAATCCTTGTTCGAGCAAGTGGTGTACCGTTGTGATTTCCATAGCATTCCCTCCACTTAAACACCTGGCAGGAGTGCCGCCCAAATCAATTACTGGCACAGCAGGAGCCTGGGGTAAGCCAGCATTAAACAAATGTATTGGTATTTTTAGTGACTCACAGACAGCACGAGAAATTAACACAGGCGAAGCGCCAGCCGCCAATGGTGGTAAGGGATATTGGGGTTTATGTTCCGCACCGTAGTACAAAAATTCGGCATCAGCACAAGCAGTGTATTTCCGATCCTCTGGAGTGCGACCAGCTGCTGAAATCCCTGGGATCAAAGCAGTTTCAGTAAATCCTAAAACACAGGCAAATACAGGTAGACAACCACGATACCGTCGCAGCCATTCCTCACCCTGTTCTTTTTTGGTATAAATGCGAATTTGGGAATTGGGCATGGGGCATGGGGCATAGGGAGATGGGAGAATAACTAACTCCTAACTCAACATTCTTAATAACTACCCTTCATAATCCATAAGGACTTGCACCCAATGTGGTGGGCGGGGAATGGGGTTGCCGAGGCGGTCGAAAAGCAACCATGCTGCTAGGTGTACAACAAACAGGTAGATAAAGTTGTTGAGTATAATCAAAGCGATCGCGCCTATTTGAATCAAAAACACACTGGGAGTTGTCAATAAACTCAGCTTCAGAAATACCCACTCGATAAACTCACTCACCTGGGTAATGACATAAATCCAAAGGTCTTCACCTGATAAGACAGACAATAACCACAACCGAAAAAAGACTCCTAAAGTACCTAACAGCGTACCCAAGGTGATGGAAACCATCCAAGGAACACGACGACGATACCATGCCGCACCCAAAAGCACGCCCATAAACCCGTAAGGCATGACAAATAGCAAACTGCGGGCTGGCCCCATGAGTACCGTCAGCAATAATCCAGAAGTGAGTGCTGCCATCCATGCTGCTCGTCTGTCCCAACGGAGATAAACTAGAGCGATCGGTACTGGAAAAAATATCCGCAAAACTGGGCCTAAAGGAAAATAAAAATTAATAAACCAAATTAGGCTAGCAGTACTGGCTAAAAAGGCTGTTTCCACCATCCTCAAGGGGGTATCAGCCTTGAGTTGAGGACGGGTTAACTCTTGTTTGTCTACCCAATGATTGCTAGGGGTTTGAGATTCCGGCGATGGATCTTCCTCTGGCTCATCTGGTAGAGAATTTAAAATGCTCATATTTTGACAAGTTGTTAAACAATCATTCTTTCTAAGGCTGACATATCAGGAATACAGATAATATCTTGATCCCGTTTAATCAAGCCTCTTCTTTCCAGCCTTGTCAATACTCTCGTCACCGTTTCCCGTGCCAATCCACTCAAACTACTCAATTCGCGATGAGGTAAATTTGGGATTTCGGTTCCTGTTTGCCCTTTTTTTCCCTGTCCTTCTGCCAAAAACAGCAATGTATCTGCCACCCGTGACTGACTATGAGATTCCCGCAAGCGTAATCGCCGATTCACTTGCTGTAAACGCTCTGCCATCAGTTTTGCTAATCTCAGTCCTGCCAAAGGTTCTATTTTCAGTAAATTGCTAAAATCTGAAGCAGGCATACTGCCAATTACCGTTGGGGTCAGGGTAATCACATCAGTAGTTCGGCGTTTTTCACTTAAAACCGCCATTTCACCAAACAATTCTTCTTTGCCAAGAATGTTCAGTGTTACCTCTTTCCCTTCTAAATTATAAGTACGAATTTTTACCCATCCTTCTCTGATAAAATACACAGCACCACCCCAGTCATTTTCTAGTACGATCACTTGATTAGCTGGGTGAGTGCGGGTTACAAGATGGGTAAGGGCTGTTTCCACAACAGCATCTGGCAAACCCTGAAAAAATGAGGGCACATATCGGTCTTCCATCAGGACATTTTTATTCAAGCTGCTATATACACACGACATACAAGAGCATTTTTAAGCCTAAGCTATCAAAGTACAGCCACCTTTTAACAATAAAAATAACCCATAGTACACAAGAAAGTGAGAACAGGGGTTTTCTAAGCAATTTTTACCTATGGGTTTAAATAGGGCAAAAATTTTGCAAAAACTAGTTTATAGCCTGCTTAAGTATTACTTAGGGGTTAACTGTACTGCAAACTTGATTACTCTTGATTACTTAAAAATATAGGCAAACAACATTCATCATACTCAAGCTAGTAAAGTACCTGCACTGATCTTAGGGTACAGTCTAGTTTTGTGGACTCATTCGCCATTGCCTGACTAAACCGATGTTTAATTTAGTCTAATACAGCGTCTGGAGGTTTTACGATTTTTATCTCCTCAAGGGAGAACACAGGCACAGCCGCCCATCTTTCATAGGCAGTTTAATTGTTTTGTGTACAACATCTCTTAGATTTACTGCTCTTGGCTACCAGCTAGATGTTTTTCCCGGATCTAGTGATGTGTCTGCGGCAAGTCTGACTAGTTTGAAGTTAGCCTTTCTGTTCCATACAAGCGGGTAGGTCAACGACCATGTGTATTATATCAGACCAGATAAATCCTTCTAGAGATTTGTTCGTCTCGTCGCTGGTATTGTTCGTCTTGGTACGAGCCAACACGAACAATACCATTACCTATGTGACTCATAATTGATGAGGCAGGGGTTAATAAAGGTTTCCCAACTTCTAGTGAATGCTGCCTCAATACTGACCGTCACTGGTATGGTGTGAGTCTTCTTGCTGTTAAAGGTTAATTATTGCTCACATATTTTAGCGGTTTTGAGCAATCAAGCTAAGCTTATTAAACAAACACTGACTGAAGATTGCCACTCCTCCCAGTAATCCTTAACATAATGACAGTCACAAGTCAAAGTGGCAGCTGTTGTCACTCAAAACTTCAATGACTGTAAAGTAATTGTCACATTAATTGACATATTGTTGTAGCTAAGGTAACTGAAAGTGACTTCCAGTGCAGATGAAATTCAAAAACTGATTGCAGACATTGACAATTTGCTTGCCAGTGGTGGCAAGCGCTTGTCTCGATTTTTACCTAGTCAGGGACAAAACCCGAAAGAGGTTTTAGAAGAAATTCGGGATTTTTTGGTGAGGCTACGAGAAAAAGAAATATTAGAGGGCGGCGTTGAAAATCAATTTCTGAGAGAACCGCGTTCGCCCTTGGCGTTGGCGGAGCCATCGCCTTTGTTAACAAAATTTATCGATGGAGATCGCAACCAGCTTTTACTGCCACCGTCCCAAGCCAATCAAGAATATACAGCTGTTGAAGCAGGAGAATTAAAAACTGAATTTTCCAGATTGATGCAGCCGTTACGGGCGGAATTAGAAGGGCTATTGCAAGAAAGAGCCACTCTCGTCCAAGAAATTCGGCAGCTAGAACAAAAGCGATTGCAAAACTACTCCTTGGCGCAGCAGTTGACAAACCAAGAACAGATGATTACCGAGTTTTTACAGGTACTCATGAGTCGGCTTGTACCAAATTTGACGCCACTGCTAGCACAAACTTTGGCCAATTCCTCCATTTCTTCAGCAGGAATCGATCGCCCAAACTCAGAACCACTATCTTTTGCAAGCCAACCTTTTTTAGAGTCCCCAGAACGTGTAGAGCGATTAACGCAACTGGCTCAGGAGTTAGATCGACGCCTACTATCACTAGATGGAACTGTCAATGTTGTTTTTGAGGCATTACAACGCAACATTAATACGTATTACGAGTCTTTATCCCAAGCACTAGCAAGAATGCATAGCAAGGGAATCCAAGGCGAACAGTTGATAGCCAACTTTCTCAACAATTTGACGGAGTATTTGCAGCAACAATCCCCTAGTACCGAGTCATCTTTGTTAGAGGGAGAAGCCCAGACACCATCTGCATCACTGACTCAGCCAACTGATATCAATGCTGAATTTCCACTTCCCCTTTTAGAACTGATACAGCCAGAAACTTCCTCAATTAATCCTGAGCCACAGACTACTACTTTCACAGAAGATTTAGATGCAGTACTGTTGCAGCTTGGCTTAGACTCGTCTGAATCTTCTGAAATTCCAGCTGAATTACCACAAGAGATTTCTACGTTAATTGCTGATGAAGTAGATCAACTTTATGCGAGTTTGTTTGGTATCGTTAATGATTCACCAACTTCTGTTATAGCTTCTCCATCAACTTTGAATACCCCTGAGGAGACACCTGTTGTTCCTGCAACTGTGGATTCTGAGATTGCGACACCTGATACATCAGTTGCAGAGCCAGACATCGATTTTTTCGATCTGAGCAATGCTCAGGCTACGGTAGAAACTACCGATTCAGGGGAAGAACTATTTTTTGCAGAGGATACTAACCTAGCCTCGCCACCAGAAATTTCGCCAGAAGACAGTTTGCTGGCAGAACTCAGCACTCAGCCAGAAGTTGCTAATACAATTAGCACCTTAACTGATTTATTGCCTGAGGTAAGTACTGAGGAGCAACTTCTGGAAGTGCCTGTGATTAATGCTATAACTACACCACCAGTCACTCCAGAAATACCAGAAATTGAGTTAGCAAAGCCAAGGGAAGTTATCGCCACAGAGACTACAAGCGATCGCCAAGAATCTTCTTTAGAAAACTATATTCCAGCTTCACCACAAGAAAATCTACTTTCTCTAGATTCAAATCAAGCTCCAGTCATCCCCGATATTTCCTTAGATGAAGAACAGTTGCAACAATTAGACCTGGATTTAGCTAATTTCGATCGCCAGCTAAATTCTGATGTGCAACCAGCTACAAACTTAGAAAGCTCTCAGGAATCTGTTGCTCAAATTCCAGAAACAATCCCCACAATTTTACCTGAGCAACAATCAGAATATTTCCAAATAGCAACAAACGATTTCGCAGTTTCCGAAGTAGAAACGAACTTCGATTTAGAGACAAAAACTGAAAAAAAAAAGCAAGAGAAAACTTCCGTTTCAGAAAGCTCTTTACCTCCAAATTCCAGTTCGATAAACAATACGGAAGTTTCAAACAACGTTCTCCAATCAGTCTGGTATTTAGGAATTGATTTGGGTACAACAGGAATTTCTGCGGCTTTATTAAATAGTTCCTCTTTAGTTGTACATCCTATCTACTGGTCAGCAGAAAATTCACCGGGAACAACTTCTTTTCAGCAATCGTTTCGTTTACCAACAGAGGTTTATCTGCCCACAGCTTCTATACCTCAAAGTGAAAATGACACCATTGAAGCACAGGAACAGACAGCACCCGCAGCTGTCGCCCAAGATAAGAATCCTACGCCAGCGACATCGGATGCAACAAACAATCTTTACTCAGCACAGCTCAAGCCTTATTTACAAATAGCTATTCCCTACAAAAGTGAACGGCAAAAATGGGAACCTGTTTTACAATTAAATGAATTTTCGGCAGGCCCATTAATTTGGGTTGTACGATCGCTCTCTAAACTACTGTTAACTCTTAAGTGCGATCGAGGTAGCACCACCCCTAGTTTAATTGCTGCTGCTATTGGCATCAGCGAACAAAACTTTTCTCAGATTATTAATAATATTGCTGGTGTAATTTGCACTTGTCCATCTAGTTGGTCAGAACAATATCGCTTCAATGTCAGAGAAGCTGTACTCACCAGCAAACTTGTCCAACATCCCCAGCAGGTCTTTTTTGTCGAAGAAGCGATCGCTAGTCTACTCCCCGAACTCGATGCTGCTAACGGCGAGCAAATAAAATTAAAATTAAACGAAGATCGAGATTCTCATCCCGCAAAAACCAGCGAAAATTCCCTTGTGGGCAACACCCTTGTCATTAATATCGGGGCAGCTGCCACAGAAATGTTACTAGTCGATGTGCCAGAAACCTTAGCCCAATTGACATACAATGATTTCATGCTCCACAGTTTTGCTTATGCTGGCAAGGGAATTGAACAAGACATTATTTGTCAGCTGCTTTTGCCACCCAAATCTCGGCAACCACGTTTAGCAACCCAAAGCGAGAGTAAAACTGCTACCACTAATCCCTGGCAATGGCAACCATCAATTCCCGGTTTAGACCAAATGCATTGGCAGAGTTTAGGGTTAGAAGAATTAGAATTACCCAGAGTCGGCGAACCAGATATCACCGCTCGGATTCGTCTCCAGCAGCGTCTAGAAAGTTCCTTGCTGGGACAGGCAATATTAGATGCAGCACTGGCTCTGAAGCTGATTTTACAACACCAAGACTCTTTTACCTTAGAGTTAGCCGATCAACGGTGGATTTTACGCCGACGAGACTTAGAAAGCCAAGTATTTATCCCCTTTGTCCGCCGCTTGAACCGCGAACTCAACAAATTATTGGTAGCTCGTGGTATTCCCACAGAAGCTATTAATCAAGCTATCTTGACTGGTGGCGTGGCATGTGTAGGGACGGTGAACCGTTGGCTACGACAAAAACTTCCCAGCGCGAAAATTATCCAAGATTTATATCTCGGCGAAAACGGCGCTCCTAATTGCAGTCGAGTTGCCTATGGTTTGGCGATGCTACCTTTGCATCCCCAGGTATTAGATACACCCAAGCAACAATACACTGATTATTTTCTATTTACAGAATTGCTGCGCCTGCTACCAGACCGACCCTTATCTTTCGGGGAAGTTATCCAGTTATTTGAAGGTCAAGGTATCAATACCCGCACTTGTCAGCAACGCCTATTAGCTTTTTTGGAGGGTGAATTACCTTCGGGTTTGATACCTTCAGTTACAGACTCAACTTGGCTCACCCAGAGTTCTCAAGAAAATCCTGACTATGAAGCGATCGCCACCGCGCCACTCTTTGAAAAACAAGGCAGTCTCACCTACCGTCCCAATTCCCAACAACTTTTGTCTTTGCGCCGCTACCTCAATGCTATCAAGGCTAGTAGTCAGCAATCACTGGAGGAACCATTTATAGTAAATTTCGCCTTGCAGTTTCACAGCCATTAGTCATTGGGCATTGGGTATGGGGCATAGGGAGTGTTGAGTGATGTGATGACTGTTGGCTGTTGAGTTAGGAGTTAAAAGTTATTCTCCCCACACCCCCTGCACTCCCCACTCCTCATATCTCTTAAGAGCAGTCAGCTTGCGAGTAAAACTATTGTTTATTTAAAAAATAATATAGCTAGTAATATTAGCATATTTTTTTGCTTTTTACAGGAAATTACTGTAAATTTACAATGGGGATAGTTAATTGAAAGATTTTGTAAACTTTAGGTCTTCAGTTTTTTTATACTTGCACTTTTGTGTATATTACTACTCAGTAGTAAAGACAAAAACATTAAAACTCCTATAAAAATTAGGTCTATGTCTACACTACTGATGCAAAAATTCCTGTTGTAGATAATTTAGCTATTGTGATTTATTCTTATTCCCTTGATTGCTCGCAACAGCCTTCACATCCCTCAACTGTAAGCTTTGCAAAACGATTAATCGATATTATTGGAGCCATTATTGGGCTGATTATCACATTTTTGGTCGCGATTCCCGTAGCAATTGTTACCTTAATTTACGATCCAAATCCAATATTTTATTCTCAAATTCGCTGCGGTTTGAATGGAAAACCTTTCCGGATATGGAAATTCCGTTCTATGGTTATGGATGCCGATAAACTCAAGCATTTAGTTAATAACCAAGCCAAAGGTCACATCTTTAAATCTATTGACGATCCTCGAATTACTCCTGTGGGCAAATTTTTGCGGCGTACTAGCTTAGACGAATTCCCACAGTTTTGGAATGTTTTGCTAGGCGACATGAGTTTAGTTGGCACTCGTCCACCCACCCTTGATGAAGTCAAGAATTACGACCCACACCATTGGGATAGGTTGCGAGTCAAACCAGGCATTACTGGAGAATGGCAAGCTAATGGTCGTTCGAGCATTACAGATTTTGAAACCATCGTCAAGATGGATATAGATTATCAACGTAAGTGGTCTGTAACTTACGACTTGAGTCTAATTATGAAAACAATCTGGGTAGTTTTGAAAAAGACTGGTGCTTATTAAATTGGGCATAGGGCATGGGACATAGGGCATTGGTTATTCCCCGCGTCGCCGCGTCTTCTTCACCCCTTAACCCCGCTACCAGTTTCCGTGGGTACAATGTAACGTTGAAGAAACAAAAATAGTAATAATACTGGGGCGATCGCAATTACAGAACCAGCTGCTACCAACCGCCAATCAAGGGAAAATGTACCTGCTAGCTTGGCGACTCCTAAGGGAAGGGTGTATAAATTTTCATCTTGGATGACAATTAAAGGCCACAAAAAGTCACTCCAAGCACCAATAAATACAAAAATTGCTAAAGTTACTAATGCTGGGCGAATTGCTGGTAACATCACATACCACCACAAACCCAACTCCGAACTGCCATCCATACGAGCAGCTTCTTCTATTTCTTTGGGAACGCTCATGAAAGCTTGCCGCAACAAAAAAATCCCAAATGCAGAAGCTAAACTCGGAAAAATCATCCCTAAATAAGTATTTCTCAAACCCAACTGGACTGTCAAAATATAAAGAGGAATCATTACGATTTGGAAGGGAATCATAATCGTAGAGACGACGGCGACAAAAATCCAGTCTCGCCCCACAAATGATAACCTTGCCAAGGGATAGGCAGCTAAAGCGCAAAATAGTAGATTTAAGCCAACAGTCAGCACTGACACCAAGGTGCTGTTGTATAAATATTGTCCAAAAGGTAAAGATAGCCAAACACGAGAAAAGTTATCCAGTGTAGGCGATGCAGGCAACAGCTGTGGCGGCGACTGTAAAATATTTTC
This sequence comes from Nostoc sp. DedQUE12a, assembly GCA_034530795.1. Classification (GTDB taxonomy): domain Bacteria; phylum Cyanobacteriota; class Cyanobacteriia; order Cyanobacteriales; family Nostocaceae; genus Nostoc. Next base: position 55,567 of record JAVRCH010000142.1, read on the forward strand.
TGTAGGTGATTTTAAGGCTGTACTGATTAGCCACAGCAAAGGAAAGAGCATCACTAGTGCGATCGCTCCCAATAGCGTATACATTAACAGAATTTGCGATCGTGATTTTTTCGAGTTCAGCATTTGATTAATAACTTCCGAGTTTTATAAATATTAATTTCTGACTAAGATAATTTTTTAATGTATTATTTATTAGTGTCAATTGGAATTAATAAATGTCTCAATACTCTTACTAAGTAGCTGCCTTTCTTCATAGGTAAAACTTCTATAACATTCATTTAGAGGTAGATTATTGCCTGATGCTAATTTTAGGTTAAAGCGATAAACTTTACCATCTTCACCATCACCTTCTTCTATTTGTAAACCTACAACTTGACTTAGCGGATATTGAATTATTTGAGTACTAAACCATTTGTAAGTAGTTATTTTTACAATATTAATTTCTTTATCAAAAGTGTAATTGCTAAATGGGACAACTGCAAGTATCAAAAAACTAACTATACCAAATAAAATTGCCATGCCAAAAGCTGTGAATAACATTTCTATTGTGAAATCTGGAATAAAAAATACAGAAAATATCAACAATATTGCTATTGTCAAAGGAAATACAGCAATAAATAAACTGAAAGTTCTAAAAAATACAAACCTAATTTGAAATATAAGTTTTGTAGAGGTTTGTTCAAAAATTTCTATATCTGGGCGAACGAAAGGCAAAGAAAATATAATCAACATCAAGCCGAACGCAATCATAGAAAAAATCCAGCCAGCAAATTGAGAAAATACATTTTGTTCCATAAAAAAGAATCGATCGTTTTTTATAATCATAGGTTGGTTTGAGTCAGTCCAGTAGGGTGCGTTATGCCGTAGGCTAACGCACCGTCAACAATTCAAGGTGCGTTGCTTTGCGCGACAACTACATCTCCAATTCCTTCTGAATTCTGAATTCTGACTCCTGAATTCTGCTGTATCATCCTAGACTTAGAAATCAAATTACAGTGGTGAATCTCCAACCTCTGGATAAGGTTGTGGTTCCCGTAGGCGTTTGGCAATGTGTTCTCGCCGATGCTTTGCAAGTTCGCTATAAAGCTTCTTGCGAGAAAGATTCACACTGCCAACAGGCTCATGTTCTAGGAGTGTGTGCCAAGGGCTAAACATTGTACCCTCATCTAAACGTTTGCGTTCTTCAAAGTCGAATTTCTGACTGGGAATACGAATAGTTGCAACTTTAATAAATGGTGAATCTGCTTCTTGCCATTCTTTAACGTGGTCTTCAATTGGCGTTTTTTCATCATCTATATAAAACTGAATCAGAAAGTCAAAATATGCTTCTCCAACAGCCAAATGGTTGACTATTGCTTCCCGCAGGTAGTTTTCAGATTCGGGAAGTGTTTCTGGAGGTTGTTCGATTTGTTGAGATTTTACAGACAATTTAACAATTTTATCGCCAAACTTAAACGGTGCCATACTCCAATACTGAATCAAAAGTGGGTTGCCTACGTTCTTGCTAGTAATTTTTTGTAACAAAGCAAAGGCATAACCAAGTTCTTCTAAGCGTTCTGGAGTAAGTTGTCCGCTACCTGCTTTAAAGATATCAGCGTAATCACGAATATCTTTAGTAAAAAAAGTAGGATAACTGTTGAGGATAAAATCTTGAGTTTTTTCTTCATCATCCAGTACTTTTTGCCCCTCTACATTCATTACCTTGATGGCGATACCGCGAACATCAGGTTGGCTATCGGAGCGAAATTTCCCACGTTTTTCGGGCGCACCACCATTAGAGAAACGAATCCAAGCAGGATAGGTTTGGGGTGTTTTGAACAAACCTACTCTCAGGTCTTCGGGAAGATTGGGTTCAATAATAAACTCTCCCCAAAGGAGTCCGTGACTTTTACTATGAATTTGGCGCAGATCTGGGCCTGTTTGTTGTTGAGCTTGCAGGCTAGTTGCTACAATCTCATCAATCATTGCTGATTGGTCAGTGGTAGATGATACTGGATTACTCATGAAAAATATTTGATGATGTTTCCTCATCATCCTCAACCTTTAGTCTTGGGGAGTCAACCCAGTTTCAGTTAAGATATTTTTTAACGGTTTATCCCAAGGTTCGATAGGTAGTTGGGGTAAATAGGCAAAATCAAATACAATTCCGATAGTGGGCTTTGCTAGCCACTCTGGCGAACTGAGTAGGCGATCGTAATATCCTCCGCCATAACCCAGGCGATATCCTTGATAATCGCAAGCTACACTGGGGGTGAGAATCAAATCGACTTCTTTCGGGTCTAAAGTTGGTGCATCGGGATGAGGTTCAGTAATGCCATAAGCGCCACTTTGAACGGAATCATCAGTTTGCCAAATATGCCAAGACAGGGATTGATTAACGCAGCGAGGAAATCCCCAACGGTATTTGGTATTTGTAAATAATGGGCTGAGGTCAGGTTCTTGGCGAAAGCTAAAATAAGCGAGTATTGTTTTTGCTTGGTTAAACAAAGTAGAGTTTTGTAAATGAAAGCAAATGCGATCGCTTTTTTCTCTCCACTCCCCAACAGACATTGATTGACGTTTTTTGAGTAAAATACGGCGTAATTGTGCTTTATTTAGTTGATGATTAACTGCGTCCACATTCAAAAACTTTGAGCCTATTGCCTATTGCCTATTGCCTATTGCTTGCCATACCACTAATTTTTGATCAAAAAATCTCAGGTGGGCACTGCCCACCCTAATGTAAGATTATGCAGCGTGTTGACGATACCACTCAATGGTATTTTTCAGCCCTTGCTCAAAGGTAACTTGGGCAGTGAAATTAAAAGCAAGCTTGGCGCGTTCAGTATCTAAACGGCGTCTCGGCTGACCATTGGGCTTATCAGTTTGCCAAACAATCTCACCCTTAAACTCCATTAATTGGGAAATCAGAGTCACTAAATCAAGAATCGAAATTTCATCACCTGTTCCCAGATTCACTGGTTCTGATTCGTTGTAGAATTGAGTGCCCATGACAATCCCCCGCGCCGCATCCACAGAATAGAGAAACTCGCGAGTCGGACTACCATCACCCCAAACGAACAGTTCCTTATCTCCTTGAATTTGGGCTTCGTGAACCTTGCGAATTAAGGCCGGAATCACATGAGAACTTCCCGGATCGAAATTATCTTCGGGGCCATACAAATTCACAGGCAGTAGGTAAATACCATTAAAGCCATACTGCTGGCGGTAAGCTTGTAATTGTACTAAAAGTGCTTTTTTGGCAATTCCGTAAGGGGCATTAGTTTCCTCTGGGTAGCCATTCCACAAGTCATCTTCTTTGAATGGCACCGGAGTAAATTTTGGATAGGCGCAGATAGTACCAACACAAACGAATTTTTCTACTCCCGCTTGATATGCAGCGTGAATTAACTGGCTCCCCATAATCAAGTTATCGTAGAATAACTCTGCGGGTTTTTGCTGGTTGAGACCGATACCACCAACATGAGCTGCTAAATGGATAACGATGTCTTGTTGGTCAACTGCACGTTGGCAATTTTCCCAAACTCGCAAATCGCAATCACGCGATCGCACTACTGTAATCTTCTCACTCTCAGCACCTGCTTGAGACAGTTGATCTATCACCTGACGACCGAGAAACCCTGACCCACCAGTGACAAGAATGTGTTTATTTTTGAGTTCTAAGGCGGTCATATTTTTATCCTCTGTGGACTCAATCACAAGTGCAAAGCGCCAAATTCTTGACGAAGAGTAGCAACGTCATGGGGAAATTGCGAACCATTACCGTTGGGTGAAGTGTAACCCAAGGCTTGCAGGTCTGCTTCTACCATTAAGGAAACTAGTTGTTCAAAGGTTACTGATGGTGTCCAGCCTAACTTCTGCCGTGCTTTGCCAGAATCACCAATCAACAATTCTACCTCCGCAGGACGTAGATAACGTTCGTCAAATTCGACATAATCTTGCCAATTGAGATTGACGTAATTAAATGCCAATTCAAGAAATTCCCGCACTGAGTGAGTTTCGCCAGTGGCAATCACGTAGTCGTCTGGTTGGTCTTTCTGCAACATCAACCACATTGCTTTAACGTAATCTTTGGCATAACCCCAATCTCGCTTGGCGTCGAGATTTCCCATGTAAAGCTTTTTCTGCTTTTTGGCTACGATGTTGGCTACTGCCATCGTGATTTTACGGGTGACGAAGGTTTCACCACGACGGGGCGATTCGTGATTAAAAAGTATGCCGTTACAAGCAAACAAGTTGTAAGATTCGCGATAGTTGACTGTTTGCCAATGAGCGTATACTTTGGCGCAAGCATAGGGACTGCGGGGATAAAATGGCGTGGTTTCGCTTTGGGGGATTGCTTGTACTAATCCGTACATTTCTGAGGAACCCGCTTGGTAAAATCGCACTTGGATTCCGGTACGGTGTTGGTAATCTCGAATTGCTTCTAATAAACGCAGTGTCCCCATTCCCACTGAATCTACAGTGTATTCTGGTGAGTCAAAGCTGACTCTGACATGGGATTGAGCGCCGAGGTTGTAAATTTCTACTGGCTGTACTTCTTCTAAGATGCGTCGCAGCGTTGTTCCATCGGTCAAATCTCCGTAATGCAGGAATAACTGCACTCCTTCTTTGTGTGGGTCTTCGTAGATGTGATCGATGCGATCTGTGTTGAAGGTGGATGTCCGGCGAATTATCCCATGAACTTCATAGCCTTGTTCTAGTAAGTACTCGCTCAAATATGAACCATCTTGACCGGTAATACCAGTAATTAACGCTCGTTTGTTTTGCGTCATGCTCAACTATCCCTTATTCTCTTTGATTAAAATGTTACAGCCGATCTGATACAACCTAGCAGGTAATTGCTGAATTGCCTAATAGTGAACCTACTAGTTCTAACGGATAGTGTAACTTTTAAGTAAATAAATTTACTTAAGAACAGGTGACTTAACAAGTAAGACTTAACTTCCCAAGTTCAACGTTTTTTAATAATTATTTGTAAGTATATTACCATCTTTGATTTGTAAAAATTTTATAAATTAGCTGATTTTTATGAAGAGTTAATAAAGTTACTTGAGTTCAATGAGCCTTTGCTCACTAGTCTTCTGATGCTTTTGGATTATTTAACCAGTTTTGTGTAGCTGTTTATTTTACACTAAAAATTAGTACTTAGGGGCATGGTTGCCCCCAGAATCCGCCCTAAGTAATTACTCAGTATGCGCCGTTATTTTTAGGTAAAATCACTACATCAACAGTTTTTAAGATGATCCATAAATCAAGCCAGAAATTCCTAAATTTTACGTAATGCAGGTCGATTTGGACTCGCCGAGGGTAGGGAATGTCATTACGCCCAGATACCTGCCACAAACCAGTAATTCCTGGACGGATTGTTAAAATCTCATCAATGTAAAAACCGTATTTTGGTAGTTCTTCTGCTACTAATGGACGAGGGCCGACTACACTCATATCCCCTTTTAAAACGTTCCAAAACTGGGGAAATTCATCTAAGCTAGTAATTCGCAAAAATCGACCAATTTTAGTAATCCGTGGGTCTTGCTTGAGTTTAAAACTGCTCTCAAATTCTTGTCGCAACTGGGGCGATGTTTCCATCATTTGCACGAGGATTTCATCCGCATTGCTGACCATTGTTCGGAATTTAATACAGTTAAAAGGTTTGTAATTTTTCCCCACCCGTTCCTGAACATAAAAAATCGGGCCTTCTGAACTTAAAGCAATTAACAAGGCCAAGATTAAGTAGACAGGAAAGAATAAAATCAATACTGACAGCGAAAACACTATATCGAACAGTCGCTTGGCAAACTCTCCGTTTAAACCCTGAAAAGATAAACCTTTAGGTTTAACTCTAGGCGTCTTTGTTTTTTGACCGCGTTTTAGGAGAGTACGCCAAGACGCTCTAGTGTCTTGCCTTACGCCTCGCTTGCCGGAGAGGAGTGAGCTCTGGGCAGTCATCATACTCCTTAATAATCCACACCACACATAGTCCCAATCTTAAAGCCAAAATGAGATGCTTCTGGGGAAAAATTGCCAAAAGCCTAAAAAATAAGTCCTATTAACCAAGACCATTATTCCAAAAAGGTCTTTTTTCGTTGCACTTGTTTACAAAATCTAGATAACGATCTGCAAAGACTTGGGGCGAAAACTGCGCCGCGTGCGATCGCATATACTCACAATTGAACGAACCTTGATATACTTCAAATTTTTCTACTGCCTCCACTAAAGCTGCCTCTGTTTGTGTCCTGAAGAATATACCTGTCCCTGTATCTACACCAGAGCGAATATCTCGCACTGTTTCTAGAGCACCCCCAGCACCGTAGGCAATTACTGGCGTACCACAGGCTTGTGCTTCCACTAGGGCAATACCAAAATCTTCACAAGCTGCGTACACAAACGCCTTAGCGCTAGCCATATATTTTTTTACCACATTATCGGGTTGCCATCCCAGTATTTGTATATTTGAGTTTGCCATCTCACGAATCTTTTTCATTTCCTCTCCTGTACCGATTACTACTAATGGTCGTTTTAGTTGATTAAAAGCTTTGACAATCAACGATACTTGCTTGTAACTCACTAGTCGAGAAACTGTTAGGTAAAAATCGTCTTTTTCCTGAAAAAATGGAAATTCCTCAATATTCACCGGTGGGTAAATCACTGTAGCTTCTCGCCGATAGCAACGCCAAATGCGCTTAGCTGTGTGCTGCGAGTTAGCGATGAAGTAATCAACACGATTGGCGCTCAATACGTCCCACTGGCGTAAACGATGTAATAAATATCGGGTCACCCACCCAGGTAGACCATTACCCAGCTTGCTTTGGCGCAGATAATCAAAGGTCAAGTCCCAGGCGTAGCGCATAGGGCTGTGACAGTAGCAAATATGCAACTGATCTGGAGTGGTAAGGATTCCCTTGGCAACAGCATGGGATGAAGACAGAATTACGTCATAGTGCCGCAAATCCATTTGTTCAATCGCCAAAGGCCACAAAGGCAAGTACTTTTGTATACCGTTATGGGCATAGGGAAAGTGTTGAAGGAACGTCTTGCCAATTTGACGTTTGTATAAATAACTTTCAGGGTTAATGGATTCAAAATCGATGAGGGCATACAAATCAGCATCAATGTGATTCAAAATTTCCCGTACAACGAGTTCTGAACCACCTGTGGCTTTGGGTGTTAACCACTCATGAACCAGAGCATATTTCAAGGGCACAGCTAACTTGTAATGAATGGAAAATCGTTAGGCAACTTATGAGGTTAACTGAAAAGTTTCCCCTTGTGATTAATTAATGGGAAGCGCCCCAGATTAAAGCCAGAGACGCAATCTTTCCCTTACAGGTTCCAGATGGATGCTGCAACCTGATAACCTCAAATTGGGGGTTGGCGATTGGGGATTGGGTACTGGGTATTGGGGATTGGATACTGGGAAAACTCTTCCCTAATTACCAGTCCCTAGTAGCCAGTCCCTAGTCCCCAGTCCCCAGTCCCCAGTCCCTGAAAATAGGAATGGGAAAGGTATGCGAATTCTAATTATGGGTGGTACTCGGTTCATTGGTGTCTACTTGACTCAACTATTGGTGGAACAAGGACATGAGGTGGTGCTGTTTAACCGTGGAAATCGACCAGCACCTTCTTTACAGGGAGTAGGACAAATTATAGGCGATCGCACCGATGCTGCCCAATTAAAAGCAAAATTGTCACAAGAAAATTTTGATGCCATTTTTGACAACAATGGGCGAGAACTCAGTGATACTCAACCACTTGCAGAGATTTTTCAAGGCCGGGTGCAACATTTTGTATATATGAGTTCGGCGGGGGTGTATCTCAAATCTGACCAGCTTCCCCATGTTGAAGGCGATGCAGTAGACCCCAAAAGTCGCCACTTGGGTAAGCATGAAACTGAAGCTTACCTCACTCAACTGGGATTGCCCTTTACTTCAATTCGTCCTACTTATATTTACGGCCCGCGTAATTATAATGACTTAGAAAGTTGGTTTTTTGACAGAATTGTCCGCGATCGCCCCATTCCTATCCCCGGAAATGGGTTGCATATCACCCAATTTGGTCATGTCAAAGATTTAGCAAAGGCAATGACTCAAGTTTTGGGTAATCAACAAGCAGTAGGACAGATTTATAACATTTCTGGCGATCGCTTTGTCACTTTTGATGGTTTAGCCCGTGCTAGCGCCGTAGCGGCTGGGAAATCACCCGATGCTATCAAAATTGTCCATTACGACCCGAAGAAGTTTGATTTTGGCAAGCGCAAAGCTTTTCCCATGCGGGTGCAACATTTCTTTGCTTCGGTGAACAAAGCGCGAACAGAATTAAACTGGCATCCCGAATATGATTTAATTTCTGGATTACAAGACTCTTTGGAAAATGATTATTTAGCCTCTGGCCGGGATAAAGCCGATGTTGATTTCTCTGTAGATGAGGAGATTTTACAAGCTGTTTAATTGCGAGGTTTGTTGACTGTTGACTCTCAGCAGCCAACAGCCAACACAATGGGAATAAACCAATTACTTATATTCCGTGGTAACTATCTGCAACTAGTTGAAATGCTTGGAGTTTATCTGTGTAGCGGTCAAAACGGTTGCAGTAAAGATTTAAGTAAGGTGAAAATAAAAATTTTTTACTCTACCTAAGAAAGACGCGATAAATTACGTTTTTAGTTTTTACTAAAACAGGAATGAAAAATTTTTCTGTTAGTCAGGCAAACTTGTTTGATAGTTGCCTCAAAGTCAGTGAAATTAGTTTCTGTAAATACTCTTGTTGGTTGATAAAATGAGCCAGGTTTTGCAATATCCACTCCAAAACATTTTAGAAGCTCGTGCCCGTTTGGGTGAAGGGCCGATTTGGGATTCGACTAAAAAGCTGCTTTACTGGATCGATATTTTTAACCATCGAGTGCATCAATTTGACCCGACAACGGGCAAAGATCGTTTTTTTGATGTGGGAGATGTGGTAGGTGCGATCGCAACAGCAGGTAGAGATAGATTAATTATTACACTGCGTCGTCATCTGGCATTCCTCAACACCCAAACAGGTGAAGTTACACCCATTTTGGAAGTTGAAGCAAATATGCCAAATAATCGTATTAACGATGGTAAATGTGACCCCCAAGGTCGCTTTTGGTTCGGCTCAATGTCTACTATCGAAAAGCCCGATGCTAACCTCTATCGTTATGATACTGATGGTTCATTACATTTGATGGAAACAGGATTGACTATTTCTAATGGCTTGGGTTGGAGTCCAGATCAAAAAATATTTTACCTAACTGATTCTCCTAAACAAAAAATATATGCTTATGATTTTAATTCAGTAACAGGTAATATTACTAATCGCCGGATTTTTGTTGATTTAACTCATGAATCTTTCCACCCAGATGGCTTGACAATAGATAGTCAAGGAAATATTTGGTCAGCTATGTGGAATGGATGGTGTGTAATTCGTTTCAATCCCAAGGGTGAAGAAATATTGCGAATAAAACTACCCGTTCCACTGGTAACGAGTTGCACCTTTGGAGGCGAAGATTTGCAAACACTCTATATCACCACTGCTTCAGTTGGACTCAGCCAAGCCGAGATTGACAAAAGTTTTTACTCAGGTGATTTGTTTGCTCTCCAAACTGATGTTACTGGATTACCTTGCTATGGTTTTGAGCAATAAAGACGCGATGAATCGCCGTCTCTACAATAATCATTCTTTTGTATTGATGGCTGAATTACAAGGCTATATTGTCGTTTCATTAGTACTAGCTTTTTGCGGTAAAAGATAAATACCCCCAGAGATTAAAGTCAAGGCGACAGAAACCCAAAAGGCAATCAAGGAGGGAGTTTGCCATACTTCAGGTAGTGGAGCAATTAAAAGTGCGATCGCTACTATTTGACTTACAGTTTTGAGTTTACCCCAAATGTTCGCTCCGGTAATAGTAGTTTGATTTACTCGCCAACCAGCGATCGCTAATTCCCGCGCTAAAATCAAAAACACTCCCCAAGCTGGCACTTTTCCCAGTTCAATCAACACCATTAACGGTGCAAGTACCAAAAATTTATCAACTAAGGGGTCGAGAAATTTACCTAAATCACTAATTTGATTGAGTTTTCTTGCTAAATAACCATCTAACCAGTCTGTCAACGCCGCTACTAAAAAAATCCCCAAACATAACCACCTAGCCTCAGAGGTAGGGTTGTACAAACCGTATAGCAAAAATGGTACACCCAGCAGACGAGAAAAAGTAATCCAGTTAGGTAAAGTCATGATTTGAGTTTAGAAATTATCTATAACTTTAACCAACCAAATAATTGCCCTAATGTCAAATGTAAATCACTGACTAAATCGGGTACTGGCAATATATCTTCTTCGTTCTCTAAATAGATTGGTTGTTGCTGAGGTGGATATACTAAAACACCATATTCCTCTGGATCAATTAACCAACCTAAGCGAGATCCATGATTTAAACAATGTAAAATATTTTTGGTAACTTTGGTGGTACTTTGTTCGGGCGAGAGAATTTCAATTGTCCAATCTGGATATGTATTGAACACATTAGTAATATTACCTTTTTCATCTACAGGAATTCGTTCCCAAGCGAATACTGCAACATCTGGAACAGTGGAACGTCCCCCAAAGGTACAGCGTAATTCTGGAAAAGCTAGGGCAATTTTTGTAGGTTCTGTTACATGATTAACTGCATTAGCCACTTGCAACTGGAGTCTGCTATGTTTACCTTGAGGCATAGGTTTTTGAATGATTTCACCATCTACATATTCACTGGCTGGTTTTGTTTCTGGTAATTGTAAAAATTCCTCTAAAGATATACGGCGAGTTGGTGTTTTAATCATAATGTTTTCCTGCTCCTATTTAAACGTAAGTTTAGCTGAAATCAAATGATTTGACAGAGCTTGTTAGTTATTGATTGTTGATTGTGGAAATTTGAAGCGAGGGGCTTTCAGTATGTTTTTTTGTAAAAATGGCGTGAGTATCATTTGCATGGCATGATCTGTATTTCAAGATCATCGGAACAATACTATGACTGACAATATAGATTTTCGCATCGAACGCGATTCGATGGGCGATCGCCAAATTGCTAGTAACGTTTACTACGGCATTCAAACGCTACGGGCAATAGAAAACTTCCCTATCAGCGGCATCAAACCTCTATCTACTTACGTAGATGCTTGCTTGCTAATTAAAAAAGCTACAGCAATTGTTAACGGAGAACTAAATTGCATTCCCCAAGATATTAGTCAAGCGATAGTGCAAGCAACTGATGAAATTTTAGCTGGGAAGTTGCGCGAACAATTCGTTGTGGATGTTTATCAAGCGGGTGCTGGAACTTCTCACCACATGAATGTTAATGAAGTTTTGGCAAATCGCGCCTTAGAAATTCTTGGCGACGAAAAAGGCAACTATAAACGCGTTAGTCCTAACGATCACGTTAACTATGGGCAGTCTACCAATGATGTGATTCCCACGGCAATTAGGATTGGTGGTTTATTGTCACTTTCTCACACATTACACCCAGCTTTGGAGGAGGCGATCGCATCTTTAGAAAACAAAGCTGTAGAATTTCAAGATATCGTCAAATCTGGCAGAACCCACTTACAAGACGCTGTACCAGTGCTATTGGGTGAAAATTTCCGGGCTTGGGCACAAATTCTCACAGAACACCAAAACCGGATTTACACCGCCTCCGGGGATTTGATGGTGCTGGGTTTGGGAGGTAGTGCAGCGGGAACGGGGTTGAATACTCATCCTTTGTATCGCGCCCGTGTTGTAGAAGTTCTCTCGGAATTAATTGATACTCCATTAGAACCTGCACCGCACCTGATGGCAGCTATGCAGAGTATGGCACCATTTGTCAACGTTTCCGGTGCTTTGCGGAATTTAGCCCAGGATTTAGCCAAAATATCTCATGATTTGCGGCTGATGGACTCCGGGCCAAAAACTGGTTTGAAAGAAATTCAACTGCCACCAGTGCAACCGGGTTCCTCAATTATGCCAGGGAAATACAACCCAGTCATGGCAGAGATGACCTCAATGGTATGTTTTCAGGTGATGGGTTACGATAATGCGATCGCTCTTGCCGCCCAAGCAGGACAATTAGAATTGAATGTGATGATGCCATTGATTGCCTATAACTTAATTCACAGCATCGAAATCTTAGGTAATACCATCGCCGCACTCACCAAACGTTGCATCCAAGGAATTACAGCTAACAAAGAACGTTGTTTAGCATACGCCGAAGGTAGTTTAGCTTTAGTAACTGCACTTAACACTCACATCGGTTATTTAAATGCCGCAGCTGTCGCCAAAGAATCTTTAGAAACTGGTAAATCTCTACGCGAGATTGTCTTAGAACGAGGATTAATGAGTGAGGCAGATTTAGCTACAGTGTTAAATCTAGAACAAATGAGTGCTATTTTACCTCTGAGTCGAGAATAAAACAATTTTTTAAACGTAGACGCGGAGCGGCTTGCCGCAGGCTACCACAGAGACGCAGAGTACACAGAGAGAAGAGCAAAAAACCTCTCATGACTCTGCGTTCTCTGCGTTCTCTGCGGTTCGTTTTTGGCTGTATTTAATTTGGCGGATCAAAACGATTTACCACCGCCGCCCACAAAATCATTGGTGAACCTACTGCTAAACACAACAACCACTGCTGTAAATTTAACGGTGCTGTTTCAAAAACTTCATTAATCAATGGCACATGGGCAAAGATAATTTGTAAAATAATTGCCCCTAAAATCCCAAATCCAATGGCGGGTATATCGATATTCTCTTTAATTGTGCCGTCCATCTTAGCAATTAAATTCGGGATTAATTGGCTAATGCTCAATAAATAGAATATCCTTCCGGCAATCAAAGAGTTAATCGCCATTGTTCTCGCTAAATCTATATTGCCTGTGGTTTGGCGAATATATTCAAATACTCCAAATATCACAATCCAGTTAAACAGAGAAATTGCCAAAATTCTTTTTAAACGACTGCCTGAAAGTAACGGTTCATTGGGATGGCGCGGTGCTTGCTGCATGACGTTTTGCGCTTTTGGCTCAAAGGCTAAAGGCACTGTCATGGTGATGGAATTGAGCATATTTAGCCACAGAACTTGTAAAGATAAAATTGGTAAATCTCTGGCTAATAATGTGCTAATTAAAATTGTCATTGATTCGCCACCGTTCACTGGCAAAATAAAACAAATCGCCTTCAAAAGATTTTTATAAACCGCCCGTCCTTCTTCTATAGCAGCTTCAATGGAGGCAAAATTATCATCGGTAAGCAGCATATCAGCAGCTTCTTTGGCGACTTCTGTACCAGCACCACCCATCGCAATCCCAATATCTGCTTGTTTTAAAGCCGGTGCATCGTTGACGCCATCTCCTGTCATGGCGACGATTTCACCTTTTGATTGCAAAGCTTCAACTAAACGCAGTTTTTGTTCTGGGGCAACACGGGCAAAAACTACACCTTCTTCGGCAACTTGGGCGAGTTCTGTTTGATCCATTTTTGCTAGTTCTGCACCTGTGAAAGCCAGAACTGAACCATTTTTGTTGATACCCATGCGGCGGGCGATCGCCTGTGCTGTGATAGCATGATCGCCAGTAATCATTTTGACTTGAATCCCAGCTTCCTGACACGCTTGCACCGCCTTAATGGCACTCTCACGCGGCGGATCGATCATTCCCTGCAAGCCGATGAAAATTAACCCAGTAGCAATATCTGGATGATCCAGTGTATTTTGTCTATCGGGTACTGCTTTCTTCGCCAAAGCTAATACCCGTAAGCCTTGCCGTGCCATAATATTGACTTCCCGCTCGATGCTAGTTTGTCGTAATGTTTCTACACAATCTAACGGGCGGGGTTGTCCCTCAGTGTTCAACATCAAGGTGCAGCGCTGAAGAATTGCCTCGACTGAACCCTTAACATAGATAGTCTTGCCTTGGGGTGTGGCGTGCAAAGTCGCCATGTATTGAAAGTCTGATTCAAAGGGAATTGCATCTAACCTCGGCATTTGTTTGGCTAAGGTTGGCTGACTAAAACCTGCTTTGTTTGCGGATGTAATTAACGCCCCTTCTGTAGGATCTCCCATAACTACCCACCTACCATTCTTCTTCTCTAAGTGGGAGTCGTTACACAACAACCCGGCAATTAAGCATTCTTGCAAACCCTTATCGCTGTTGAGGTTCACAGGTTTCTCATCTATCAAAATTTCGCCGTCTGGCGTGTAACCAATACCACTGACAGTATATTGATGTCCCCCAGTATAAATTGCTTGTACTGTCATCTGGTTTTCTGTCAAAGTCCCAGTTTTATCGGAACAAATAACAGTTGCACTCCCTAAGGTTTCTACAGCTGGCAATTTGCGGATAATCGCGTTGCGTCGTGCCATGCGGGAAACACCTATGGCTAACGTAACTGTAACTACTGCTGGTAATCCTTCAGGAATGGCACTGACTGTTAAAGCGACTGCTGCTTCTAAAGCATCTTGAAAACCTCGAAAGCTTAATCCCACTACGAAGCAGAGGGTTGCCAAACCTAAGACCATATACAGCCAATTCTGGCTAAATTTATCGAATTTTCTGGTTAATGGGGTCGAGATATCGGTGTGCTGTTCCATTAACTGGGAAATCCGCCCGGTTTCTGTGGTGTTACCTGTGGCAACTACAACACCAGTACCTTGCCCAAAGGTAACGAAACCACCCGCATAAGCCATGTTTTTACGTTCGGCTAAAGGCGTATCGGGCTTAATAATTTGAGTATTTTTTTCTACCGCTACAGATTCACCAGTCAGGGCAGATTCATCAACCTGTAAATTTTTAACTTGAATCAACCGTAAATCTGCTGGGACTTTATCGCCGGAAGTTAGTAATACAATATCTCCAGGTACTAACTCACTGGAAGAAATACGTATTTTTTGACCATCACGGATGATGGTGGCTTCTGTAGTGATGGCTTTGGCAAGGGCGGCGATCGCACCTTCAGCTTTCGATTCCTGAATAAACCCAATGATGGCGTTGGTGGTAGTCACACCCCAAATGACACCAGCGTTCACCAAGCTGCCAGTTACAGCCTTGACTAAACCCGCACACAACAAAATAATCAGCAGTGGTTGGTTAAATTGCAGTAAAAATTTTAACCACCAAGGTTTACTTTTCTTACCTGTGAGTTCGTTTGCCCCCACTTCAGACAATAGCTTTTTGGCTGCTGCACTGCTTAAGCCATTCTCAGCATCACTATTTAAACGGGCGATGGCTTCGGGAATTTCCAAAGTATGCCAAACAGCGGACTGTTTCTCTTGGGGTGCGATGGTAGATACTGCCTGTGCCATACTTAATACCTTTATTGTGGTGTTAAATATGTTTTAGCACTAAAAATAAGTGTTGAATTAAAATAAGCACTAATAATATTTGATGTTAATCATAGTTACCTTCAATGGGTTCCGGGACTGGTACTACAGAATTGGATAGGAATTCATACCCCAACCAGATATTCAAAGTTCCCCAATCCCCAGTTCAATGGTTGCTGAGTGGTCATAGAAATGAGTATGCTTGCCGTTACGGTGGGGATTGAAACCAAGGCAAAAAGTAAGTGAATACGGATCTATTTACTCCTTTACAATTGATTGGGCGATCGCTAGAATTTCAGCGTATTGTCGAAGTGCTGGCGCAAGATGGAGACTTATTGATTACTGGCGTACCCGGTAGTGGACGGCGGACTTTAGTGCGAGTAGCTACCCAAGAAGTTGGTGCGATGGTTTTGGAGATAGATTGCATCCGGGCGATCGATGGGCAGAGATTTATCCAACTGCTAGCAGAGGCTATTAGTTCAAACTGGCAAGCAGAACAAATTCAAGATTGGGTAACTAACTTTGGCAAGGAATTTTTTGTCTTTCATCCAAAAGCCAAACTCAAGCTATTGCGTTCTCTGAACCAAAAGCAGCTATGGCAAGCATTTGAAATTTTGCTCAAGTTGCTGCAAATTATGGCTACTAGTTTGAATAAGCGTGTGGTGCTGATTTTGCAAAGCTTTCCGCATATTCGTTCTTGGGATCGCAATCATTTGTGGGAAGCTACATTTAGGCAAGAAATCAATGTGCAAACTCATGTCAGCTATGTTTTAGTAGCAACAATCGCTGAAACAAGTCATCAAACAGATGAAACAAACTATCCCTTAGAAACTATACAATTAGCGCCCTTAGCTAACGACGTTTTAGCATTGTGGGCAAGGGAAATATTGCATACACAAAAACTGAAATTCGATCCTCGTTCTCAAGCACTGCAATTATTTTTAGATGCTGTACAAGGACACATTGGCGATGCTATGGCCATAGTTCGCCGCTTGCAAACTTTTTCTTATCCTGATGGTTTAATTAGTGAAGCAGCAGTGCAACAGGCAATAGAAGGATTACTCAAAGATTTATCTTTAACATTTGAATCTTTACTGATGTTATTACCAGCAAATCAAGTGCATCTTTTGGAATCTTTAGCTTTAGACCCTACAGATAAGCCACAAAGTAAAGAATATATTCAAAAACATGGCCTTTCAAGAGGTGGTAGCCTCCAGGGTTCCTTGACAGGATTACAGCATAAAGGTTTAATCTACAGTGCTGAACAAGGTTATCAACTGGCATTACCTTTATTAGCTTTGTGGTTACGCCAGAGGTTAAGTTAGTAAGTGACTGTTGAGTGTTGGCGCTATTCACTACTCGTAACTTATTATTTATGCAGACTCAAAAACCATCTGTGAGCCTGATTCGGGCTACTTCTTACGAACAAGAGGCTTTACGAGAATCTTTAGTGACACTGCTGGAACCTTTTGGAGGAATGGCAGCATTTGTGAAAAAAGGCGATCGCGTTTTACTCAAACCCAATCTGCTCACAGGTGCGCGTCCTGGTAAAGAGTGTATCACCCGTGCAGAGCTAGTTTACGTAGTTGCCCAAATGGTAATCGAAGTTGGCGGAAAGCCATTTTTGGGTGATAGCCCAGCTTTTGGCAGCGCCAAGGGTGTAGCAGTAGCAAATGGCTATCTGCCTATTTTAGAAGAACTCAACCTTCCCATCATCGATTTTCACGGTCAGCGTTACCAAACTGTGAGTGAAAATTTTAACCACCTGCGGCTGTCTAAAGAAGCGATGGAAGCAGATGTGGTGATTAACCTACCGAAAGTCAAATCCCATGCCCAATTGACATTAACACTGGGTGTAAAAAACTTGTTTGGTTGCGTCCCTGGTAAAATGAAAGCTTGGTGGCACATGGAAGCGGGAAAAGACGCCAACAGATTTGCTGAAATGTTAGTAGAAACTGCTAGGGCAATTAACCCTAACTTGACCATATTAGATGGCATCATCGGTCATGAAGGCAACGGCCCTAGTAACGGTGAACCTCGCCAATTGGGCATTTTAGCAGCTGCATCAGATATATTTGCCCTAGATCGAGCAATGGTGGAAATCCTCAATGTTCCTCCTGAACAAGTGCCTACAGTTGCAGCTTCCCAAAGATTAGGAGTTTGTCCAGAACTTGCTGCCATAGAGTTTCCAAATTTAAATCCTGACTTATTAAAAATAGAAGATTGGCAGCTACCAGACAAGTTAATGCCTATCGATTTTGGTATGCCCCGCGTAATTAAGTCTACGTTTAAGCATCTTTACACCCGGTTTATCAAAGAACCAATGAGTGTTTACGCGAGGAATTAGAGACTGGGGAGAGAGGGGAGTGTGGGGAGAGAGGGGGGAAAGATTTCTTCCCCATCCTCCCACACCTCCCAATGCCCAATTTAAAATTGCAAACTTCGTTACAGCAATTTCATTTATTAGCAAAGTAATCTGTAATTACCCTCCGATTGCTTAACCAAACCGTCCTAGTTAATATAGTGGCGGTTTTTTTAATTGGTTAATACGAATTCGCAATACTCGCAAAGTTAGGAAGCAAGCAACGCAATTTTTTAAATTCACATTGTGTATGATTTTCAAGGTTTAAATGTATGGACGAATTTTAGATAATTACTATAATTTATTTTATGGAATTGGTATAACTCCAATTCATACTGAATTATTGGCGTTGCTAATTTCATGTATGAAAACGATTGTGCATGATATCAAAATCATTGTAGAGACGTTGCATTGCAACGTCTCTATCTGCGGATTCACATCCCAATTCAGAAACGCCGAATTCTGAATTTTTTAGTTATAAAAAGTTGATAACTTTCCCCTCCCCAGCTTTTTTATAAAACACCGAAGCAATGATTTCGCCATCTGGTTGATAAAGTCCAATCTGACCACCGGAATTACCAAGTTGCATAGATAGAGGGCTATTTGTCCGCACGATAAATTGTTTTTGCTCATCAGGTGCTAATGTTCCTTCCAATATCCGCCGCCGACCGGCTTTATCTGTAAGGAACCACCCATCTAACACAACTGGTGTTGAGGATATATTTTTTAACTCCACCCATTCCCCCGATTCCGATCTTTCTGGATTTGGGAGTGCTGCGGCAACAACTACTGGGCCGCTTTGGATTTGTACATCTTCAAGTGGACGCGAGATAGGGCCACTACCAGGACGTGGTAAAGGCTCAAAGTCTCCACCACCACGGAATTCTGGATAAAATGAGCGTATGTGTTTGCCTCGTTCCCTGTCCTTAGTTGTCTCGCGGTAAATTACCAAGTTGTAATTTCCCCCTTGAATAGTCACAGCTCGCCGTTCATTTGTAGTCAAATTTTGAACTGATTCGTAGTAGGCTACAGTCGCCAGAGCAAAATCACATTCTGGACTGACACCGACAAAAAAGCCTCCCCGTTCCTTAAAAATCTGGGCCACAGGGTCACCAGCCATATTACTTAATATCCAGGTCATTTGTAGCGTTACTACGTGGGGATTTTGCACCTCAGATACCCCAGGTAACTTATACTGCGTACCGAGAAAGTTTACTCGTCCCTTGGCTTCATCTAAATAAAACTTCACCCAGTTGTGATAACCACTAATCTCTCCCCAACTCGGCCCACCCCGTGGATTAAATTTACCCTCGCCAACAAATACATGTTCAAATCCAGAACAGTAGTTGAGAATATCATCTCCAAAATAATTGGTAAATGGGCCAAACCAAATTTCATTAATATCTCTGCGAAACTCATCTTTTGATATCGGTTTTCTCAGACCATTGGTAATGTAATCATAGGCAATTTTCATCGGTTCAGTATCTAGTAACAGGTTAAGGAATTTATTAATTTCATCATTTTCCTGTTCTGTAAACTCTTCCGGGTCGCGGTAATTCACCAAATAATTGTCGAATAATTGAATTAATGCTGCATAAGTGCCTTCTGCAAAACGTTCATCTTTAACTTTGTGGAATAGAGGGCGAACTGCCAAATCAGTCCATTTATCTCCTGCTGCTTTCACTTGATGGTCGAGTAGGATATCGGCATCTGGGTCAACCCAATTTCCCTCGGCATCACGTACACTTACCGAAAAGCGGTTAGTATCAGCTTCCCAGATTTTATCGTAAATAGTTGGATCGGCAGCCATGTTATTTTTACTCCTAATTTCTTGTTTTTTGACAGTAAAAGCTTATTCTCAAGCTTTCATTCTGATAAACAGAATTGAATTTAGCTAAAACACATCGTTAAGAATTCAGCACTTAGCAATATAAATAAAGACTCTGCTGAATTCTTATAACACATCTAGAATTGGATAATTATTGGATTTTTCCTCCATTGTAATTGTCCATTTATATTTATAAATGAACAATTACAAATGAAATTTTTAAGTAAGAATATGCGTTATATTGGCATATTTATAAATCAAAAACTGCAATTATTGGTGCGTGGTCTGACCCAGGTTTTCCTCGCCTTAAATTTGGGTCATTGCTAACAGAAGGTAAACCATCCATAGCATCAATATAGCTATCTACTTCGGGTAATTTGCGTGGTTGGCCAGTAAACAATTCTTGACTAACTAAAATATGATCTATTAACTCCTTGTTGTTCTGAAAAATACGCGAGTATCGTCTTTTTTCATCAATCAAAGGAGCTAGATTAAATAGTCTGGTATCATCTCCCTTGTCTAATAAATTAAAGCCACGCGTACCAATCTCGCTACCACCCGGCCCATGAAGAATCTGAGTAGTAGCAGCAGAGGGTACATCATTCAAATCTCCTAGAATAATCAGACCTTGGTCGGCATTATTTTCTAGTAACTTATTTGCTTTGACACGCAATGCAACTGCTTCTGCTGTTCGCCTGATAAGTGCTAATCCAGCAACTAAACTTCGCTCATTTTCATCTTTTGGAGCAAATCGTGGATTACCGTTTGTTGAAGGAAAAGTTAGCAGTTTAGACTTGAGGTGTGCATTGATGATATGAATAGAAATATTTTCTTGAGGTTTGACAAGAATTCGCAAAGCCCCCCGACCCATACGGTTAACTTCAGTTAAGTTTCCTTCTGTGTCTTGACTGATGACTTTAGAAAAGCCACCTTCAGGAAAATTTATTATATCTTCCTGTTCGGCGATCGCTATTTTTGAAAAAAACCCAACTCTAATTCCGCGAGGGTCTGGAAATGCAGATACACATGTATGAAGATAGCGCCCCTGTAATAGCCCTAACAATTCTGTAAATGCCTTCAGATCCCCAACTTCTTGAACAGCTAACACATCAGGATCTAAAGTCAGAATTACACTAGCTAAGCTATTCAATTTTTGTGTATATTCTGCTTCTGTTTTAGGGCTAAAATTATCACCCAAAGAGAATAAATTCTCTACATTCCAAGTCATGACCTTAAATATAGCCATACTTGCCCCAAATATAATAAATAAATTTTGGTATTGAGCTTATTTGTACAAAGACATCTTACAGCAAGGTGATTTTTTTATGATAAATATTTACTAATTTTAAAGATTCATCAATTTCCCTTGCTTTGCATAATTAATATTTAATGCTTTTTTAACCAATATTTTAATTTGTCCAAACTTATATTTATAGGTTTTTTCGATTCTTCTGTTATAAATTTATTTTCAACTGCAATTTTCAATTCTTCTAAAATGTAATTGTATTGTTGGTCGAATCTTGATTTGTTTTTAGACTTCAGACATTCTCTTAAATGTTTCAAATTAATCTCTAATTCTTCTACCTTATTTATTGGCAGCCGCGATGTTATCAGTTCTAGAAGATTTTTTATCTCAGCATTTTCATCCAGAACTGAGCTTTCATCTGTTAAAAACCGACCTGAAATTTTGACATTACGACCATTATCTAACTGTACTTGGTACTGTTTTTGAGTATCAAAATCACCAGTTACACGAGCAATTATTTTGCCATGCTGATTGTGGAGTTCTCCTTTTTCAGTCACAATCACGCGATCGCCGTTGTCAAAACCCGTCGTAATCATTAGAGTGCCTAAGTTGAACTACAAACAAAACTACATGGCCATACTCGGCGATTCCAGATAAATTTAAGTACTCTAATTTTGCTAAAGTATACGGCTTAGTATATACCTACTCCTGTTTTCTTTCGGCTATTCTCAGCTTGGCCGATCGCGATCGCGGATTCTTACTAATTTCCTCTTCAGTTGCAATAATTGGCTTTTTTGTCAACACTTTTAATAAAGGTGAATTTCTCAAACCATGCTTCACCAAACGGTCTTCTAAACTGTGAAAACTAATAATCGCAATTTTCCCACCAGGGACAAGGGCGTTTGGTGCTTTATCTAAAAAAGTTTCTAAAGATTTTAGCTCATCGTTAACGACAATTCGCAAAGCTTGAAAAACACGAGTTGCGGGGTGAATTCTACCATAACGGTATTTGGGGGGAACACAACCGGCGATCGCCTCAGCCAACTCAACAGTCGTGTGAAACGGACGCCGTTCGATGATGCGCCTAGCAATGCGGCGAGATAATCTCTCTTCACCGTACTGAAAGAAAATGTTTGCTAATTCGGCTTCATCCCAATTATTAATTACATCAGCAGCAGTTAGCGATCGCCCGCGATCCATTCGCATATCCAAATTCCCAGCTTGGCGAAAACTAAAACCCCTTTCTGGTTGGTCTAAATGGTAAGAACTCACCCCCAAATCTGCAAGAATACCATCGAAAGTGTTAGGGGGAAACTTGTAGGCAGCAAAATTGCTATGAATAAATTGTACGCGATTGTTAAAATCAGCTAAGTTTTTCTGCGCCGCAGCCAAAGCATCCTCATCTTGGTCAATCGCCGTTACCCGCACATCCGCAGCAGCTTCTAAGATTAGGCGACTGTGACCGCCACCGCCTACCGTCGTATCAAGATAATGACCTCCTGGAGATACCGCTAGACCTGCGATAACCTCCTGCGGTAACACTGGGAGGTGGGAAAATATCGGTTCTTCGATAGCTAGCTGACCATTCATGAGACTTAGGGCAAAAAACCACAGATGAACTTTTATTATGTATTCTTTTCGTTGTGTCTTTGTATAGTTCCTAGTTAAAAAATAGTTTTTGAACCTGGAACACATACATAAACCAAGAAAAAATAAATCAAAATCCCCCTATTTTAGGAGGATTTTGAACGATATATAGCAGTTGATAAGCTCTTAGAGGATGTTTAAAAAGCGAATAGAATTCGCTACTACACAAAGCTTAGTCCACCTGCGTGAACTAACACAAAATCAAGGTTTTCAAACCCACGTAGGTGGGTTTCGTCTGTGTAGCCGCGATTTCCAATCACCCGTGAGTCTAGTGCTATTTTTTACTTTTTCTATCATAAACCATCGAATTTGGTATCAGTTTTAATTTTTTCTCCATATTTAAATGGTTATTTAAAATAAAAATGAATACATTACCAGGTAATTCATTCTCCTCTAACAAGCTATTCACAAGTTGGGAATTATCGGCTTCAGAGTTACCTTCTAACCAACTGAATTCTCGCTTCACAGCTATAATATAAAGTGGCTTTTCAGGAAGATATTGTAAACTTTTTTGAAATAAATAAGCAATTATTATATGCGGGTAACATGATAATTTTTTCCGAAGCTTGCTTACCTCAATATCTGAGATACCATGAGGTTCAAATTTATCATTTTCTCTCAAATCAGAACGCTCTTGGTGGGCTTTCAAAATTAAATCATAATAATTTTCGGCGCGTTTTTGATAAAGTTTTGCCTCATTGAGTTTTCCTTGTTTTTGAAGAAAAGAGTAAATTATTTGGCAACCTTCTATAACTATGCTTGAGTCTTGTTCTATAGCTCGTTCAATATGTTCTATTCCAGTTGCATTTTGTTGTTTTAATAATATTTGTCCTAGTAAATAGTTAGCTGATGCATGTTGACTATCAAGCTGAATAATCTCTTTTAGTAGGGGTATAGCTGCTTCTTCACCTTCAAAATGAAATGTTAAAAATGCTCTTTCAAGAGCTTCTGTTGGAGTTAGCTGTTGCTTCTTTGATTTCTTGTTTAAATCTGCGAATGTAGCTATTGAATTTTGATAGTTAACATATTTTTGCCTCCAAGATGCTGCTATTTCTTCTCGCCAAACTTGACTAAAATAGTCAATAAATTTATCTAAATTATTACCTAAAAATTCTTCTGCGGCGCTGATTTCAATGGGAGCAAATATAGCTGCTTCTTTCTGGGAATTGGGAGTGTATTCCAAGGCTTTGAGTCTATCTGCCAAACAAGGATGAGTATCAGCATTGTTAGTTTTTTGTGTTAATGCTTCCATTAAATAAATACTTGTTATTTCCTGATGAAGCCTCTGACTTAAAGCTTGTTGCATAGCTGTATAAGTCATTTTTGGTGGTTCAATTTCTGACTCTACTTGTTTATAGATACTAGACCAAAAATATCTTTCGATAAATCTAGCTTTTACCTCCAGATTTATCAAAGTTTCAGCAGCATTTTGTTCTCCAGCTAAATCCACAGCACATCTATCTGCTTCATATTCATTGCTCCGTGCCAACACAAAAGAATAGGCATTAAAAAACGGGGCGTACCATGTTAAAAACCGCTCAAAAATAAACCATGATACTTCATTGCCACTTTCTCGCAGCCCTTTAATAATGCGATACCAAGTTTCACGTTGGCGATAAATCCAACCACTAAAACGGCTGTGATTTCCTGATAAATGTCCCAGTTCATGGGCTAAGACGGCACGAAATTGTTCGGGTGGCAGTGCCAACATTAACGGTAGACCCAAAATTAAATAATTTTGCTGCCATCCCAGCAAACCTAAGCGTGGTATTTGGACAACCCCTGCGTTAAAATGGTTGGTGAGCAAGATATGGTGAAACCGTGGAGCTTGTAGCTTCGATGAGATTTCGTTAGTTAAAGAATAGAGATTGGGTACATCTTTGGGTTGCAGTGGTAAACCTGTAGGTGGAGCAAAAGAAACCCAAAGCGATCGCACTAACACCAATACTAACGCCAGTAAAAACAAAATAACTTTTATAGATGAGGCATTAATTGACTGAACGTTCAGCATCAAAAAGACAATACCTACCAGCAGAGTCAACGTTACAGCTAAAACCAAAAATATATATGCGTAGCCTAAAGTAGCCAAAAAAGCAACGTGTAATTTATAAACATGCGGTTGTTTATTAGCAAAAACTTCTAACTTCTGAATTAGCCTATCAAAACGCTCTTGAGTAAAAGCCATAGATATGTACCAGCTCGATAAAACTGTAATATAGCTGACACAATATCCTTAAAGCTTACGTAAAAACTCAGAAGTTAATCATCATTGAATAGGCATCTTTTTTTTAACGCATTCCCGACTCTGCGTGTCTTCTTTAGTAATTAGCGATCGAATTATTCTCCGTATTCCTTTATCCCAGTGCCATGAAATGAAAAAATTCTGGTGCCTTAATTAAGTGCATATCGAGCTTCCATATAATAGTTGAAGAAGTGCAACAAAATGAAACATCAAGTAAAATCCCTCCTCTGTCACCCCCTCTCAAACTTACCCCTGTGGGCAATACATGTAGAGCAGTTTCTCTAAAAGTATTGCCTCTAAAAGGCTGTCAAATAGAAATTGACAGGTTTGGGTTGATGTCAGGACATGGAAAAACTTCATTCTCCGCGTCCCCCCATCTCCCCATCTGCGCGTCAATTCCTGACAGACCTTAACTTGATATGACAGACAAGATAAATTGGGTCTAGTTGGCATCTTGGCGGTTCGATTCAAAATTGTCACAACGGGAGAACACTAAATCTATGACCAGAATAGAAACCCGCACTGAACCGATGGTGCTAAATATGGGGCCACACCACCCCTCAATGCACGGGGTTCTGCGGCTAATCATGACTCTGGATGGCGAGGATGTCGTTGACTGCGAACCAGTCATTGGCTACCTCCACCGAGGCATGGAAAAAATTGCTGAGAACCGCACTAACGTGATGTACGTCCCCTATGTTAGTCGCTGGGACTACGCTGCGGGCATGTTCAACGAAGCCGTCACCGTCAACGCACCGGAAAAGCTAGCAGGTGTAGCTGTCCCCAAACGCGCTAGTTACATCCGCGTCATCATGCTGGAGTTGAACCGCATCGCTAACCACTTGCTGTGGTTTGGCCCCTTCCTCGCTGACGTTGGCGCTCAAACTCCCTTCTTTTACCAATTCCGGGAACGGGAGATGATTTATGATTTGTGGGAAGCTGCCACAGGTTACCGGATGGTGAATAATAACTACTTCCGCGTCGGTGGCGTGGCAGTTGATTTACCTTATGGTTGGGTAGATAAGTGTGTGGAATTCTGCGATTACTTAATACCCAAAATTGATGAATACGAACGCTTGGTAACAGATAACCCCATCTTCCGCCGCCGTGTTGAAGGTATCGGTACTATCACCCGCGAAGAAGCAATTAACTGGGGACTTTCTGGCCCCATGTTACGCGCATCCGGCGTGAAATGGGATTTGCGGAAAGTTGACCATTACGAATGTTACGACGACTTCGACTGGGACGTACAATGGGAAACTGCCGGTGATTGCTTTGCCCGTTACGTGGTGCGGATGCGGGAAATGCGCGAATCTGTGAAGATTATTCGCCAAGCAATTAAAGGACTTCCTGGCGGCCCTTACGAAAATCTCGAAGCCAAGCGCCTAGCCGCGGGTAAAAAATCAGAATGGGACGCCTTTGATTATCAGTACATCGGTAAAAAAGTTTCTCCCACCTTCAAAATTCCCAAGGGTGAAATCTACGCTCGTGTAGAAAGTGGCAAAGGTGAACTCGGAATTTATTTGGTAGGCGATGATAACGTCTTTCCTGCACGCTGGAAGATTCGGCCTGCTGATTTCAACAACCTCCAGATTCTCCCACATTTACTGCGGGGGATGAAAGTTGCAGATATTGTGGTGATTCTCGGCAGTATTGACGTGATTATGGGTTCTGTAGATAGGTAGAAAATATCTGTCCAAGAACTTTTAAAAGAGCAGTTGCACTGTGGTGTAACTGCTTTCTTCTTTATTACAGGGGACATTAGACCTGCCTTGAAAATAGGGCATTGGGCATTGGGCATGAGAAG
Organism: Nostoc sp. DedQUE12a; assembly: GCA_034530795.1. GTDB lineage: Bacteria > Cyanobacteriota > Cyanobacteriia > Cyanobacteriales > Nostocaceae > Nostoc. Next base: position 82,039 of record JAVRCH010000142.1, read on the forward strand.
ATTGATTTTTATTGTTCCTTGTGAGCGCAGCTCATGGAGTCTCTTGCAAAAGTCCTTCTTTGCGTTCTCTTCTCTGCGCCTTTGCGCCTGGAGCGTGATACAAATTCATATTTATGCAAGAGGTCTATTATATTTACAACCTGGGTTTGGTAGCCCCACATCAAGGCTGATTGACTTCAAAATTCTGTTACATTCATGCCGTGTAAACACTGTTAATTTATATGGTTAATTGTGTGAAGACTCGAACAATTTTACGTAAAGTTACTTAAAATCTAAATTTTTATACTATTTTATTGCATAAAATTGCGTACATGAATCACCAAAAATATTTAAATTAGGGGTATTAATTACAAATGAAGATTTCAACAGCAATTAAAAGCCTGTCAATGACCACTGTGGGAGCAGCAATAATTACTGTAGGACTCAACCCAGCTGTAGTGTATGCTCTTCCTACTCCTGTTAGCTCATCGTTAATACTTCAAGCTGATTCAGATGCTGGTGGTGGTCTGATTACGGATATTGATAGCGACAGTCAACTAGCCACTGTAAACCCGTTAAGTGCCTCAGTCAGTGCCTTCGCTACCTCAGGTGAAGCCAGCGTTCTCTCTCAAGCAAAAGGAACAGCTACATGGATAGATAGTTCTCAGGGTGTGGTTAATTTGACAGATATTGGTTGGAACACTGTTGCAGTTAACTCTGGTAGCGCCCAGCTATTTAGCGGATTCGACTGGAGCTATGAATTTATCTCTGATGCAACAGGGTTTTTCACCCTAGACTATGATATTAGTAGCTCTGGTACGGATACGTTTGGATTGAATGGATTTAACTTCGATTGGTCTGGGCCAGAAGGTGGCACATTTTTTGATCTTGACACATCTGGTACACTCCAGCGAGCAATTCTAGCAGGAGAAAGCTACATTGTTACTATCAGAAATCAAGCCAATATTGTTGGCGGCTTAGGTACACGAGAGGCTTTTATGGATGGTACTTTTAAATGGAAAATTGACACTGCCACTGCTAGCGTTCCTGAATCAAATACTGTATTAGGTCTGCTAGCTTTTAGCGTTTTCAGTGTTAGTTCATTGCTGAAGTACAAACAAAAAACAGTCAGAAGTATTGCAAGTGTCGAATAGCAAATAGCAAATTTATCTTCAGTTGAAGCAGGAATATCAGTAAGTTGTTCGGTGGGTTAAGCAGAAGTCTTAACCCACCATATCTCAACCAAATAATAATCTCCACTTATTTCGGTTGGATGTAATCGTTAAAAGAAAAAGTATTAGAAGCTTAGCGTAACTTTGTCCCAATCTTTGAAGACTCAGAAATAGTCCAATACGGTTCGGTTAAAGGGGAAAGGGAAAAGGGTAATTTCAAACTTTTTCCCTTTTCCCCTTACCCTTTTCCCAGCCCACATCAGAGATGAAAAATGCTTATCCGAACCGTATTGAGAAATAGTCTATCGTTACCATACTCTGCATAAGAACTTAGGAATACTAATAGTATGACAAATATCTGTAACGAGGAATACAAATTTACTTGTTACATTGCAGTTTGAAGTATACTTATCGCCTCAAACTATAGAAAAACTGAAGATATTATTTGAAAATTTTTAAATTTCTTAATTTTTAATTTATAATTTTTAACTTTCTCTAGTGTAAATGAAAAACTTGAGTTTCTTAATATTTTTTTTTAATTCACGCAAGAGGTTGACTAGTATTGTGTTCTGTTAAAATTGAATTGCTGCTATACATGCAAGAACGTATTTAAATAGGTCTAATAAATTACTATATAAATCCGGCAGCATTTACTTAATCGTAATTTTAGAACCGTGCAAATTCATCCTCACTCCGAATCTCACCAGAGCCACGATCGCCGCCGCGAACAGGGTTTGGAAAAATTGCTCGCTCGGCTTGTCACAAGGATACGCCGGGATGAGTTAGTGCGGGAAACGACGAATCAACTCAGAGAATTGCTTCAGGTCGATCGCGTGGTTTTGTATTATTTTTACGGGCAGTGGCAAGGACAGGTGACTTTTGAATCTTTGAGTTCTCCAGAATTCTCAATACTTGGTTCCACTGGGCCAGATAATTGTTTTAATGATGAGTATGCTGCTTTATATTTGGCAGGACGGACAAGGGCGATCGCTGATATTGAATTAGAGCCAATGGAGTCTTGTCACCGAGATTTTCTCCGCAGTCTGCAAGTTCGCGCCAACCTTGTAGTACCAATTTTGATACCTAGAGGACTATGGGGATTATTAGTAGCACATCACTGCCAAGGGCCTCATCATTGGTCACCATCAAATGTGGAAATGATGCAAACAGCAGCGCAAACTCTAGCAACAGACCGTAATATTCTTGAAAGTTAAGCTACTGTACATTCAAATGGCATACAGTTTAAGTAGCAAAGATATTCACCAGCAATTATTCTCTAAATAAGGAGAAAAAACTGTGAAATTTGGTTACACGGTAATCTGGGTAGATGATGTAGTTAAGACCGTTGAGTTTTACGAAAAAGCATTTGGTCTGGTTCGTCGCACCCTCCAGGATCATGGACAGTTTATCTGGGCTGAAATCGAAACTGGAAACACCACATTGGCTTTTTCTTCCACTAGCGAAGCACAGAAATTATTTCCCGGCAGCTTTCATCCCAACGATGCCACACAACCGCCGGCATTAATTCAAATCTCCTTCATCACTCCTGATGTTGGCGGCGCTTACATGAAAGCCATAGGAGCAGGAGCAAAACCACTAGATTCCCCGAAAACCCAACCTTGGGGACAAACAATAGCTCGCGTCCGCGATCTTAATGGCGTGCTGGTGTCCTTAGTGAGTGGGTAGTAGCGATCGCTATTAAAATTGTTTTACAAAATTAATGTTTCGAGCTTTGCCTGTACTTCTTCTATTAAATCTTGTGCAACACTTTCAACAAATTTTACCCTTCTAGCTCTCCAATGTAGTGTTTTAATTTGGTCAAATAACACAACTCCTTTTGTTTGCATTCCCTCAAGAAGAGGAACTTCAAAACTAAGCCCTTTTGGATTGCTAGTTATGCGACAAACTAAAACCAAAGAAGCCATTCGATTGTATTTAATTGGAGATATAACAAGAACAGGGCGGTAGCCAATTTGCTCCCGCCCTTGTTGTTGTAATTCATTATTTAGTGTCCTAGCAATTTCATCAAATGACATTCCTGACGCTTGAAGGGCAAATGCACGCCGAATCGAATCAGCCGTAAACTGCTGTGCATCTCCAAATTCTAATTTGACAATATCTCCTCTGTCAGGAAAGTACGGATTAACTACCAATCTTCTTTCCCCACAGTATTGCCGATATCAAATTCAGGATGAAATTTATCAGAAGTCATACCTTCAAGCAACTCATCAAGCGTATACTTTTTTCTTTTTTGTGGTGTAATTACAATACTGTTACCTTCCACACTAAAATTTATAGCTGTCCCTTCAGTTATGTCTGCTTGTTCAGCTACCGATCTGGGAATCCGAATAGCTAAACTGTTTCCCCATTTACCAATAACTCCTGCCATAGCTATCTCCGAATATTCTGTTAGAGATCCACACGCCTAAAGTTCAAAATTTAGCAGCAAAAAGCTCTTAGCAGTTCTCGCCTAATGTATATACTTTGAAGATACAAATTTATCTGGCGGTGTCAACACTCGATTGTAAATTTGGTGAGAAAATATGCCAGTAACTGCAAAGAAGCTTAATGGTTCTTAATACCTTTGGGTTATTTTGTCTGCACTATCAGATTGAGCCTTTGGATAACTAAAGGACAGGTTGCAATTTTTACACTTCGATTAAATTGATTGTGCTCTTGCCAAGCATTTATGATCTCTAGTTCGCAATCTCAAACCTCAAATTCTATGAATTCCAATCCTTTGCTGTGTGCAGCGATCGCTCATCATATCACCACCAGTCCGCAACAGCGAATTACTTTCGCCGAATTCATGGATATGGCGCTATATCACCCCGAACATGGTTACTATTCCAGCGATGCTGTGAAAATTGGCTTTCAAGGTGGTGATTTTTTCACCTCTCCCAACCTCAGCGCTGACTTTGGCGAATTACTTGCAGAACAATTTTTGCAAATGTGGGAAATTTTGGGGCGGCCTGTGCCCTTTTCTCTAGTAGAAATGGGAGCAGGTCAAGGACTCTTGGCATTGCATATCCTTAAGTATTACCAGCTACAATACCCGGTTTTTTTTACTGCCCTGGAGTACGTAATTGTTGAAAAGTCGCCAACTTTAAGGCAAGAACAGCAACAACGCTTACAAGATTTTCCTGTGCGTTGGTGCAATCTAGAGGATATCCCATCAAATGCGATCGCTGGTTGTTTTTTTTCTAATGAGTTAATCGATGCCTTCCCAGTCCATCAATTCACCCTCGAAAACAGGGAACTGCGAGAAATTTATGTGACAACACAGGAAGATGAAGAAGACGCGGAGAGCGGGAGACGCGGGGACGCGGAGAATTATTTCACCGTGTCCCCGCGTCCCCGTGTCCCCGTGTCTTCTACGCCATTTATAGAAATCGCAGCAGAACCTTCTGTGCCCCAACTAGCCGAGTATTTCAACTTAGTGGGAATCGATTTAACCTCAGGTGCATATCCAGATGGTTACCGCAGTGAAATTAATTTAGCTGCTCTGGACTGGTTGAGTATAGTAGCAGACCGCTTGCAGCGCGGCTATGTGCTAACAATTGATTATGGCTACCCTGCTACTCGTTACTATAATCCCAGGCGATCGCAAGGAACGCTACAGTGCTATTATCAACATCGTTTCCATGACAATCCTTATATCAATATTGGACAACAAGATATCACTGCCCATGTTGACTTTACAGCTTTGGAACGCTGGGGCGATCGCTGCGGTTTAAAAAACGTTGGTTTTATCCAGCAAGGATTATTTTTGATGGCGCTGGGATTAGGGGAACGAATTGCTGCTATTTCCCATCAAAAGCAACCCCTCTCGCAATTACTACAGCGACGAGAAGCACTACATCAGCTTTTAGATCCCACAGGATTGGGTGGTTTTGGAGTCTTAATTCAGAGCAAAAATCTGGAAAAAACAGAAATTTCTCAACCACTAAAAGGATTGACTGTGCCAGAGTAAACCTAAATTTGAAAAGTTAAAACTCTATTTAAGAATGCAGTATTAGTTTTATTTGGACTAGCATAGCAGTGATTACTGTAAAGTTAAACACAATTGGAAAGTAACAATTATGTCAACTCATGACCTATTAATGTTAGTAACACTACTTACCCCAGGTATTTTGCTTTCAGTTTTGATTATGGTGACTTTTGCCGCCGGTGGCTGAAGCGATCGCTGTTTACCAATAACTGATAATACTGCTATCTTGCACTATTAACTGGGTGGCATTGCCAATACAAAATAAGGGTTTGAACGAATATTAGGCAATGTCCACCCAATAAAAATTGCGATCGCTTAACTACTGCAAGATGTCAAAATAGACACGCAAATTGACGAAGGACTAGGCCCACGCTGTACCAAAAGGAACGTAAAAATGAAGGTGGCATTTCTGGGAACTGGACTGATGGGACTACCAATGGCTCAAAGGTTATTAGCCGCAGATATACAGCTAGTTGCCTATAATCGCACCCCAGAAAAATTAGCACCACTACAAGCAGCCGGGGCTGAAATTGCCACACATCCCCGCCAGGCCATTCGTGCTGCTGAGTGCGTAATTCTCATGCTTACTAATGCGCCAGCCATCTATAATGTGTTGCTTTCAGATACAGCTTGGCAAACTCTGAAAGGGCGCACTATTATCCAAATGGGAACAATTACTTCCAGTGAAAGCCGAGAAATTAGAGATGCAGTTGTTGGAGGTGGCGGTGAGTATATAGAAGCCCCTGTGTTAGGAAGCATCCCCGAAGCAAAAGCTGGCAAGTTGATCGTTATAGTAGGCGCAGAGCCAGAACAATATCAACGCCACTTGAAGTTACTGCAAAATTTTGGGACAGAACCTTTACTTGTCGGCCCTGTGGGAACTGCGGCGGGGCTGAAATTGGCACTCAATCAACTAATAGCTTCCCTAACAACTAGCTTTGCTCTGAGTCTTGCTTTTGTCCAACGTCAAGGTGTCGATGTGGATGTATTTATGCAAATCTTACGCGACAGTCCACTTTATGCGCCTACCTTTGACAAAAAGCTACAACGGATGTTGGATGGCAATTTTGCCAATCCCAATTTACCCACAAAACACTTGCTCAAAGATACAGAATTGTTTATCTCGGAAGCAAAATCTTTGAGTTTAGATCTCAGCAGCATTAAAGGAGTGCGACAAATCTTGCAAACAGCTGCGAAAATGTCATTTGCTGATGATGATTATTCATCATTATTTGCTGTGATTAAAGAATGGGGAGAAGCGATCGGTGATTGAGCATTGAGCATTAAGAATTGGGCTTCAAGGGGCATGGGAAATTGGGGAGCCAGCGCCGTGGACGGGTTTCCCGGCTTGAAGCAAGTGGCGTGCGACTGGCGTCATTTATCAGTTGCCTACCATGCTTCCTCTGCTCCCTCTGCTCCATCTCCCCACTCCCTATATTCCTTAAGGAAGTGTTTCTGAACTCAAGAGGCTTTCACACCTATTGCCTGTTGCCTATTGCCCGTTCCCTGGTATCGACAATCATTGACCAATAATAGTCGTTGATGGCGACGATTGTGGAGACTCCAGTGTCGGCGAAGGTTCTGGTCGAGGAGGATTGAGAAATTCTTGCCAAGTTCTAATTTGGTCTTGTGCTGCATTGTAAGCCGCACTACCGCGGGGAATGGACTTGGCAATCTGAATTCCTCTCGGAATATCAGATTGACCTTGAGTACGTGCTATGTCTAATAATTGTTGACTCCATTGGTCAATAGCAAGATTGGCATCCATGCGTAAGATGCTATTATTTGAAACTCGATCTGCTAACCGTATTGCCTCAGCCAAGGCTTCTGGCGTACCAGCCGCCGCAGTTTCCTGGGCTTGTCTCCAGGTTTCTCTGGTGCGAATTTGCCCTTGCCAATCATCAATAGCAGCTTGCGCTTCACCTGCAAGCGCCCTTCCTGACGATGCAATTTGCCCAGCTGCGCTAATGGCGGCGGGGAGATTTCCACTCAAAGCCAGTTCTCGTGCTTGATCTAAGTAGGGTTGGTCTTCGATTCGTTGAATCTTTGCTGCCCAGGTGTTGATTTTCCTACGTGCTTCTGGGTATAATGCACGACCTCTACGGATTTGGCTAGCTTGGTCGATCGCAGCTTGCAATGAGTTAATATCGTCAAATATTGCTATCTGTTCGGCGCGTTCCAAGTAAGGTTGGTCTTCGATTGTCTCTACTTGGGCACGCCAACGACTCATTTCTTCCCTAGCTTCTGTGCCTCTGGGGTTACTAGCAGGGATGAGTTGCACTTGAGCGATCGCTGCTGTTAAATTATTGACTGTTCCTTGGCTAGCTAATATTCTCGCTTTTTCCAGATGGGCAACATCTTCAATTTCCAACTGCCAACGAGCAATTAACTGTTGTGCTTCCTCATATACTGGTCTTGAAGGATCGATTTGTTGTGCTTGGGCGATGGCTGCTTCTAAACCAGAAATATTACCTAACCAAGCACTTCTTTTAGCGTCAGCTATGGCGATAAAGTCATCTGTTTCGGCTTGTAGCTTGGCACTTTCAGGAATTTGTCTAGCAATATCCAGTGCTTCATCAGCATCTCGCTTATCTAACTTCGCCTGCGCCAACTCCAGCATTTTACGTCCAAATGCCGGAACTGCCTCCTGAGCTTTTTGGTAAAGATAACTTTCCTGGCCGATGGACTCGGCTAGCTTGATAGCTTCTAGTAAATTATCAACAACTTGGCTTCTTGCTAAAATTTCGGCTTTTCCTAATTTATCGCCGTCTTCGCGGGCTGTGGCGATGAGTTTATTTAATTGGTCGTACTTAGTACTCGCCCAGTATTGATTGTCTACGCGTAACATTCTGGCCGAGAGCATGAATGCCGATTGCCAGCGTCGTTCCCGGACTTCGGCGATGGCATTGTTGTAAATGCCTTCTGCCTTCGACCAAGTTGTTTGCCATTTGTCAATTTGTTCGTCTACTAATTTATAAGCCGCGAGATCTTCTGGTATCTTACGAGCAGTAGCGATCGCTTCTTCTAAATTTCCTGTTTGGAAACTGCGATCGGCTAACTGTAAAATATCCCGCGACCATTCTTCTGTAAAACGATTAATTTCTGCATGTAACGGGTGATTTTCTGGTAGCTCATTCACCAGAGCTATGGCTTGCAGCAGGTCATTCACCGTATTTTTAGAAGCCGCCAATTGAGCGCAGTGCAACCGCACTGAGGCACTAGCTAGAGGCCAGAAAATCGCCGGGCAATTAGGGGCAGCTGGTAACTTCAGCAGCATTGCCGTTGCTAAGAATGCCACGCTACCAGGAATCAAAGTTAGCAGTAACGACCAGAATATCCAACTTCTCATCCAGCGTGGCAATTTCCGAGAACTTTTACTGGCTTGGGTAGTTTCTTGTGAATGACTATCTTTGCCAACGGAATTGTTTTTTTTTCGCTGCTTCACTGACTTAGAGCTAGAACCAGTACCTGGGACATCAGATGGTTGAGTTTCACCGAATTGCTCTGTTCGGGATAATCTGGTATTTTGATCTGGCTCTCTTGCTCTGGCTCCTGACCAACTGTCTGGAATATCCCGCTCTGTCATCTCTCACACCAAAATAATTGAATAGCTTTCTGTTTTAAATCGATAATTCCATTGTTGCCATAGTAACTTTCTCATAATTAAAAAGCTACTTTTTGATTATCTCTCTCCACAGATACCATTAAAAGTCTCAAACTTCAGTGGTGTTTTATACTTTATCCTGAAATAGTAGATTCAGCTTGTAAATCGGCAATTAGCTGAGCTAAATGGTCGCTACTTGCCTGATAAACGTTGCCGCAAAAATCGCAAGTTGCTTCGGCACCATCATCTTTAATAATCATATCTTGGAGTTCGGCTTCTCCCAAAATTTTGAGTGCCCCTAAAACGCGATCGAAAGAACAACCGCAGTGGAAGCGGAGCATTTGCCTTTCGGGAAAGATTACTAGCCCCATATCTCCTAGCAAGTCGTTAAATATTTCAGGTAAAGTTTTCCCAGCTTGCAGCAATGGCGTAAAACCTGCTAAAGCAGCCACCCGTGATTCTAGCTTTTCTACTAGGGCTTCATCTCTTGCAGCTTTGGGTAATACTTGTACTAGTAATCCTCCAGCAGCAGTTACTCCAGCTGCCCCCACAAACACACCCAAAACTAAAGCAGAAGGAGTTTGTTCGGAATTCACCAGATAATGAGCAACATCATCGCCAATTTCCCCAGAAACTAGTTCTACAGTACTAGAGTAAGGGTAACCATAACCGACATCCCGGACAACATACAAAAAGCCATTACCTACTGCACCGCCAACATCTAGCTTACCTTTGGCATTGGGGGGTAATTCCACAGATGGATTCGCCACATACCCGCGTACCGTACCATCCAGACCTGCATCTACCAATATGCCACCCAAAGGGCCATCGCCCTTGATTCTGACATTGATCCTCGACCCAGTTCGCTTCATGCTAGAAGCCATCAACAAACCCGCCGCCATAGTGCGTCCCAGTGCTGCCGTTGCTACATAGGAAAGTTTATGCCGCCCCCGTGCTTCTTCTGTTAAACGTGTGGTGATTACGCCTACCGCACGAATCCCACCTTCGGCTGCTGTTGCACGAATTAACTGATCCGCCATGAATAACCTTACATTTCTTAACAAGTCCACCTTTCTATTCTAAGTTCTGTGCTGGTACAAAAGTAACTTAGTGGGGCATTGAGCATGGGGAGACAAGGGAGACAAGGAGAATAACTCCTAACTCCTCACTTACTAATAACTAATGACTAAATTAGAAATAGCGATGTCTCATCTTTAGGTAATCCTGGAAAATGCTGGGTAATTTTCAACAAAGCCAACTGCGAATCGAAATCGAAGCACCAACAGATGCAATTCATGACAGTCTAGTGCATCCAGCGCAACTTGCAAAATGGCTTGTAGGGCAACGCTTTGCGCCAGGAATGCCAGAAGAATTGCTTCCTGGATTTGAATTTACTACCTGGACTGGGCCTGTTCCCATTCATCATCATGTGGATGTTGTAAAATCCAATTGCCTCCGTTTGCTGCTATCCGGAGGTATTGACGGCTTTCACGAATGGTACTGGGGAGAAGGTTGGGTACAGTCCCGCTTGGAAGGAGTTTCAGTTTTGCCCTTAAATTTGGGTCAAACCTTGAGTTTGTTGAGTTTGCGTCAGTTTTTAGCAACTCAAAGACGTTGAATTAGGGATTGGGGATTGGGTATTAATTATTCCTTACCCAGTTCCTAGTTTTATTCCTGAGGAATGATTAGCGATCGCACTTAATTTTCAGTAGATAAATAAACGGACATAATTAAATGTAAAATACAAGTCAGCGAAACCCTTTACTATTGAAGGTTTTACCTTCTGCCTCCTACTATAAATCTATTTCTTGAAAGCAAATAAAAAAGGCAAAAGTAGATTTTCTTTTGCCTTTTTATATTTTAGATTTGAGTTTTATTCGTCGTCAAAATCGTCTTCGTCTTCGTCGTCGTCTTCGTAATCTTCTTCGTCTGCAACTTCATCGGCGATTAAGTCATCATCGTCATCTAAAATTGACCTTTCTGCACGTCTGCTTCCATAGGTAGGCTCTCCCAGAGTTGGAGAATCTAAATTATAGTTGCGAGCTGTACGGTCATCTAAGACCATATCGAGGGGGTCATCAACTTCATCTAAGACACTACTACTAATATCAGTAGCATAGTCATCGATCGCACTGGTTTCTTCATAAGTATTGTAACCAGTACCAGCCGGAATCAATCGCCCGATAATCACGTTTTCCTTTAATCCCCGCAGCCAGTCAGATTTCCCTTCAATAGCTGCTTCGGTAAGTACCCGCGTTGTTTCTTGGAAGGATGCAGCAGAAATAAAGCTGTCGGTATTCAAAGAAGCCTTAGTTATCCCCAATAATACTGGGGTATACTGTGCCTTTGCACCACCTGTAATTGACATTGCTTCGTTGACCTGCTCAACTTGACGCAGTTCCACCAATTCGCCGGGAAGCATTGTGGTGTCACCACCATCATCAATCCTGACTTTGTTGGTCATCTGGCGGACAATCACTTCAATGTGTTTATCGGAAATATCAATCCCTTGAGACTGATACACCATTTGCACTTCGTTTACCAAGAATGTCTGTACTTTCTGCAAAGCGTGGCTAGCACAAGCATAAACTCCGTCTTCGGAACCCAAGCTAAAGAAGATTTCCAAAATTTCATGCGGGTTAGATGGGCCATCGGTCAATGGTTGTCCGGCTGACACATGAGAGCCATCTGGCACAATTAAATTTTGTCCTGGGCCTAGAGGATAATCTGTGACTACGCCATTTGATTCTACGACCTTAATGGCGATCGCTTCATCACCATCACCGTAAACTACTTTGACTTCTCCCGCCCGCCGTGTTAAAACACACGCTTCTTTAGGTTTACGAGCTTCGAGCAATTCTTCAATCCGAGGCAAACCTTGAATAATGTCTCCAGTTTTGGCGCGTTCAAATACCAACAGCACCAAGTTATCACCCCGTTGTACCAGATCGCCATCTTCTATTTGCAACACAGCGCCAGGACTGACTCGGTAAGGACGACCGACACGGATAGTAATGGCGTAATTCTGAGTGCTAAGTGCTAAGTCCTGAGAATTTTCTGCACTCAGCGCCTTAGATTCAGCGCTAGTTAATTTTTTGACATCGATTACTTGCCCAGATTCCTCAGCAAAAACTCCAGCGGCAACTTCTGTACCAGCTACAAGCAAGTCACCCGCCTTCACTTTCGGCTGAGTACTGGTATTTACGGTAATCATGTCAGTTTCCCGCAATACCAAGCAGCGACGAACATTTTCGGTTCCCTTTTGCACGCCCCGCACTATCCCGCCTTCTTTAGACAAGATTTGGGTACGTGCGACGACGGAACCAGGGGCGATGGTTAGCCCATCTTGAACTTCCAGCGTTGTCTGGGTGCTACCTTGGGTTGCATCAGCGGTAATGTCTCGACGAATTACCAAGGACTCCAAAATCACCAGCTGCAAGCGTTGAATTTCTGGATCTTCGGTATCCTGTACCAATTCAATATCTGCTGCTAGGGGGGAGGCGTTGTGATCTTGTTCGCCTTCTTGCTCAATTTCCAGCACTAACTGGGTTCGCAGCAATTCCACACCTTCTACGGATTTCACTCTTTCAGAATCCTTGTAAGGCAGTCGTTGTACTGCGCGTAACTGAATGGAACGCCCAGTTTGTTGACTTACCGATGTGGTTGATGGCACGTCAGGATTGCTCGGTACGGCGAACTCGACTACTGGACGGCTTAACAAGGCTGGGCCTTCTGGTGTCTCCACATATTGGATATAGCGTAATTCCGTGGCGACACTGCCTTGAAATTCTTCGCCTGGTTGGACGAAGGTGTTATCTCGTCCCATAACTGCTTCGGGATCGTCCACCATTAGCAGTTCCCCTGGTTTGACGACTACTTCCCGCAGGATGTCGTTTTTCTGGGTAACTTCAATCACACCGCTGTTTTGGCAGAAGATATCCTTCACAACTTCAGTGCCAGCTTCTACAAACTGACCGTCTTCTACCAACAGCAATGAGATATCTTTATTAACTTCGTGGGTTTCTTCCGGAATCCACAACAGCGTACCACCTTGGACAACTTCGTAACCCAGTTTGGCTTTGCCTTTTTTCTGGACTTCCACGCCCGCAAATTTCAGGAATCCACCAGTGGTTGTGCGATAGCGGTCATCAATTAACTCGGCTACCACTTGACCATTTTGCACTTTTGTGCCAGGTGTAGCGCGGAGGTTAAATACTTGGTTGTTGCCAGTGGAAACTAGGTAGTTATTGCGACCTTGGGAACTTTGGACTGTTACCGTTGCCTGGTCTAAGACTACAGAAGCGGTAATAATTTCAATTTCCCTAGTACTCTTCCCTGGGGTAGCTTCGGGCAAGCGCACCACACCACCGTGGAGAGTAGTTAATTTGGTTTCTGCTAATACTCCATTAGAAGCGATCGCGTCGCCATTTTTCACCACCAATTCAGCACCAGGCGGCAAGTTGTAAACTTCCCCAGATAAAATCCAAATCAAACCACCCCGTGCGGCTGTGGTTGTGGTGTTGCCTTGACGGTCAGTTTTTTGTTCTGGAACGACTTCGGCAAATTGCACTTCCCCTGCCAAGTCAGAAGCCACATCTTTAACGGCTTTTTCTGTATTAGTCCGAGTTGTGCGACCACCAAGGGCGACTTCTGCCAACAACTGGCCTTGTTTTACTTGATTGCCATCAAATACATATAATGTAGAACCTTGAGTCAGCTGCACCTCTTGGCTAGCTGGCGTGGTATCACCTTCTTTTTTAGGTTCCAAAATGATGACGCCATTGGCCTCAACATACAAGGCATCTTCACCGTGGCGGGTACGATATTGTCTTGTCCGCAATTTGCGGGGAATTTTCACAGTCCCATCGATTTTAGAACGGACTTGTTGTGCCACTTCCCCGGTAAACACACCACCTGTGTGGAATGTCCGCATGGTTAGCTGGGTGCCTGGTTCGCCGATACTTTGGGCAGCAATGATCCCCACAGCTTCCCCCAAGTCCACCATCTTGGCGTGGGCTAAACTCCAGCCGTAGCAATGTTGACAGACAGAACGTGCAGCTTCACAAGTTAGGGGACTCCGCACTACAACTTCTTTTACCCCAGATTTGCCAATTTCCTTGGCCAAGTCGTCAGAAATTGGGGTGTTGCGTGGTGCAATCACTTCTTTTGTGATTGGATGCACCACATCTTCACCAACTACCCGTCCCATCAAGCGGTTTGCCAGAGGAATCAGAGTTTTGGCACCTTCTGTCATTGGGCGAATAGGAATGCCTCTGGTGGTGCCGCAGTCAAATTCCCGAATAATCACATCCTGGGATACGTCCACCAAACGCCGGGTGAGATAACCAGAGTCAGCCGTCCGTAAGGCGGTATCCACCAATCCTTTTCTCGCACCGTAAGACGAAATAATGTATTCCGTTACAGTGAGTCCTTCGCGGAAGTTGGTTTTGATGGGTAAGTCGATAATTTCCCCTTGGGGATCTGCCATCAGCCCCCGCATTCCCACCAACTGCCGGACTTGGGAGATGTTACCCCGCGCCCCAGAGAATGCCATCATGTACACGGAGTTGAGGGGATTAGTCTTCTTGAAGTGGACAACTACCTCATCTTTGAGGGCTTCACTGGTACCGTTCCAGGTATCAATTACCTTTTGGAAACGTTCTACTTCAGTGATTTCACCCCGTTGATAACGAGCTTCGGTGGCGCGAATTTCTTCTTCAGCAGCTTCTAGGAGCGATCGCTTAGTTGGAGGCACCATCAAGTCATCTACACTGATGGAAACCCCTGCTTTGGTGGCGTAGCGAAAACCCAAATCTTTCAGTTTGTCCGCCATCACTGCGGTTCGCGCCGTACCATAATGCGTAAAGGCCCAAGAAATCAAATTTCTCAGTTGACCTTTATCCACCACCCGATTGCGAAAAATCATTTTTTCAGTCATTAGTCATTAGTCCTGAATTAATAGTTAGGAGTTAGAAATTAGGAGTTAGGAGTTATTAATTCAAAACTTATAACTCCTAACTCTTAACTCATCACTAACTTGCTAGTGCTTCCTGAATCGCTTTATTGTAAATAACTCGACCAGGCGTTGTACGTATATACTGTGAAAGGAGATTTCCTTGAGCGTCTTCTCTGACTCTGCGGAACTTATACTTTAATGTCCGGCTGCCATCCTCGTTTTCTATGACTTCCACAGGTTCTGTATCCGGTTGGTCTGATTCCATTTCACCGTCAAACCGCACATAGATATAGGCGTGCAAGTCGATTTCCTCTTGCTGGAAAGCCATAATTACGTCATCTAAGGAAGCAAAATACTTGCCTGCCCCTTTGGTAGCACCAGGATTTTCTGCTGTTAAGTAATATGCTCCCAACACCATGTCTTGGCTAGGCGTGATAATTGGTTTACCTGTTGCTGGTGACAAAATATTGTTAGAAGCCAACATCAACAACCGCGCCTCAGCCTGACTTTCTAACGACAGCGGTACGTGTACCGCCATTTGGTCGCCATCAAAGTCAGCGTTAAACGCTGGACATACCAAAGGATGCAGTTGAATTGCTCTCCCCTCTACCAAAATTGGTTCAAAAGACTGAATACCCAAGCGGTGCAACGTCGGTGCCCGGTTAAGTAGCACTGGGTGTCCTTCAATTACTTCTTCCAGTACATCCCAAACACTAGGATCGTTACGTGATATCAGCTTTTTCGCAGCCTTGATGTTATTCACCATGCCACTGCGAATCAGGCGGTTAATTACAAAAGGTTGAAACAGCTCAATTGCCATTTCTCTAGGCAAACCGCACTGGTGAATTTTCAGCTTTGGCCCGACCACAATTACCGAACGTCCAGAGTAGTCAACTCGTTTACCTAACAAGTTTTGTCTAAAACGTCCTTGCTTACCTTCAATAATGTCGGACAAGGATTTCAGGGGTCGGTTATTTGCCCCCACCACAGTCCGTCCGCGGCGGCCATTGTCAATCAAAGCATCTACCGCTTCTTGGAGCATCCGCTTTTCGTTCCGCACAATAATCTCTGGCGCCAAAATTTCTTGCAGGCGTGCCAAACGATTATTCCGGTTAATTACCCGCCGATACAAATCATTCAAATCGCTAGTGGCAAACCGTCCGCCATCTAGCTGCACCATTGGCCGCAAGTCGGGGGGAATCACGGGAATAACTGCCATGACCATCCACTCTGGTTTAGAACCAGTAGCGATGAAGTTGTCAATTACACGCAATCGCTTAATTAACTTGGCGCGCTTTTGTCCCTTGGCGTTACCAATTTCTTCCCGCAGGCTTTCAGCTTCTTGCTCCAAATTTATATCCGCAAGCAAGCGCAGCAGTGCTTCTGCGCCAATGCCTACCTCTACGCCTTGTAGCTGAGAATCTTCACTATAAATTTGGTCTTCGATTTCCAGCCACTGGTCTTCACTCAGTAGCTGTTTGTAAGTTAAAGTTTCGGCATTGCCTGGACTTAAGACAACATAAGAGTTGAAATAGACAATTTGTTCCACATCCCGTAAGGGCATATCCAGCAGGATGGAAATATAGCTAGGAATGCCTTTGAGATACCAAACGTGAGCTACCGGTGCAGCAAGTTTAATATAGCCCATCCGGTGACGACGCACCCGTGACTCGGTGACTTCTACCCCACAGCGCTCACAGACAATACCTCTGTGACGGACTCTTTTATACTTGCCACAATGACATTCCCAATCTTTTGCTGGGCCAAAGATGCGCTCGCAGAATAAGCCATCCATCTCCGGCTTGAGAGTTCGATAATTAATAGTTTCTGGCTTGGTTACTTCACCTACTACCTGACCATTGGGCAAAGTTCTCTCGCCCCATTGGCGAATGCGTTCTGGCGATGCTAAGCCGATTTTTACGTAGTCAAACTGATTAGTTTGGGCAGGTCTCATACTTTAAGTGCTGAGTTTTGAATTATGAGTATATTTAGTTTTAAGTTAGGAGTTAGGAGTTATGAGTTATGAGTTAGGAGTTATGAGTAAAACTTCTAATTAGTCTTTACTCTAACTCCTAACTTTTAACTCCTCACTCCTCACTTTCTATTCGTCGTCTTCCAGCGATTCGCGGGAAAGAGATTCGTATGTTGGTCGAGGAGGTGTACGGCGGGCTGATTGGTCTGCCATTAAATCGACTTCCACATCTAAAGAACTACCGTCTGCTTGAGTTTCTACCTTGTGTACCGCAATATCTAACCCCAAGGATTGTAGTTCGCGCATTAACACCTTAAAGGACTCTGGTGTTCCCGGTCGAGGAATTGCCTTACCTTTAACGATCGCATTTAACGCTTCATTTCGCCCTTGCATATCGTCAGATTTCACTGTCAGCAATTCCTGTAAGGTGTAAGCCGCACCAAAGGCTTCCAATGCCCACACTTCCATTTCCCCAAACCGCTGACCACCTTGTTGTGCTTTACCACCCAAGGGTTGCTGGGTCACCAATGAGTACGGGCCTGTGGAACGGGCGTGAATCTTATCGTCTACCAAATGCACCAGTTTCAGCATGTAAGCCACACCGATGGTAATTGGTCGGTCAAAGGGTTCCCCTGTACGCCCATCAAACACCATGATTTTACCTGGGTCATCTGGGTTATATACCCAGTCTTTGCCTGTTTCATCCCGTGCTTCTTGCAATTTGCCATGCACGATTCTTCGGGATGACTCTTCACCATACATTTCGTCAAAGGGAGTAATCTTAAATCGCACTCCCAAGGTATGACCAGCCCAACCCAAGAGACACTCAAATACTTGTCCGACGTTCATCCGGCTGGGTACACCCAAGGGGTTAAGTACGATGTCCACTGGCGAACCATCGGGCAAATATGGCATATCTTCTGCTGGCAAAATCCGAGAAATAATCCCTTTATTGCCGTGGCGTCCTGCCATTTTGTCGCCAACTTGGATTTTCCGTTTTTGGGCAACATACACCCGGACTACCATATTGGCTCCCGGTGGTAATTCATCCCCTTGTTCGCGGGTAAATAAGCGCACGTCAACTACGCGCCCTTTTTCACCGTTGGGTACTCGCAGGGAATTGTCGCGCACATCCCGCGCTTTTTCACCGAAAATCGCCCGCAAGAGTTTTTCTTCTGGTGGTTGGTCAGATTCACCTTTTGGTGTTACTTTACCTACCAAGATATCTCCAGCTTCTACCCATGCCCCAATGCGGATGATTCCTTGTTCGTCTAACTGACGTAAGGCGTCTTCCCCGACGTTGGGAATTTCTCTGGTGATTTCTTCTGGCCCCAGTTTCGTCTGCCTAGCCTCAATTTCATATTTCTCAATGTGAATTGAGGTGTAGATATCATCCTGCACCAGTCGCTCAGAAATTAAAATTGCGTCTTCGTAGTTGTAGCCTTCCCAAGGCATGTAAGCAACGACGATATTTTGTCCTAGCGCTAATTCACCACCTTCGGTGGAGGAGCCATCAGCTAGTACCTGACCTGCCACAACTTTTTCGCCAATGCGGACGAGGGGCTTTTGGTTCAAACAAGTATCTTGGTTTGAGCGTTGGTACTTAGAAAGTGGATACCTAATTTCTGGGGTGTTGGGTTTCGGACGCACCCGAATTTCTGTGGCATCTACATAGGTGACATCGCCGTCAGTACGTGATACAATTACCATCCCGGAGTCCCTTGCACCTTGGGCTTCCAAACCTGTACCCACCAATGGACGCTCTGGTTTCAGCAGGGGTACTGCTTGCCGTTGCATGTTTGACCCCATCAGCGCTCGGTTAGCGTCATCATGCTCCAAGAAGGGAATCATGCTGGTAGCTACGGACACAATTTGTACGGGAGACACCGCTACGTAGTCCACTTGCTCTGGTGTTGTAGTCGAGAATTCCTGACGATAGCGTACTGGCACTTGCGGCCCAATAATATGACCTGTTTCATCTACAGGAATGTCTCCAGGAGCAACCTGCAGGTCATCTTCTTCATCGGCTGTCATGTAGGCTGGCGGCAAATCAAATCTGACTCGCCCATTTTCTACAGGTCTAAATGGGGTTTCTAAGAAGCCGTATTGGTTGACTCGTGCATGGGTCGCCAAGGAGCCAATCAACCCAGCGTTGGGGCCTTCTGGTGTTTCAATGGGGCAGATACGTCCGTAGTGGCTAGGATGAATATCCCGCACAGCAAACCCCGCACGTTCGCGAGTTAAACCACCGGGGCCGAGGGCACTCAAGCGGCGTTTGTGAGTCAGTTCTGCTAGGGGATTGGTTTGATCCATGAACTGACTTAATTGGCTCGAACCAAAGAATTCTTTAATTGCTGCTACTAGCGGTTTGGGGTTTACCAAGGAAGCAGGTGTTAAAACTTCGGCATCGGATACGGTCATCCGTTCCCGAATAATTCTCTCTAGACGGTTTAAGCCTACTCGCACTTGGTTTTGCAGTAATTCCCCGACGCTTCTCACACGACGGTTACCTAAGTGGTCAATGTCATCGATGTTGCCGATGTCATACTCTAGGTTGATCAGGTAATCCACCGCTGCCAAAATATCGTTGGAGGTGAGGACGCGCATGGTATCGGGTACAGAAAGGCGCAATTTTTTGTTGAGCTTGTACCGACCAACGCGACCCAAGTCATAACGTTTCGGGTCAAAGAAACGGGAGTCTAGCAGTTGTTGTCCGCCTAAGACTGTGGGTGGTTCGCCAGGACGCAGTTTGCGATATAACTCCATCAGGGCTTCTTCTTCAGAAAATTGCCCTTCTTTTTCGATGGTTTTTTGGAAATATTCTGGATGGCGTAAGGCGTCAAAAATTTCGTTGTCTGATAGACCTAAAGCTTTTAATAGTACCTGGGCTGAGAGTTTGCGGGTTTTGTCGATACGTACCCACACTAGATCGTTACGGTCTGTTTCAAATTTCAGCCATGCCCCCCGGTTGGGAATTAAGCTAGCAGAATAAGTACGCCGTCCGTTTTTATCGATTTCTGATTTGTAATAAACTCCTGGCGATCGCACTATTTGATTAACAATTACCCGCTCGGCTCCGTTGATAATAAAGGTGCCGCGATCGGTCATCAAAGGCAAATCTCCAATGAATACCTCTTGCTCTTTGATTTCCCCGGTTTCTTTATTAATCAAGCGTGTGGGAACATACATTTGGACAGCATAGGTGCTATCCCGCCGTTTGGCTTCTTCAACGCTGTACTTTGGCTCTTTGAGTTTGTAGTTCTGACCCAAAAAGTGCAGTTCTAGTTTGCCCGTATAATCTGTGATCGGACTAAAGGAGTTCAGTTCCTCTATCAGCCCTTCTTCCAAAAACCAGCGAAAGCTCGAACGCTGGATTTCAATCAAGTCGGGCAATAGAAAGGCGGGTTCCATATATGTTTCTTTAGTCATGCCTCTACCTTTGTCAACCTGGTTAAATTTTCCCTTGGACACTGCTGTTTAATGCTTCCCACTGCTAGCCAGTGTCCGAACTGTTTGGGAACTTTTCTTTATACACCTAACTATTTTCAAATGTGGACAAACGCAGCTATGAAAGCGGGAATGAGCGATTTTACCAAGGGGTAATCGCCTGTAATGGAGAGTGGGGAGTGGAAGTGCGGATTGGGAAAACTCTTCCCTTGTCCCCAGTCCCTAGTCCCCAATCCCCAATTAAAATATTCCTGAATTCGATTTACTTTCCTCACTTCCCCTCCAAAAAGCGCGTTAAGCGAGCTTACGCAGATCTACACGGTGTGGTTGAAATCCGCCCCGCTATTTATACCCTCAGTGATATCCTAAATATCCTAAGTTTGAGGAAACTATCCGCATTTTGTCGGCTTGGAATCAGAATCACTTTATTTTGCTGGATTGTAATCACAAGGCAATTTCATTTAACGATTTTGTATAGGTTAAATACACAGCAAGCCGATGCTGTGCATAATTACGGCTCAACCTGATTTGTTTCGGTCAGTCATGTGTCGAGAGCATCCGATTGTAGAGATTTGGAGGATGGCCAAGCCGAATAACAGCACGGTAAATTAAACTTAGAAGTTTTACGTTCCTTCCTTTATCATTATGACGCAAGCAAAATGTTTTGGAGGGAATGATCTTAGCATATTTTTGTCCTCCTAAAGTTTTATTTCTTTGTAAGCAATTGGATAAAATAGACTAAAGAACACTTTATATCGACAAACCGAATAATTTACAAGCATTGTCGGTAGTAGCTTGGGCGATCGCTTCGACAGTTTCCTGACGCAGTTTCGCCACTTGCTCTGCAACGTAACGAACGTAAGCAGGTTCGTTACGCTTCTCGCCGCGTTTGGGAACTGGTGCTAAAAAAGGGCAATCTGTTTCAATCAATAGCCGATCGCTACTTACCATCACCGCTGAGGATTGGATATCTTTGGCGTTTTTGAACGTTACTGTCCCGCTAAAGCTGATGTAAAAACCCAAGTCAAGAAACCATTGGGTTTCTTCTGGGGTTCCTCCCCAACAATGCATAACGCCACGTACTGTTTCTCCTTTTAGCGATCGCCATTTTTGCAATACTTCTCTGGTTTCGGCAGCAGCATCGCGACAGTGGATAATCACTGGTAAGTCAAGTTCAGATGCGATCGCTAACTGCGATTCAAACACCATGTACTGTTGCTGATAGTTATCAGCTTTGTAAAAATCCAGCCCCATTTCCCCAATTGCCACCACATTCGCGTCCGAACTCGCCAAAGATTTGATTTTGTCGGCTGTGTCGCTATTCCATCTATCGGCATCTAAAGGATGCAATCCTACAGCAAAGCTGATTTCTGGAAACTCACGCGCTAGGGACTGAATGCTAGAAAATTCCTCAGGGTGAACGCAGGAATGAACTAAACGCACTACACCTGCTTGCTGCCACCGCGATCGCACTGCTGCTAAATCTGGCTGGAAATTCTCAAAGTTGAGATGGACGTGCGTGTCTATCAGTTGCATCATTTGTCCTTCGTCTTCTGTGACAAAGTTCTAAATCTCAGGAAGCCTTAGCTTAACGCCAGCTGGCACAAGTCTTTTAACCCACCCAAGCGAGTAGCTCGACTTTTTACTTAGTCCTTTGTCCTTTTTGACAAATAACTAATAGAGAAGTCTGATGCCCGACTTCGAGCATCGCGCAGCGTTAGAGACCTTTTCCTGTGGCAGACGCTACGCAAATGAGCATCTAAGCATCTAGCTTCTTTTCTCTACAATCCGCTGCGCCTAGCTCGCTTCCCTGTAGGGATACGACGAACAGAACTTCAAAGACAAATGGGCAATGACTACTCAGCCGTTTGCGTGAGAGGTTTTAGTCTGCCCGCCAATTTGGACTTTTTCCTTGCCCCGTTATTTGGATGAAGCACGCCCCGTTTTACTGCTTTATCGATTTTGCTGTAAGCCTCAGATAACTTAGACTGTACTTCTTGTTTTAATTCTGGGGTAGGATTAGCTGCATAGACAGTTACAGCATTAAAGTATTTCTTCATCAGCGTCTTGACAGCTGATTTATAAGCTTTATTACGCAGTCGGTTGCGTTCTGCGATTTCGGCACGCTTAAGAGCAGACTTTGTATTCGCCACAGTCAATTCCAGAAACTAATATTAATATGTACGCACACTACTAGATTTACTAATATAGCATCCAAATTGCCAATGTTAGAATTTCCTAAAAAAAATTATGCCATTGGCTACTAGAGAAAGGGAAGCCCAGGGGTTTCAGGGGTAGAGAAGTGAATAACAACTAGTCAGCGCTCCCAAGAATCAATGACTAATTAAGTGTGCCGCCAATTAAGTAAATACGTTAAAATAAAACCTATGAGTAAAATAGTCACCCTAACTCACCACCCGATGGAGCAGTGTGATTGCCAATGCCATCTGTCCTTAAAGCAGACAGACGATCAAAGGTAAAGAACTGTAATACAGCTAAATTTCAGGGACATTCCAGTATAGAACCGATGTTTCGTGTCTGTACACATGTTAACTACTAAAAGTTAGGAAAATAAGTAAAAGTTAGTTATAGTCAGACCCTACCCTCTGTAAATACAGGGTGTTGAATGTGGAACCACACAACCTTTACGTTTTTTAAGAGTTAGGGTAAGGGTATAAGGATAGTGGGAAATGGCACGCCCCCTTCCTACCGATCGCCAACTCAGGCAGATTGGGATTAAGCAATCAAGTTGCCTTTTCAAGTAAACCATGTGCTGGCAACCTTAGGAGTATCAAAAAAATCCAGGTTAAGCTAGAGAAGAGAATTAGAGTGAGCTTTCACACCCCAGTGGGTGAAAAGTTTTTACTAAATCTCAGGTGGCAATATTATAATTTTGGCATTGTCCTTACTCCATGCTGCGAATCATTACTCAGCAGGCAGACGTTAGAGCAGAACTACAACGGATCTGCGATCGCACCCATGACGAACAGGTGCCCAACAAAGAAGCAACGGTGCGGGAAGTTTTGCAAGCAGTCAAGCGCCAAGGCGACAAAGCTGTACTGCATTACACCAGCGAATTTGACAAACAAACCCTCAAGCCAGAAGAACTCCGCGTGACAGGCTCCGAAATGGATGCAGCCTATCAACAGGTGTCAAAGGAATTGATGGGGGCGATTCGGCTAGCTTGCCGGCAAATTGAAGCATTTCATCGTCAGCGAGTCCCGAAAAGCTGGGTACACTTTGGCGATGATGAAGTGGTACTAGGCAAACGCTACACCCCAGTAGATCGAGCGGGGTTGTATGTACCTGGCGGCCGCGCTGCCTATCCCAGCACAGTGCTGATGAATGCAATTCCGGCTCGTGTTGCTGCTGTACCTCGCATAGTGATGGTAACGCCACCAGGGCCAGGAGGTGCAATTAACCCAGCAGTTTTGGTAGCCGCTCAAGAAGCAGGGGTGCAAGAAATTTATCGTGTTGGTGGGGCACAAGCGATCGCTGCTTTAGCCTATGGCACAGAAACAATCCCCAAAGTGAATGTGATTACTGGGCCTGGTAACATTTATGTCACCCTAGCGAAAAAACTTGTTTACGGTACGGTTGGTATTGATTCTTTGGCAGGCCCTAGCGAAGTGCTGGTGATTGCCGATGAAACCGCCAATCCAGTGCATGTAGCTGCTGACTTATTGGCCCAAGCCGAACACGATCCGATGGCGGCAGCTATTTTGCTGACCACGGATGCTGCTTTGGCAAAGAACGTGCAGGTAGCTTTGGAAAGACAGCTAGTGGATCATCCACGGCGAATAGACACAGAAAAAGCGATCGCTCACTACGGCTTGATTATCGTTGTGGAATCTTTGACAGCAGCAGCAGAACTCTCTAACGAATTTGCCCCCGAACACCTAGAATTAGAAGTCAAAGACCCTTGGGCACTCTTACCACAGATTCGCCATGCTGGAGCAATCTTTTTAGGTTACTCGACACCAGAAGCAGTAGGTGACTATTTGGCAGGCCCTAACCATACCTTGCCCACTTCTGGTGCTGCTCGGTATGCTTCAGCGTTAGGAGTTGAAACTTTCCTCAAACACTCTAGTATTATTCAATACTCCCAAACTGCACTGGAAAATGTGGCTAGTGCCATTGATGTGCTAGCAACAGCAGAGGGCTTACCTTCTCATGCTGATTCAGTGCGGCGCCGAATTAAGTTAGAAGAGTGATTCGGAATGCTTAATTTTTTCTGAACTTCCAACTAAAACTTTGGACAGCGATACCTACGGTGAGCTACGCTAACGCGCAACATTAGCTACCCTGCCTTTCATTGGTGATGGCAGTTGCGGCAAAAGTTGGGCATTAGCGATCGCCAGTTCCTAAGGAAAGGTTGTCACTGAAACTAAATTGTTAGATAAAACTAGACAACGATCAATGTTTTGTCTGGGACAAAACTTGTTAAACTTGTGATAACGCAAAAACCAAGCGAAAAAATTAAGGCTTGAGAAGCTATACAAAACTTTTCAGAGTAGTCCTGCCTGTTGTATGGTAGTCGAGAAAACCAGAGATTTTAATAGGACTGAAAATAACGGATTAAAGTAGCAAAGTTTCTCAATTGTCCAGACATACAACCTAAAACGGGATAAGTTCTATCTGATTTTAAGCCTGGGGACTGGTGAGTGACGATACTGCTAACATCAAGCACAGAAGCAATCAGGAGAAAGTTAAACAGAGTTAAAACACTGTTTAACTCCGCCCAAGTGTTGTAAAACGGTTTACTCTTTAGGAGACATAGGGGTGCTAAATACTGTTTTGGTAGCTCTGGACGGTTCGGAAATTGCAGAACGAGTAATCCAGACTTTAGATGATTTGGCTTTTTCCGAAGACGGGAGGGTTATTCTTTGCCATGTATTTCCCACACCAGAGTCAGAGATCGAACTACCTGCCGATCGCCCTCAGTCAGAGTCCCCAACATTTTCTTATTTTCATATTGAAAAACAACTGCAATCTTATCAGGAAAAGTTATCAGTTAAAAGTGATTTAGAACTGGTAACAGGCGATCCTGCTGAAGAGATTATTCGTCTTGCCAACATATATAAAACTGAATTGATCGTAATTGGTAGTCGTGGATTGATGGGGATGAAGCGAATAGTACAGGGTTCTGTTAGCAGTCAAGTTGTGGAAGAAGCTAATTGTTCAGTATTGGTGGTAAAGCCTAATTAGAAGTAGGTAAAGCAAAGAATCGAGAGAAGCTACCAACTATTCTGAGTCGATCTGAATTAAAAAGTATTTGGTTGATGGACAGGAGCAGCTTCGCCTGTTAATGTTGCTTTCTAACTAGAAGTTAGTGAAGCTTGCCCTGCTTTTTTAAAAGAAGAATTGGGGATGCACGTTGAGAATGAACTTAAATATTAAACAGTTCATACAGCAACGTTAGCGAATACTTGGGGATTTTCAAAGAATGTTTATCTCTCAGACTTCATGATTCTTAATCATGCCAGCTTACTTTTGTGGCTGACAGAATTACCATAATCCAATAGGCTGATCTTAAAGTGGTGATTTTTCACAAAGCTCAACTACTGAAAAAGGTAGGGTTTATTGCTCAGTATTTTGGGACAACTATGTTCAAAATGTTGCCCACTTTCTATCATCACTGAGTTGTTAATTAGTACCTATACAGAATATGCCCCTAAAAATCGTTCAGAATTTTGATGCGAGTTTTACTCTCGAACCACAAGCTCAAGAAAGTCTATTCAAGTTATTAACGAGTGAAGCTTTTTTAAAGCAAATATGCCAGCAATTGCAGTGTGAAAAAGTTGAATTCACAGAGTTACTTTTCCAGCCAGTTCCTTATAGTTTAACTACTACTAAGGGAATGCCAGTAGAATTTGAAAAGTATCATGAATCTGATGAATATGCAATCATAAATGTACCACCAAATTTCATGTTTACTGCTAAAATTTTTAAACCTAGTCGCCTTTGTGCCGTTTACCAAAAGTTTGGCAATGAATAAGATATTTATAAAAACTTTATGATTTAAGTAGCAGTTTTTAATCACAAAAGCAAATAACAAGTTTTAGATTTGATTTATGACTACTGAAACAAATACTCCTGCTTTAGCAAGCTTGGAATTCATTCCTTACATTGGCGATCGCGGTCAACTCCCCGAACAATTTCAAGGTAAAATCGGCGTGTATGCTATATTTGACCGAGAAAAAACGTTGCAATTTGTAGGATATTCTCGTGATGTTTATCTCAGCCTCAAGCAGCATTTAATACGTCAACTACAGCAATGTTATTGGGTGAAAGTTCAAACTATTGAACGTCCCAGTCGCACAGTTTTAGAAAATATTGAGAACGCTTGGATTGGTGAAAATGGCAATGTGCCAGCAGGAAATGGAGATAACAAAGAAAAATGGACTAATCCCATTGATGTCAAAGTGCTAATGACACCTGAAGAACAGGCAAATTATCAAAATCCAGCTAATGATGAATTGGCGCAAATAAAAGTTATTAAAAATGTGGCACGGCGAGTAGAAGCTGAAATTTTAAAAGAATTAGAAGGGCGTGGTTTGCAACTAGAAATCCGCTTTAATCCTAAATTGAAAGAACAAGGGTTACTAGATTTGAAATGAAGGTAGTTTTGGGAAAACTATCTTATGAATATCGCTGGTAATCTCTCATGACAATACAGCTGCTGAACGATCGCTATCAAGTTATCCAGACATTGGGGGCTGGTGGGTTTGGTCAAACCTATCTCGCAGAAGACACCTATATGCCTTCAAAGCGCCGTTGTGTGGTGAAACAATTAAGACCAATTCACAACAACCCTCAAATCTACCAGATAGTGCAAGAGAGGTTTCAACGGGAAGCAGCTATTTTAGAAGAACTCGGTGGCGCAAATGACCAGATTCCAGCTTTGTATGCTTACTTCTCTTCTGGTGGGGAATTTTATTTAGTTCAGGAGTGGGTTGAAGGTGATACCCTAACTGCAAAATTGCAAAAGCAAGGGCTATTTAGTGAAGCCGCTGCTTTTGAATTATTCATGAATATCTTACCAGTTTTAGATTACGTCCACTCGAAAAATATCGTTCACCGCGATATTAAACCGGATAATATCATCGTGCGTTATCGTGACGGTAAACCTGTACTAATTGATTTTGGTGCTGTGCGGGAATCAATGGGAACCGTTGTGAATTCCCAAGGAAATCCTACCAGTTCCATTGTGATTGGTACACCTGGATATATGCCTAGCGAACAAGCCGCAGGTAGACCAGTTTATTCGAGCGATTTATACAGTTTGGGAATGACGGTAATATATTTATTGACTGGGAGAGTAGGGCAACAATTAGAGACAGATTCCCAGACCGGTGAAATTGTTTGGCGACAGTATGCCAGTCATATTAGCCCAATGATAGGAGGAATAATTGACCGAGCGATCGCTTATCATCCACGCGATCGCTATCCCACAGCTAGAGCAATGCTAGATGCTTTACAGAGCATAGCAAATCCAATTTTGCCGACGCAACCCGTCTTAACTAAAGCAACTTTAGTATCTGCACCACCGCCTCAGACAGTGCATGTTCAGCCACAGCAAAATTCTCAAAGTTCTCAAAATAATAGTCAGAATAATATCCTCATCGGTAGTTTAATTGCAGGTGGATTAATCGGTGCATCTATAATTATTGGTCAAATGCTGACAAAATCTCCTCAACAGATAACAGATAAAACAGTATTGGCTTCACCAACACCGTCAACTGTCCCCAGTCTAGTAGAAACACCATCAATTGCCCCTAGCCTAACTATTGAAACTCCCAAATTTACACCAACTCCATCTATTCCCAGTCAATCTACACCTTCTCCAACTCCATTAATAACGCCAGATGATAATACAACTGTTAATACTTATTTTTGGCTTTCTCAAAGACGTGTCACCGATGCAGATTTGGATGAAAAAAGCGGTTTTGAACTAGATATTATGCGAAATTCGATATTTGCTAGCCACGGACGCCGTTTTGACACACCTGCATTACAAGATTACTTTAATAACCAACCTTGGTATCGTCCGATATATTCATCAAAAGAATTTTCGCCTAAATTGTTGTCAAAATTAGAGCAACAGAATGTAGACTATATCAGCAAATATCAAGACCGTTATGGCTTGAGATATTTTAAGAAATAAGTTGCAGCATTCAGGAGTCAGAATTCAGAATTCAGAATTAGAATAGTGTCTCTGCTATGGAGTGGACTCTAGAATTTTATGATGATGCGTTTACTGTGGCGCACGTGCAAAGCGGCTGTAGTCAGACATGGCTTTTGAGTATTCAAGCATGAAGTTTTGAAAACCAGTGATGAAGTGCGATCGCCAAGTTTTATCCAACTTTAAACTTACACCAAATCTACTTCAAAGATTCCATAAATTCAATACACTTTTGCATCTGTTGGCGCATAGTTTCTCTATCAGCATGAAACCTCCGTCCATGACCAGGTAGCACCCATTCAAAAGAGTAATTAGCCAAGTTACGCATTGATTTAGTTTGTTCTGGCCAAGAATACCAGCAGACATCGTGGAATGCAACCAGTTGCTGCAACCTTTCTGACCAAGCGAGATGGTCGCCAGTAAAAAGAAACTTGTTTTTATAAAGTAAAACAGTGTGTCCTTTGGTGTGGCCTGGAACTGAAATAATTAATAAATCCTCAGTCAAGGTAAACGGTTCAAAACCAGTTAACTGTATTTCCACATTGCGAGTACCCGCAGAAATTTCATCAGCGTGGAGTATGCGCTGACAATGAAAATGCTCCGCAAACTTTTGATGATCTGCTACATCATCCCTGTGAGTTAGATACATATAACGAATTCCACCCATCTCTTCTAAACGCTTGACTAAAGGTGGCGTAAATCGAGGAGAATCGACCAAAATATTACCTTCAGGGAGTTGAATTAAATAGCTAGCAGCACCGTAAGATTTTTCGGAATGATAGCCACAATGGTAAATATTTTCATCTACTAAAATTGGAAACTTTTCCTGAGCAATTTTGATATCTTTTGGTTTTTCAACTGTGCCAATAGAACTAGTAGGACAAGCTAAAAGTGCTTCCAAGGCTGCTAATCTTTCCGCTTCATTTGTTGGTTGATGATAAACTGCTGACTGCTCATCAACACGAGAAAAAACTTCCGGAGTCATCCATCGACAGGTATCACAATCAATACAAGTAGTATCTACATAAAAATCGCCGTTAACATTTTGGCTGCGACGCTGATTTAAATGAGCCATATTAAAACCTCGTGCTGGGAAGTGATAAACCCTATATCACTACGCTAGCAAAATTGACTTGAGGCTGTAGACGCCACTAGAAGTAAATCTAGTCACAACAGTGAATTATGAAATCGAGTAGGCAGGAAATGGGAAAACTTAACATAACACCATCTGCTGATAAATTTCTAAATATGCTTTACTGTTCCAATCCCAGCTGCTCAAATCCGTTTAATCCTGATGACAATAAGTTTTGCATTAAGTGTGGGCAAACACTCACACTATTATTCAGAAATCGCTTCCGGGTAATACGACTTTTGGGAGAGGGTGGATTTAGCAGAACTTATGAAGCCAGAGATGCAGATAGGATAGATGAACCTTGCGTAATTAAGCAATTTGTCCCGCAAGTTCAAGGAACGACTGCACTTGAGAAAGCTAGCGAGTTATTTAAGCAAGAAGCAAAACGACTATATGACTTAGGCGAACATCCACAAATTCCCCGCCTAATTGCTTATTTTGAACAAGATAAGCGGCTGTATTTGGTGCAAGAGCTAATTGAAGGACAGAATTTATTAGAAGAATTGCAGCAACAGGGAGATATTTACCTTTAAATTTTTCCAATAACTCTTGTACTTCCCTGATTAGAGTAATCGTCTCATTTTTTAGAGCTTCTCTTTTTCGCATTTTATAAAGTTTATCTGGCAATACTTTTGTTTCTTCTGCCAATAATTCATCGCTTTTTGTGTTTAAAGAAGATTGCAAAAGTTGAATTGTTTCTTCTAGATTGGATATCTTTTCATCTCTAGTTTTTATTCTTTCATTAAGACTATCATTATTTTCTTTAATACTTTTATGGCTTCCTAAGTAGTACGTTCTCGTTATAAGACAGCCTAAAAATATCCCTAATACTGCTGCCAAAAAATGTGTAAATGGATTAGAAGATATAGTATCCCAATTTAAGAATAGTTCATCTATTAATTTTGAAATTAAAGGCATAGAAATCAATTCCAAAGAAGTCTAATTATTGAGCATAACTCTATCCTGCCCATCCTGTCAGGCGGCATTAGAGAAGCGATATCTAAAAGAGTAATAACAAACTTGGACATTTTTTGTTATTCTCGGTAGGATTATTGCTGTGAGCCTATCTTGAGGTAGCAAATGAACGTTTCTTTGACCCCAGAACTAGAAAAGTGGGTGCAATCCAAAGTTGAAAGCGGTATGTACACTTCGGCTAGTGAAGTGATCCGTGAAGGTCTGCGGCTGCTTAAAGAACAGGATGCCCTCAAAGCAATACGCCTTGCCGAGTTGCGTCTTTCGATACAACAGGGGATTGATAGCGGAGAATCTACACCGCTAAACATGGATGAAATTACCGAATTGGCGAAACAACAACAGTAGCTCAGAGAATCCGCATAATGGCGGTAATTCTTAGAAAACCAGAGAACCCGAAAAACATAATAATGATTGCTATTCGTTCACCAGAGGCAGAAACACGTTTCATCTGCTCTGTCAGACTTGCTCTGCAATTGAAGAAAAACAGGTAAGAAAGGGGGGAGCTTATTTTTGAAGAATTAGCAGAGTATAGGCAACAGCTTGGCCTTCCGCCAGCAGGTAGTGAAGATGACCGTTCTACAATCGCAAAGCTAGAAATAGGTGGTATTGTATTTTTTGGTATCAGTGCAGGCAGTAATCCCAATCGCAGAAAGATTACACTAAAAGTAAATCCAATTAGTCGCACCCACGCTGAAGCTGATGCCTTTCAACAAGCCTTTGATGCAGAATTAAGAGGAGGAAAAGCCCGTTTAACAGTTGACCGGGATCTTTGTAGAGCGTGTGGTCAAAACGGAGGTGTGAAAGGAATGGCTAGACAGCTTGGTCTAGAAGAAATAGAAGTTATTAGTCCTAGCGGTCGTCAGACAATTACACTGATGTGAGGTTAATTATGTTTATCACAAAATTTTCAGTTGAAAATTGGATTGGTAATCAGAACAAGGGTTTTGTTGAGCAAGCGCATAGTTGGCAAGAAATAGAATCAGCTATTAGAGACTTAGACGGGCATCACAAAACACTTGTCACCTTAGAAACCGACAGTGAAACTCACATGGCGGTGGGTGGTGGTTTAGGAAAATATATAGTGTATTTGACTTTTGATAATGAGAGTTTTCATTATCTTGTTGACCCATCTAAATCAGATATGGACGAATTCGTGATAGTTGGGGGACAAGAAGGTGTTTATCCGGCTAAGTCTTGCGTTGACTTGAATACAACCCTTAAAGCTGCCAAAGCTTTTGCAGAGCTTGGGACAATGGAAGAATCAGTTCCTTGGGAAAAAGATGAAGTTTTTGAGCGAGTATAACAAATAGTAAACGTGGTGCAAAACCGTGTTGCAGCAGACAGTATAAACCTACTCAACACTTGTAAGTGCCTCCAGTTGAGCCAGCAGTTTTTCAAGGAGCTTCCGTTTCTTCGGGTCTGACCAAATGCGCGATTTTTTGAGTTTGGTAGTCGCAGCAGTAAAACGGTCTTTGTAATTGTTCGACTCAGTGCTTTCGGTAGAAGCAGCGGCTTTCTTTTCACTAATGCGCTGTCTGATTTCACTTAAAGACCAGTTGTTAGCAATAGCTTGTTCTAAAAAGTCAACACGCTCATTCAACTGGGTCATCTGGGCGATGGCTTTGGCTTTGGTGTACTCAATTGAACCATCCCTGAGTGCATCCAGGATATCTACTGGCAGGTTGAGCAGTGGCAGACGATTCTTGACGAAAGATTCCCAGGTCATTAAGCCCAAGCCAAGAAAGACTCCTTCAACAATTTTTAAATCAGGGTCGGCTACTGACTGCTCATTGAGGACTGAATTAGGGGTTTCGGTTTCGCCCATAACGTTATGGGTAGATAGTTCAATCTCACCAGAATCCTGGTTGATAGCGTTATGGGTGGGGTCAGTTTCACCTTCGCCCATAACGTTATGGCTAGGTTCATTACCTTCGCTATCGGGTGCGCCCATAACGTTATGGGTAACTGTAGATGCCTTGTTTTGTAGACGTTGTAGACGATAGAGTAATGGGGGTATCTCCTGAATGCTTCGACCTAGTTTGAGAGCCAGCAGTTGCAGTATGCCTTCAGTTTCTTCGACTGGGTTAAGGTCTTCTCGCAGTAGGTTTTCTACGAGTGCCAGTTGAAAAGCAGCGTTATCGTCTAATTCTTTGATGACAACAGGAACTTCTGTTAACGCCAGTTCAGTTGCAGCACGATAGCGACGCTCTCCTGCTACTAATTCGTGTTTTCCATCAGCAACGGGGCGGACTAACAGAGGTTGCAGGATGCCATGCTGTTTTATGGATTCGGTTAACTGCTTTAACGCTTCCGGGTCAAAATAACGGCGCGGTTGATTCGGCGGCAGAACAATCTGGTCTAGCGGCATGGATTGGAGAGAGCCAGCATTCGCTACACCTGTGGTGTCCCAAGGTACATCAATTTTGCTTTTAAGAGGTTGGCTTGCTTTAGTGCGTCTCATTTTAAGGATTCTAAACTAACGGCTATTTTTTTCAAGATTGCGACAGATGGGTGCTTTGGTTCGTAAACTGCAAGGGGCATTCGTTCTTCTGAGGCATCAACAAAAGCAGTGGAGCGAGGAATGGGGGCAAAGACTGTTCCAGCGCTTGCTAGTTGTTCGGAGATGGCTGCTAGAGTACGAGTGTCCTGGGAGTTCCGGGCATCGTATTTTGTGGGTACAAACCCAGCTATTTGCAGTTTGCGGTTAGGTTTATTACGTACTGTAGCAACCGTTTTTAGTAATTCGCCTGTTCCCTCAAAGGCTTTGAAATGAGTTTCCAGAGGCACTAGAACATGAGTTGCAGCTACAAGGGAGATGTAAGAGAGTAGCCCTAAGCTGGGAGGGCAATCTATTAAGATAAAATCGTAATTTTCTTGAATTGGTTCAATAGCTTCTTTCAGGCGGAAATCCCGCATGGAAGCATTAACCAATTGCATTTCTGCCGTGCTGAGAGAGATGTTGGCAGGGGCTAAATCCATACCATGAATCCCCTCCAGAATTGGTAGGGGTTGTTCATCCACAATGGCATTGTTGACAGTTTGCTCTAAATCCCTTGGAACCAAGCCCATAAAAATAGTTAAGCTGGCTTGGGGGTCTATATCGATGAGCAAGACACGATGAGCCAATTGTGCTATTTGGTAGCCCAAGTTTTGGGTAAGGGTGGTTTTGGCAACACCTCCCGCCTGATTAAAAACTGCGATGATTCGGCTCATAAGTGAGTAGGTTTAACTGCACCGTTACAACTTAAGATAACGGTGAAAAGTCGTTTAGAAATGTTTATTTTTGTTCGTGGCTGCTATTTTATTTGAAAATGCGATCATCATATTAGGTTATAGCCGATTTAATTAGGCAATGACGCTGGCTTTGAGGGGAGGATGGTATTTTAATGATTTCGTTCTCTAAAGTAGATAAACTTCCAGAGTTAACCCTTCAGGAAATCCAGCAGTATTTATCAAGTGGACTTTTCCGTGGAATAGGAAAAAAAACTGCCCAAACTCTTGTCAATTACTTTGGCTATGACACCCTATCGGTATTAGATGCTAACCCCCTAAGACTTGAGTCAGTCCCTGGGCTTGGTAAATCTCGAATCGCTACAATTACCTCTTCTTGGTCAGAGAGTAAAGCCAATCCAACACGAGGAATTATCGCCCAGCTTTTGGGTGTAGGTACATCACTAAGATTAGCCTTAAAGATTTGTGAGCATTATGGGCACAAAACCTCATCGGTACTCAAAAGCGACCCTTACAAATTAATTGATGATATTGAGGGCATCGGTTTTAAAACTGCTGATGAGTTGGCGATATCGTTGGGGATGTCGGTTTCCAGTGAGACTCGTTACTCTAAAGGTCTACTTCATGTCTTGAAGGAGGCTCTGAGTGAGGGTAACTGTTTTCTGCCCGAATCTCATTTGTTGGGGCGTGCTGTGTCTTTGCTAGAACGTCCTCACCACACACCAGACTATAAATCTTTGAATACAATTCTTGGTCAGTTAGTAGAGAAGCAAACTTTAGTTTATGGCGAGGTAGCCAATAGTGTTTATGCTAGAGCAGCCTACAGCGCTGAACTGTCTGTAGCGTTAAAAATCCAAACTTTAGTTAACCAACCAACTTACTCGACCGAACATCTAGAACATTGGTTAGCGGACTTTGAAGCGCCTGAATATCGTGAACTCTCACGCTTAACTTCTGAACAAACCAGTGGCTTGTTGATGGCAGTTAAACATCCTATTAGTATCCTTACAGGGGGGCCTGGGCGGGGAAAAACCTATGTACTAAAAACTTTGGTGGAATGGTTAACATTAAGGGGGGCAAATATAGCTCTTGCAGCCCCGACCGGAAAGGCAGCCAACCGGATGAAAGAGGCAACTGGAATGTCCGCCAGCACCATTCACCGTCTACTGCAATGGCAGGGAATTGGGCAAAACTTTTACTATAACGAGGATAATCCCCTAACTATTGATTGGCTGATCGTTGATGAATTTTCAATGGTGGATATATTCTTATTTAATTCCTTATTAAAAGCTTTACCAGCAACAACCCAAATTCTGTTAGTAGGAGACTCTGACCAATTACCTAGTGTTGGCCCTGGAATGGTGCTGCGAGACTTGCTCTCTTCTGAAATAGTACCAACAACAAGATTGCAAAAAATTCATCGACAGCGAAAGGACAGCCCGATTATTTATGCAGCTAGTGAGGTAAATTTTGGCACGGTTCCCCCACTGGATAAATTTAATCAGGCTGAGTCCTGGATGGATGTGGGAGAGTGCGCCATGCTAGAAGCTAGTTCACCACAAAGGACGGCTAAAAGCATTGTTGAGTTAGTCGCATCGATGAAGAAAGAGAATGTAGATTTGAATAAAAACGTGATAGTGTTAGCACCCCAGAAGGAAGGGGCGGCTGGTGTGAACAATCTCAATAAACTGCTTCAGCCTATTTTTAATCCCAAAAAAGATAACCAGCCTGAAGTGCTTTTGGGGTCTGTAGTGTATCGAGTTGGGGATAGGGTGATACAACTGAAAAATCGTTATGATACACTCCCGCCAGTGATGAATGGTGAGACTGGTCAGGTGGTAGCGGTAGATGAGAAAAAAGAAATGGTGAAAATTTCCTGGGAGGGGGGCGCGATCGTCGATTACTATCCAGGTTTCTTTGACCAAATCATGCACTCGTTTTGTATAACTTGCCATAAAAGTCAGGGCAGTGAATTTCAGTATGTGATTTTCCCGTTACTAATGGCTAACTACCGAATGTTAACCCGTCAACTGCTCTACACAACAATGACTCGCGCTCAAAATACTTTTATCGCGGTTGGGCAGCCAGAAGCATTAAAGATTGCTGTTCTAACAGATAAACCTGCAAAACGGTTTACTGGGTTAACAACTCTACTCATTTCATCTATTGATGAATTAAGCAAAACATTCTCGCGTTTAAGCCTAGCCAAACCCGTTGTAAGTGCAACACCAGCAACCGTCACCGTCGCGTCTAGACTACAGTCACGCAAACTCAGTGCCACGCCCGGACAGATGACGACTATCGGTACTATCGCCCTACAAATGTATGAGGACAAATATGGACATCGCCCGTCGAAGCAACTAGAACAGGTAGGGAAGTTTAAATTTAAGACTTATCACTATGAAATATCAGCAGTTGAGTTAATTGACTCAGCGATTGATTTGGTGATGAGAGAGGAGTTGTAGAGGAGACTGATTGTTGATTTTTGCCATCGCCAAGGCGATGGCGCTTACGCCATCGCTAGGGGCTGGGCAGAACGCGGTCGCTTGGGTACTAAAGAGATTGCTTACAATGTCGAAGGGAAGCTAGCGGGTGCGGGTGGAACTTGCTGGACATGGATTTTTTGTAGATGCTGAATTAGATTTTATTGTGCCGATATTGGGAATAGCCGTTCTTGTATAGTTTCTACTGTTATTCAAATAACCTACATCCAAAGCAGCTAAATTAGTAATTTCTTGTGGAATTTCAAAGGTGGATGTTACTTTTGTGGGGATACCAACAGCTAAGCTGATATTAAAATACTCCCCACCTTTAGAACCTCCAGTAAGACCTGCGCCAGATTGTATAGTTTGGGCGGTGTACACAGTACCATTCGCATCGATAGCATTTGTTCTAACTGGGTCATAATTAGGGCTAACAGCAAATCTCAGAGTTTGACGTTCCTTGCCTATATTGGTAATTAAAACATCACAACTCACTTGTGTGGGTTTTGTCCTTTGACAACCGCGTGATTCAAATTTCAGATCGTTTTCTTCATTAACTACTGATTGAGCTACTAATGTTTCTCTTGACGTTCTTTGTGCCACAGCTTGTGGTAGAGAAACGGATATGACACTTGTTGCTACGACACCACAACAAAAAGCAATTCCCGCTAGCAAATGTTCACGAACAGCTGACTTTTGCATTTCCTATATTGTTGATTTATTAAGTAATTAAATTCTTCTCAAGTTAAAATTTTACATGAAAAAATAATTTTTTTAATTTGATCAAACCTAAATTTGTTAAGATTCAAGCTACGAGAGCGTAGTAGAGTAATACCACCTTAATGACTGAAAGTTTAATGAATTTAATATGATGTTTAGAGTAGCTTGTTTCTGCTATTTTTAAGGCATCTATAAATAATATCAAGTTCGGATGAATACTTGTCATTACGCCGTGAGATCAAGAGGTAAATGAGGCGTATGCGCGAACGCTTGGGCGTTAATCCGCGCTAAATGCCTAACAGTAAAAGCTTTCCCTTTAATGTCGGTTAACCCACATTACCCGACATTGGGCTGGGCGATCGCAATTTTCTCCAAGAGCCGCCCCAGCTTCCCCTGCTCCTCCCCCAGCCAATACGGGAGCAAGGAAGTTATGCAGTAATAGCTTCCGAAAGCCTTAACAGCAGTTACTTATAGGCACGAATCAAAATTTTTTCTTACCAATTTCTTACTTGATATTCTATAACGGGGACTGTTAGGTATTAACTGCTGTGTTTTGGAAGCTAAAGTTATGACTGCTCTTGAACTGTTGCAACGTTATGCTGCTGGAGAGAGGCGCTTCATTGAGATAGACCTCAGTGGTATTGATTTGAGCGGAGCTAATTTGCCAGAAATTGTTCTGCACAGATGTAATCTCCAAAATACTAATTTTTCTGGGGCAAATTTGCTTGGTGGAAGCCTCATGGGTTCCGATTTGAGTGGAGCTAATTTGAGCAGAGCCAATTTGGAAAGTGTTGCTATGCAAGGAACTAATTTGGAAAATGCTACTCTGCTGGGTGCTATAACTATCGAAGCTGAGTTTGCTGGAGCTTTCTTCCAAAATACCACCACTCAAGAAGGAGATATTGTTCAAGGCCCTGATTACTTCGACTAACGCCATGACCACAGCAATTAAAGATTAATTAACTCAAAAGGTTTTCAGTGTGTTATTTCCAAGAAAAAAGAACTCGTTGCAATTAGGCGGCGATAGCGGAGTGCTGGGCGGGGCTTTTATAACCAAGGCATCCCCACAAGTAAACTATTGCCCCGTCCCAGTACCGCCTAATTGAGCGATCGCGGCAACGAGTTCGTCGGCACAACACGACTCATCGGCTAAAACCCCTAGAGCGTTGCTTTTGCTCAAGAATTTCTCGCTGCTTCGCTTCAATCAAAATCTCATTCCAAGTCCGCCCCGACGGTGCAATTCTTTTAGCCTAACCTTTGGTAAAGCGATCGCTTTCAAGGGGCGACAAGCTCCTTAAAGTGCTTGCTGTATAAGCTTCATAGCCCTTAAACCTCGCTGATAATATGCCTGCTTATTGCGAATGAAACCGACCAGTTCCTCGACCCATGCTTGGCACTCATGCCAAGCTACTATCCAATTTTGACCATATAAACCTATCCAAAAATTACTATGACGCTTCTGATTTCTATTTTTTTCTTCTTGGCGACAAATATATGATTCTCGGGATTGAAATTTAGTTCTTTGTCCATATAACCAAGCACTGGTCATAGCCAAAGCGATTAATAATATTATTCGTACAAGTCTATCAGGATTAGCTTGAGAAGCTTCTAGATTGTAACCACACGGCACTTGCTTCAAGTCGGCAAAGCCGCCCAACGCAGTGCCTCCACTTTTACAATCTTTGAACATCGCTTCAATCCCAAAACGTTGAGCATATATTTTGAGAGCAGTGTTTAAATCAGGCAAATTAGCCCTCTTTTGTCACTATTATGAGAGAATAATTGTGTAAAAACGATGAAAGCATTACAGGAATAATGTTTGAGTCTCGGCCAGCTGTGCCAACAGTCAAATTCGTAGACGAATATTGTCAGTGGTATAAAAAGCTGTTTTCAGATGTTAGGAGCTTTGAGGCATTTAAGTACCTACATGT